>OMWB01000006.1 GCA_900314645.1 uncultured Actinomycetes bacterium
GCGGCCATACCGGGCCCGCCGACAGCCGGCGCCACGGCTGCTCCCGATCACGGATGCCGTGGTGTGTTCATCATATGCAGCTCCGATAAATAAAGTCCGATTGCGCTCCGTACGCGCCGCGGCATTTGGAATTGCGTGAGAGTTGTCAAAAACATCGAGAATCACAAGACAAAAGGTGCTGTCTGTACATACTACTTTTTAGCGCAGTTGGAAGCGCATGTCTGTAAAGACAAATGAGAGGAGTAAGTCATGGAGAACATCGTTACCGCTATTTTTAGCGTCGAGAGCGAGGCTTATCAGGCCTTTACGCAGATTCGTCAGAAGCCGTATGGCGAGGGCTACGTCGTGGCCGAGCTTGCTCAGCTGAAGCGCGAAGGCGACGCCATTACGGTGGTTGAGGCCTGCGACACCGCCGCCGTTACCTCCAACGATACGGCTGCTGGCATGGCCGTTGGCGCGCTCGCCGGCATCCTCGGCGGCCCGCTTGGCGTTCTGCTCGGCGCTTACACGGGCACCGTTGCCGGAGCAGCGTTTGACGCAGCCGATACCGTTGACAGCATGGCGCTGCTCGAGGCCACCGCTGCAAAACTGATGGACGGCGACGTGGCCATCATCGCGCTCGTGCAGGAGGAGGAGCCCGCGTTTGACGCCGCTCTCGAGGGCTTTGACGTGCAGATCGTCCGCCACTTTGCCATCGACGTCATGGACGAAGTTGACCGCGCCCTCGAGGAAGCTGCTCAGGACGCCAACCTCGCCAAGCAGGAGGAGCGTGCCGCTCGCAAGGCTTCCGTGAAGAAGTACTTCGAGGAGCTCAAGCAGCAGTATGAGGACAACAAGGCCGAGCGTGAGGCCAAGCGTGAGGCTTATCTCGACGAGCTCGCCGACAAGGCCAACGAGCTCAACGCGAAGCTCGCTGAGGCTGACAAGGCAGCTGGCGAGAAGATCAAGGAGATGGCTGCCGGGCAGGAGGCTTTTGACAAGGCCATGGATGAGGCCGTTGCTGACGCCAACGCCGCATTTGTCTCCGAGACCAAGCAGATTATGGGCGAGTAGAGCCTGTTTCCGTTTTATGCTTATAGGCGCGTACGGCTATTCTGGTCGTGCGCGCCATTTTTTGAGAGTCTGAGATTGGAGTAACCGTGCGACTCAAGACGAAGCTTCTGCTTGTGGCAGTTCCCACCGCCGCTGTCATCTCTACCGGAGCCCTGGTCGTTCTTGGCCTGCATTTCCGCAAGCTCCGTCGTAAGCAGGAATCGAGCTTCCTTCCCAACGAGGTGCGCGGGTCACTTGAGGAGCTGTGCCTCATGAAGGCGGAGGATTTCGCACCAGACAAGTTTGGTTCGTCGCGCTATCAGCGCAAACTGGAGTCCCTCACTGACCGCCAGCTCATTGGGGTATACGTGATCATCAATGCGGCGAAGGTCCTGCGCGATCGCGGAGTTGACCCCCGACAGCTCTCCAAGGAAGACGTCATTCATGAGGTGAGTCAGCTGCGCAATGCGGTGCATGGCAAGCACGACCGCAGAGAGCTGATCAAGCGCCTTGGGTCGTTTGGGGTTGATACTGCGCGCAGCATGCTTGATGACGGGCTCCTCCTTGCGGGCATGGCCATGCAGGCGGCATAGGCGCTGGCGCGCGTCGCTGCTTCGAAACAATCGATTGGTACCATAGCCCAGTCATTTGTAAACGGACTGGAAGAGGCTATCCATGAAGATCGGTTGCGTCAAAGAGATCAAGAACAACGAGTTCCGCGTTGGCCTTACGCCTGATAACGTCAAGAGCTACGTCGCCGCTGGCCATCACGTCTATATCGAGATGGGCGCAGGTGTGGGCTCGGGCTTTTCTGATGAGGAGTACGTGGCGGCGGGCGCGAGCCTGCTCGAGGACCCCGCGGAGATTTGGCAGCTCGTTGACATGATGGTCAAGGTCAAGGAGCCGCTGCCTGAGGAGTACCCGCTCTTCCGCGAGGGGCTCATCCTGTATACCTACCTGCACCTGGCGGCAGACAAGGAGCAGATGGACGCGCTTCTGGACGGCAAGATCAAGGCTGTCGCTTACGAGACCCTGCAGGAGGCCGACGGCAGCCTGCCGCTGCTTGCTCCTATGAGCCAGATTGCGGGCCGTCTTGCCGTGCAGGAGGGCGCCAAGTACCTCGAGAAGACCTTTGGCGGCCGCGGCGTGCTGCTGGCGGGCGTTCCGGGCACTCCCAAGGCCAACGTCACCATCCTGGGCGGCGGCACCGTGGGCGCCAACGCGGCGAAGATCGCCGTGGGCATGGGCGCCAACGTCACGGTGCTCGACATCAACCTGCGCCGTCTCGAGCAGCTCGACGACATGTTTGGTGCTCGCATCCAGACGCTCGTCTCCAACGACGCAAACGTCGAGCGCTCCGTCAAGGACGCTGACTTGGTCATCGGCGCCGTGCTGATCCCCGGCGGCTCGACGCCCAAGCTCTTCAAGCGCGCGTATCTGCCCGAGATGAAGCCCGGCGCGGTGTTTGTGGACGTCGCTATCGACCAGGGCGGCTGCGGCGAGAGCTCGCATGTCACCACCCACGATGACCCCGTCTACATCGAGCAGGGCGTCGTGCACTATGCGGTGGGTAACATGCCGGGTGCCGTGGCTCGTACCTCCACCATCGCACTGACCAACGCTACGCTGCGCTACGGCCTCGAGATCGCCAACAAGGGCCTCGAGCAGGCCGTCGCCGACAACGCGGCCATCGCTCTGGGCGTCAACTGCTACGACGGCAAGATTACCTGCAAGAACCTCGCTGACAGCTACGAGGACTACGACTACGTGGACATCCACACGCTGGTCTAGCTCTATCCACAGAGGTGCACAAGGCGGCCCGCTCTCTCTGAGGGAGCGGGCCGCCTCCCGTGCAGGGGGTCTGATATCGCGTGGCGTCACAGAGATCTGACGGTGTCGTCCACAAGACCTGACTCAAGGAGCGTCCCGTTGTAGAGTCCGTCGTAGCCGAGCACAGACTGCACGTGGCTAATAAAGGCGGAGGGGTTCTGGATGCCAAGGCCATCACCCTTCTCGTTGTGGGGAAGCGGGTGCGACTCCGCGTTGTCATGCAGGTGGACCTGGCCAGCAAGACGCCAGACACCATCCACGCGGGCAATGCGTGAGCCCAACAAGCCGTTCGCCCAACGGGTGTTTCGCGCGAGCATGGGGTCCTGTACAAGAAAGTCCTCACAGGTGACAATGTCGCGAAGACGTGTGACGTTGGTCCTCCGGTCCTGCGAGATGACCCAGAACACCGAGTAGAACTGCGTGTCGGAGAACTCGGTGAGGGAGGGGTCTTGGCGCGCCGCTCGCTTGAGAGGCGTCATCTCGTTGCCCATGTCAAAGTCAAAGAGCGTCCACTCCGAGAAGGCCATGTTGCACTGCACGATTTCTGCCTCGCTGGCATCACGGTGGTAGGCTTCTGGGTCAACGGTGTCCTCGAAGATGATACGGGCAATGTCAAAAAGATAGGGGGTGCCGTACTTGATGTCTGCCAGGATCTCGGCGAGCTCCTCAGGCTCGGGCCAACGCTGCTTTGTGTGCTTGCTCATGCATGCCTCCCAAGGTCGGTTTATCGGGGATAGCTATGATGGCAAGCGCTGCTTGCAGCAAACTCGCATAGGTCTGCAGGAAACTGGCGGGAAGCTGCGCGTACGTCCACCCGCCACAAAGGAGGGACAGGTCAGCATGCAAGCCCACGGGACAAAACCAAGCTGGCTAAGCGCGTCGCGCCGTTTTTCGAGAATTGGGGTTTCCACAACCTACACACAACGGGTATTGCATGCGGGTGTTGCGGCGCTCATGCGCCGCATGAGAGACATCAGTAGTCTTCGAGATAGCGGACGTAGTCCAGGTCCCTTAGGTGCTCGACAATTAGCTCGCGCTGCGCAATCCTTGGCGCGGTTGCCGAAAGCATGAGGATGGGCCCATCCCCGGGAGCGTTGCTCTTGGTGAAGCGGACGTTGGAGTAGGTGACGTCCATGCGGCGCAGCTCATGCAGGAAGTGCTTCACATTGTGGTTCTCGTCAATCTCGACGTAGAGATCGAAATCCTTGGAGAGTCGAAGCAGCGCCTTGTCAAAGTGGCGAAGCACCAGGAGCGTGAAGAGAACGTAGACAAGTGTCACGAGCACGCCCTCGATGTATCCGGCTCCGGCGGCCAAGCCAATGCAGGCGCAGGCCCAGAGGCCCGCTGCGGTGGTGAGTCCGCGCACTTCGCGGTTGCCGGTGACCATGATGGTGCCGACGCCCAAGAAGCCGACGCCCGAGACAACGCTCGAGCCTATGCGTGTGATATCGGCCCCTCCAGGAAACTGCAGGTATACGTACTGACCCACAATCAAGCAGAGCGCAGAGCCGACGCAGACAAGCACGTGCGTCTTGATGCCCGCGCTCTTGTTCTTTGCCTCACGCTCAAGGCCAACGATGAGACCGGCAAGTGTTGCCACGCCGAGGCGGAGAAAGATTCCGAGCGTGGTGAACTGGCCAGAGCTAGCAATAAGGTCATGCAGCATGGGGATCCTTTCACCGAGGTGAGCGTCCAGTCCAAGCATACACCGCTTTACAACGTCGGTATCGAGGTCTTCGGAATGCGGTATTGTTTGATGAAAGTGCCAATTGAGAGGAAAACCCCCATGGATCACCTCGCTGTATCACGCGAGCTCGTCAGCTTCGTCGCCAAGAGCCCCAGCCCCTTCCATGTTGTCGCATCCATTCGCCAGATGCTTGACGACGCTGGGTTTGCCTATCTTCCCGAGGGCGACGAGTGGCCCGTTGTCCCGGGTGGCAGCTACTATACCGTTCGCAACGGTTCGAGCCTCGTTGCCTTCAAGGTGGGCGAGCTGCTGGACAACTACCACTTCCAGATGAGCGCCTCGCACACCGACTCTCCCACCTATAAGGTGAAGGCCGTTCCCACGCTTGAGGGGCCGGACGACTACGTGCGTCTGAACGTTGAGGGCTACGGCGGCATGATGGACTACACCTGGTTCGACCGCCCACTGACACTTGCCGGCCGCGTGTTGGTAGAGGAAGACGGCGGCGTCCGTTCGCGCCTGCTCTTCATCGATCGCGACCTGCTCGTCATCCCCAGTCTTGCCATCCACATGAACCGCGAGGTCAATGATGGCTACGCGTTCAACCGACAGGTCGACCTGTGTCCGCTCTTCTCTGCTGGGGCACTTACGGCCGAGGGTTTCACCAAGCTGCTTGCCAACGAGCTGGGCGTCCAGCCTGAACAGGTGCTCTCGTTCGACCTCACGCTGGTCAATCGCCAGGCGGGAAGCGTCTGGGGCGCTGCGCAGGAGTTTGTGTCCTCACCCAAGCTGGACGATCTGCAGTGCGACTTTGCCTCCCTCAAGGGGTTCCTTGAGAGCAGCAACCCGCATGACGTGTCGGTCTGCGCGTTCTTTGACACCGAGGAGGTGGGGTCGGGCTCCAAGCAGGGGGCGCTTTCCACCTTCCTGGACGACACGCTGACGCGCATCAACGCGGCGCTCGGAAAAGGCGAGCAAGACTATCTGCGCGCCCTGGCTGGGTCCCTCATGCTGAGCTGTGACAACGCTCATGCGGTGCATCCCAACCATCCAGAGGCCGCTGATCCCCAGAACCGTCCAAAGCTCAACGGAGGAGTGGTCATCAAAGAGCACGCTGGCCAGCTCTATACCACTGACGCCTTCGGTCGAGCCGCGTTTCTGGCGGTGTGCCGCGCAGCTGGCGTGCCAACGCAGGTCTTTGCAAACCGCAGCGACAAGCGTGGGGGCTCTACGCTCGGGAGGCTCTCCACGCAACACGTGAGCGTGCATTGCGTCGACATCGGTTTGCCGCAGCTGGCTATGCACTCTTCCTACGAGACGGCCGGCTCCAAGGATACGGCTTGGGGCATTGCGGCGCTGCGCGCCTTCTTTGACGCAGACCTGAAGATCGAGGGCTTCGAGCGCGTTCTGATTGCGTAGGCCAACACCTGCGAAAAAGCAGCTTCAACAACCGAAAAAACTCTCAAATGAAGCCCCGCCTCTGCGGGGCTTCTGCTATTCTGTCTTGCGGAGGGTATTACAAAATCATACTAAGTCATACCACAAACGCAGCAAAGGGACTCATGAGCGAGAAAATGACCCCGATCGTGGCCAAGGTGATGCCGGCCGAGAAGGACCGGTTCTTCGAGGCGACAGAGCTTATCGGCACCACACCCTCAAACGCGATACGTATGTTCATTTCGGCGTTTAACAGGGCGGGTACCTTCCCGTTTGAAATAACAGCGCCCAGTGCAAGCGAGGTGGGTGTTCGAGATGCGAGCTGAGTTGAGTTGGCGGTTGATGAGATTCGCCTTGTGGCTCTCTCGTGTTGCGCCATGTACGTTTACGGAGCGCCTGCGCGCCGCAAACGTCAGTCGCTGCATGCGCGGCAACTGGTACTGAGAGCTCACGACGCGGTTTCGGTCATCTGCTTGCTGACAAAGCATCACCATCCTGCACAGCTAGCCTCGGCTTAGGCCGCAGGCACTCGGTTCATGCGTAAAGGGGAGCTATGAGCGCCAATTACTTCTCTGTCGATGTCGGTGGCACCAGCATCAAGTGGGGGCTTGTCTCGCCAGAGATGGTTCTGCTTGAGCAGGGGAGTGTTCCCAATGAGGAAAACACTGCGGAAGGCCTGGTGGCAGCCATCGCCTCATTGGTTGCTGCCCATGCGGGCGTCGTTCAAGGCGTTGGCGTAAGCGTCCCTGGCACGGTGGACGAGGCCGATCCTCAAGGCGTGGTCCTGGGAGGCGGAAGGCTCTCGTATCTTGACGGCGTGGCGTTGGGTGCTGAGCTCTCGTTTGCCACCTCGCTTCCGGTGACGATTGAGAACAACGGCAAGGCCTGCGCTCTGGGCGAGTACGCTACCGGCGCGCTCAAGGGTACCTCACTGGGCGTCGTGCTCGTCATCGGGACGGGCGTCGGCGGCGGCATCATCTCGCAGGGCCGCATCATGCGTGGCGCCCACAACTTTGCGGGCGAGTTCAGCTTCCTGCGCACTACGCCCTTCGAGGGACGTCTGCGTCTAGAAGACGCGATGGCGGGAACGTGCGGCTGGGAGGCGCTCAAGCGCGAGATTCTGGCCGCCAAGGGCATGCTCGACATGGGCGATGTTGATGGCTACGCGCTGTTTGACTGGGTCAACCGGGGAGATGCCGACGCGTTACGTGGCCTGCATGAGTACTCCAAGCAGCTCTGCCTGTGGATTCTCAACCTCCAGTGCATCGTCGATCCCGAAGTCATCGCCATCGGCGGAGGAATCAGCGCGCAGCCGGCGCTCTTGGAGGCGGTCGTCACCACCATGCGTTCCATGATTGCCGACCTGCCCCATAAGGAGATTCCGCGACCAAAGATTGTCGCCTGCGAGCATGCGGGAGTGGCAAGTCTCATAGGTGTTGCGTACGAGGCTCAGCGTCGTGCCACAAATATGCAGGTATAAGGCACCTTTAAGCTCTATTTCCACTTGAAGCACAACAGGTTAATACAAGTTTTCCTTCGGAAACCTTCCCACAGCTGAAACAATGACGCGCTACGATGGCATGCGTTGCGCATCGCCATGCGCACATTTCTGTTTTTGGGGCATGCGCCCCGCGTGTCGTGAAAGGTCAACCGATGAAGAAGCCGCAGGACATCCTGACGATGCCGCACGAGCAGCTGGAGGCCATCCAGCTCGAGGGCATCAAGAAGACCGTGATCAAGTGCTATGAGAACGTGGAGTTTTACCACAACCTCTTTGACGAGGCTGGCTTTGATCCTTACGCGGTCGAGACGCTCGAAGACCTGGCCAAGGCTCCTTTTACCACTAAGCAGGACCTGCGAGACAACTACCCGTACCACATGTTCGCCGTGCCTATGAAGGAGGTCCGCGAGATTCATATGTCCTCGGGCACTACGGGCATCGCTACCGTGGGTGGCTACACCGAGCACGACATCGACATCTGGGGCGACTGCTTCGCGCGTGGCATCTGGTATGCCGACGGCGACGAGAATGACGTTGCTCAGATTTGCTACGGCTATGGCCTCTTCACGGGTGGCCTTGGTGCGCACTATGGGTGCCAGCAGGCTGGCTGCACCACCATTCCCATCAGCGCCGGCAACACTGAGCGTCAGATTCGCGTCCTGCGCGAGATGGGCTCCACCATCATCTGCTGCACGCCGAGCTACGCCATGTACATCGCAGACACGGCGCTTGCCATGGGAATCGATCCCAAGAAGGACTTCCATCTGCGCGCTGGCATCCATGGCGCCGAGGCGTTCTCCGACAACTTCCGCGCGGAGCTCGAGGAGAAGTTGGGCTACAAGGTGCTTGACGTGTACGGCCTGACCGAGACCATGGGCCCGGGCGTGGCTATCGAGTGCATGGAGCAGAACGGCCTGCACCTGGCTGAAGACCACTTCTACGCCGAGATCATCAACCCCGAGACCGGCGAGGTCCTTCCTGACGGCGAGTGGGGCGAGCTCGTGCTCACCACCGTTGACCGCGAGGCCACCCCGGTCGTGCGCTATCGCACCCGCGACATTACCCGCATCATCCCGGGCGAGTGTGCCTGCGGCCGCACGCATCGCCGCATCGACCGCCTGCACGGCCGTACCGACGACATGCTCATCATACGCGGCGTCAACGTCTTCCCGTCCCAGATCGAGGACGTCATGAAGACCTTCCCGCAGGTGGCCAGCTGGTACCAGATCGAGCTCACCCGCAAGAACCACCTCGACGTCGTCACGCTCAAGGCCGAGGTCAACCCCGATTTCGACTTCGACCAGATCAGTGCTATCGAACAGCTGCAGAAGGACATCCAGTCGGCGATGAAGGCTGCGCTTTCGGTGGGCATTCGCGTTAAGCTGGTGGAGCCCAAGACTATCGCACGTAGCGAGGGCAAGGCCAAGCGCGTCATCGACCTGAGGGGAGACGATAAGTAATGATTATGCAGCTCACCGTGTTCCTCGAGAACTCTGAGGGACGCCTCGCGGACCTGTGCCGCACGCTGGCTGACGCCAACATCAACATGAGCGCCCTGACCATCGCCGAGACCTCCGATTACGGCATCGTCCGCATCATCTGCAACGACGTCTTCCGCGCCGTTGACGTGCTCGAGGATGCCGGCTTCCGCGCAACCAAGACCAAGGTTCTGGCCGTTGAGGTCCCTGACCGTCCCGGCGCCCTTGCCGAGCTTCTCGAGGCGCTCGGCTCGACCAACGTCAACATCGAGTATGGCTACTGCTTCCTCACCGATGGCGACAAGGCCATCGACGTGCTGAAGATCAAGCCGCAGGACCGTGCGGCCGCCGAGGAGGCCATCTCTGGCGCCGGCTTCAAGCTCCTGCACTGGAACGATATCGCCTCATAGGCGAGCGAATTCAGAACCAAACAGACAGGCGGCCCGTCCCACAATCGTGAGACGGGCCGCTTACTTGTCAAACAGTCCCCAGCACAAAAGACGGGGGCGGAAGAAAACCTTCCGCCCCCGTCGCGCTCTCTGAGCGTGTTTACTCGTGCACGTAGACCTTCTCGCCGTAATCGGTGAGGTCCCACAGCTCGTGAGCCTTCTCGATGGGCAGGTTCACGCAGCCGTGGCTGCCCGCATAGAGGTAGGTGTCGCCGCCGAACTCCTCCTCCCAGCGCCAGTCGGCGTCGTGGAAGCCGTCGGAGTTGGCATAGAAGCCCATCCACCAGCGCACGGGGCTTGCCCACTCGGGCTCGTGGGTTTCGGGATCCTCGGGTCCGTAGAGGGTGATGTCCTCGTCACGCCAGTCCATGGTGAACCAGCCCTGGGCGGTGCCATAGCCCGTGTTGGGGTTGCCCGAGACGATGGGGGAGCGCCACAGCACCGTCTTGCCGTCGGTGTCATAGAGGCGCGCGTACTGCGTGGTGATGTTCACGTCAATATGGCGGCCGTACTGCTCGTGCCCCTCGGACTCGGCGGGACGCTCCTCGATGGTAATGGTGGACACCTCAAGCGGGCTGGAGTCCAGCGCCTCGATGTGCGGAACGAGGTTGTTTGCGGTCTCCCACGAGTTGACTTCCCAGACGCGAGTCTCGGTCTCGCCGTTGACGAGGTCGTTCAGGGTGGCGTAGCACCAGTTCCAGAGGGAGTCAAAGTCCACGGTGGGGGTCACGTTGCCATACGAGTAGTCAAAGGTGATGGCGGGCTGAATCTGCTCGGCGGTAACCGTGCAGACCTCCTTGCCCTCAAAGGTGAGGGGCACGCTCAGCGTGGCCATCTTGTTGGCCTTATCGCAGGCAGAGGCGAGCGCGGGGCTGTCGCTCAGCACATCGGGACGCGCAAGCTGGTCGTCGTTCAGCTCGGTCTTCTCCTCAAGGACGAGTGCGTCGTCGACGATGGCATTGGTGACCGCATCGGCGTCGAGGAGCGTGCCCAACTGCTCCGGCTCGGTGACGAAGGTCTGCTGATCCTCGTCATAGACCACCTGTGCATTGGTGGGGGAGGTTGCCGTCTGGTTGTGCGTCCACACGGCGTCCGCAACGGCGTCGGCAGCCATCTGGCGGTCGACGGAGATGTCCATGCCCGTGGCGATAGCGGTCTTGGAGAAGAGGCCAAGTGGCCAGGCGGAGGCATTGCTCTTGGCCAGTGCCCTCTGGGCGACGGTGCGTGCATCGATGGACATGCCCAGGTCTGCGGCGCTGAGCGTGAGGTCGATGCCGTCGCCGGTGACCTTTGTCTGGTAGGCGGCAACCGAGGACTCAAGCTCGGATGCGAGCTCGTCGGCGGTCATCCACGAGGCGTCGAGGCCACAAACGATGCTTCCTGGGGGGAAGTGATTGGCACAGTAGGCGCGACCTGTCGCATAGCCGCTCATTGCGAGGACCACGGCCAGCGCCGTGCCGATGATGGCGAGCCTGCGATTGTTGATAAGTGGTGTCTTCTCGTCCGTCTTGGTTTCTTCTGAGTTCTTGAAGATACCCATGGTTGCCTTGCCTCCGTACCTGCTTGCCTTGTTGGCCCGCTGAAATCCTGTTCGTTAACGCCGTCGTTAGTAGTGGATATGTACCTTGTCGCCTACGTGCACCAGGCCGTAGAGTTCCTCTGCGGCGGAGTAGGGAAGATTGATGCAGCCGTGGCTGCCATTCCATAGATAGGTGTCGCCACCAAACTCCTCGTCGTAGCGCCATGTGGCGTCATGGAAGCCGTACTCGGTTCCTAGCCAGCATATCCAGTAGGACACGAAGCTATTGTAGTAGTCTCCGGGCTGGGGTTCCTGGCCCTCCTCGAGCACTACACCATCGTTCAGTCCGGTTAGGGTGACGTCGCGCTCCATGTTGTTGATCTCGTAGTCGCCCGTGGGGGTGTAGTGGCCCATGGACTCGTTGCCCGAGACGAAGTACGAGCGCCACAGCACCGTCTTGCCGTCCGTGTCGTACAGACGGGCATACTGCGTGCTGAGGTTCACATCGATATGACGGCCGCGCGTCTCGTGGCCCTCGGACTCGTCAGGGCGCGTCGAGGTGGTGATGGTGGGAATCTCCATGGCGCTGCCGTCGGCGCTTTCCAGCCGCGGGGCAAGCTCCGAGGCGACGTCCCAAGAGTTGACCTCCCATGAGCGCGTCTCGTTCTCGCCATTGACGATGTCGTTGAGCGTGGCGTACGACCACTCGCGGATGGCATCTTCGCTCACCGAGACATAGGTGGTCGCTCCGTCCTCGACGACGCTGAGCCAACCCTTGATGAGGTCTGGACCCACCGTGATGAGGGTCTTTCCGTCAAGCGTCAGAGGAACGTTGAGCGTGACGATGGTGTTTGCCTTGTCAATGGCGGCGAGCAGACCCTCGTCCTCGTCGAGGATCTCGGCGCGCTGGAGCTGGTCCTCAGTGAGGGTGGTGGTAGGCTTGAGCGACGCGACGCTACGTGCGATGACCTCGGCGGTCGCGTCAACGTCAAGCATGGTGCCCAAGGCGCTGGGCTCAACCACATAGATGCCCTGCTCGCTGTCAAAGACGGCGGTCGCATTGGTGGGCGGCTCTGCGGTCTGGTTGTACTCCTCGATCATCTTGCTGAGGTTCTCATGCAGAAGCGAGGGGTTGTAGGTGACGCCCACGTCAACCGTGACGTCGTCGTGCGACCAAAGCTTAAGCGGCCACGCGAGAGGGCTCGTCTCCCGGTGGGCGTCCTCGGCAAGTGCCTTGCCGTTCACCGAAAGTGCGGCATCCTCTGCCGTTACGGTGAAGTCGACCCCATTGCCCGTGACATGCGTGGAATACGAGCCGATGCTGTCCTCGACCTGTTGCGCGACCTCGTCAATGGTGAGTTCAGAAGCCTCGATGCCACCAACGGTAACGCCAGGGAGAAAGTGCGTCTGGTAATGGTAGACGCCAAGAATATACGAGACGAGCAAGGCGGCAAGCGCGGCCCCAACGGCTATGCCGAAGGCCTTGCCCTTGCCGGGCCTCTGCGTCTGTCCGTCAGCTTCCGTTGCTTTGCCAAGCCAAACCGGAACTACGGGATGTTCCTGCGAGCGAGCCGAGGCGTCGTTCGCTTCAGTATCTATCAATTGCGCCAAACCGAGTCCTTTGTCGCTGTGTTGCCGACCAACTATTCTAGCCCACCAGATGGTTAAACGAGCTTATGAGCGGTCTATTTTGGGCATCCTTTGATACCATTGTCACGTTCGCTTCTCGCCATCTCCACAAACATGGAAGAAGGAGGTTTTGACGCATGGTTTTCTCCAGCTTCATGTTCCTTTTCGTCTTCCTTCCGGTCGTGCTCTGCGTGTACCAGTTTGTACCGGATCGCTATCGAAACCACGTGCTGCTGGCCTCGTCTCTGGTGTTCTACGCCTGGGGCGGGCCGCGGTATGTCCTGCTCATCGCGTTCGAGGCGCTGGTGAGCTGGGGCACGGCCCGGCTTATTGAGCAGTCTGAGGAACGGGGCACCAAGCGCCTGTGGCTCATCGTCGACCTTGTGGCGCTGCTGGGCCTTCTGGCCTACTTCAAGTACTGGGGCTTCTTGGTGGGAAGCATCCAGGCGCTGCTCCACTCATCGGCCGACATCTTCACGCCGGTGCTGCCCATCGGCATCTCGTTCTACACCTTCCAGCTCATCAGCTATGTGGTGGACGTATACCGCGGCAAGGTTCACGCGCAGCGTGCCTACTGGAAGCTCTTGCTGTACTGCTCGCTCTTCCACCAGTGCATCGCGGGCCCCATCGTCCGTTACGAGACGGTCGCTGACGAGATTGACAACCGCCGAGCCACGCCAGGCGACGTCTACGCGGGTGTCCGTCGCTTCTGTGTTGGCCTCGCCAAGAAGGTCGTGCTCGCCAACGCCTGCGCGTCCCTTGCCGACACCTTGGTCCCTGCGGGCGTGGGAACCCTCGCTCCCCAGCCCCTGCTCGGCTGGTGGCTGGGTATGCTGGCCTATACGCTGCAGATTTACCTTGACTTCTCGGCGTACTCCGACATGGCCATTGGTCTCGGACGCATGGTGGGCTTCCATTATCTTGAGAACTTCGACCACCCCTACCTCTGCTCTTCCGTGCAGGACTTTTGGCGCAGGTGGCACATCTCGCTGGGCTCGTTCTTCCGCGACTACGTGTACATTCCGTTGGGTGGCAGCCGATGCAGCACCGCCCAATACGTACGCAACATGGCCGTGGTGTGGCTGCTCACCGGCCTTTGGCACGGCGCCAGCTGGAACTACATCTTCTGGGGCGCCTACTACCTCGTGTTCTTGCTGCTCGAGCACTTTGTGCTGACAGACCGTCTTCCCAAGGCCGCTGGCCATGTGCTGACGCTCATCGTTGTCGTCTTGGGATGGGTGCTCTTCCGCTTCGAGAACTTCGGCGAGATGGGCATGGCCTTCCTGGGGATGTTTGGTATCGGTGCGACGGGCATCACCTCGCTTGCCGTGCGGACGGCCTTCCTGCAGAACATCTTCCTGCTCATTGTCTCGGTGGTTGCCTGCACGGGCGTTGGCTCATGGCTGCGCCACCAGCTCGCCGTGCGCGCCCGCACGAGCGATGTGGCTCTTCGCGTCTACGACGCCGAGGAGCTGCTGGTGCCCATCGTGCTGCTCTTGGTCTCCACGGTTGCGCTCGCCGGTGCCAGCTACAACCCGTTCATCTACTTCCAGTTCTAGGCTAGGGGGAATCTGACATGGCAGATCAGGATGGAACCGGCCGGCTCTCCCGAAGCGACGTGATGCGTCGAGCTGCTGCCCAGAGGTCCGCGTCTGAGACACGGCAGGGCTCAGAGGCATCGCGCAGCGCAGCCCCACGCGCAGCGCGGCGCTCCAACGCGCAGGCTGCGAGGCAGCCGGCAAGGCAGGGCGCGACGCAGAGGAACGCACAGACCCGTACGACGCGCACGCGTCCTCAGGCGGCGGGGAAGACGGCTCCCACGCAAGATACGCAGGCACGACGCGTCAAGGAGCAGCCAGCTTCCCAGGGCAGCAAGCGCTCACCGCAAAGCGTCTCCCCTGCGGAGCGCGAGGAGCTGCGTCGTCGCGGGCGCTCGCTCGCCAAGGCGCGCAGGATAGGCGTCAAGGGCACCATGGTGACGATGGCGCTCCTCACCATCATCGGACAGTTCTTCTTCCTCAGGCCCATGCACTCCGACCTTGAGAAGCGTGACCTGACGCCCTTCCCTGAGATAACCGCCACACGCCTCGTGGACGGGTCGTTCTTCTCTGATCTTGCGCTGTGGTACGGCGACACGTACCCGCTGCGCGAGCCGCTGGTAAGGGCCTCGCAGGCTCTGGGCAACCTGTATGGCATCCAGCCCAAGACGCAGATGGTGGGCCGCACCACGGGCGGTGACGAGCTTCCGGTTGCTGCCGAGGGCGAGGCGGGGGCAACCCCGGCCCCCGTCGAGGCTGCGTCTGACGACGAGGTCGTCGAGGTGCCGACGGAGCGCTACATGGCCGAAGAGATCCAGAACAAGATCATGGAGGGCCTCTACGTCAACAATGGCGCCGCATACAACATCTACTACTTCGACCAGGAGTCCGTTGAGCAGTATGCCCGCGCCATGAACACGTGCGCCCAGAACTTGAAGGGCGAGGCCACGGTCTACTCGATTATCGCTCCCACCAGCGCAGGCGCCCTGTTGGACGAGAAGACCCTTGAGGACCTCGGTGGAACCGACCAGCAGCAGGCAATCAAGTACTTCTACAGCCTGTACGACCCCATCGTCCACGGCGTCAACGTGTATGACACCCTGCGTGCCCACAATGACGAGTACATCTACTTCCGTACCGACCATCACTGGACGCAGCTCGGCGCCTACTATGCCTATCAGGAGTTCTGTCGCGAGAAGCGCGAGCAGCCGTCCAACATCATGGCGCGCGAGAAGGTGACATTCGACAACTTCCTGGGCACGTTCTATGCCGAGCTCGGCAACGCCGACATGGAAGCGAACCCCGACTACGTGGACGCCTACATCCCCAACTCCACCAACGACATGGTGATTTGGACCGAGGATGGCGAGGAGGTCGAGACCAACGTGGTGACGGACGTCTCTGACTGGAACATCTACTCTAAGTACAACTGCTTCATCTCGGGCGACCGTCCGCTTAGCCGCATTGACAACCCCACCAAGGACGACGGCTCATCGTGCCTCGTCATCAAGGACTCGTTCGGGTGTGCCTTCGTGCCGCTGCTGGTGGATGACTATCAGACGACTTGGGTCATCGACTTCCGCTACAGCGACCGTTCGATCCCTGACTTCGTCCGTGAGAACGACATCGACGACGTCATCTTCCTAAACGCCATCGTGCTTGCGGGCACCGACCCGGTCTCCTCCGCTCTGCTGGCCCAGTCGCAAAACGGCAACTCATAGAGTCCCCGTTACAGGGTAGTGTTGCTGCCGGCATTGTCCTTCAAGGATGATGCCGGCAGCTTCCTTTGTGCGTCACGGGGGGCAACTCCAGGGACTAGGGACGCACCGCGACATGGAAGGAGGGGCCGCTTCCAGGACGAAGTGTCTTGGAAGCGGCCCCCTCTGTACGGTTCGCCTTTGTGTTTTCAGGGTTTACAGGGGAGAGACCTTCGAGCCAAAGTTCAGGTAGTTCAGCATCGCCATATCCTGATAGTTCTGCGCATACGGGGATGCCTCGTCCGTGCGGGCATACCATACGCCGTCAGCGCCGAGGTACCCGAAGGCGTTCAGGGCAATGATGCCCTCACGCTCGACCATGCGCGCCTTCTGGTAGCTGTTGAGCGGGGCACCAATGAGGTTGAGCGTCATGGCGCCGAGCATGTCGGCGCTGGCGTTCTCCGTGGCGCTCTTCTGCCCGACTCCGGCGACGTCATAGTTTGCCCAGATCATGTACTCGGTCTGGTAGACGCGCTCCTGATGAACCACCTC
The DNA here is from genome assembly GCA_900314645.1 of uncultured Actinomycetes bacterium. Taxonomy (GTDB): domain Bacteria; phylum Actinomycetota; class Coriobacteriia; order Coriobacteriales; family Atopobiaceae; genus UBA1367. The sequence goes on from OMWB01000006.1 coordinate 16,350, forward strand.
GTCTTCCTCGTCGGCAAAGTAGAGGTCGTTGTAGAGGGGTGTGAACGCGGGCTGGTGGTCTCCCAAGAAGACGAGGACGACTCTACGGTCGAGCTTGTTGAGCTCGTTGATGAAGTACTTCAGGTCTTGGTCGGAGGCCTCGATGCAGGCGAGGTATTCGTTGAGGTTATCCGCGTCCTCCTGGGTGACGGATCCGTCTTCCATGCCCTCGGGCTTGTAGGTGAGCTGCTGGTCCTCGGGAATGTTGCCAAGGTTGTAGCTGCCGTGATTCTGCATGGTCACGTCGAAGATGAACTGCGGGCTGGGGTCAAGCTTGAGGATCTCGAGCACCTTGTCATAGGTTGCCGCGTCCGTTGCGCCCATGTGCAGCTGGGGAGCCTCCTCGAATGCGGCGATGTCGATGAACTCGTCAAAGCCCATGGCGGCATACACCTCGTCGCGGTTCCAGTTGGTGGGGAGGTTGGGGTGGATGGCGTGCGTGGTGTAGCCCATGGTCTCGAGCTGTGCGGCAAGGTTGTCTCCCTTCATCTGATAGGTGACGAAGGGGTACTTTCCGGCCCCGACGAAGGCGTAGGAATTGCCGGTCAGAACCTCAAACTCGGTGTTGCACGTGCCGCCGCCAATGACCGAGACCGCAAGGCTGCCGCGCACGAGGGCGTCATCGATGCTCTTGAAGTATGTCGGTCCCTTGTAGTCGCAGCCGAGACCGTTGAACATCGAGAGGTCCGCGAATGACTCGTTCAGCACGACAACGATGCTGGGTTGATTGGCAATGAACTGCTCGGCTGCCTTGACGTGCCAGTTGGCGGCCTCGGTGCCGGCGGCGTAGGTGTCGTCAAGCTCGGTCTGCAGGGCCGCCGCCTTTGCGCGCGTGTAGCCCTTTGGCGGGTTGATGGGGAAGTCCTGCGCCGCAGCGACAAAGCCCGTCAGGAAGCCGTCCTTCTTATAGGAATCGAGCGTCTTGCCATAGTCCAGGGTCACGCCAAAGTCATGCATGTAGTTGGGGATGACCATCGCCGCGCACGTCGCGCCCGCGATGGCGCAGCCAATGACGAGGTGCGCGAGCACGATGAGGGCCTTCTTGAGCTTGCCGCCACGACGGCTGCGGTCCTCGGGCCCTCCCACCAGCTGCGCGGAGTGAAGGCCGCGAGACTCGAATACGGGCACCTCGTCGGGGGCGGGCAGATCGCCGACGAGCGAGAAGGCCAGGAACGAGATGCATGCTGCCATGGGGCCCCACAACCCACGACCATCGAGGATAAAGGAGTAGCCTTCCTTCACCTTGAACGCAGTGGGCATGGCCAGAAGATCGCTCGGCAGAATGGCGACACCCTTGAACTTGGCAAGGAAGTACTGGCAGGTGCCAGCGAAGGCGGCGAGCACCACAGCGGGCCAGATGATCGATGCGGAACGCTGGCCCAGGAAATAGAGGGACAGCACGATGCCGGCGCACAGGCCCAGCTCGATAAGGAAACACTTGGGGTCAAGCGCGGGGAAGTTGGTGTTCCACGAGAGCTCGAGGGCGAGCATGGCCCCGAAGATGCCTACGGTAAGCGCCACCACGTCGCGAACCAGCGAGACCACGAAGTTGCGGTTAGACAGGAGCTTCCGTACCACGCCTCGATTTGCAGCCAGTATGCCGCAGACGGTTGCCACGACGGTATAGATGATGAGAGGCGCCGACCCATCTGAGTAGTTGCCGAGCGCAACCCAGGCACCCAGCAGACCCAGCGAGAGCGCCATGGGCGCAGGCCAGGCACCGGACCCCGACGCAGGGCCTTCCTCGCCGTACTCTGAGGTGGAGAGGCCCACCGAGGCGGCTGCGATGATGATGAATCCCAGAATGGGAACGGCGGGATACCAATTGGGGGCAACGAGGAAGTTTTTCAGGAAATCGAAGAAGCCTTCGGCCATGTTTAGGGTCCTTTTCGTCTGCTGTGGCCAGAGTTATGTAGCACTGTACCTCATTTGCGACGTTAGCGGGGTGACCTCCTGCTATTCAAGACGAATCCCATACGGAGGTGATTAAATAACAGATGCAAATAACCGAGAATAGCTCGCCCCGCCCTCAGCTACCGTTTGTCGAAAAAAAGAACAAACCACAGCATAAAGGGGGACTATGGAGTGGCAGTTGTTGGTTACGGGCGCATTACGTGCCTGTATGTAGACAGGGAGAAAACCATGCATAACGTTTCTCGTAGGGACTTCCTGGGCGCATCCGCCTTGGCTGGTCTCACCCTCGCTGGCTGCGGTGGCTCCAGCGACTCTGGCTCTGGCGCTGAAGCTTCGGGCGCCAGTGTCGAGGGCTACGATCCCGACCTCGTTGCCGCTGCTCAGGCCGAGGGCGAGCTCGTTGTCTACGGCACCTGTGAGGAGCCCTACATCATCGCCGCGTGCGACAAGTTCACTGAGCTCTTCGGCATCACCACCAGCTGGCAGCGCCTGGGCGGCGGCGAGGTCCTCGCCAAGATCCAGGAGGAGAACGGCCATCCCTCCGCGGACGTCTGGTTCGGCGGCGGCTGCACCTCCTATGTCCAGGCCGCGAATGACGGCCTGCTCATGAAGGCCTCTCCGGCCAACCTGAGCCACATCACAAACTCCAACTTCACCTCCACCGACGGCACCTGGGTGGGCATCTACATGGGCATCCTGGGCTTCCTCACCAACAACGAGGAGCTTGCGGCCAAGAACATCGAGGGACCGAAGGACTGGCCTGACCTGCTCGACGAGAAGTACAAGGGCCTCATCTGGAGCTCCAACTACAACACCGCCTCCACGGCCGAGCTGATCCTCAACACCGTCATCCAGAAGTATGGTCACGACGAGGGCATCCAGTTCCTGGTCGATCTCGACAAGAACGTCGCGCAGTACACCAAGTCTGGCGGCGGCCCGTCCAAGTCCATCGGCATCGGCGAGTGCACCATCGGCATCAACTTCCTGCACGACGGCATCTATCAGATCGTCGACAACGGCTATGACAACATCGGCCTCGTCGCCCCGAGCTCCGGTGCTTCCTACGAGGTTGGCGCCTCCGCTGGCCTCGAGGGCTGCGCTCACCCGAATGCGGCTCAGCTGTGGCTCGAGTATGTCCTCACGCCCGAGTGCGTCAACCAGGCCAAGAACGTTGGTTCTTACCAGTTCCTCGTTCTCGACAACGCCGAGCAGCCGCAGATCGCCATCGACATGGGCGTCGATCCCAACAACGTCATGGAGTTCGACTTCGCCGACATGATGGCCAACACCGCCCAGTACAAGGAGGACGTCATGAACGCCCTCGGTGGTGGTGACGACCGCTTCAAGACCGAGTAGGCACCTGTAGGGATTGACATCCTGATTGTGTGAGAAGGCGGGCGGTTGGGTTCGTCCCACCGCCCGCCACTCGTTTTAGGTCATTATCCATCAACGAGAGAGGACGCCCTATGGCAACAGCTCAAGGTGCGTCATTGGATCGCAAGAAGCTCCTGGCCGACCCGATCATGGTCTCGACCATCGTGGTGCTCGTCACGTTCCTGGCGCTCTTCATCCTCTATCCGCTCGCAATCCTTCTGGTTGACAGTTTTGTCAGCGACCAAGGCGGCATCACCCTTGATGTCTTCAAGAAGGTGTTGGCAAAGCCCGACTTCAAGAAGGCTATCGTAAATACGCTCGAGATCGGTGCCATCACGGGCGTGCTCTCCACACTCATTGGCCTGCTCTTCGCCTATGTCGAGGAGTACGTGCAGCTGCGTACCAAGTTCATGAGCGGACTCTTCAAGGTGGTCTCGATCCTTCCGGTCGTCTCCCCGCCGTTTGTGCTCTCGCTCTCCATGATCCTGCTCTTCGGTCGCTCGGGCATCATCTCCAAGACGCTTCTGGGCATCCAGGATTCCAACATCTACGGCATGCGCTCCATCATCCTCATCCAGACCATGACGTTCTTCCCGGTCTGCTACATGATGCTGAGGGGCCTGCTGAAGAACATCGACCCGTCCCTTGAGGAAGCAGCCCGCGACATGGGTGCCTCCCGCTGGACGGTCTTCACCACGGTGACGTTCCCGCTGCTGCTCCCCGGCCTGGGCAACGCCTTCCTGGTAACCGTCATGGAGTCCATCGCCGACTTCGCTAATCCCATGATGATCGGCGGCAACATCGACACCCTTGCCACGGCCATCTACATGCAGATTACCGGCAACTTTGACAAGAAGGGCGCTGCGGCCATGGCCGTCGTGCTCCTCTCCATCACCTTCGTCATGTTCTTCGTACAGAAGTACATCCTCGAGGCGAAGGCTACGGCAACGCTTTCCGGCAAGGCGAGCCGCCAGCGCATGCTCATCACGGACGCCTCGGTGCGCATCCCGCTCACCATCATGTGCAGCGCCATCGCCATCATCGTCATCGCGATGTACGTCTGCGTGCCGTACGGCTCGGTCATCACTACGTGGGGCCGCAACTACACCCTGACCAACAAGTGGTACCTCAAGGTGTTCAACAACTATCGTGGTGCCGACGCGTTCACCGACTCGTTCATCATGGCGTTCATCGCCAGCCCCATCACCTCGCTGCTCTCCATGATCATCTCCTATCTCGTGGTCAAGAAGAAGTTTGCCCTGCGTGGCTTCATCGAGTTCACCTCGATGCTCGCCATGGCAGTGCCCGGCACCGTCTTGGGCGTCGGCTTCGTCCGCGGCTATTCCAACGGCCTCTTCCACACGGGAATCCTGCAGTGGCTGTACGGTACCGCCGCCATCCTCATCATCGTGTTCGTGGTGCGCTCGCTTCCCACGGGTACCCGAGCGGGCATCTCGGCGCTCCGCCAGATCGACAAATCCATCGAGGAGTCGGCCTACGACATGGGCGCCAACAGCTTCCAGGTCTTCATGACCGTCACGCTGCCGCTCATCAAGGACTCGTTCCTCTCTGGTCTGGTCACCGCGTTCGTGCGCTCCATCACGGCAATTTCCGCAGTCATCCTGGTCGTGAACCCCAAGATCCTGCTCATTACCGTGCAGATCAACGAGTACGCAAACCGCGGCGAGTACGCCGTAGCATGCGCGTTCTCGACGATCTTGATCCTGATCACCTATACCGCCGTGCTGGGCATGAACATCTTCATCAAGTACTTTGGCACCAGCAAGGCACAAGCTGAGGAGGCATAAGAGATGGCAAAGGAAAAGAAGGGCGTAAAGATCGAGCACGTCTCCAAGATCTATCAGGATCCCAAGACGGGCAAGGACTTCTACGCCGTGCATGACGCCAACATCGACATCGCGCCGGGCGAGTTCATCTGCCTGCTTGGCCCCTCGGGCTGCGGCAAGACCACCATCCTGCGCATGATCGCCGGCTTCGAGAGCCCTGATGAGGGCGAGATCTATCTGGGCGGTGAGCCCATCAACGAGCTTACGCCCAACAAGCGCGACACCGCCATGGTGTTCCAGAGCTACGCGCTGCTGCCGCACTACAACATCTTCGACAACGTGGCCTACGGCCTGAAGCTGCGCAAGATGGACGAAGCCACCATCAAGCAGAAGGTCACCAACATCTTGGGCCTCGTCGGCCTTGAGGGCATGGAGAACCGCATGACCAACCAGCTCTCTGGTGGTCAGCAGCAGCGCGTCGCGCTTGCCCGCGCGTTGGTCATCGAGCCGGGCGTCCTGCTCTTCGACGAGCCGCTCTCCAACCTTGACGCCAAGCTCCGCGTTGACATGCGCAACGAGATCCGTCGCATCCAGCAGGAGGCAGGCATCACGGCCGTGTACGTCACGCACGACCAGTCCGAGGCCATGGCCATCTCCGACCAGATCATCATCATGAAGAAGGGCGTCGTGGCTCAGATTGGCGACCCGCATACCGTGTACTATCGCCCCATCGACGAGTTCGTCGCCGACTTCATCGGCGAGTCCAACTTCCTGCGCGGCAAGCTGACCCAGAAGGACGGCAACGCGGGCGTCGCCGACATCGAGGGGCATCAGGTGGAGATCGCCGATGTCGCGAAGCATCAGATTGGCGATGACGTGGTGCTCGTGCTGCGTCCCGAGTCCGCCACCTTGGCTGACGAAGGCGCGCTGCGCTGCAAGGTCACGCTGTCCCGCTTCATGGGCAACTACCAGAACTACCAGGTGATGGTAGGCAACACGCTGGTGAAGATCACCGACTTCAACCCCAAGAACCACAAGATCTATGAGGTGGGTGACCAGGCATTCGTGAAGTTCGGTCCCAAGGACGTGCACGTCCTGTAATCGCTTCATCTGCGAATGTTGACGTAGGCGGCCCCCCGCCGGTCAACATCAGCAAAAGCTCTCAGCTGATGTTGACCGGCGGGGGGCCGCCTACGTCAACATTCGCCTATTTCTGTACTCAGGAAGCCCTTCCTCTGCAAAGGCTGAGGCATGACGATACAATGAGCAGCGGACAATGTTTGATGGGAGATGGCTCATGGAAACAGGCGAGGCTCGCTATCGCAAGCACATCATGTGGTGCAAGCATGATGACAAGAAGGTCTTTGGCATGGCGTGGCTGCCGGTTGGTGCCGAGCAGTCGTTCTTTACGCACGAGACGTTTCCCACGGTAGTTATGGCTCACGGACTGGGCTCCGATCACACGCACATGGACGATTACGCTCGGCTTCTCGCTGAGAACGGCTTCGTGGCCTATGCCATTGATTTCTGTGGCGGCAGCGCCACCACCAAGAGCGATGGAACGACACTCGATATGACGGTCCAGACCGAGAAGGAAGACCTGCTTGCGGCAGTCAACCTGATGCTTGACGAGCCGTTTGTCAACAAGGATGCCCTCTTCCTGTGGGGCAACAGTCAGGGTGGCTACGTGAGTGCCATGCTTGCAGAGGAGATGCCCGAAACGTTCCGTGCGCTCGTGCTGCTCTATCCTGGCTTTGTGCTGCGCGACGCCGTGCGTCAGCGCATTCCTGACGGCGCCGAGATGCCCGACAAGATGGAGGCATTTGGCATTGAGCTCTCTCCTGCCTATGCGCGCGCCATTTTGGCACGCGATCCGTATGCGGACATGGGCGACTTCAAGAAGGACGTCCTCATCGTGCATGGAGACCGCGACCAGGTGGTTCCCCTCGCATACTCTCAGAAGGCCATCAAGGCGTATCCGTCAGCTCGGATTGAGGTGCTTGACGGTGCAGAGCATGGTTTCAAAGGGGACGAACGCGACCGATGTGCGCACATCGCACTGGAGTTTCTGAAGGACGAGTTGCAACACGAGGTCAAACAGGCCTAGAAGGCGATGGTGTCGGGCGCTGTGCCCGTGAAGGAGGTTTCTATGCTGCAGAAGTTGGTGCTGGTACGTCACGGCGATGCCGAGTTCTTTGGACCTGAGGGGACCGATGAATCTCGCAGGTTGACAAAACGTGGCGCAGAGGTGCTGGCGGCGGAGTATCCCAGTACGTTTGAGCCGCTCAAGGACGTGGATGACATAACCTTCTGGGTGAGCCCCGCCGTGCGTGCCATCCAGACTGCCGAGATTGCCGCAGACGTCCTGGATGTCGATCCCGACGAGTTTGACATGCATGTCTCCCTATATGAGCAGGATGACGACGAGTTCCTGGCTGAGCTTGGTGCGGAAGGCGATGGAACCGTGGTGGCCGTTGGGCACATTCCGTTCATGCACCGGATACTCTGGAAACTCACGGGCGAGGATGCTCCCTTCTCGAAGGGCAGCGTCGCTTCGGTGGTGTTTGAGAACGGCGACATCGATAAGGCAACGCTGGAGTGGTTTGTGGATGGCCCTGAGGACTAGTGCTTGGAAAGGGTGCCACTAAAGGCGCGCCGCGCATCGGTGAAGCCCGATGCGCGGCGCGCCTTTGTGTTGAACAAGACAACTATGCTTGGGTGACGGCAATCACGGCCTGGTAGGCGGCTTGGTACGAGATGTCGGCGGCCTTTGCGAGTGCCGCCACCGTGGCGTACTCGGGATAGAGCCTGCGCTCGCCGCCGGGAAGCACAACGGCCTTTACCTTGGCGGGGCCGTAGGCCGTCTCTACGTCGAGGATCTCGCGCGGGAGCGCCGTGCGCCAGAGCGGGGAGCGCCGAATGCCGATGGTGGTGGTGTCCTCAAAGATGACCTGCTCAAGGGCGGGTATGCCAGCCTCCGAGCACAGCACCTCAAGCTGATAGCCTGGGCGGCCCTTCTTCATGAACGTCGGCAGGAAGTGCGCCTCGAGGGCGCCTGCATCATACAGGCGGTCAAGTGTGTGGGCAAGCGCCTCGCCGGTGCAGTCGTCGACCTCGGTCTCGAGTTTCCACAAGTGGGGACGCTCGAAGGCATAGCTTGACGGCGCCGCAACCGTCTTCGCCTCCTCCACGATGGTGGCACGGACGGTGCTTACCGGATGGTAGTCACGCTTTCCCGAGCCCGTGCCCGTGGCAACGATGCGATAGGTCTGCGGCAGGGCATCTGCGTTCTTGAGCGCGGCGGCGATGGCAGCCCCAGTGGGGGTGACGAGTTCTCCCGCAACGTCGCACTGCGAAAGCGTGAGGCTGTGGGCGGCAACGATGTTGGCGACAGCCGGAACTGGAATGGGAAGCACGCCGTGAGCGGAGCGTATGCGGCCGTGTCCCTCGCCGAGGGCCGAGACGACGACGTTGTCAATGTTGAGGTCATCGATGCAGAAGGCGGCGGCAACTACGTCGACGATGGAGTCAACAGCGCCGACCTCGTGGAAATGCACCCGCTCGAGAGGCACGCCATGGGCCTTCGCCTCGGCCTCGGCAACGATATCAAAGATGCGGTGCGCGATTTCACGCGTGCGGTTGCTGAGGGTGCCGGCGTCGATGATGGCCTTTACCTCGGCGGGGCCGCGATGTTCGTGGTGGTGGTTGTGGGCGTGGTCATGTTCGTGATCGTGATGGTGGTCATGGTCATGCTCATGATGGTGGTCATGGTCATGCTCATGATGGTGGTCATGGTCATGCTCATGATGGTGGTGATGGTCATGCTCATGATGGTGGTGATGGTCATGCTCGTGCTCATGCTCGTCACCATCGAGGTTGCCGTAGAGCCACTGCATGTCGTGGTCGTGCCCATCGTGCTCGGCATCAAGCACCACATCAAAGTCGCAGGCGTCGAGCGAAGAGACGCTCTTGCGACTCACCTTAATCTCAAAACCGCCCACTCCAAGGCTGCTCAGCGCCTCGCGGAGGCGCTCCTCGCTTGCGCCGGCATCCAAGAGTGCGCCAACCACCATGTCTCCGCTGATGCCACGCGCGCAATCGAGGTAGAGCGTCCTTCCCATATGTGGCTCCTTCCCGCGTGCATAGCACGCAGCCTGTGATTCCTATGCTTGCCAACGGCCCACGTGGTCAATGAGCGCGGCCTGATATCCAGCCCCAAAACCGTTGTCGATGTTTACCACCGAGACCCCGCTTGCGCACGAGTTGAGCATCGAGAGCAGCGCGGCGATGCCACCCAATGACGCCCCGTATCCCACGCTGGTGGGACAGGCGATGACGGGGCAGGGGACGAGGCCGCCTACCACACTCGCGAGCGCACCCTCCATGCCTGCGATGGCTACCACCGCGCTTGCGCCACGAAGCTCGTCGGTGTGGACAAGCAGCCGATGCAGGCCCGCAACGCCAACGTCATACAGACGCACCACGCGGCTGCCCAGCATCTCGGCCGTCAGAGCGGCCTCCTCCGCACAGTACAGATCGCTGGTGCCTGCGGCGGCAACCACGACATAGCCAATGCCATCTGCCTGGGGTTTATTGCCCACAATGCCAACGCGCGGCAGCTCATGGTAGGTGAAGGCCGCTGCGTTTTCAGGGCTCAGCCCAGCAGCGACGTCGCGGGCCTTCTCTGTGTCAAGCCTCGTCACCATGATGTGCCGGTCTCCTGCGGCGCGCAGTGCGCCGACGATGCCTACGATCTGCTCGGCCGTCTTGCCCGCACCGTAGACTACCTCGGACACGCCCTGACGTCTGCTGCGGTCAAGATCCGGCTTGGCATACCCAAGATCCTCAAATGAGCGCTGGCTGAGGCGTTGACTCGCCTCTTCAACCGCAACGGTGCCATCCGCGACCGCAGACAGCAGCTCCCGCAGCTCTCGCTTCTCCACAAAGTCCTCCCTCTCATGTATTTCCCACTATTGTGGCACGAATGCTCACGCTTGTCATACAATGTCACGAACACCAATCGAACAGGTAGGAATTATGACTAACGAGATTCGCCTTGAAGACAAGCTTGATACCCTCAGGAGCATCCTGTGCGACATGGGCACGGTCGCGGTTGCCTACTCGGGCGGCGTGGACTCAACGTTGCTGGCAAAGGTGGCGCACGACGTGCTGGGAGACCATATGATCGCCGTTACGTCGGCGGGACGTTCCATACCCTCCCGCGACATCGAGCGCACGCAGCAGTTTTGTGCAGAGCAGGGTATCCCACAGGTGGTCATGCGCTTCAATGAGCTTGAGGTCGCGGGCTTCCGCGAGAACCCCAAGGACCGCTGTTATCACTGCAAGAAGGAGCTCTTCCAGCACATGCGTGACGTAGCGCATGACCGTGGCATGGCTCACCTGGTGGACGGCTCAAACGTCGATGACCAGGGCGACTATCGTCCGGGGCTGAGGGCGCTGGCCGAGCTGGGCATCAGAAGTCCGCTTCAGGAGGCCGGCTTTTCCAAGGCGGAAATCCGCGAGCTTTCCCGTCAGATGGGACTTCCCACCTGGAATATGCCATCGGCCGCGTGCCTCGCGTCACGCTTTGCCTACGGCGATGAGATTACCGAGAAGAAGCTCGCCATGGTTGAGCAGGCGGAGGATTACCTGCACGATCTCGGGTTCGTACAGCTTCGCGTGCGGGTCCACGGGGCCAACGGAGAGCTCGCGCGCATCGAGGTGGCGTCGGATTCGGTTGCGCGCTTGGCCGCTGACGACGTGCGCCAACAGGTGGTTGAGCAGCTCAAACACATCGGGTTTACCTACGTTGCCCTTGACCTTGCGGGCTTCCGTTCCGGAGCGATGAACGAGGTCCTGTAGAGAGGCTCGACGGTCCGCCAACGCCTTTCAAGTTCTTGTGCTCGCGGTGGAGGCCTTGGGCACAATTGGTGAGATTTGGGCGTATCCGCGAAAGGGTGGGTAGCCTAAAACACCTAGGCTGTGCAGTTGGCTACTCGCGAGGTGCGTGCCGTCGGTGGCGTGTTACCATACTGACTACGCACACGGGCCTATGCCCTCATGCGGGGAACTCGACAGCCCGAAGCAGACCTTCAACGAACTAGGGGATGACGTGGAACCCAAGAAGACTGAGAAGCTATTGACGCGTCGCGAGGCACTTAAGCTATTGGCTGGTGCTGGGGCGCTTCTTGCCGCGACGCCCGCATTTGCCGAAACCGAGGAAGAGCTTCGCGCCAAGGCAGACCAGACGCAGGCAGAGATTGATGAGGTCCAGGGCCAGTATGATGCGGCCATGGGACAACTCAGCGCGCTTGCCGCTGAGGTCGAGGAGCTTTCCATCGCGCAGGCACAGACGCTCGACCAGATCTACGCGACTGAGGAAGAGATCTACATCACCAAGGGGCAGATTGAGGAGACCGAGGAGGCCATTGCGTCGCGCGAGCGTGAGCTCGAGCGCAAGCAGGAGCGCCTCTCACGGCGCATCTCGAGTGCCTACAAGTCAGGTGGCACGGATTTCCTGGACATCCTGCTTTCGTCCTCAAGCTTTGAGGAGCTCGAGTCCAACATCTACTACCTGGATAAGATCAGCCAAAGCGATGCGCAGCTGATCGCGGACGTCAGACAGATCAAGGCCGAGCTTGAGGAGCACAAGGTGGCGCTCGAAGAGCAGAAGGCCTCCCTTGAAGAGCGCCGCGCTGAGCTCGAGGAGCTCAACGCCATTCAGCAGGCCCAGATTGAGGACCTCCGTGCCGCGCAAGCCGAGGTCTCATCGCTCCTCTCGAGCCTCGATGCAAAGGTCCAAGAGCTCATCGCCCAGCGTGACGAGGAACTCCTTGCCGCCGAGAGGGAGGCGGAGCGCGCACGCGAGGCCGAGGCCGCCGCGGCCGCTGCGGCAGCAGCAAGTGGTGGCAGCTCCGGCGGCAGTTCACGCGTGTATCCTGACCAGATCGTCGCCGGTGCGAGCGGCTCTCAACAGGCTGTCATCAACGCGTGCTATACCACGCCTTCCCCTGGCGGCGGACTCTGCGCCTGGTGGGTTGAGGACGTCTTCGAGCGCGCTGGCGTGGGCTCGTGGGGCGGCAACGCTTGCGACCTCTACAACTACTATTGCTTCAGCTCTGATACCAGTGCCATCCAGCCAGGCATGATCGTGGCCGTCTCCACCTACCCGTCTGGTGGACTCGGCGCCATCTATGGCCACGTGGGGATCTACATCGGCAACGGCCTGGTGATGGAGAACATCGGCTTCATCAACACCCAGGGGCTCGACACGTGGATTGCCAGCTATAGCGGCTCGGTTACGCCACGTTGGGGCTGGATGGGTGGCGTGGCCCTGTCCTAAGCAAGCATTCGAAAGGAGTCATGTATGGCGCTCGACAAGGCAAAGACCGCGGTGTTGGTCATCGACGTGCTGGTCACCGAGGGTGACGACACACTCTACAATCCGAGCCCCGAAGAGGAGCGCGTTGTGGTGAACTCCGCGCGCGTGGTTGACGCGGCACGCGCGGCAGGTATGCCCGTCATCTTCTGCGATGACGCACATATCCTTGGTGTCGACCGCGAGCTTGACCTGTGGGGTGAGCATGGGGTGCGTGGCAAGGCGGTTCCCAACCCGGCCCTCAAGGCTGGCTCCGGCGATCGTGACTTCATCATTCCCAAGCGTCGTTACAGCGGCTTCTTTGGGACCGACCTCGACCTCACCCTGCGTGAGTTGGGCGTAGACACCGTCATTGCGGTGGGCGAGGACACCAACATCTGCGTGCTTCACACGCTGGCAGACGCCTACTTCCTGGGCTATGCCTCTGTGGTGGTCGAGGATGCTACGCGCACGTTCCTGTGCGGAACGCAGGAGGCGGGCATCGAGCACTTTGTGAAGTGCTACGGCTCTCGCATCGTGAGCACTGACGAGATCGTGGCTGAGCTGGCATAAGAAGCCAGAAAGCGGTAATTGGCCGCCCGCCATCTTGGTACACTCCATACCAAGATGGCGGGCGGCTTTGTTTGTGCATGAGACGGAGGGACGCAGGATGCGCCAAGTTATCGAGCTGACGGATGGTTGGCAACTATACCGCGGTGACTCAGAGGTGTGCGAACACGTGAGGGTTCCGCACGACGCGATGCTATCGGAGCCACGCTCGGCCGATGCCGTGACCGGAAACGCGGGGGCTTACTTCCCAGGTGGCACCTACCGTTACCAGCGGATCATTGACGTTCCTGCGACATGGGAAGGAAAGTGCATCACGCTCGAGCTCGAGGGCGTGTACCAAAAGGCCATCGTGCTTGTCGATGGCGTGGAGGTGGCTCGCAACACCTACGGCTACACGGGGTTCATGGTCAACCTCTCGCCAGTCTTGAAACCTGGTGTGGCGTCTGAGCTCACCGTGGTTGCCGATAACGCACATCAGCCCAACTCTCGGTGGTACTCGGGCAGCGGTCTGTACCGCCCCGTGCGGCTGTACGTGCAAGAGGCCAATCATCTTGCGCTTGGTGGCGTGCGGGTGACGACGGAGTCGCTGGATCCTGCGAGCATACGCGTGCAGAGCGATGTCGTAGGTGAAGGCGAGATACAGGTTGACCTGCAGTGGGATGGCGAGGTCGTGGCATCTGCCGCAGGCGTTGACGTATGCCTTGAAGTGCCCGATGCCCGCCTGTGGAGTGCCGATGAGCCCAATCTCTACACCTGTCGCGTGAGGCTGGTGTCAGGTGGTGCGGTTGTGGATGAGGAGTACGTAGACGTTGGCATCCGGCAGGTTACCTGGGGTTCGTTTGGCCTGCGCATCAATGGGCGGGAGACTTTGCTTCGGGGTGGCTGTGTGCACCACACCAAGGGGATACTCGGAGCGGCAGAGCCGGCGGAGGCGGCATGGCGTGAGGTGGCCGTGATGAAAAGCCATGGCTTCAACGCCATTCGCTCGGCGCATAACCCCATATCAAAGAACATGCTTGCGGCTTGTGACCACCTCGGCATGTATGTGATGGACGAGTTTGCGGACATGTGGTACCGCCACAAGAACCCTGCGGACTATGCGAGCGACTTCGAGACGTGTTGGGAGGCGGACCTCGCTGCAATGGTGGAGAAGGACCGCAACCATCCAAGCGTGATCATGTACTCCATTGGCAACGAGAACGCGGAGCCACATGAGGAACGCGGCGTGGCGTGTGCGCGCCAGCTGGCAGAGCGTGTCCGTAGCCTTGACGTGACGCGTCCGGTGACGGCAGGGGTCAACCCCACCATTCTCTTTGCGTCAAGCCTCGGCATCGATTCGTTCAATGGCGATGGCGAGGAGGGCGAGGCGGCCTCCAACGCAGACGGTGGCATGGGGGAGCAGAACGCGAGCCTTCTGTACAACACGTACGTGACCAAGATGGGCGACGTGATGTCGCTTATCGCACGCATGCCGCAGGTCGGCCGCATCAATGCGCCGTTCTTTGATCAGCTCGACTTGGCTGGCTACAACTATGCCACGGGACGCTATCTGCCCGACGTGCGGCGCGTTCCAAAGCGTCCGGTATTTGGTGCCGAGACCATGCCTTACGACATTGCACGCAATTGGAGGCTCGTTGAGTCAATCCCACAGGTGGTGGGGGACTTCATGTGGACATCGTGGGACTATCTGGGCGAGTGCAGCCTCGCGGGCTGGTCCTCTGACCCCGAGATGGTCAACAAGCCGTTCCCGTGGCTGTGTGCCGACACCGGCGCGCTTGATTTGGTGGGCAACCCAAACGGCGAGTGTGCGATGGCAGAGGTGGTCTGGGACGTTGCCGATCCGCTGGTCTATGTGCGGCCCTGCACGCTGCCCAATCCCGTGATGGCGCCATGGCGTGGAACCAACTCCATTCCCAGCTGGAGCTGGGCGGGGTGCGAGGGCGTGAGGACCACCGTTGAGGTGTATACCAAGGCGCCCATCGTCAAGCTCTACCTTAACGGGCGCAATGTGGCCGTAAAGCGCACGCATGAGTGTCATGCGGACTTTCTCGTGCGATATACGCCGGGAGAGCTGGTCGCGCTTGCGTGCACGGCGCGTGGCGAGGTGTTGGGCAAGGCAACGCTGCAGAGTGCCGCTGGCCCCTTGCGGCTTGCGCTGACGCGTGAGCCACGACGCCTACCAGGCACTGATGGTGCGGGTGACCTGGTGTTTGTTGATGTGGCGGCGACCGATGCTGACGGCGTTGTGGAGGCAAGCTGCGACCAAGAGGTAAGCATCACCGTTTCTGGAGGCGAGCTGGTTGCCTTTGGCAGCGCCGCCCAGAAGTCCGAGCGTTCGTACCTCGAGGGTTGCTTCCCGCTTCGTTACGGGCGAGGCCTTGCCGTGGTACGTCTGGGCGAAGGGCCCTGCACCATCACCGCAGAGGCCGAGGGCATCGAGACTGCCTGCTTGACTTGCGGTTGTTGACGGAAACGGGGCTTGCCATGTCAACATGCGCTTGAGGTTGCTGCAAATCACAGAGCAACCTCAAGCGCGTGTTGACATGGCAAGCCCCGTTTCCGTCAACAATCGCTTTTGGTGGTTAGCCGTCAGAGCGAGCAAAGCGGTTCTGCATGCCCATGCTGGCGATGTAGAGCACCTTGGAGAGCAGCGCATCGGTCTCGCGACGCAGCATGTCGGCGATGCGCTGGTTGGCTGCCGCAAGCTCGCTCGCCGGGCCATCCGTCACCTCATTGACGACGACACCTGCTTGCGCACCGACCTTCATCTGGTAACGCTCGATGTCAGCGACACAATCTCCGAAGTGGGCGTCGGCCATGGCCGCGATGAGGCGGTTTGTCCAGTAGAAGCTCTCGGTAGTGACCTGCGCATCCGTGTTGGCCAGGTAGTCGGGCACCTCGTCAACGTTGGCGAAGAAGGGGACAAGCGCGTTGAAGGCGTTGGAGCCGTAGGCCATCCACTGCAGCGCGCGCGTCTCGGAGCTGGCGTAGGGCCGCAGTTGCATGGCGGCAAGCTGTCCGTTGCGGTTGATGCCGATGGGACGATACAGCCCGCGGGTCGCTTCAGTGCCGCGACGGCTGTATGGGTCGAACGGCGTACCCTGATAGTGCAGCGAGAGCGCATACTTGACGTCTTCCATGGTGATCTTGCGCTCGGGCATGCGACACCAGGGGATGTCGTTGTCCTCGGGGCGGAAGTCGGCGTCGGGGCCGTCCCAGGTGTTGCTTCGCGGGTTGAGGAAGCGCTGCATGGACCAAGCGCGCGGGGTGTTGTACACGTGGTCAGCGTCGCTTGCGCTGCCAAAGGCCTCACGGGGGTTGAAGATGTCGGGGGAATCTCCCTCCTCGCGCAGGGTGAGGTCAAGGTGGAAGCGCGCCATCCAGGCGCGCAGGTCCGCGCTCGCCATGCACTCGTGCTGGGGTCCTTCGGCATCACTGAGGTCAAACGCGTCAATTCCCAGCTGGTTGGGCATGGTGACGTAGCAGTCGTCCGGCACGCGGCGGGCAATCCAGTGATGTCCGCCCACTGTCTCCATCCACCAGATCTCGTCAACGTCAGAGAAGGCGATGCCGTTCATCTCGTAGGTGCCATAGTGCTCGAGGAGGGCGCCAAGCCGACGTACGCCGTCGCGCGCGGAGGTGGCGTAGGGGAGGACGAGGGTGACCATATCCTCCTCGCCGATGCCGCCGGCAACTTCTTGCTGGTAGCTGGGCTCACCTGGCGTTCCTACGGCCTTCTGCAACCTGACGAGTGGGTCGGCGGCGAGCACGCGCTCGTTTGAGGTGAGGGTCTCGGTGGCCGACATGGCCACGTTCAGGGTATTGACGCCCGCCTCGGCCCAGATGCCCTCGTCGAGCAGTGCGTTAGGCACCGACGTATAGCGCATGGGCTCTTCGTCAAGCTCGATCTCCACATGAGAGAGCACGCTGCGGTAGTGCCTAGGCTGATCCTCAGGCTTGACCACGACCATCTTTTTTGGCGTGAACTCGCCGTTCGGAGAGTCCTCATTGCGGGCGATGATGGTTGATCCGTCGTAGCTTGCGAGCTTTCCAACGAGCAGGGTGGTGCAGGGCATGGCCGCTCCTTCTTATGGTGGTGGTGACGTGCTCATTGTAGACGGAACCCCGGATGGGAGAGCTCCGTTTACAGGAAGCATCGAGCGCCTACAAAACTGCTGCTCCAAGGCTCCCTTTGTCTTGTTACCATAGACGGGTATGGCGTTCTAGTCCGTGAGCAAAGGAGCACTTATGGGACAGCTCTTCCTCATGTTCGTCCTCGCACTCTCGCCCATCATCTGCCTCATCATCGCGCTTATCGCGCTCAAGCAGCAGGCGTGGATCGCCAGCTTCGAGGCGCTTGCCGTGGCGGTGGTGGTGTCTATGGTTGTCTGGCACATGAAGCCGCTTGAGGTCGTCACTGCCGCGCTGGAGGGCTGTCTCTTTGCACTCTGGCCCATCGTCATCGTGATCATCGCGGCGGTCTACACCTACAACTTGGCGGTCTGCACGCACGCAATGGATAAGATCAAGCAGATGCTGACCTCGGTCTCGTCGGACCGCCGCGTGCTGACCCTTCTCATCGTCTGGTGCTTCGGCAACTTCATGGAAGGCATGGCTGGCTTTGGCACCGCTGTGGCCATCCCCGCATCCATGATGATGGCCTTGGGCGTTGACCCCATCACGTCCATCCTCGCCTGCCTCATCGCCAACGGCACGCCCACCATGTTCGGCTCCATCGGCATCCCCACCACCACGCTCGCTTCCATCACGGGCATCGTGGAGACCGACCTTGCCTTTACGCAGGCACTGCAGGTGTTCCCCTTTGTCATCGCGTGCCCGTTCCTCATGGTCATGCTGGTGGGCGACGGCTTCAAGGCGCTCAAGGGTGTCGTCCCCATCACGCTGGTTGCGGGTCTCTCCTTTGCCATTCCTGAGATCATTGCCGCGCGCTTCATTGGTGCCGCTCTGCCTGACGTGGTCGGCGCGGTCTGCTCGCTGGCTTGCACGTTCCTCATGGCGTTGCGCATGAAGGGCACGCCCGTTCCGGAGGAGGAGCGCCTGAAGGTTGCTGCTGGCCGCGGAAAGCTCACCGTTCACGACGCGTTGGTGGCGTGGTCCCCGTTCATCCTCATCTTTGTGGTGCTCCTGCTCACGAGCTCGCTCGTTCCCTTCATCTCCAAGCCGCTCTCGGCCATCAAGACGCAGGTTCAGGTGTATGCGGGCGAGAACCCTGCCACACTCACCTTCTCGTGGATCAATACGCCGGGCGTCCTCATTCTGCTGTGCGGCATTGCGGGCGGTTTCATTCAGGGCTGCCCCATCAGGCAGATGCTCTCGGTGCTTGCCGCTACCATCAAGCAGATGTCCAAGACCATCCTCACCATGCTCGGCGTGCTGTCAGTGGCCAAGATCATGGGCTACTCGGGCATGATCGCGAGTATCGCCGCCTTCTTCGTAGGCTCGCTGGGCAACCTCTATCCGCTGGTTGCTCCCGCGCTCGGTGCACTGGGCACCTTCGTGACGGGCTCTGGCACCTCGTCTGAGGTTCTCTTCGGTAACGTCCAGCTGCAGGCCGCGCAGTCCATCGGCGTCAACGAGACCTGGCTCGTGGCATCCAACTCGCTGGGCATCTCCGCCGGCAAGATGCTCTCTCCGCAGAACGTGGCCATCGGCTGCGCCGCATGCGACCTCTCCGGCAAGGACGGCGAGATCATCTCCAAGATCGCGCCGTATGCCTTTGGCTTCCTGATTCTGATGATGGCCATGACCTACGCTGGCGTGATGGTTGGCCTGTAAAGTTGCAAAGGACATCGAGTCCTCGCTATGCCCATTAGCTCAACGGCGAGCGTCGCCCCCTCTCTGGGCGGCGCTCGCCGCATTGGTACACGCGACATGGACGCGGATGTCAGCTCACATAGTAAAATGAAGGCGTCTCCCTGTATGGCTGATGGGAGTCGATATGGACAATCGTCTGAGGCAGCAAACCAAAGCATTAGCTGACAAGGCAACGAGCCTTGCTAGTGATGCGCTGACGAATGCAGCGTCCGCTGCGACAGACTTCGGGGAGTCGGTGAGCGCCGCGGTAAACAGCACGGCCTCTGCATACAAAGAGGCCGTTGACGAGGTTCGCGACTCCCTTCCAGCATTCAAGGACATCGTGGCCCAGGCGGCACGTATGCCAGGCGTCTCCGTCGACCGTACAACCTATCTGTCGGTGGCCTTGGGAAGGCGTCGTGACCAGCGCATCATTCAGGCGGCTATCAAGACAACGCCGGCGTATGCGGGAATATCGGACCGTGACATCGAGCTTGCGGCGCGCAAGTCGATCGCAAAGGAGCGACGGCGTACCACGCTCATCTCCGCAGCCGCAGGTATTCCCGGAGGGGCAGCGATGGCGGCGACGGTGCCAGCCGACCTCGTGCAGTTCTGGATGCATCTGCTGCGTGTCCTTCAGAAGCTTTCGTACCTCTATGGCTGGGGAGACTTGGTGTCTCTTGACGGTCGCGAGCCAGATGTTCCCAAACGCGCTGCCGTCGTGCTGTTCCTGGCAACGATGGCTGGGATCGAGGAGGCAGACGGCGCCTTGCGGTCACTGGCGATTCTCAGAGTATCTGGTGCCCAAGAGAGCGACTTGCGCGCGGCTCTGCTTCGGGAGCCCTACAGCTCGGCTGTCGCTGCCTCGTCCGCGGCGCTGAGCACGCGTTTGACGACGAGGCTGACTGGACAGGTGGCCGAGAAAGCCATTCCCGTCGTCGGCGGTCTCATATCCGGCAAGGTCAGCAACGCCAGCTTCAACGATATGGCCAAGCGTCTGCACAAGCAGCTTAAGACTTACGGTGGGTAAGTCAAAAAGGCCAACATGAGAAGCCTGGCGATTTGTCGTATGTCATCGATTGCGAAGACTTACGCCTATCATGGGATGAGTGACATGCGATGAAGGGGAGTCAACCATGGACGAGCGCCTCACCAAACAGCTTGGCTTTGCGTTGGAGCTGGACAAAGAGAAGAGCATCTTGCGGCAAACGCATCTCTCGGGACGGGGCCGGCGTGAGAACGATGCGGAGCACGCGTGGCACATGGCCATCATGAGCTACCTGCTGCGCGAGTACGCCAACGAGGAGGTCGACATCGCCCACGTCATGCTCATGTGCCTCATTCATGACGTCGTGGAGATTGATGCGGGGGATACCTACGCCTACGACGCGGAGGGGCTGAAGACGCAGGCTGCGCGCGAGGAGGCTGCCAAGCAGCGCATCTTTGGCCTGCTGCCGGATGACCAGGCGGCAGAGCTTATGGCGCTCTTTGACGAGTTCGAGGCGTACGAGACGCCCGAGTCGAAGTTCGCGCATGCGATGGACAACCTGCAGCCGCTGATGCTGAACACCAGCAACGGTGGGGGAGACTGGGCAGAGCACGGCGTCAATGCCGAGCAGGTGTACGGGCGGCAACGAAAGACGGCCCTTGGCTCCCAGCGCATCTTTGACGAGGTCATCGACCCAGCCATTAAGGAGCACATCGCGCTCGGCAACATCAAGCCATAAATGAACCGCACCACGAGGGTTGGACCTCGTGTGAACAGGGGACGTGTGAACAGGGGACGTGTTACTGTTCACGCTCGCCGCGCTCGTGAACAGGGGACGTGTTACTGTTCACGCTCGCCGCGCTCCTTGCATGCTTTTGAGATGACACCCAGTGAAAGCCCCGTCAGTCTTTGAATCTGCCGTACGCTAAGCCCGCGTTGCTTCAGCTTTGCAATAGCGGCATCTCTCTGCTCTCGTTCAAGCCCTTTGACGCCTAGGACGCTTTCTCCGCCAAGCACCTCGCGTGCGATTGACTGTGCGTGCTCGTCCGTGAGCCTGGACGTCGGTTTGTCGACAATCTCAAGACAATTGTCGTCCGGGTGCTCTGCGTGGTGAAACGCAACGAGTTGGTCCTTCCCGCCGAATGTTTCAAGCACAAGACTAGGAGAGATGTGTTTCGGCTTAAGCATGTATTCCGAATAGCTGCTCCATTGGTATTCCAAGCCGCCAGGCAGCTTTGCCTTAACGGGATTCTCGTGGATGTATCTCACCACCGTCATGAGGTATCCCTCGGTCTCAACGGGTTCGCTTCTATAGCGCGTTCCAAAGAGAGAACCTACTCCACCATGAACTCGATTGAAGTAACCTGCGTAACTTGTCTGCAGCCTGTGCATGATGCGTGGGAGTTCTTCAAATGGTGTGTCGAGCAGAAGGTGGAAGTGGTTGTCCATTAGACACCATGCGAGTAGCTTTGCATGGTGTTCATCGAGCAGTGCGTCGAGACGGCGCATGAAGAAAGAACGGTCGCTATCGTCTTCAAAGATGATCTGCTTTCCGAATCCACGATTAACGACGTGATACAAAGACGTACTGCTCTCTCTTCGCGCGACTCTTGGCATATCGCTCCCATCGTTAGCTCGGTCGGTCTTTTTGTTATGCCCACCCGTCATGCCGTCCATTCAATGAGATTCGAATAGAGATGGTGAACAGGTACCCGTCCCCTGTTCACGGGACACGGACAGAAGCCTCCGTCCGGGGTGCCAAACGTGACGCGGTGTTGACCGATTGCGCCAAGATTGACGCGTAGGCCACCATCTGTCGTACATTCATCCTGTCAACAATTCGGCAGGAGGAACCTATGGCAGACCAGGAACTGAACGATCGCATCGAGTCCGTGCTCTCGCAGATGACGCTCGAGGAGAAGTGCGCCCTGCTCTCCGGTAACACCGCGTTCACCACGCTGCCCATCATGCGCTTGGGCGTGCCCGCACTATGCTTCTCTGATGGCCCTCACGGCATGCGCCATCAGGGCGAGGGCGCCAACCATCTAGGCATTGGTGGCTCTGATCCCGCAACCTGCTTCCCAACGGCTGTAACCGTTGCCAGCAGCTGGGACCCCTCCCTCGGTGAGGAGCTTGGTCAGGCGCTCGGCGAGGAAGCTGCCTCCATGGGCGTCAACTGCGTGCTCGGGCCCGGGCTCAACATCAAGCGCAGCCCGCTCTGCGGCCGCAACTTCGAGTACTTCTCCGAGGATCCTTACCTTGCCGGCAAGATGGCGGCGGGCTATGTGAACGGCATCCAGAGCACGGGCCTCTCTGCCTGCCCCAAGCATTTCGCGGTGAACAGCCAGGAGACTCGTCGACAGGCCTCTGACTCCATCGTCGATGAACGCACCATGCGTGAGATTTACCTCACCGGATTCGAGATTGCCGTCAAGGAGAGCGCTCCCAAGACTATCATGACCAGCTACAACCTGGTCAACGGCACCTATGCGAACGAGAACCGCCATCTCCTGACTGATATCCTGCGTGACGAATGGGGCTACCAGGGCTCCGTCGTCACCGACTGGGGCGGCTCAAACGATCACGTCGCTGGCGTCGCCGCTGGCTCCACGTTCGAGATGCCCGGGCCCGTGCCCGACGCCGTCTTGGAACTCGCGACTGCTGTGCAGTCGGGAAAGCTCTCGCAGGCGGACCTTGATGCCCGTGTGCGTGAGGCGCTGACGCTCATCCTTTCCACCCAGCCTACCGTCGAGGAGCGCCGTGGCAAGGGCTTTGATATCGAAAGCCATCATGAGCTGGCTCGTGAGATTGCCTCGCAGGGCTACGTGCTGCTGAAGAACGACGCGACACGCGAGGGGGAGCCGCTGCTCCCGCTTGCGGCTGGCACGCGCGTGGCTCTTATCGGCGACTTTGGCGAGAACCCGCGCTATCAGGGTGCCGGCTCCTCGCTCGTCAACTGCACAAAGCTTGAGACGCTGAAGGGCGCTCTGGAGAACGGCACCTTTGACCTCGACTTTATTGGATACGCTCAGGGCTTCCAGCGTGGAGGCACTACGACGACCGAGCTCGTGAACCAGGCAACGAGCCTTGCCCATGACGCCGACGTCGTCATCATGGCGATGGGTCTGGACGAGGCAGCAGAAAGCGAGGGCCTCGATCGCTCCAACATGAAGCTCGATGACAGCCAGACGCAGCTGTTGGCTGCCGTTCACGAAGTGAATCCCAACGTGGTCGTGGTGCTTCACGCCGGCAGTCAGGTTGAGACCGACTGGACGAAGGATGCCTGCTCGGTGCTGTACGTCGCCCTTGGTGGTCAGGCGGGCGCGCTTGCCACGCTGGACGTGCTGACCGGAAAGGTGAACCCCTCCGGTCACCTGGCGGAGACTTGGGTGCGCAAGCTCGAGGATACCGTGACAGCCGGCCGTTTCCCCTCGGATGACTTTGCCTCTCAGTATCGCGAGGGAATCTACGTGGGTTATCGCTACCACCAGAAGGCGGGCGTGCCCGTTGCGTATCCCTTCGGCTTTGGCCTCTCCTACACCACCTTTGAGCTGGATGGCATTGCGGTTGCTCAGGCGACCGACGGTATGCCTTCCGCCGTTACCTTCACGCTCACCAACACGGGCACGCGCGACGGCGCGCAGGTCTGCCAGCTCTACGTGAGCAAGCGTGACGCGCGGGTGTTCCGCCCGGTGCGGGAGCTCAAGGGCTTCAAGAAGGTCTTCGTCAAGGCCGGCGAGCAAGCCAAGGTCACCATTGAGCTTGATGACAAGGCCTTCCGCTATTGGAACGTGAAGACAGCCGCGTGGGAGATCGAGGCGGGTACCTATGACCTACTCGTTGGCACGTCGTGCGAGGACCTGCCACTTGTGGCAACCGTGCAGCTCGCGGGTACGGGCGCTCCCAACCCCTACGAGGGCCTGAACCTCTCTGCCTATGAGAGCGGGCAGGTGAAGAGCCTCAACGATGCCCAGTTCAAAGCGCTGTTTGGTCGCGAGCTTCCGGTGGACAAGGTCCAGCTCGATCGCAACCTTTGCTTCCGCGACTTCACGCGCACGCGTAGTCCGCTCCTGGCCCTCATTGGCCTTGTGGTATCGAAGGTTGTCAAGAGCTCTGAGGCCAAGGGTACGCCCAACCTCAACGCGCTCTTCGTGTACAACATGCCGCTGCGAGCACTTGCCAAAAACGCCGGGCAGTTCTTCTCGATGGGTGTGGTTGACGCCTTCGTGCGCGAAGCTCAGGGCTGGGGCGTGGCCGGTATCATCCCAGCGCTTCTGGTCAAGTTCCTGACGGGCAAGTTCTTCGTGCTCACTTGGGCGCTTTGGACGCTTCTGCCCATCGTGGGCTCTATGGTTGCTCATCGGGTCAAGAGCTCGCAGCTGAACAAGCGCATCGCCAAGGCAGGGAGATAGCGCGGGGTCTCCTGCAATAAAGAAAGGTACGCATCATGGCATTTCAGCAGTGGAAAGAAGAGCACCAGGCGCTCTGGGAGTTCATCCTGTTCAACGTGTTGTCCAACGTCTCGACCGTCTCGCGTTTTGTGGTCACGTGGATCGGAACGGCACTCACGGGTGGTGCCGGAACCGTCGTGGTGTTTCTGGCCGAGTTCATCACGCAGGTGGTGAACTACTTCGTCCAGATGAAGTTCGTGTTCAAGTCCACGGCCGACTTCTCTAAGTCCGCGCCCAAGTACGCGGTGCTCGCGCTCATCATCATCGTGATGAACTCGTTCATCGTGCCCAAGGTGGGCGAGTTGCTCATCAGCATGGGTGTGGCGGCAACGGCAGTCAACGGCGTCATCGTCCCGGTTGCCGGCACACTGCTCGCCGTGATCATCAGCTTCCCGCTCCTCAAGTTCTGGATTGCTCCCGACGACAAGAAGTGAACAGGGGACGGGTTAGTGTTCACCGTGAACAAGGGCGTTCACGGTGAACACTAACCCGTCCCCTGTTCACACACGGTGAACACTAACCCGTCCCCTGTTCACTCCCACACTCTGTATGGGTGACGGCTATTGCAGAGCGTTGCTGCCGTCGTAATGCCAGACGGTGTAGTGCTGTGGCCAGTCGTAGACGCGCACCCTTCGGCCCTGTGCGTCTCGATAGTCCTGAAACTCTCCCGATGCGACCTCGCTCCAGCCGCTTCGTCCCACGTAGCGCCAGGTGTCACCATTGTCAGACATGTGGATGAGCGTCACGGGATGTGCCACCTGTGCCTCGACCTGCTCGATGAACTGCTGAAGGACGCCCTGGTCAAAGGGGTTGAAGAGATAGAAGCCTGTGTAAGGGGACAGGTCGAGGTCAAGGACGCTTCCCAGCAGCACCTCGACGCGTGGCTTCTTTGCGGTCCACGATTGCGCGAACGACGCAAGCCACGGATCAAGCTCAATACCGGTGATTCTCCCTGGCAGACCAGCATGCAAAAAGTACGCCAGCACACGTCCTGTCGCGCACCCCACGTCAAGCAGATGGGAACGCTCGTCCAGCTCAAAGTGCCCAAAAAGCTCCTCAAGGACAAAGTACGGCGTGGGAGTCGGGTCATGAGCACCATCGTCCGCAAGACGCGAACGATACGGCTCTTCGAGCGACTGGCCACAGACCGACTTATCGATCTGCTCCTCTTGCCCGAGGAAGTCATCGTAGGTAAGCACGCCGTGTCCAGCCATGCGTCGGCCCATGAGTCTTTCCCCTTAGCTCTCGGTTGGGCTGGAGGCTACTTCAGCGGCATGTTGTACGAGTCAAGCGCACCGAGCACCTCAATGAGGGCGTTCTGGCGGTACTTAAGCTCGTCGGCGGGGCAACTGAAGATGTAGATGACCACATTCTGCTTGTACTTGATGTCTGCGTAGATGTCCGGGCAGCCGGCTCGAGAGATAGCCCATGCGATGCCGTCGCCCACGACTTCGTCCTTGCCCACATAGACGCCGTGGTAGTCGGTGAGGTCCTTGTCGATGTCGAACTTGCCATAGGTGGCCATGACATAGCAGCCCGGCGCGTCGAGCGTCTGCATGAAGAGCTTGAGTGCCTCGTCGTCGCTTGTGTCCAGCTTCTCCACCAGCTTGGGCAGCGTGGTGCGTACGTCTGCGCTCTCAAGCACGGCCTGCCGTGCCTGCTGGATGACCTTGGCGGCTTCTGCCTCGGCCTTCTCAATCTCTGCCTGGGCCTTCTTTGACTCGGTGTTGCCCGTGCGACCGGCCCTGATGGCAAGCGCGGTGTCGGCAGCAAACTGGCGGGCCTTGTCTGCGGCACCGCGTGCCTTGCCCATGTGCTCATCAACGGATAGGTAGTCCATGGCGTCGCCAGCGAGCTTCTTGGCGGCATTGGCCGCCTTGGTAGCCTCATCCATAGCGGCCTGAACCTCGTCCGGGTGCTCCTTGACAAAGACGTAGCCGTCTTTGAGCATGCTGGCAACCTTGATGGCCACGGGTATGGCAGTTGCAAAACTCATGGGGCGCCTCCTTTGGTCACATCTTCACACGTTGAGGGTAGCACCAGCGGGTATACGACGTGGGCTAGAGGGGTAAACGGTTATCAGTTACGTTACCACCTGCCAGCTGGCTCATCGTGACATCAAGCCTAACTGGCAGACAAGCAGAAGACAGCCCCTTTCGAAAAGGAGACAACATGGGAAAGGGCAAGAAGATCGCCATTGGTGTGGGCGTGGTCATGACTTTGGTGGCTGCGATTGCGCTGGTGTTTGTTCTGCAGACGCCAGGCTGCATGCACCCCATCAAGGAGCTGCGCGGTGACCTCATCGGCAACTCCTTTGTGATCACTACCTACGACAACTATGGCAAGCAGACCATGCAGACGTCCGGTAAGCGCATCAACGTGAGCGGCAACAAGGTGAAGACCTCAGGCTACACCGAGACCGGCGTTGCCTTCGAGTCTTGGGAGCTCTCGAGCGTGATCACCATCACTATCGATGGGCGCGAGATGGAGTCATGCGGTGACACCTGCATCTTTGCGGAGAAGGGCCTGAGCCCTGACTTGGATTTCTCTGCGCCAGAGTTTATCGAGAGCCACGATGACTCGCCGCTTTCCATCACGTCACTTTCGTACAAGCTCAACCAGTACAAGAACTTCTTCGGCAAGCGACGCGTCGTGGTCATCAAGAGCCAGACCGGTCAGCCCATCGTGGCGTACTCGGGGAACAACGTATATTGGGAGGTAGAGACTGACCTGCCCAAGACCACGAAGCTCATGATCGACAACAAGGCGCTCTATATCCACCGCGCCAACTTCCAGATCATCGACCGCGACCTGCTGGACAAGTAGCCAGCTAGCGCCGACCCGTACAAATGGGACAGGCACCGTAGTTCGGAAACCCGAACTACGGTGCCTGTCCCATTTGTACGGGTCGGCGCTAGGCGATGCCGAGGCCCGTTGCCCAGGCTACGACCTCGTCGCGCGCGCCATCAACGGCGGTGCCCGCAACGGCGTGGGCCTCAAGGAACGTCGAATCGGGGAGTGCGGCTTGCAGGTTGCCCGGTACGGCACCTAGGCCAGAGCCGCCGTGCGTGGTGAAGGGGACAATGGTCTTGCCAGCGAGGTTGACGCCCTCGATGAACGTGCGCACGATCATCGGCTCGTTGCCCCACCAGATGGGGCATCCAATAAACACCACGTCATAGGGGGTGATATCGGGAAGCTCGCCTGCAATGGCGGGACGCGCGTCGTCGCGCAGCTCTTGGCCCGCTACGTCGCAGCAGTCGTCATAGCCTTCGGGATATGCTGTGGCGGGAACAATCTCATATGTGTCAGCTCCGAGGGCTTCAGCGATGTATCCAGCCATGACCTTGGTGTGGCCAACCTCGAGCCACTCCTTGCCACCGTCCCCGTAGTTCTCGTCGGCGCGCGAGTAGAAGACGACGAGCGTCTTGCTGGCGGCTGGGCTTTCTTCCGCCTGCTCTGGCTCTGGTTGTGCGGCACCCTCTTCAGGCTGGGGCGCCTCCGCTTCCTGGGCTTCGGTCTCTGCGGGCTCTGGCTCCGCAGCGTTACGGCTGCTGCACGCAGCAAGGACGCTCGCCCCAACGAGCCCTCCCGCCATCACAAAGGACCGCCGACTCATGCGCGATTGCTTATTCACGGCTCTACCTGCCTTTCGCTTCCAAAGAGACTGCAGACAGTGTACGGCGCCAGACGTCCTCGCGCTAATGCGCCTTGCGAATGAATTCCATGAGCCAAGCTTATGCTGCACCAAAAGGTCGGACCTCTTGGTCCGTTGGTTAGGCCTTGATGGACTTGCGGGCCCAGGCGACGGTCTTGGCTGTGGCGCCCTTGGCGTCGGTGCCGCGGACAGAGAGGCCGCTGACTACGTTGGCTGCTGGGTACGTACGCTTGAGGTCGTTCACGGAGCCACCGAGGCCTGAGCCCTCGTTGGTGCAGAACGGCACGATGGTGACCCCGCTTAGGTCAACCGAATCAAGGAAGGTCTTGACGGCCATGGGCACGGTTCCCCACCAGTTGGGGTATCCCAGCACGATGTGGTCAACGCCGTCCATGGAGGGCAGGGGGCCTTGGATGGCGGGACGTGCGTTCTCGCGAAGCTCGCGCTTGGCCACGTCAGTAGTGGCGTAGTAGTCCGTGGGGTAGGGTTGGACGGTGTCAATCTTGAAGAGGTCGGCTCCGAGGTCTGCGGCAATGGCTTCGGCAAGAATCTCGGTGTTGCCCTTGGGCAGGTCGATGATGCCGCCGTGTCCGTAGTTCTGACCGGCACGAGAGAAGTAGGCGACGAGCGTAGACATGTGGCACTCCTTTGGTTGTTCTGATTCGCTGACCTTACTATAGGAGCCATGTACCTAATGAACAATTCATCTTCATTACGGTAACTATTAGAATGACTAATGAAAGATTCTTGCAGGGAAGGAATGGACTTCCATGGAGCTTCGGCAGCTGCAGTACTTTCGCGCGGTGTGCGAGACCAAATCCTTCACCAAGGCGGCCGAGGCATGCTTTGTGTCACAGTCGGCGGTCTCGCAGCAGATCAAGGCGCTGGAGGCTGAGCTGGGTTTCCCGCTGACGGAGCGCCACGGCCGCAGCTTCGCGCTCACCGCGGCGGGTAAGCTCTTTGGTCGCAAGGTAGCCGAGATTCTCGACGCCCTCGAAGACCTCTGCTTTGAGGCGGAGGGCGTGGCCAAGGGCTATGCCACCACGCTCTCGGTGGGCTACCTCAATCGCTACGATGGCTGGGAGATCCAGGGTGCCGTGGCGGCGTTTGTGGCGCGTCATCCGCACATCCCCATCCACGTGACCGCGGGTAGCCATGACACGCTCTACCATCTGATGCGCGAGGGCAAGGTGGACATGCTCTTCTCAGACCGCCGGCGTGCACTCAACGATGCCTACGTTAACCTGCATCTTATTGACGGTTGGCAGTATGTTGAGGTCTCCGAGGCGAGTGATGTGGCATGGTCCGCGGAACTGAGGATTAGCGACCTGCAAAACCTCCCCTGCATCCTCATCGCTGCGGAAGACCAAGAGACGGTTGAGGCGGACTACTACCATGACGTGCTGGGCTTTTCCAACGACTTCCTCTTTGTGCGGTCACGCGAGGAGGGGCGGATGATGGTGGCAGGCAACCGCGGCTTCATGCCTATCGAGGCACGCGAACAGATGGGCCGCACGGGTTCTATCGTACGGCGCATTCCGCTGGTGGGACAAAATGGGCAGCTCAAGAGCGAGTACTATGCCTATTGGCCAAAAGACCGAGAGAATGTGCTCATCAGGGAGTTTGCCGATATCCTGACCGGATTGTTTGAAGTCGAAAAGTAGGGTGCGCGTATGGAGCTTGAACAGCTACGACAGTTGGATGTCATTGCACGCTATGGCACGCTGCAGGCGGCCGCAGACCGCCTGCATATCTCCCAATCTGCTCTGTCGAGGTCGCTCAAGCGCTTGGAGGATGATCTTGGGCAGCAGCTCTTTGATCGCACACGTAACTCCCTGCAGATCAACACGAGCGGCCGTCTGGCACTCGAACATGCTCAGCTCATCCTTGCGGAGGAGCGGCGCATGCGGGATGACTTTAACGCCCTCGCCAAGCGCGCAAGGACCGTGCGTGTGGCGAGCATCGCGCCAGCACCTACGTGGCGCTTGAGCTCCATCATCCTCGAACAGCACCCGACGACCATCATTGAGCCCGACGTGCTTGACGAGGCGGAAGTTGAGGCTCGCCTGCTCAATGGGACGTGCGACTTCGGCGTGACCTCCACGGCGCCGCGCATTCCCACGTTGACCTCGTATGAGTTGATGACGGAGTCACTCTACGCCAACGTGCCCGAGGGGCATGTGCTCTACAACCGCGAGTCGCTGACGTTTGCCGAACTGGATGGCCTTACCTTCTTGGTATACGGAGGCATTGGCTTCTGGCATGGCGTGCATGAGCGCATGCTGCCCTTCGCACAGTTTGTGGTACAACCCGACCGCACGATCTTTCTGCAGCAGGTGCGCACGTCCCAGTTGCTCACGTTTACGACAAACGCGCCAGAGAACACGAGTAGGCATGAGTCGCGCCGCGCCATTCCCATCACAGACGCCGAGGCGCACGTGACGTATCACCTCTGCATGCGGACCGACGCACAGAAGCACGTGAGCGACCTCTTCGCACTGGTTCGTAGCTACTGCGCACAGCAGTAATGTGGTGCACAGGTTCCGAACCCGCGTTGCGCTAGGCGCGGACGCTCTCCACGGCCACGGGGAACGAGAAGTACGTGTCAGGGAATGGTTCGTCAGCCATGGTGAAGTGCCACCACTCGCACTCGTAGGGCTCAAAGCCGCCGCGAATCATGGTCTTCTGCAGCAACATGCGCATGGCGTATTGCTCGTCGGTGATGCCGCGGTAGGTCGGGTGCGACTCCTCGCCAAAATGGTCAAACGGCGTGCCCATATCAACCTCGCGGCCAGTCGCCATGTCAAACAGCGTGAGGTCGACGGTTGACCCACGACTGTGGCTCGAGCGGGAGGCAATGTATCCCAGCTTGAAGGTGTCGGTCTTGTCGATGTCGGGGTAGAAGTACGGCTTCATGCGCTGGTCGGCATCCTCGATGCCCCAGAGCACAAAGTGCTTGACCGCTGTGGTGGGCCGGTATGCGTCAAACACCTTCAGGCGATATCCCTGCACAAAGAGCTCGGCAGCGATGCCCTTCAGTGCCCGAGCGCACTCGCGTGTGCAGAGTGCCACCGGGTCCTCATAGCCATCGATGCGCTCGCCAATGAAGTTGTACGTCGAGTGATAGCGAATCTCCTGAATGATGCTGGGGACGAAGTCTGCCAAGAGGACGAAGTCAGAAGCGTCCAGCTCGGGTATGGGCTTGCGCATTATGGGTTTCCTCTCTTCTGAAAGAACCAGCAAATAGACGGCGCGATTCAAGGGCATTTCGATAATAGCAGCCGAAGCACGGTGCGGCGGAGCCTTTGATTACTGATGGGCGAGTAATGCGGTTAGAGGACCATCGATTGTGGTGTCGGTCGTGAGAGTGCTAGATGCTTGATAGGCCGTTGCAGACAAGCTGCACGGCAAGCTCCGCCACTTCCTTGATATCGATAGCCTTTCCATCCGCCACCCACGCCCGGTACATGCTGAGCACCGCGCCAGACTGCCAGGCATACACGAGGTGCCAGCGCTCGGGAGTGTATCCTGCGGGCACGTTCTCTACATGCTCGCCTGAGGCATCGTCTTGCAGGCTTCGCTGTATGGCATCCCAGACGGGATCGCAGGTAATGGCGTCATAGAGTGCGTCCTGCTCTGCGCCAAACAGGAAGAACTCGCGTGTGATCTCTGCCATGTCCTCAGGCATGTGGAGGTGTCCGGTGCGTCTGCGCCATGAGGCGGCATAGGTTGCCATGACCTCAGCGAGCAAATCCTCGAGCGTCTCGTAGTAGCGGTAGAAGGTCTTCTTGTTGATACGGGCGCGGTCGCAGAGCTCCTTGACGGTGATGGCGGCAAAGCCTTTCTCGAGCATCATGGTGCGGAAGGTGGTGTCGATAGCCTCGAGCGTCTTCGTGACGCGAAGGTCGTTTGCCGGCGTGGTGCGCATGATTCCTCCAGGGATAGGCAACGTTTTTGCGAAAAGCGTGGCATAAGTCACCCGCTCTGCAAAACCGCCCATTGAGCTGTGCTTTGTTGCACTTAATACTATAGCCAGCGAATAAGCAACTCAAGTTGCATAAAGGAAGTAGAGGGAGGAAACCGGCCATGGAGTATTTCGAGCTTAACGACGGCAACAGGATTCCAGTTATCGGCTTTGGCGTGTTCATGATCCCGAACGATGGCCCCACCTACGAGGCGGTGCTTGCCGCGCTTGAGGCTGGCTATCGTCACATCGACACGGCGGCCGCCTACATGAACGAGCAGGATGTGGGCCGTGCCGTGCGCGACTCTGGCATTCCGCGCGAAGAGGTCTTCGTCACCTCCAAGCTGTGGCCGCAGGACTATGCCGCGGCCGACGCTCCGGCTGGCATCAAGCGCACCCTCGACAACCTCGGTCTTGACTACATCGATCTCATGCTGCTGCACCAGCCCTACGGTCCGGTGGACGAAGCATGGGCCGCGCTCGAGGAGGCCAAGGAGCAGGGGCTCATTCGCTCCATCGGCGTCTCCAACATGACTCCCAAGATCTGGAACCAGTGGATTCCGGGATTCAAGACCGTACCCGCCGTCAACCAGGTGGAATGCAATCCCACCTTCCAGCAGCGTGCACTGCGTGAGGTGTTGGACCCGCTCGGCGTGGTTATCGAGTGCTGGTATCCGCTGGGCCACGGCAACGCTGAGCTGCTGGGCAACCCGGCCATCACCGGTCCCGCGGCCAAGTACGGCAAGGATGCCGGCCAGATCGTGCTGCGCTTCGAGGTGCAGGAGGGCCTGGTCGTGCTGCCCAAGTCCACGAAGCCCGCACGCATCAAATCCAATCTCGACATCTTTGGCTTCGAGCTGACGGACGAGGAGATGGATGCCATCTGCGCGCTGGACACTGGCAAGGGCACGCATGATCCCGAGGACATGAGCAACGTCGATCGCTTGCTTGCCTTCCGCGTGCACGACTAAGGGGCTGTGCATGTTCACGCCATTTGATATCCGCGACGGCAAAGCCGTGGTGACGGCCGACACGTCGCATCTGAACGAAGAGCAGCTAGAGGTGCTTGCTGCGTACCAGGCAATGCAACAGGCCATGGTGGATGCCGATCACGCCGCCATGCGCGACATCGTTGAGGACGGTACCACCTTCACGCATATGAGCAGCTACACCCAGACCAAGGAGGAGTTCATCGCGGAGGTGGGCGGCCCGCTCACGTACTTCCACTCGGACGTGCGTGACGTGGACGTGACCATCGATGGCGACTGGGCGACGCTAACCGGCACGGTTGCCCTCACGGCGCGCGCCTACGGGTCCGAGGGCACCTTCCCGCTGAAGGTGAGCCAGATGCTGCATCGTGTGAACGGTCGCTGGCTGTACTCCAAACGCACTTGCTAACGAAAACTACCGACCAAGGGCGTTTCCGCTTCAGCTCAACTGGGCTTTTGCGAGACGAAATGCCCTTGGTCGATAATTCTACTCCAGGATTACTCAATCTCCTGTCGCTCTCTCCCACGCTGTTTATGCGTACGCATAAACAGCGTGGGAGCATTCTTGATTTATGCGAACGCATAATTTAAGCTGAGACGGTGTTGTTTTATGCGAACGCATAGATTGGTCTCAACATGACTGCAATTCATTCCACGGCAGACATAGGTTTGCTCATTAGGGCGCGACGACGAGAGCTTGGCTACACGCAGATGGAACTCGCCGATCGGGTGGGAGTTGGCATCACCTACCTCTCTAACCTTGAGAACGGCAAAGAGACGGCCGAGATTGGAAAGGCCCTGCATGTTCTTAAGATGCTGGGATTGGATTTGTATGTGGAAGTGAGAGCCTGATGCTATCGCTTGAGGTTGCGCGCACAGTGGATGACGAACTCATATGCGTGGGCGCCATCAAACGAGCAGGGCGTGGTATGCATGAGAGCTTCGCGTATCACGAGTCGTACCTCGAACGTGCTGACGCATGCCCTCTGTCCTCGTCTTTACCGCTCTCGCAGAGGGAGTACTTGGCATACGAGATTCGCCCGTACTTTGAGGGACTTTTGCCTGAGGGCCCCACGCGAGAGGCTCTTGTCGGCCAGCTTGGTCTTCCGCAGGATGATTATCTTGCCATCCTTGAGGCAATTGGCCTCGACTGTATTGGTGATGTAGTCATCTTTCCTTCAGAAGAATTTGACATCTTATCCAGCTCGATGTGGGACGAAGGATCCTATGAGCCCTTGGACGAAGGGGACATGCGACACGTGCTCTCGGATCTTTCATCGCTTGCCTGGTCAAATGGCCAGTCACGTCTTTCGCTCGCGGGAACACAGGGCAAGGTGGGCCTGGCACATATCCCAGATTCTCCCATGGAAGAGGGCTGGTTGAGGCCCCTTGGGGGAGCCGCCTCCACTCACATTCTCAAGACGGGCAATCTCACACGTATTGCGGAGTTCGAGATCATCTGCATGCAGGCTGCTCGTGCGTGTGGCGTGGATGTTGCGTCCCTTGACACGCTCTCGTTTGGGCGGCCAGTCGCCTGCGTCGAACGCTTCGACAGGGTGGTAAGCGCTAATGGCCACGGCCTGCATGTCAAACGTCTTCACCAAGAGGATCTAGCGCAAGCTTTTGGCGTGACTTCACAAGCAAAGTATCTCGAGCTTGAAAACGGGACGTGCCGGCGTATCGCCCGCCTCATCGAGAATCATTCCCTCGACCCTCTGAAGGATATCGATACATTTGCTCGGGTCTCCGTGTTCAACTATCTGGTGGGAAACTGCGACAACCATCTCAAGAACCTCTCAGTCATATACGAAGGGTCTCATATGCGGCTTGCGCCGGCGTATGACATCGTATGCACGACTTTCTTTGAGCGGTTCTCGCGTGAGATGGGGATGCGCCTTG
This sequence comes from uncultured Actinomycetes bacterium, assembly GCA_900314645.1. GTDB lineage: Bacteria > Actinomycetota > Coriobacteriia > Coriobacteriales > Atopobiaceae > UBA1367. The sequence goes on from OMWB01000006.1 coordinate 51,154, forward strand.
GATCAAGTCGGTTCATCGACTACGTGAGACCCGCCGATTTCGAACTGCTCGCAAAGGATCTTGGCGTTGGGGTTCGACGTATGAGGCGTGTTTGCTCCGACTTGGTGGAACGTCTCCCCGATGCATTGCTTGAGGCGGGTGAGGCAGGGTCAGACGTCATCGAGACTCTGCCATACTCTGCGGAAGATGTCTTGAATGATGCCGAATCGCGTCTTGGGGTGGTCTCGGCTTTTGCACGGGGTGCGTAGAGCGCCACCTCTTGTTAGATGTAGAAATCGCGGGGATGGCGGCTACCCATGCCATCCGAGATATGCAACGCTAACTGCCTTGGGGTGGCATATGTCACCCCAAGGCATCTTTTGCCCATTGAGCGCTTAGCTCACAGGTTGGATACTCTAGCCAACGTTAAATGACGCCAGTGGCGTAGGGCGTGGGAAGGGGAACGTCATGATTCTGGACTTCAACGAGAACAAGCCGGTGGCGGTGGTGCTTGGCGCGGGCGCGATGGCTATGGCCATCGTCCGTCGCGTTGCCGCTGGTGCGAAGGTCCTGCTGGGCGACGTGAGCGAGCAGAACCTCGAGCGCGCGGCCGAGGCCATGCGCTTCAACGGCTATGACGTCGAGACCATGGTTGTGAACGCCCTCGACAAGGACCAGGTCTACGCATTCGCGGCCAAGGCGGCCGAGCTGGGCGACGTCATGTGGTTCGTGGACACGGCCGGTGCGAGTCCCAGCCAGGCGACGCCGCAGTTCATCATTGATCTCGACCTCATTGGTACTTCCTACGCGCTTGATGCCTTCGGACCCGTCATGGCCAAGGGTGGCGCCGGCCTCGTGGTGAGCAGCCAGGCTGGCTGGATGGGCCACTTTACCGAGGAAGAGGAGAACATCCTCGCCACCACGCCCACCGACGAGCTGCGCGACCTGCCGATGCTCCAGCCTGACGTGGTGACCCGCTCAGGTCAGGCTTACATTGTTGCCAAGCGCGCCAACCACCTGCGCGTGCGCACCGCTGCCGCAACCACGTGGGCGGCAAGCCATGCTCGTGTGAACACCATCAGCCCGGGCATCGTGATGACGCCGGTTGCCTACGACGAGTTCAACGCGCCGGGCAACACCTACCAGCACATGATCGAGGCGGGCGCCTGCCAGCGCGTGGCCACGCCTGACGAGATTGCCGCGGCAGCCGAGTTCATGTTGAGCGCGCCGTTCGTCACCGGTACTGACCTGCTCATTGACGGCGGTACCATTGCTGCCATGAAGAGCGGCGCCTACGAGGGACGCCGCGATCAGCGCTAGCGACCATAGTGGTTATGGGACAGGGGTTCGGGACCCTTGTCCCAGGCCCCGACGCCGCACTAGGCCTATCGCTGGCGGACGTAGGCCTTAACGAACATGATCTGCTCGCCTTCGGCTTCCGGGCGGATGGTGTAGCAGCCAGCTGCTGCGGGGACGATGAACGTCTCGGCGTAGTGTACGGTGAACGGTTCGAAGGCGTCCGTGGGGCTTTCAACCACGGCAGAAGTGCCGTCCACAAGATTGAGCATGTGAAATCCCTCGGTCGCATCATGTTCCGTCTTGCCGCGTGAGGTGAAACGCCTCGTTTCAATAAACTCCAGCTCATGCAGGCCAGTGTGCTCTTCGCGATAGTCATCCTCATCATGGATGACCTCGATGGCGTTCACGAGGTTCTCACGCACCCAGTCAGTGGTGCGGCCCCATTGGATGTTGGCAAGGCCGTCGTCAATGTGGATGGGCCTCGGCAGGCCGTCAAGACCCAGGCGGTCCCAGTCCCACATCTTGAAGGTGAAGTTATACGGTGTGGCGGATATCTCCAGCACCATGGCGTTGGCCGCCGAGCAGTGGAGGGTTCCCGCAGGGATGAGGAAGTGGTCATGCTTCTTGGCGGGGAAGTAGTTGACGTGCTTCTCGGCTGGGAAGCTCGGTCCGCCTTCCTGTGCCCAACGCAGGTCATGCTCAAAGGCGTCCTTGTCCACGCCCTCCTTGAGCCCGAGGAACACCCCGCCGCCCTCGCTGGCATCCAAGATGTAGTAGCTCTCGTCCTGCGTGTAGGTCATGCCAAAGTGGCTGCGGATGTACTCGGTCAAAGGATGAACCTGAAGGCTCAGATTCTGGCCACCCATGGTGTCGAGGAAGTCAAAACGAATGGGGAACTCGGCGCCAAAGCGACAGTAGTATTTCATGCCAAGCAGCCCAACAGGCTGGTAGAGCACCAGATCCTGCGCGGGAATTTCGACGCGTACGTCATCGAAGCGCAGGTAGAGGCTGTTCTCCTCGGGTACGCCGTCAAAGCTCCAGGCGTAGTTGTCAGCCGTTGGGTCAAGCCCACAAACCTGCTTCATCCACTGACCGCCCCAGACGCCTGGGTCAAAGTAGGGGACAAGGCGGAACGGCGTGCTGGTCATCTGCAGCAGTCCGTCGCGCAACGCTGAGCCGGTGAGCAGCTTCGGGTTGCCCGCGACATTGGAGTCGAGGAAGTAATCGACGCGGTCGAACACTTCCATCTTCCGCTTGTCGGCGATGCGCCATTCCACAAAGTACCCGCGCTTGATCTTGCGGAGTGAGTCCTCGTCCTCGTTATGCGCGCGGAAGTTGGGCATGCCGGCGCGGTACCGCAGCTCGATCTCCCAGCGTGCGAGGTCGCAATACACGAGCGTGTCACCAGTGGCTACCAAACCTGCGCCTACGCCGTACACCAACGTGCGCCTACCCTGTGGTACGGCGGCTTGAGCTGCGGCAAGAGCCGCGGGGTCCACGAAATCCTCCATGCGCCCGTAGTACATGACGCCGCGCACGCGGTCATCGGTGAGATGTGGCTGCATGCGTTGCGTAAGCTCGTCGCCGTCATAGAAGATGCCGTCGGAAAGGATAACCGCATTTGGTTTGAACGCTCCGCGCACCAGCTCGAGCACCTCATCACTCACGCCTGGGTAGCATTCCACCACCAAGACGTGGTTCTCTTGATGAGAGAGCTCGTCCAGCTTTGCCGTGACACTGCCCACGCCTTCCCACGCCTCACCCTCGTGGCCAACAATGCGTGTCTCTGGGTACTTGTCGTAGTTCATCTGCGCGCTCCTCAAGCATTAGCCAAAGCTAGGCAATGGCGGCAAGTCATCGGTACCTTGTGGTGTTCAAACTTAGTTAAATGAATGGTATAACGAAGAGAGCTTGTCAAGTGGTTTACGCGGGAACGTGAACGAAACCCAATGAGTGGGTTGCACCCACGCTGAACCGCGGTCCACCTTCTTATCTGGCATATACTCGACCTCGTGTTTCTTGAACTCGCGAACGGAAGGGTTCCGATGACCGAAAAAGAGAAACTAGACGCAGGGCAATGGTACAACCCGGGTGACGGTGGGGAGCTCTCCGCGCGTCGCAAGCTTGCTCGTAGACTCTACTTCGCCTTCAATCATGCCGATCCCAACGATCGCGTGGAGCATCGTCGCATTCTGAACGAGCTCTTGGGTTCTTATGCCGAGACAGCCACGATCATGCCCAACTTTGCCTGCGACTATGGTTGGAACATCAGCATGGGGGAGGGCAGCTTCATCAACTGCAACTCATACCTTATGGACTGCGCTCGCATCACCATCGGTGAGCACGTGTTTATTGGTCCTAACTGCGCAATGTACACAGCCATCCATCCGCTGCTGCCCGAGGAGCGCAATACCGAGTATGAGCGGGCCGAGCCGATAGCCATTGGCGACGACTGCTGGCTGGGTGGCAATGTCACCATCTGCCCCGGTGTGACCATAGGGAGGGGAACCGTGATTGGGGCGGGGAGCGTGGTCACGCGCGACATTCCAGCCGGCGTTGTGGCCGTGGGCAATCCCTGTCGTCCGCTGCGTCAGCTCACTGAGGCTGATCGCATGCTGCCTCACAAAGACGAGTAAGGCTACATTTTGGCGGTGACTTCGGCTCAAACTAGCCAACAGCGGCGGAGTACACATTGCGTGGTTCTTTTTGTTAGGTAAGATGGAGCGCAACTCGGCGGCATATAAAGCAACAGGTACCGCACCGCGAGTTGATGGGAGCTGTGATGCTGGAGCAGGAGATTCGTCGTATTCTGGGTCAAGATCTGTCAGTGGGCACTGAGGCCTTCCGGGACTCACTGCTGAAGCGCTGCCTTTCAGTGCTCGATTCCAGCGTCGAGGACGGTGTAGAGCTGGACGATGACGAGCTAGAGCTGCTTGCTGCTGCTGGGTCACCAGAAGTTATGTTTTCCCCTGAGGACATGGGAGGTGCCGACTTGTGAGATCGCATGCGGTCGATGGCGGTGCAAGATTGCGGCGTTCCCGCGGTCGCGTGACCACATGCGAACAGGAGTTTACAGAGCTGTACCTGGAGAGCTACCCGTTCGTTTACAACTATGTGCGCTATCGCATGGCAAATGATTCCGAGGCAGAAGACATTGTTTCAGAAGCCTATTTGTTAGCCGCGCGCTCATTTGAGCGCTTTGATCCTTCTCGTGCAAAGTTCTCGACATGGGTCATAACGATTGCGATTAACTGCATGCGGGGATACTGGCGCAAGCAGCGGCCGACGGTGGACTTGGAGGAAGTTCCCCAAGTTGTCTTCTCGGTCGTTGGCGATGAGTCGCAAGTGGATGACCGTGATGAAGTCGACATGCTTCTGGGCGTTCTTGACCAAGAAGAGCGTGAGCTGGTGCTCATGAAGTATCGCGATGGCAAACGCAACGTTGACATCGCCGATGAGCTGGGCATGAATCAATCGACGGTATCGACCAAGCTTTTCAAAGCGATAGGTAAGATGCGTGCCGTAAGGGAAGGGTATGGTCTTTGACGAGTTGCCCCGCTTGGTAGGGGAACGCGTGGTCCTGCGCGAGATGGTGCCGTCCGACGCGCCTGCGCTGGAGACCCTTGCGTCGGACGACGAGATATATCGGTTTGAGCCAACCTTCCTGTACGAGCGAAAGTATCCGGATGCTGCCGAGGTCATCGCTCGCATGCACGCAGAGTGCTTTGACACGAAGGAATCGCTGCTGTGGGCTGTATGTTTGAAGGACCAGCCATACGAACTGGTTGGTATTGCGGAGGCGTACGGACTTGAACCGCAAAAGCCCAAGATGTCGATTGGCTATCGCCTGCGCAGGCAGTGGTGGGGCCAGGGCATTGCGACCGAGGTTACGGGCCTGGTGAAAGGCTACCTGAGAAACCAGTGCGGTATGCGTACGATTACGGCTCACGTCCTGCCCGAGAACATCGGCTCGGCGCGCGTCTTGGAGAAGAACGGGTTCAGGCGACTCTTTACGAACATTCCCGAGGACTGGGGCTGGAGCAAGCCTCTTTTGGTCGACAAGTGGGTGTACAAGCGACGCTGGGACGAGGGATATCCAGAGGACTAATCGAGGGGCCGGCATACGCCGGCCCCTCCGCTTACCTGTGCTTTGTTGCTATCGACGCAAGAGCTTACGCTTGGCCGGCTTCAGCGGCGCGCCAGTGGCCAAGCGTCGGAAGCAGCGCGCCCATGAACGAGACGGCCTCGTCTAGCGTCATCCCTGACGCCTCTGCGAGATAGGGGGCAGAGGTCTCGATGACGTCGTCCATGGTCTGGTATGCGAAGGTGCCCTCGTCGTAGCACCACTTGCAGTAATCGGGGTTCTCGTGGCCGTCGGCGTCGTGGCCGCGGTCCATGTCAGGCACGGAGAAGGGCGTTCCGCAGCACTGACACGAAGGCTCCTGCGGAAGATCGAGCAGCTGCATGACGGGTACGTCGAGCACCGAGGCAAGGAGCTTGGTCATGTCGATGCCAGGCGTGGTCTCTCCGTTTTCCCAACGGCTTATGGCTTGGCGGGTTACGAAGACCTTGCCTGCGAGCTCTTCCTGCGTCATTCCCTTTGCCTTGCGAGCTTGAACGAGCATGTCTTTCAGTGCCATGATTGGTCCTTTCTGAGGTGTGTTCTTCCTCTCTAGGGTGACTATATGACCATCGTGTCGGTACGTCACGCAACAATGTGTTGCACGTCTCTCCAAATGCATCTGGCCTGCATACCCAAAGACCGTTACCATGAATAAACCCAAGGTGAAAGGGGATGAGATGCAGTACCGCAAGACAGTGACCCTCAAGGATGGAAGCCGTTGTCTCTTGCGCAACGGAACTGCTGCAGATGGGCAAGCGTTGCTCGACATCTTTATCCGTACGCATGCGGAGACGGACTATCTGCTGACCTATGCCGACGAATGCACCATGACTGCTGAGGATGAGGCCAAGTACCTTGCGGAAAAGACCGAAGATCCCCGCAGCATTGAGATTCTCGCAGAGCGCGACGGACAACTTGTTGGCTCTGCGGGCATCGAAGTGGTGAGAGACCGAGAGAAGCTGCGGCATCGGGCTGAGTTTGGCATCAGCGTGGTGCGTGCATGCTGGGGCCTGGGCATTGGGCGGGCTTTGGCGGACGCGTGCATCGAGTGTGCCAGGGAGGCAGGCTACGTGCAGCTTGAGCTGGACGTGGTTGCCGAGAATGTGCGCGCGATTGCCCTGTACCAGAGCCTGGGCTTTGTGGAGTGGGGGCGTAACCCCAAGGGCTTTCGCACGCGTGACGGTAGGTGGCAGGAGCTCGTGCTCATGCGGCTTGAACTCAGTGAGGAGTAACCGTTATGGATCGGCCCGTAACCACGCTCTTCATGCTTATGTCACTGGACGGCAAGATCAGTACGGGCGCGAGTGACGCTCTTGATTTTGACCGCGACTTGCCGCACGTGCCTAGCGTCGCCGAGGGCTTGTACCAGTACTACGAGCTTGAGCAGCAGACGGACCTGTGGTCACTGAACACGGGGCGCGTGATGGCAAAGATCGGTGCCAACGAGCTGCCGCTGCCGCAAAAGACCCCTGTCTCGTTTGTCATTCTGGACAATACGCACCTGCTAGAGGCGGGTGTTCGCTGGCTCTGTGCCAAGTGCCAGCAGGTCGTTATTGTCACCTCCAATGCGGAGCATCCGGCCTTTGAGGTGAGGGAAAAGAACCTCTCGGTCATCTTTCAGGAAAAGGCCTCGATGGCTGACGCGCTCCGCCAGCTGAAGAGAGATTATGGCTGCGAGCGGCTGACCGTCCAGTCTGGCGGCACGGTGAACGCTGCGCTGGTACGCGAGGGACTCATCGACTGTGTGGACATCGTTGTGGCACCGCTCTTGGTGGGCGGACGCGACACGCCGACGCTCGTGGGCGGCCCGTCGTTGGCCTCTGTAGACGAGTTGTCCCAACTGTGTGCGCTCGAATTGGTGTCGTGTGAGGTGTTGAAGGACTCATACGTGCGTCTACGCTACAAGGCGCAGAGTGACTTCGGTCATTAGTACCAGCTTTTGGCGGTTTGGGAATGATACATTTTTAAGGCGTTTTTATGCAAAACCGTCTGGCACAAAATCGCAGGTAAACGATGTAGGCCAGATTTGCCTTGCTGATGGAAGTGCGCAGTACCGTAAGAGCATGAGTTTCGACCTTACCAAAACCGCAAAAAAGCGGTAGCAATTCGCGATGCGGGCCCCTGCTGAGGGTCAAACGGGCGTCGATTAGTGCATAAAGGTCTCTGGTTCGTGTCCGCGGGGTCCGTGTTGGCGTCCAGAGCCGCGCAACCGTTAGAGGGGTTGCATATCTATGCACTTTTGTGGAAGGGCCGCACATTTTGGGCGGCCCTTCCGTTGTAGTAGGCGAGGGAGGTGATAAGGCTTGCCGAGGAACGACGACAGGCGCCTGAGTCCGGACCGGGCGCGAAAGATTGCCGAGGAATGCTACGGCGAGGTGCTGGCGTACTGCAGACGCCATGCACCCGCAGGGCATGAACCGGCTGATCTTGCACAGGAGACGTTCCTGCGCTTTGTGCGTGCCCAAGGGTATCGCGAACGCGGCAAGCCCATTGCCTATCTCATGCGGATAGCGAGAAGCGTCTGTGTTGACGCAAGCCGTGAGCGTCGGCTTGAAACGGTGAGCTTGGACTTTGATGTACCTGCCGAAGAAGGCGGCGAGTGCGACGCGGAACTGACTGGCGCGCTTGCACGGCTACCGGACGACCTGCGCGAGACCGTGGAGCTGCGTTATGGCTCGGGGCTTGGTGTGGGTGAGGTGGCTCGTGCGCTGGGCATCAGCCGGTTTGCGGCACGTAGACGCATCAATGCGGCGCTGAAGCTGCTTCAGGAAGACCTGGAGGAAGGTGATGTGAATGAGCGAACAGAGCTTTGAGGGGCTAGAGCTGCGGCTGGAGCGACACTACGCCTCGCAGCGTGAGGCGGTGAGCCCCAGCGCGATTGATGACCTTGCCCTTGCTCTGGTGGCCGAAGACGCTTGGGTGACACGTATGGCATCGCGCGACACAGGCCTCATCTCGTTTGTCGTGGCGCAGGTACGCTTCATTCCCCTGTGGACGTGGGTGGCGCAGGCCCTGCTTGTTGTGCTCATGTTCTTTGTGGCAACTGCCTCGGGGAGCGCGGAGGCAACGAAACTCTCCGTGGGCATCCTTTCGGCCATGATGGTGCTCGTTGGTGTGCCCACCGTGCACGCGAGTAAGCTTCACGGCATGGCCGAGCTGGAGTATTCGTGTCTCCATAACGCCGCAAGCGTGCTGGCGGCGCGGCTCATCGTGCTGGGCTGCTCGTCGGCGCTGGCGGTTGCCCTGATGGTTGGCGCGGTCGCATCGTCGCTCGAGGTAAGCGCGTTCACGGTCGCCCTTTGGGCCTGCCCTCCGTTCTTTGGCTCGTGCGCAACCGCGCTGACGGTGCTTCGAAAGGCCTCACCAGACACGGCTGTTCCGCTAACCGTGTCGTGGGTGATGGGGTGCTGCATGGCACTGCTGGCGTTCGCTATCGTCTTCCCAGAGATGTATGGCAATGCGGCGCTGGTCGTATGGGCTGTTGCTGCGTCGTTGGCATTGGTATGGCTCATGCGTGAGGTCACTATGACCATACGCTCTGCTGCCGCAGGGCTCGACGCGTGGTATCCGCAGATGGCAAAGACCTACCACTAGAGAAGGATTGATGTATGGAACTGACATTGGACCGCCTGACCAAGCAGTTTGGGTCCAAGATCGCCGTCGACCGCGTGTCTGCGACGCTGACGCCAGGGGTCACGGGACTCTCGGGTGCCAACGGTGCAGGTAAGACCACCCTTATGCGCATGGTCTGTGATGTGCTGAGGCCCACAAGTGGGCAGGTGCTGCTTGACGGGCAGGATACGGTTGAGATGGGCGATGACTACCGGGCGCTTCTTGGGTATCTGCCGCAGGACTTCGGTTGTTACCCCGACTTCTCGGCCCTCGACTTCATGCGCTACATGGCCACACTCAAGGGCTTTGGCAACCGCGACGGACGTGCTCGCAGCATGCAGCTATTGGAGGAGGTGGGCCTCGCCGATGAGGCGCGCCGAAAGGTGAAGACATACTCTGGTGGCATGAGGCAACGGCTGGGAATTGCGCAGGCCATGTTGAACGACCCCGCGATTCTTGTTCTCGACGAACCGACGGCCGGTCTCGACCCCAAGGAGCGCGTGCACTTCCGCAACCTGATTGCGGGCTTTGCTCAAAACAAGATTGTGATCCTCTCCACACACATAGTCTCTGACGTGGAGTTTATTGCCAACCGCATCCTCGTGATGCGGCAAGGGGCGTTCGTGCTGGACGACTCGCCGGAACTTGTGGTGGCTCAGGCAGCTGGCAAGGTATGGGAGTGCCACGTGGATGCTCATCGCGCAGAGGAGATGGCGTCCGGCATGACCGTAGCCAACGTACGCTACGCCGCAGACGGTCACGCGGTCGTGCGGGTGGTCGCCGACGAGCTCCCGATGGGTGGCGCTACGCCCGTAGAGCCAACGCTGGAAGACCTATACCTGTACGTATTCCGCGACCAGGTGGAGAGGTGAGCAACATGGGATCGCTCATACGCTTTGAGCTGCGAAAGATTCTGAACAACCGGGCGGGCATGGTTGCCTGTGCGCTGGCTCTCGTCATGCTTGTGGGAATCACGGTTCTCGACGTGTTCACGACGGAGACGTATGACCAGAGCGGCAGGACGTGCGCGGGCCTCGAGGCTTTGGATGCGTACCGTGCCCGACAGGAATCGCATGCGGGAAACTTGGATGCTGCGCGCGTCGCCGCCGATCTGACTATCTACGATCGGGCATCCGAGCTGGCAAAGAGCGAGGAACCGGCCTACTCGAGCATGTCGAGCGAGCAGGTTTTGGATGTGTACGGTTTTGAGTTTTGGCGTGATACCTATGCGGTGCTTCAGGACACGTATTTTCGGAGGCTCCACCAGGTGATGCTCACCAGCGACGAGACCTATGCGAAAGACCTAGGCCAGGGCATGGCTGCGCGCGCAAATCTTGACCTTGACCATGGTTTTCGTGGACGCTATTCCTACAGCCCTTCTGAGCGGGCCCTTTGGCAAGAGAAGCTTGCAGGAATAGAATCACCACTTGAGTGGGGCTATGCCGATGGATGGGTGTCGGCTTTCAACTGGACGACGTTTCTCGGCTTTGCGGTTGCGGCCCTCTGCGTTGCGCTTTCTGGGGTGTTTAGCAGCGAATACCAAAACAGAACAGACTCGATCGTACTGCCCACCAAGCTCGGCAAAAGGGCTCTGCCCCGTGCCAAAGTCGTGGCGTCGCTCGTTTTCACGACAGTGTATTGGTGGATAGTCGTCGCTGCGATGATGGGCGGCATCTTTGCCTTCTTTGGAACGGAAGGTGCCAGCTTGCCTGTGCAAGTCGCTGGCTTTACGAATCTGTACCCGCTTACCATCGGAAAGGCCACGCTGCTTCGTTGCGTGCTGGGGTATGTGGTCGCGCTCGGTATGGCAGCGCTGACACTATTGCTCTCGTCAAAGGTGCGTTCCGCAGTGGTTCCCGCCATCGTACCAGTGAGTCTCATGCTGCTTGGTCTTGTCGGCATCTTTTTCAACCCGACTGCAAAGCTAGCAGGGTTGTTACCGCTTGGGGGCATGACCTGGTCATATATGCAGACGGTGTCATATGCGGTTGGTCCGTTGGCTCTGGACCTGCCTAAGGTGCTTCTTCTTCTCTATGGCGCCATGCTGCTTGCGCTCACACCGCTGGCAATGCGAGCGTTCACGAGACACCAAGTGGCGTAGGGCAGGCCGCCCCCGACGGCCAGCCGCAATATAAGGGGGCTGCCGCAGCAGCCCCCTGTCCGTGTGACGCGATGTTGCCCGATTCGTTACAGCACCGGACGCCCGTGCTTGGCGAGCAGCTCGTGAGTGGCGGTGCAGGCGGCGCAGTCGCAGTACTTGGCACCCTTCTCCTTGATCTCGAGTGCGTGGGCAAGCATGCCAGCCGCCACTTCCTCGCCCATGATCTGCTTCGCGGCACCAGAAGCAAAGCCGATGAGCTCGTCGATGGTGGTGTGGTGCTGGTCGATGGCGTCGAGCAGCGCCTTGGTTGCCTCGTCGGCATCCTTTCCGGCGGCGATGGCGTCCTTCCAGCCTTGGGCGGCCTCGAGCGTGGTCTGCGAGCTGGACGGAGCAGCCAGCAGCTCCTCTACCTTCTGTGCGGTGTAGTCAAACAGTTCCTTGTCCATACGTTGCCCCCTTACGGTTGTGATGCAGCCTTACGGCTGCAAGTGTCCTGACTTCATTCTCGCATATGCCGCCCATATGCGAGAATGGCGGGTGCTGATTCATGCCAATATCGGGGGTGTTGCGTCATGGGTTCGATTCTTGAGAAGTTGGGCTTCAAGCACCACAAGCAAACGCTCGCAGATGTGGTTCCGTACGACCCCGAGACGCAGTATCCCGTCATCCGCGCCTCCATCTGCACGGGCGAGCGTGTGGCTGGCTTCAAAGACAAGGCCACAGGACACTTCACTGAGGTCATGCTCCTGCGCTCGGCGGCGGACGAGCAGCAGTTCAAGGATGCCTATCACATTGATACGCTGAAGACGGAGTACTGAGCCTCCCTAGCCTTGCGCCACGTGTGCGGGGTACCAGCGCTGGAATACCACCGTGAAGATGGCTGCGGGAATGGGCAGCAGCTGGCTGATGAGCGGTGTGGCCGTGGGCCACACAAAGGAAGCTGCAGCAGCGGCAAGGTAGGTCACACCCCACACCAGGCAGATGATGCGGTTCGTATCGATAAAGATGACGTTGTTAAGCGCGCCGTCACCTCCGTAGCTGCCCTTCACGTAATACGAGCTCAGAGGCACAAACCGAAGCGCCGACACCAGCCACATGAGGCCAAAGCCCACAAACGAGAGGGGAGTGAGCACCGCTTGGGGAACTCCTGCCGCGGCTGCTGCAACGAGGCCGAGCACGCCAGCAAGCGAGAGGCAGTCGTACACCGTGTGCTCGTGACGGCAAAATGCGAGCGTGGTCACGGCGCACGCGACTACGGTTCCCGCGACGCCTACCTGCAAGCCAAATGACATGCAGGTCCAGAAGGCAATCCAGGGGATGAGCAAGGCGAGCATCGTGGGAGGCTTAAGCGCGCTGACCGACGCTGGCTGCTTGGCCTGCTCGCTTTCCGGTCCACCAAAGAACTTGCCCCAATGAATCATGAGGTCAAAGTCGCCTGTCACGCGGTACAGGTGCTGCGCCAGGGCGTCGGTGCCCGAGACCTTGCCCTGGGCAATGTCTTGCCACACGACAAAGGGAGTATGGATGCTCGTGGTGGGAGCGACAGACCCATCGGTCACGACGGTCGCCCCGTCCTTCTCCAGCACGACGCAGCAGCTCACTCCGCGGTCGGTATAGTCCATCTCGAGTACCCGCACGGTGCCGTCAAACGATGCGGGGTTATACAGGGCCGCCATCTGTCGCGTGAACGAGATGGCCTCGTCCTCCGTGGTTCCCGTCTCCTTCGAGATGCCCCAGCTTGCATCGGCCATGGCCTCGAAGGTTTGACGTGGGAAGAGCAGGCGGCTGAGCTCAGCTTTTGTGTCCGGGAGGATGCGTCCCTGGGCAAATTCGCTGCCCGCCTGGCGCACGGTGTCGAGGTAGGCGCCCGTGCGCTCGGCCAGCTCGGGCACACGGAACAGCTCGCCCTGCCCACAGAGGATCTGCTCGTAGGCGCCTTTGCCGCAGATGTGGTCAAACTGGGTGAGCACGCTGTCATAGTTTCCCTCTGCGGTATAAAAACCGCAGGTAGAGATGATGACCGAGCGCTTGCCACTCATGTCGTAACGACCGGGATGACTTCTGTTGCCCACGCCGTCCGTGCGCTCAACCATGAAGGGGAGCGACATGGGCAGTTGCCGGTCGATGAGGTTCTTGAGCGGGCCGGGCACCCCGAAGTAGTACAGAGGGAAGCTCCAGATGGTGACGTCTGCCCACACGCAGTCAGCGATGATATCGCGCATGTCGTCCTTGATGACGCATTGTCCCGCCTCGTTTCGCCAGCACGCGAAGCAGCCACGGCAGGGCTGAATGTCCAAGTCACGCACGATGACGGTCCTCAGCTCAACGTTGTCTGCACCGAGGCGCTCGGTTACGCCATCGAGAAATGCCTGCGTGAGCTGCCAGGTGTTGCTACGCTCGCCCTTCGGGCTGCCGTTGATTGCAAGAATCCTCATAGGAACGTCCTTCAATAAACAGCTGGTAAGTGCCGCGGTCTTACTGATCTCGCTCGACTCTGCAGAGGTAAGTGTATCGCAACGGCTTGCAATTGGCGTGGTGCTGTGACGGACCCCTGTGGTCCAAAGAAGTGAAAGTGTGCAATGAATAACCGTTAAATTGTTGATGAAAGATACAAACGCGCAGGTAGATGGATTGCCAAGGGACGCAGGCTCGGCGAGACGGCGGAAATGATTGCACACTTATTTGGGCGTTTGGAAATCCCTTTGCCCAAGGCGTGGACAAGAGGTTGTACTGCCGGGCTTCCATTCTGCAGTTCGACCTATACTCAACCTTGGTTCAATTGAAGGGGAGGGGGCATCCAGATGCTTGAGAATCCAAACGACTTGAGGTCCTGCAGCTTGGCTGATGCGTTTCTGACCATCGGCGGCAAGTGGAAGCCCTATATCGTGTGGTATCTCAATACGGCCCCTAACCTCACCATGCGCTACGGGGAACTCAAGCGACACATCCCATGGACTATCTCTCACAAGATGTATGCGCAGCAGCTTCATGAACTTGAGGCTGACGGCATCATCACGCGCTGCGAGTACATGGAAGGCAACATCCGCGTGGTGGACTACACCCTTACCGAAGCGGGGCGTTTCCTAGTCCCCGCTATCCTCTATCTGCGCGACTGGCGTGCGGTTTTTGGTGGCTTTCCAGATTCGACGCTCACGCGAACGCAGGGCACCTGGGAGGACAAGACCATCTCATACCGTTGCGAAGCGGGCGACGACTCTGGCCTAGCTACCTCCATTCGCTTTGATGTGGCTCGTACACGCGAGGAATCGCTTGCCGATACAGAAGGCGATGCGTTCCACGTATCCGAGTAGTGCGTCTAGGGGGTAGCCCCCAGGACGCACTCGCGTTTTCTCTGCGTTCACTTTGCGCATATGCGGAAAGTGCATATGCGCTGACCTGCTCTTTCTTGTATCGCATGATGGGCTTGCAAGGCAACATAAAGCCAAGGCCTCAAAAGAGAAGGAGCAAGACCATGCAGTTGACGAGAAGGATGTTTATGGGATCGGCCCTGGGAACCGCGGCAGCCATGGGGCTTGCGGCCTGTGGCGCAAATGGTGGCGGTGCTGGTGCAGGCGCTGCGGCTGACAAGGCGCTCACGGGTACCTATGCCATCCATGTGGGCGGGTATGACTGGGGTCCTGGCGTTGACAAGGCAATCGTCACTTTCGATGCTCCGCTTGATGCTGTGAGCGCGTCCGACTTTACCGTGACGGAGACTAAGCAGGTTACCGACTGGGCAGATCCGACGTTTCCCGTCATCGAGACCACGCTCGACCGTCAGGTGACCGATGCCTACCTCGCCGACGTCGACGGCAACAAGACCGAGGAGCCATCCAACACCATCGCCCTTGAGCTGTTCGTGAGCCCGCTTGACGGCGGCAACATGGTCTTTAACATGGACTCCCAGTTTGCTACCTGGTGCGATCCTTACTTCCTTACCTTTACCCTGGCGGAGGGCGCTTCCCTGACCTCCGACGGAGCGGCCGTGACTGGCGTCACCGTTGAGCAGAATCCAGCCGCCCAAACCACCGCTGCTGACGTGTTCAAACAGGGCGCGTATACCGCCTCTGACGGTATCGCGTTTGACTACGTTGCCTACACGCCTGAGGAGGAGAGCGACGCACTGCTCGTGTGGTTGCACGGCATGGGTGAGGGCGGTGGTCAGGTGACTGGCAAGACCACTCCGTATGCGCCGGTGCTGGGCGGCCGGGTGACTGCGCTTGCGAGTGAGGCACTTCAGGGCAAGATGCCCATCCACGTCCTGGTGCCGCAGTGTCCCACCGTATGGTCTGACATCGACGGCCAAATGACCAACTTCCAAAACGGCATCGACCAGCGCGACGACTGCTACTATCGCGAGGCCCTGGCTGAGCTTATCGACTCGTACGCCGAGGGCATTGGCGCCACCAAGATCGTGATCGCGGGCTGTTCGGCCGGTGGCTACATGACCATGAACCTTGCCGCGCACTACCAGGACAAGTACACGGCCTACGTGCCTGTCTGCGAGGCGTACAATAATCGCTTCATCACCGACGAGCAGATTGCGGTCCTGGCAAAGGTGCCCATGTTCTTCATCCACTCCGCCAATGACGACACCGTTGACGGCAACGAGAACACCATGCCCACCCTGCAGCGCCTGAAGGACGCCGGTGCCACCGAGCTTCACAGCCACATCTCCGAGAAGGTCGTGGACACATCGGGCCTCTACACCAATGAGGACGGCACCCCGTATGAGTACGGCGGCCACTTCGCATGGGTCTACTTCCACAACAACGAGGCAGACTGCGACGAGTGCGGTATTCCCGTGTTCGACTGGATCGTCGAGCAGATGCAGTAAGCAGCCTCGTCAACCAAACGTGCTCTCCCTGGCGACGCCCAGCTCTAGCTGGGCGTCGTTCACGCGTTTTGCCGCCGTGCCTGTCGCACATTCGCCGAAACATGTGGCCGCGGCCCGAGGGGGACACATACACTTTTGAATTGCCTTATGAGGGAAGGCGGAGGGGGAGGCCGGCATGAAAGGCATTGTCAACGTACTCAACAGCTATCTCAACGGTGGATCCACCAATGAGGCGCACCTCACGGTGGCGCGATACATGCTGGCCCACTACGACGCCTTGCCCGACATGCGCCTGCAAGACGTGGCTGCCGAGTGCTTTACCTCCAGCGCCTCCATCATCCGTCTGGTGAGAAGCTTTGGTTTTGCTGACTACGGCGCGTTTCGCGAGGCCCTGCGCAACGAGCAGGCCAGCATGGCCGTACGCACCTTTGACAACGACCAGACTCCGCTCCTGGGGCCCGACGGGCTCGACAGCGCGGGAGTGCGTACGTGGGTGGAGACAGTGGCAAAGAGCATGTTCTCCGCGTACCGGTCCGTTGACGTGACCCAGGCGCAGCAGCTCGCTCAGGACATCATGGCGTATCGTCGCGTCTTCATCGTGGGCAACGGTGCCGCCATGTTTTTCGGCGATTACCTCAAGGTCACCACGCCCTTTCAGGGCAAGGCGGTGGTGTCCCTCAGTGGCATCGACGCGGAAGACCTCCCCCTCGGTGAGCGCAATCATACGCTGGTGGTAGTCGTCAGCCAGCACGGCAACCTCATGCGCGATGACCCCGGCATCTTCGAGCGCCTGTCTGAGCGTGCGGCAAAGGTGTGGCTGGTGACGCAGGTGCCCCAGGGCCTCTTTAACGAGGGCATCGTCGACGACGTGCTCTACGTTTCCGGCTCAGGCAGCTACCAGGCCGACGTGTTCTCCATGCTGGGCATAGCTGAGCTCGTCCGCCAGCTCACTTGGCAGGCAGGGCAGAAGCAATAGCACTGCTACCTGCGGTTTTATCAGATTCACTTTGTGAATATTCGCAATCCGAACATCGCTAGGACGAGAGGCCTGCGCCCTTCATTATGGAGTCAGCAAGAAGGACAAACACCTTGCAGACCCCAAGAAAGGAAGGAACGCACCATGGCAGCTAAGGACTTCGATCGTATCGCCCAGGAGATCCTGGACAACGTTGGTGGCAAGGACAACGTCACCAATGCAGTGCACTGCATGACTCGCCTGCGCATCAACCTCAAGGACTACGACAAGATCAACCAGGATGGCGTCAAGGCCATCAAGGGCGTGCTGGGCGCCCAGATGGTTGGCGGCCAGTACCAGGTCATCATTGGCCAGACCGTGCCCAACGTGTACAAGGAGTTCTGCGCCCTCACCGGCATCAAGGAGACCGGTGCCATCGACGAGAACCTTGACGAGGGACCCAAGGGTCCGCTGACGTTCAAGGGCGTCATCGACAAGTGCCTCGACGCCATCACCGGCAGCCTGACCCCGATCCTGCCCATCCTCATCGTCGCCGGCCTGATCAAGATGATCATCGCCATCCTCGGCCCCACGATGCTGGGCGTGGTGAACGAGGGGGATAACCTCTACAGCATCCTCAACCTCGCGGGTGACGCGGGCTTCTACTTCCTGCCCATGTACGTCTCCGTCTCTGCGGCCCGCAAGTTTGGTGCCAACCAGTGGATTGCGATGCTGATTGCCGGTATCATGCTTCACCCCACGATGACGGGATGGGTGACCGAAGGCACCCCGATGACCGTCTACGGCATCCCCATGACGCTCGTCAACTACTCCTCGAGCGTCTTCCCCATGATCCTGAGCATCTTCGTCATGTCCTACGTGGAGAAGTTCTTCAAGAAGGTCGTCCCCGAGCAGGTGTCCACCATGTTCGTTCCCCTGGGTACCGTCCTCGTCATGCTCCCGCTTGCCCTCTGCGTCGTCGGCCCGCTCGGCCAGATCCTCGGTAACGGTATCTCCGCTGGCCTGCTTGCTCTGCACAACATCCTCGGCCCCGTGGGCGTCGCCATCATCGGCTCCCTCTTCCTGCTCCTTGTTGCCACCGGTATGCACCTGGCCGTCATCTCCACCGCTCTCATCTCCTTCGCTCAGCTCGGCTATGACGACACCATCCTCGTTGGCTCCATCTGCGGCACCTATGCCTTGATCGCCATCTACCTCATGTACACCCTCAAGGCGAAGGACGCCGAGGACCGCGAGCTGGGTCTCTCCTGCTTCGTCTCCCAGGCTCTGGGCGGCGTCGGCGAGCCGGGAATCTTCGGCATCATCATGCGCAAGCCCAAGGCCCTGCTCATCGAGATGGTTGCTGCCTTCTGCGGCGGTCTCTACGCTGGCCTGACCCACTGCGCCCTCTACCTGCTCGGCTCCTCCAACTTCATGAACGCCATCGTCTTCGCCAACCCCAACGATCCGATGGGCCTCGTGAATGGCTGCATCGCCTGCGGCATCAGCTTCGTGGTCGCGGTCGTGCTCTGCCTGGTCCTTGGCTTCGACGGCCCCCTGCCCTTCTTCGGAAAGAAGCAGGCTGCATAACCAAGCCCTTCCTTTCCAGCCGGTCGGACATCAGCAAGGTGTCCGACCGGCCTTTCCATGCAAGAGTTCACCACCCACAAGAATCAGTGAGGTCACTGTCATGAGCACTGCGGAGAAGTTTACGAGCGAGCGCCTGTCAGAGTGTGTATGGCGCCTTAAGGATGCCTACGGTGTCGCGATGTATCTGGTGGAAGGCACCGAGCGCGCTTGTCTGATTGATACCGGCTACGGAATCAAGGGACTGCGCGAGTACGTTGAGTCCCTGACTGACAAGCCCTTGTTCGTGCTGCTCACACACGGGCATGTCGATCACGCCTTCGGCGCGGCAGAGTTCGAAGAAGTCCATATGAGCCACGCCGACCTGCCTGAGTTCGCCGCGCAGTCCGACGCCGCCTGGAGAGCGAATTTCATCAAGGTCGCCTTCTCCAAGAAGGGGAGCTTCGAGATGAACGAGCCCTATGCGGGAGAGTTCATTGACGTGGCCGACGGCGAGACGTTTGATCTGGGCGGGCTCACGGTGCACTGCCTTGCCGTACCAGGCCACACGCCTGGCTGCATCGTTCCCGTGCTGCCTGAGGAGCGTATCGCCATCTTTGGTGATGCCGCGGGCCCAGGTACGCTCGTGACCGAGGAGTACGCCCCCGTGCTAAGCGAGTATCTGGTCGGTCTGCGCAAGCTGAAGGCGCATGAGGGGGAGTGGGATCGCGTGTTGCGTTTCCATGGTACGTGCGAGTCAACCAAAGCCTTGCTGGACGACATGATTGAGATTTGCGAGCAGGTTATTGCCGGCGCCGACGATCACATTGCCCAGCCAGCAAATGCGGGAGACGTCTACCCCATCAAGAGTGACCTGCCCATCTACTTGGCCAAGGAGACGCTGCCGCACAGCCAGCAACGAGTCGATGGGCGCGAAGGCAACCTGTTTTACCGTGCGGACAAGGCTTGCTAACTGCACAGATATCAGAATTTGAGCGATTAAGACTAACGCGAAAGGAACGCATCATACTGATGCTTGAACAACCTCCGTCCATGCGAAATGACCAAGTGTCATGAAGCTCAAGGGAGCGTACCTCTACGTCGTTATCGCCATGTGCGGCCTCTCGGCCGCCACTGTAGGTCTCATCACCAACCTGGCTGGCCTCTTCTTCACGCCGATGGCAGAGGAGTTTGGCATCTTGCAGGGTGCCTCCAGTCTCATGCTCACGATCGCCAACATCTGCGTGGCGTTGGGTGGCCTGGCAACACGCCGCCTCACCAAGATGATGCCTCTGCGCGTGCTGCTTATCGCAGGCACAGCCATCCTGGCAGGATCCTCGGTCTTGACGGCGTTTGCGCCCAGTATCTACGTGGCCTATGTGCTCTCTGCCCTGCGCGGCCTTGCGGGCGGCATCATCGGCTTTGTGCTGGTCACCTACATCCTTAACAAGTGGTTTGTTGAGCAGCTGGGTCTGGTGACAAGCCTTGCCATGGGAAGCTCTGGCCTTGCCGGCGCCGCCCTTACGCCGGTGGTGCAGATGGTCGTGTCGAGCATGGGTTGGCGTGCGGGCCAGATGGCCGTGGGCGTTCTGGCGGCGCTCCTGTGCCTGCCCGCCATCCTGCTGGTGCCGTCCTGTGATCCCAAGGACGCGGGCCTCACGGCCTTCGGTGCGAAGGACGCGCCTGCTAAGACGGTCACTTCCGCGGGCAACGCGCCTGTCTCTGTCGACAAGCTGCTCTTTGGTGCCGTAGTGCTTTACTCTGCCCTGATGGCGGCCACCACCGCCATGCCGCAGCACTTTCCGGGTCTCGCCGAAAACGTCGGCTTGGGTACCAGCCTCGGTGCCGCCATGATCTCGGCGAGCATGGTGTTCAACACGGCTGGCAAGGTTGCCATGGGCTGGCTCTGCGACCGCATCGGTGCCAAGAAGTCCGTCTTCGTCTATGCGGCCCTCGTGCTTGCGGCCATTGCAGGACTGCTCGTGGTTCGCACGCCTATGGCCTACCTTGTGGCTGGCGGCGTGTATGGCTTGGGCTACTCCTTTGCTACAGTTGCGCTCTCCATGATGTGCCGCGAGCTCTTTGGTCAGCGTGGCGCCGGCATCGTCTACCCGGTGGGCAACCTAGGCTGCAGCTTCTCCAACGCCATCTTCTCCTCGGTGGTGGGTTTTGGTTATGACCTAACCGGAGGGTACGCCATCTCGCTCATTGGCTTCGCAGCCTTTATTGTCTGTGCCGTTGCGCTTGTGATGTGGGGTTACGGCAAGCGGCAGGCCGCCTAGCCACGCAAGCAGCCCATGTTTTCCCAGCTAAGGAGTATCAGCCATGAACGAACAGATCACCATTCCCGAGGGATGCAAAGTCATCAGCGGTCTGCCCAGCCAGATGCCCTACCAAACCTATTACGTTGAGGGAATCTATGCCGTGCGTCAGGTGGATGGTCGCGAACGTCCGCTTCGTTACTACGCTGTCCTGCCCACACGAGGCAACCCTATGGGCTCGCGGGGTGACGTAAGCCTGCGCTATCCCACGCTCATCTACTGTCAGGGCTCAGGCTGGCATCAACAGTGGCTTTGGCACCATCTGACGCACCACGTGCGTATGGCCGAGCGTGGCTTTGCGGTCGTCTCCGTTGAGGTGCGCCCCTACGGAGAGACGATCTTTCCCGGTGAGGTAGACGACTTCCTTGACGCCGTTCGCTACGTGTGTGAGCACGCTGCCGAACTGCGAGTGGACACAGACCGCATCTCCTTCTGGGGGGACTCCTCAGGCGCGCACACTGCGCTCATGGGCGCCTACACCGCTCCGTCCGAGCTCTCTCCACGCAGTGTGGTTGACTGGTACGGACCATCTGACCTCGTGTTGCTCTCCACGCAGCACAGCACCATGGAGCTCCATGGGCCCGAGTCGCCTGCAGGCAGACTGCTCGGAGGCATTGAGCTGGCGGACCACTTGGACCAAGCCCGTGCGGCAAGCCCCGTAGCCTATGTGACGCCTGAATCCGTAACCCCGCCTACGCTCATCATGCATGGTAGCGAGGATCCATTTCTGCCCTTTGCACAGTCCGTCTCGCTTTACGAGCGGCTTCGTGCGTGCGGCAAGGATGTCGAGTTCTACTGCATGAAGGGCGATGTCCACGGCGAGGGGCAGTTTGACAACGAGGCCGTTCTCGACATCGTCGAGGAGTTCGTACGCAGGCACCTTGGATAAGCAAGAGAGACGTTGAGCTCACGAGACTATTGGATTGACGAAGGAAAGGAACCGATCATGAAGCGACTCATCATCCGCGCGGACGACCTTGGCTATAGCGAGGCGGTCAACCGTGGCATCGAGAAGACCGTACGCCATGGCGTGGTGCGTAGCGTCGGCATGATGCCCAACATGCCCGAGGCCGAGCCCGGCTGGAACCTCATCAAGGACTGCGATATCGCCATCGGCCAACACACCAACCTTTGTCTAGGTACGCCGTGCGCGGACCCCGCACGCATTCCCTCGCTGGTAGACGAGAACGGCCAGTTGCTCTCCAGCCGAGCTTTCCGTGAGGCTTTCACTCGTGGTGAGGAGCTGGCAACCGTCGAGGACATGGCTACTGAGATTGAGGCCCAATACCTGCGTTTTATTGAGATTGTGGGTCGCAAACCTGATTACTTCGAGGCGCATGCCGTCGCCAGTAAGAGCCTGAACGCCGCTCTGGAGATGGTGGCCAAGAAGCACGACTTGCCCTTCCTTGAGTTGTATCCTGAGACGCTCTCTGGGTTCTTCAAGGGCAATCCCGTCAAGATCCTGCCGATGTACTCCAGCCCCGAGGACTACGACGCCTTTGCCTGGATCAAAAAGGACATCGAGGAGCTTGAGGGTGAGGTGCCCGGGATGTTCATCGGTCACCCTGGCTGGCTGGACGACTTCATTCTGCGCAACTCCAGCCTCACCATCAACCGCACGCGCGAGGCGGCTGTGTTGAGCAGTCCCGAGTTGGCCGCCTGGCTTGCCGAACAGGACCTCGAGCTGCTTGACTATCGCCAGCTGTAATACATCAGGGCCCGGCGTGTGAGAGCGCGCACATGCTGTTGGCGCATCTCGGCATGTGTGTAGATAGCTACGCAAGCGGGAAGGTGATTTCGCAGCGTGTGCCACCTCCCGTGGCTTCCAAGAACCGTATGGTACCCCTACAGGCCATGGCAATGCGGCGGACAATCACCAAGCCCAAGCCGTGTTCGGGCAATTCGTCAGATGGTGCCCGGCGAAGCACATCGAGCATGTCTGCCTCCAGGCCCTTGCCGTCGTCCTCAACTACGAGGAGGCACTGGTCCTTGCGCAGAAAGCGATGGGGGAGCTTGGAAAGCGAAATCTTTACCGTGCAGCCTTGCGGATTGTGGCGAACGCTGTTGCCGACCAAGTTGGAAAGCATGCGCCTGAGCAGCGCGGCATCGCCCTTCACCTGGCAGCGTTCGGCCTCATCGTCGACGGCAACCTCGATGGGATGGCGCCCGTCCTCATCGTCGTTCATAGCCTCGACGGCTACGGAGCGGATGATTGGCGCCAAAGCGACTGGCTCCGCGTCGACGGGTTCCATGGCGTAACTCAGCTGGTTAGCCACGTTGAGATCGGCAACCAGCGATGCCACCTCGCCAACCTTGCTCTCCACTCGTTCAGCTCGCATGCGCTGCTCAGATCCGAGCATCTTATCCTGAGCAAGCGTATCCGCATCAGTCAGCGCGACGGCAAGCGGCGTGCGCACGTCATGGCTCACCGCGGCAATCCACTCCCGTCGAGCTTGATCGCGCTCGGCCCACGTCCTACGTACATAGGCGTGCGCAACGATGATGGACACAACCATGTTTGCGATCAAAAGCGCAGGTATGAGGGCGATGGACAGCACGACGGAGTTCATGTTGGTGTTAAAGGCATACTTCCAAATCGAGCCCTTGGGAGCTCCTACTACGAGGATTCCGTCATCGCGTATCCACGTGGACACGGGGTAGTCGTTGAGGTACCACCTGGTAAAGGAGGCGACGTCTGCCATCTCGTAATGGGAGGGAACGTCTGCTGGCAACGCCTCGCTCCACGAGATGTCGCCATCAGCATCGATGAGCATTGCCCATTCATCATTCTTTGATAGAGCTTCTCTTGCCACAGTACCGAGGTGATAGGTGCTTCCTTCCAACACGAGTTCATCGGAGAGCTCTTCGATGCCCGGTGATACAGAGGACGCCTGACCACCGTTCCGATAGCTAAAGGCTCCTACGAACGCGGCCACGACCAGCACGTTTATGACGAGAGCCGAGAGTGCGAAGACGCCCGCGAAGCCAACGATGCGCAAGGCCTCGCGCGTCTTGGCAAGAACTGTTCGACTCATGCCTCCTCCTTGGCAAGCCGATACCCAAGTCCACGCATCGTGAGGATCCACTGCGGCTTCGACGGGTTCTCCTCAACCTTCTCGCGTAGGCGCCGTACGTGCACCATGAGGGCGTTGCCGTAGCCGTAATCGTCGCCCCATGCCGCCCGTGCGAGCTCGTCAGAGGTGACGATGAGCCCACGACTCCGCACCAGGCGCTCGAGGATGGCGTACTCCTTGGAGGTAAGGGTCTCTCGCTGGCCGTCCGTCCTCGTCACCTCGCCCGATCCCATGTCAACCGTCGTCCTACCAAGCTGGATGGTCCTTGGGGCATCCCCCGCGCCATAGGTGCGCCGCAGCACCGCTGACAGGCGCAGAAGCAGCTCGCGCGGCAAGAAGGGCTTCGTTACGTAATCGTCAGCCCCCAGACCAAGGCCGCGCAGACGAGCCTCGTCCTCATCGCGCGCGGAAAGGATGATGGCCGGAACCTGGCTGGCCTGGCGAATGGAGCGGAGTAGGTCTAAGCCGTTGCCATCAGGCAGCATCACGTCAAGTAACAGCAGGTCAGGGCGCCACGTATTGAAGCACGAGACAGCGTCCGCAACGGTTCCCGCGCCACGGACCGCGCGATAGCCCTCGCGCTCGATCAGTTCGCAGACGACCCCGCGCAGCGTAGGGTCGTCCTCAACGACGAGGATGCGTGCCTCGTGGATATCCCTCATGAGAGCTCCTTTCTTCGGCACCAGTATCTGCCTCGCACGTGGTTGAGCGCAATCCCGCTGCGGAAACGTAAGGTCAGCGAAAGGTTGCCGGCATGTTTGCGCAAGTTTGGCCGCCCATCATGTTCCTCGAAGAGGTGCAAGAGAAAGGAAGGCTATGAATTGTTGCATTCAAACGGATGGGCTCACCAAGACGTACGGCGATACCGAGGTGGTGAGCTCGCTGGATCTTGCGGTGCCCTGTGGCTCGGTCTACGGATTCCTAGGGCCCAATGGTGCAGGCAAGACCACGACGATGAAGATGCTGCTCGGGCTGGTGCATCCCACCGCGGGTACGGCAACGGTTCTCGGCACGTTGGTGACGCCGCGCAACCGCCTGCAGGTCAATGCCCATGTGGGATCGCTCATCGAGAGCCCCAGCTGCTATCCGCATCTCACGGCCCGCGAGAACCTCGAGGTCGTGCGCAGCCTGCGCGGGCTTCCCAAGTCGAGCATCGACGAGGCTCTCGCTACCGTGCGTCTTGATCATACGGGCAGCAAGCCCGTCCGCGCGTTCAGCCTTGGCATGCGTCAGCGCTTGGGACTGGCCGCTGCCCTCATGGGTAACCCTGAGCTGCTGCTTCTTGACGAGCCAACCAATGGACTAGATCCGGCAGGTATTCAGGAGATTCGAGAGCTGATCCGATCCCTGCCTGCCGAGCGTGGCTGCACCGTTTTGGTGTCGAGCCACCTGCTCTCGGAGATCGACCAGATGAGTGACCATGTGGGCATCATCAGCCATGGGCAGATGGTCTGGCAGGGTCCCCTGAGCGCTCTGCACGCGCAGGCCCGCCATTGGCTTGAGTTGCACACCACGGACGACGACCGGGCAGCGCAGCTGTTGAAGGCCTCTCGTACGGATGAGGGGTGGGTAAGGGTGCGTGTTCGGGACGACGAGTCCGTTGCACGGATGACGCTTGGCCTTGCGCGCGAGGGCATCGGCGTCGTGCGTCTGGAGGAGCGCCATGAGGACCTCGAGGACCTCTTCTTGGCACTGACGGGAACGGAGGCATCACTATGAGAAGCCTGGCCCTTGAGTTTGCGAAACTGCGTCGCAAGCACGTGCTGCTCATCGTACTTGCCCTCGTGGCGGCCGTGCTCGCCTGGCTGTTCGCGGACGCGCATGGGGAGGGGAGGGGCGGCGCCACGGGTTGGCACTCGCTGTTCTTTGCCGCGCCCATCATGAACTCGGTCTTTCTCTCGCTGCTGTCCACGGTGGTGGCATCGCGCGTTGCGGATGTCGATCACGAGGCGAACGCATGGAAGCAGCTCCTCTGTCTGCAGGGGACGGGGAGCCTGCTTGGGGCAAAGCTCGTGTGCGCCATGCTGGTCGTAGCTCTCGCGGTGGCCCTCGAGCTGGTTGGAATCATCGTCATCGGTCGAATGTGGGAGTTCGTTGACCTCCCCACCGTAGGCTCATGGGCTTCACTTGCCCTTTCGCAGCTTGTGGCAAGCCTCTGCGCGGTGTCGATCATTGGCGCCATTGCCCTGCTCTGGGAGAACCAGTTTGTTGCCGTGGCGAGTGGCCTGACGCTCTCGCTGGCTGGGCTCTTCTCGAGCTTTCTGCCCACCGCTCTACAGCGTCTGGTCCCGAGTGGCTATTACACGCTGCTCACGACCATGCAAGTCGTCTGGGGTAACGGTTCAAGCGCGCCGGTGTTCCACGAGATCGCCCTGCCGCTGCTTGACTATGCGCTCGTCGCGGCATTCTCCGCTGCAGCATGCGCGTATGCCTATAAGAAGTTCTCAAGAAGGGAGGCTTAGCATGAAGACCTCAGCCCTGCATGCCGAGCTTGTCAAGCTTCATCGTGCCCCTATCTGGCTGGCCTTTGTTGCCCTGCCTCTGGTGGCTGCCGCCATTGGCACCTTTAACTACGTGAGCAACCTGGCCATTCTGCAAGACGGCTGGTTTGACCTGTGGACTCAGCACACGCTCTTCTCAGGCATGTTTTTTCTGCATGCGCTCATCGGTGCCTCGTGCTCGTGGCTCATGCGTCTGGAGCATCGAGGCACCAACTGGAACCAGCTCATGACTGCACCTGCTGGTACCCTGAGGATCCTGGCCTCAAAGCTTCTCGCCGCTTGGCTCATGCTCGGCGTGGGGCTCACAGTGACTGGTGCGCTCTTTGTGGGCTGCGGCAAGCTCGCTGGTCTTCCCGGCCTGCCAGGACCCGAGTACGTGCAGTGGATTGTGTTGGCCTGGGTGGCAGGGCTTGCGTCGATAGCCTGTCAGCTGCTGGTCTCGCTACTCATCCGCAACTTTGCGGCACCCGTCGGCATCGCGGTCATCGGCGGGTTGGTTGGGTTCTTCCTTCACGCGTATGACAAAGGATTGGCGTGGCCGTATGGCTTGGTGGTTGTGGCGCTCAACAGCAACGGAAATGGTGCACTATCCGCGGGGCAGCTCATCCCGTTCCTTGCCGCAACCGCGGTATACACCGTGGCTGCTCTGGGAATCGCCACGCTCATCATGACGAGGCTCGACGTGAGAACGGGCTCGTGATTCAACGCCACGCCTGTCGTGAGCCTTGCTATGCTCGTTTCATGCACGATATGCATCTCTGGGGCTTCGGGTGAGGGCCTGCGGAGGAGTCAGAGAGGAGAGGGCATGGACGCGACGCTGTGGGTCTTGGGAAGTGCCGGGTGGATGCCGAAGGCGGGACAGGAGACGAGCTGCTTTCTTCTGGAGGCACAGGGGCAGCTGATCATGCTCGATGCCGGAACGGGTGTCGCAAACCTCGAGCTCGTACCCGAGGTGCTGCAGCGACATGACCGCGTGAGCGTGCTGCTATCCCACTATCACGTGGATCATCTGGTGGGCTTGATGTACCTCAAGAGGTTTATGGCCGACAAGTGCGTGGACGTGTATGGACCGGGGAAGCCCGTGTATCCCAAGACGACCGAGGAGTACGCCGGCGACCTGCTGCAAAGTGCCCTCTACTCCTCAGGTCCCTTCGGGTTTGCCCGTGAGGTGCGCTATCACGACTACGGCGGGCAGGACTTCTGCGTGGGTGGCCTGCGCGTGGCCGTGAGGGAGCAGAGCCATTCGTCTCCCTCCTTCGAGCTGCGCTTGGGCAATCTCGTGACCTACGCCACCGACACGAGTTTTGATGCCGCTGCCTGGGAGGATTACCCTCCCACAGAGCTGCTGTTGCATGAGTGCTGGCAGTCTGGTGCAGGAGACCCGCGGCACACGAGCGTCGAGGCGCTTGCCGCAGGACTACCTCGTGAGGCGTTTGGGAGGGTGCTGCTTATACACCACAATCCCTCGTGGGATGCACGTGAACGTGCCGAAATCGAGCGCGCGGCAGCACGTCATGGCATGGAGCTCGCGCGCGACGGCATGACGGTGACTATGGGATCAGAAGACTGAGGCCCTCTTTACGACGAGGCAAACGCGTGGGACTGTCTACACGATCGTCTGCAGTATCTCGAGCAGGTCTTGGAAGAACGGCTGCGGATCCCGCTTCTTGATGAAGCCTCCCTGGAAGAAGCCGTGATCGGTGTGCAGGTCGGGCATCACGTTCCACCCGCCGCGCTCGATGTTGTTGGGATCAAACGGCTTCTGCGGTGCGTCGAAGGGCGCTCGTGCGGAGAAGGTGTTGACCAGGCCATCGTTGGGGTACCAGGCGCTGTCGACCACGCAGCCAGCCTTGGTCGTCCCGTGATAGCAGCCCATGAGCGTGCCGGTCTTGACGAAGAGCGGGTCGGTGAGCTTGGGGTCTGCGACGCGTGTGTCTCCCGTTCCAGGCTTGGTGGCGTCGCATGCCACGGAAAGGTAGTAGACGTGCGGCAGGGTGGCAATGCGTCGGTTCAGGGCCTGAGCGTTGTCCAGCTGCATGTCGAAATTCGCCCAGTCGCGCGGGTCGCGGTCATCCGCCTTGATTTTTGTGTGTGACTTGAGGATGCGGTCCCAGAGCTTGTACTTGAAGGGAACCTTCACGCGCTTGGCATTGAAGCTCGGGTCGAGCGCGAGGTCGTAGGCCGTGGTTCCGTTGGTGGGTGCGGCGAGCGTGACGATGGCGACGACGCGCTCGCCCATGCCGCCCTCAAAGAGCGGAGAGAGGTCCGCAGCTGGAGTTGCGCCGCGCTCCTTGCTGCTACCGTGAGTAAGCAGCTCGGCAAACAGGCGGATGGTGGCGCCGCCAAAGGAGTGGCCGATCAAGACCAGCCTCGTGTCATCGTCCCATGTGGGGATCAGCGGCTCGTTCGAGAAGTCGCGTCCGAAGCGGCTGTGCTTGTACTCTGCGGCATGTGCCGCGCCGTAATCCGCCCTCGTTCCAGCCAGCTGTGCGTAAAGCTCGCAAGCGCGATCCCATGCGCTGCCCTGCGGGGACACGCTCGGCGCGTAGGCCTCGAGGCCCTGCTCTCGCCAGCGCGCAACCACGTCACCCGAGGTGCCTCCAAAGTACGGCTGCTCCTGGTACCGCTCGTCGTACTGGCCCCAACCGTTGAGACCGTGGCAGAAGATGTAGGTGACGTTAGGCATGGTTCCTCCAAGTGGGACAAGGTTAGATAACATCCTATACGGTAATCCAAGCGTAACCGATGTATTTCCAACCAGTGATAATCGCGCGGCATCTATGGCGAGCCTTGCCAATCTTACGTAACGTGAGACCACTTGTACTTGTGCAATCTCTTTTGGGGGGAAAGGAGTGTACATGCGCACGTTGGCCCCAGTCGACTTGTCACAGATCGAGCCCTGCTCGATACCTATGCCGATACTCCCGGCAGCCTCATCACCATCTTGCAGGAGACGCAGGAGACCTACGGCTACCTGCCCATGAACGTGATGGAACGCATTGCGGAGAGGACCGGCACGCCCATCGCGACGATCGTGGGCGTGGCTACGTTCTATGCCCAGTTCAGGCTTGAGCCGGTGGGCAAGCACCTTATCATGCTTTGCCAGGGTACGGCCTGCCACGTCAACGGCTCTGAGCTTATCTCGGCAGCCGTCACTGACGAGCTGGGCATCGAGGACGGCGAGACCACCGAAGACGGCCTGTTCTCGCTCAAGCACGTTGCCTGTCTGGGATGCTGCTCGCTGTCGCCCGTCATGATGATCAACGGCAATACCTACGGCAGCCTTACGCCCGATAAGGCCCGCAAGATTCTGCGCGAACTTGCGGCAGAGGACGCAGAGGGGAGCGAGGCCTAATGAAGATCATCATCGGAGAGGGTAGCTGCGGACTCGCCGCCGGCGCTGGTTCCGTGCACAAGGCCCTCGAGGCGCTCCTTGCCCAGGACAATCCGCGTGGCGTGGAGCTGGGCATCACGGGCTGCATCGGCATGTGCTTCCTCGAGCCCATCGTGGACGTGTACGAGGACGATGGCACCCTGCATCGCCTGGTCAAGGTTCAGGCGAAGGATGCTCAGGCCATTTACGACGCGGCCATGAGCGGCGACCTGTCGCTGGTCGACAAGCTGGCCATCACGCCCGAGGACGAGCAGTTCCTGTCCAAGCAGACGCGCGTGGCGCTGCGCCACTGCGGCGTCATTGACCCGGAGAGCATCGACGCCTATCTGGCGGACGACGGCTACCAGGCCATCACCAAGATCCTTACCACCGGCATGAGCCAGGAGGACGTCATCCAGCAGATCGATATCGCGGGGCTTCGTGGCCGCGGTGGTGCTGGCTTCTCCACGGCGTTCAAGTGGCGTGCCGCTCGCGACTCCAAGGGCGATCAGAAGTACCTCATCTGCAACGCTGACGAGGGCGACCCCGGCGCGTTCATGGACCGTGCCGTCATCGAGGGCGACCCGCACAGCCTCATCGAGGGCATGCTCATCGGTGCCTACAGCATCGGTGCCAGCGAGGCCATCGTGTACGTGCGTGCCGAGTACCCGCTGGCGATCATCCGTCTGCGCAAGGCCATCGAGGATGCCACCGCACGTGGCTACCTGGGC
>OMWB01000039.1 GCA_900314645.1 uncultured Actinomycetes bacterium
CCCTGCTGATGTTGACCAAAAGCGGCCCCGTGATGTCAACAAGCGCTTCTGCTGAAGGCAACCAGCCAGTCGGAGCCGTAGCTGATGCCGTAACGCTCCACGATGCTCGACTGGTTCATGGTGAAGGCGATGTTCATGAGTTCGTTGGTGTACGCAAGGAGCTCCCCTGGCGCCACGTCTCCAAAGCTGTGGCAAAGCGGCACGCATGCGTCAAGCACCGTCTCCCCCGCATGCGTCACGCAAACGCGCAGCAGGTCACCATAGGCAAAGCCAGCCTCCTCAAACACGGAGAACGGGATGTTGGTCCACGCGTTGCCGAAGTTGGGATCGATGATGTCCACAATGCCCGAGACAACGCCGTCCGCCACCGCGGGCTCAGCCATGGGTAGGCGCACGATGTCGTCAACCGAGTACGACGGACCGACCTCCTCCCAACTTATGACGCCGCTCGCCAGGCGCGCCGCGGTATAGCCAAACACGTCGCGCCCTGCAAAGACCGACGTCCCGCGTGTCCCCGGGTACCGGTTGACCGTCTCGTCAATCTCGCGCACCTCAACAATGCCCACATAGCGGGCCAGATGCGTAAGGGTCCCGTTGTCGGGCGTCACCACCACGTGCCCGCTCGCCGTCTTGGCCACGCACGCACGCCGCGCCGTCCCCACGCCTGGGTCCACCACCGAGACATAGATGGTTCCCTCAGGCCAAAACTCCAGGCTTTGGAGCAGGCGATAGCTGGCGCTCCAGATGTCGTACTGGGGGATGTAGTGCGTGCCGTCAAAGATCTCGAGCTCGCGGTCGACTCGCTTCACCACGCCATACATCGAGCTAACCGCACCCTCCGCATAGGTAAAGTCGGTCTGGAAGACCAGAATCGGCTTTTCCGCGCCTCGCTTGTCCGCCATCACGTGCCCCCTTACTCACGCTCAGTCGCCGACGCCTTGCGCAACGACAGCCGCCATGTGCCACCCGTGCCGATGCCATAGGCCTTGGCAAAGCTTCCTTGGTTGATGGCCACCGCCATGCAGTCAAGGCTGTTCACATAGACCATCGCCTCGCCCACAAACACGTCCGCAAAGCTGTGCGCATAGGTGAGGAGGTTTTGGTACACCGTGCGGGTTCCGTCCTCGATGGTCACCTCGACGCGCTCCCCCACGCTCACGCCCAGCTGCGCGAACTGTTCGCGTGAGATGTTGGTCCAGAGGCTGCCAAACCGCACGTCCAGTACGTCAATGGTTCCTGTGAGCGTCTCACCATCAAAGCGCGGTTCCACCACCGGAAGGCGCACCAACGCATCGGGGTCGATGGAGGGCCCGACGCCCGCGAAGTCAATGATGCCGGCCGCCAGTCGCGCCCCTGTATAGGCATACACGTCACGGCCGTAGAAGGTATAGCTCGCATCCGAACCTTCAAGACGGTTGACGCGCTCGTCGATGACGCGCGCCTCGGCGACGCCCGCCATGCGCATCACATGGGTGAGCGTG
The DNA here is from genome assembly GCA_900314645.1 of uncultured Actinomycetes bacterium. GTDB lineage: Bacteria > Actinomycetota > Coriobacteriia > Coriobacteriales > Atopobiaceae > UBA1367. The sequence goes on from OMWB01000039.1 coordinate 1,482, forward strand.
CCGTTGTCCGGCGTGACCACATAGCGGTTATTGGCCGTACGCACCACCACACTGAGGCGGTCGGTTCCCACACCGGGATCCACCACGCTCACGAACACGGTGCCCTCGGGCCAGTAAGACAGCGTCTGAATCAGCCGGTACGACGCCTCCCAGATGTCATAGGGCGGAATCTCGTGCGTAAGGTCAAAGATGCGCAGGTCAGGCGATACGCCCATGGCCACGCCATACATGGCGCTGACCGCTCCGTCGCATGTACCGAAGTCTGTCTGAAGCACCATCGCACGTGCCATCGCTGCCCCCTTTGCTGCCAGGCGACGTGCAAACCGTCGCTCGCGCAAACTCTACCACATGGGGTCGAGGGCGTTGGACTTCGGATGGCGACACGAAGAGGCATCCTGCGGAGTGGCACAAAACGTGATAGCGTTCCCCTAGCCCTGGCGGTGTGTGTCCCTCCACAGGCACATCATCTCGTTGGTGAGGCTCAGGTCGTCCCCCTGCCCGGGAATCTCGTCGGGGCCCGCCCACACGGCGCGTCCCAACTCCGAGGCGTCCATGTGAAGCGTGGGATCTCCCACCACGTCGCACCAATAGCCCGAGAGGATGTCGCCCGCAACGCCCCATGGCTGCGACTTGTAGTACTGGATGTTGTCGACCTCGAGGCCAACCTCCTCGCGGACCTCGCGCTTCACGCACTCCTCAATGGTCTCACCGATCTCCACAAAGCCAGCGATGAGCGCATCGATGGGCACGTAGCGGCCGCGCGCATAGCGCGTAAGCACGATCTTGTTGCGTTGCGGGTCCCTCACGCAGACGATGACGGCGGGATTCAGACGCGGAAAGACCATGTTCCCACAGCTTGGGCATGCCATGGCGCGAAGCGTTCCATGGTGCTCCATCGGATGCCCGCACCGCCCGCAGAAGCGGCTCTTCGCGTACCAGTCAGCGAGGTGTACAGCCGTATAGGCCACAAACATCAGCTCGCGCGGACCGCGCCGCTCGAGCCTCAGCGCGCGGTTATGCACCAGCTCGAAGCCCTCGGGCACCTCCGCCGCTCCCGCATCTGGCGCCAGCCAGAGCGGCTCGCCGTCAAGCGAGAAGAGGAACGTGAGCCCCTCCTCCGCCACGCCCAGTTCCCCCACACGTGGCAGCTCAAACGCCGGTGGCTCTCCCGGCACGTCCACGCGGCGCACGGCAAGCTCCTGGCCGCGCACATACAACACGCGCTGGCCAGCCTCTGGCATCACGTCAGGCAGAAACTCGTTGGCCAGCCGGTGCGGCGCAATCTCTTGAATCATGCGATGACTTTCCTCTTACGAAGCCGCCTTACAGGAGCGTCCACAGGATGAACGAGCAAATCGCAATGGCAACCGCGGGCGGGTCGATGTGGGTGTCGCAGTTCTCGTTGCAGTAGCGTGCGAACAGCAGGTAAATCAGGTTTGCCAGCAGGCCAAAGAGAACGGCGATCACCACGTTACCACCCGTAGCGCCCATGGCGTAACCAACCACCAGCGTCTCGTGGTGGGTGGTGGGATACGTCTTGTGCTGCACGTCAAACGTGGAGAGCAGGATGAGGGCCGCGGAGACCGAGAAGCCGATGGTGTAGTACGCCGGGTCGACGTGCGAGAGCACGATGGCCACCACACTGCAGATGGCAACACCGTTCACCAGCTGGAACAGCCAGTACCGCACGCCCTCGCGCTTGTAGTATGCCGTGGCCTCGGGGTTGACCCAGTGACCCTGGCCGAAGATCAGGCGCGTGAGGATGCCGATGAGGATGACCGAAACGGAGCCTTGGTCAGCAGGAACGCCCAGGCTCACTGCCGTGGCAAACACCAGGTATCCCGCGAGGCCGCCCACACCGGCCACGAGCATGACCAGTGGGTCATGCGTGAAGAGGAGCGAGTGGGTCACGTCCCAGCCGTCTACGTCGTAGCCGCGCCTTGCGGCAAACGCCGTGGAGACGGAAGCCGCATTGAAGATGACGGCCGGCAAGAAGACGGTGTTGAGCAGCGTATTCATCAGAAACTCTGACTCCACACCGGCCGCCTTCAGCGCGTATATAAAGAGCCCCGCGAAGCCCGTGGTGATGAACACCTGCGTGCCGCCAAAGATGGCCCCCACGACGCCAAGGCAAAACGCCAAAAACGCTGTCGAAGCACTGAACATGGTCCTTCCCTTCCCCGTATGCACAGAGCGGACGCCTCGCGTCCGCTCCATTTCCCTAGTCTGTCAGCCCTATCGACTCCTCAAGAACCATCTCGTCAACAGTGGTCGCGCGCACGTCCGCGGACTGCCCGCTCTCCAGCGCGGGTGCCTCCGCCGCAGCAAGCGACCCTGACGACTCCCCGTCCTGCAGAAGCGTTCCGTCATCTGCGGGTGCGGTGCCCGCTATGCCTTGCAGGGCCGCCTCGCGCTTCACGAGCCACCGCTCAAGCTGGACCTTGGTGAACGCGGCCAGGGGCACCGCGATGAGCATGCCTGCGAGACCGCCCACGACGCTACCCGCGATAAGCGCCATCACCACCACGAGCGGATGGACCTCCACGGCGTGCGAGAGCAGGCGCGGATTGAGGACGTTGGCGTCAATGAACATGATGAAGGTAAGCGCCACGATGCCCGCAACCATCTTGGCGAGGTTGCCCTCAGCCAGGCACACCAGAATGGTGGTGGCGTACCCAACTGGACCGCCGACGTACGGAATGAGGTTTCCGATGCCCGTCAGCAGGCCGATGATGGGACCATACGGCACCCCGATGATGGTGAAGGTCAGCGCCGTCAACGTGCCCACGATGAGCGCGTCAACGAACTGCCCGCGAATGTAGCCACTGAACGCGTCATCGGCGTCCTTGAGGAATACCGTGAGGTCCGGCCCCAGATACTCGCCGAAGACGGCCACAAACACACGCTTGGCGTAGTTAAAGACGCGGGCACCATCCAGCAGGAAGTAGATACCAAAGATGATGGAGAAGACCACGCGGCTAAAGACATCCGTGACCTCGCCAAACGTACCGATGAGCGTGCCGGTGTCCCGTGACTCGATGAGGCCGTACCGTGCGGCCATGTCGCGCAGCGCCTGAAGGAGGCGTACGATGTCGCCCTCGGCGTTGGCCCACAGCTCTTTGATGGTGGCGATGTTCACGCTGTCAAGGCTACGGGTGATCATCAGCACCAGCACGAAGGTGACTGCCAGGATGATGAGCGCCACGCCTCCCACCGTCAAGGTGACGGCGATGTTGAGGCGATGCACGATGCTGTCAGGGAAGATGCCGCGGGCGGCCAGCCAGTCTGTCAGCCGGCGCACGATGGGAAGCAGTAAGTAGCAGATGAGCATGCCGTAGACAAACGGCTCGCCCACGGCCATGATCAGGTCCCACGCCTTGGCAAAGATGCCGCCCGAGTTGAGCATAAGCATGCCAACAGCTACCGTGACCAGCGTGGTTACCGATGCATACAGGCAGATCTTTACGTATTTTGGATCGAAGTCCAGCCAGTTCACGCACTGTCTCCTTACAGGAAGCCTAACGTAAAACTCTATGATACGTTATCGTCGGACAACATTGCTATGGCGAGGGTCGGGTATTGACAAGACTGCAAACCTGCAAGCTGCCTGAAGATGGTGCGCAGCCAATGCGGACAGTTCTTGAAGAGGCGAGTAACCCGCTAAACTGGTACCGCTTTATCGTCTTTTGGCATCAGGAGCGTTGCATGGGCGTCAGCGCAGTCTTTGTCTGGTTTGTCATCTACAGCGTGTTCGGATGGGTATACGAGTCAACCTACTGCACCATCAACGAGCGCAAATGGGAGAACCGCGGCTTCTTGTACGGGCCGTGCTGCCCCATCTACGGCACGGGCATCATGAGCATGATGCTGCTGTGGCACAGCCTCACCCAGCAGGGACTCACGCCCGAGTGGTATCAGGTGTTCCTCGTTTCGATGGTGGGAAGCGCCATCCTGGAATACGCCACCAGCTGGACGCTTGAGCGGCTCTTCCACGCACGCTGGTGGGACTATTCCAACATGCCCCTCAACCTCAACGGGAGGATCAGCGTCCCGTCCTCGGTGTTCTTTGGGCTTGGCGGGCTTCTCGTGGTGTACGTGCTGTACGAGCCCACGCTCAGCATGACCACACACGCCGCGCTGTGGGTGATGGAGCTTCTGTCCCTCGTGCTTGCCTTCATCATCGCTGCCGACACCGCCATCACGGTCTCCGCGCTCAAGCGCATCGCTCGTGCTGCCTCCACCATCAACCGCCGGGTCAACGAGCACATGGATCAATTGGTGGCCGGAGCCGTGGAGCGCGGCGGCGCGGCGGCAGCGTCGCTTGCCGAGCGTCGTGACGGCGCGGTGCAGGCCATTGTCGGGGTGCGCGACGCTGCGCTGGACGCCGCGCTGGAGACGAGCAGTGCGCTCACTGAGCGCCTTGCCGACACCACAAAGCAGGATGATCCGTTCATCGAAGAGCGCGAGCGGTTTGCCGCGTCGTTGCGCGACACGTGGCTGGGTAACATGAGCCATGTCGGACGCGAAGCCCTTCGGCGCGCCAAGAGCTATACGCCCAAGGTCGGTGCGCCAAGCATCCCTGGGGCCGAGCAGCTGGGGAAGCTGATGACCGACGTCCGCGCCAAGCATTGGCAGCGGGATGACGAGAGGGACAAGGCCGCGTAGGGTATGATGGGCGGGTCGGACGGAAACGTCCGACCCGCTTGCTTTTGCGCGTTTCGCCAACCGCTCGTCAGGCAAGGAGGCCACCATGCCGCTTTCGCTCATCAGGCAGGACATCACGCTTCTTCACGTGGATGCCATCGTCAACGCCGCAAACCAGGGCCTCCGGCCAGGAGGCGGCGTGTGCGGCGCCATCTTCGCGGCAGCTGGCTATGACGACCTCTGCCGTGCCTGCGAGAAGATTGGCCACGTAGACACCGGTGCCGCTGTCGCCACGCCCGGCTTTGCCCTGCCGGCACGTCACATCATCCACACCGCCGGACCCATCTGGCACGGTGGCACCGCTGGAGAGCGCGATCTGCTTGCGAGCTGCTACCGCTCGTCGCTCGAGCTGGCGGCGGAGCTTGGAGACCGGAGCATCGCCTTCCCGCTCATCTCCTCGGGCATCTATGGCTATCCGCCGGCGGAGGCCCTGGCTGTAGCGCTGGGCGAGATCCGCGCGTTTCTTGCCTTCCATCCCGACATGGAAGTCACCTTGTGCCTGTTTGACCGCAGCGTCACCACCCTGACCAAGGGCATCTTTGGCGAGATTGCGCAGTTCATCGACGACACCTATGTGGAAGAGAGCCCGTTCGCGCGGCGCGAGCGTTGGGAGGAGGCCGAGCTTTCCAATAGCTACCCCTCATTTGGGGCAAGCGCCGCTCCGGCACCGTTGGAGGACCACAAGGAATCGCTCTGGCCGTTCAGACGCCGCCGGAAGAAGCGCGAAGAAGCCGAACCGAGCTTCATCGACGCGGACGCCATGCCGCATTTCGCGCCGCCCGCTGCGGCGCCGCAGGCTGCCGCCCCAAAGCCGCAAGCTACGCTTGAGGACCTGCTTGACCAGCTTGACGAGCCGTTCTCCCAGATGCTTCTGGCTATGATCGACGAGCGCGGGATGACTGATGCGCAGGTGTATTCGCGGGCGAACCTTTCGCGACAGTACTTCTCCAAGCTGCGCAGCGGCAAGGTCAATCCCAGCAAGCGTGTGGTGCTCTCGCTTGCCGTTGCGCTGGGGCTCTCGTACGACGAGACCCGGGCGCTCTTGGAGCGCGCTGGCCACGCCCTGACGCATGCGAGCAAGTTTGACATCATCGTGGAGTGGTTCATTCGCAATGGCCACTACGACATCTTCGAGATCAACCAGGTGCTCTTCTCCTTTGACCAGCCCCTCCTCGGCGCCAGCTAACAGTTGCTCCCGATGCGTCTACGAGATAGCTCTCTAGACGCACCGCGAGGCGCGGCACATGTCCCCTCGGAGTTTACCTATCGCCCTCCCCTGCCTGCGAGACTAAGAATCGTACGCAGGAGGCCGCACGGCCCAACACAAAGGAGGACGCCATGAAGGAGAACTGGACCGAGCTCGTGTTTGTCATCGACCGCAGCGGATCGATGAGCGGACTGGAGACCGACACCATCGGCGGTGTCAATGCGGTGCTGGCCAAGAACCGCGAAGTTGAGGGAAACGCCTACGTCACCACCATCCTGTTCGACCACCAGATCGAGTACCTGCACGACCACGTTGACCTGCGCAAGGTTTCCAACCTCACGAGCAAGGACTACTACGTGCGCGGCTGCACCGCGCTGCTCGATGCGGTGGGCGACGCCATCAACCACGTTGACCGCGTGCGCCGCTACATGCCTAAGCAGTTCCGCGCCGAGAAGGTCATCGTCACCATTGTGACCGACGGACTTGAGAACGCCAGCAAGCGCTTCACCTACCCGGCGGTCAAGAAGCTCATCGAAGAGAAGACCGAGGATGGCTGGGAGTTCATCTTCCTTGGTGCGAACATCGACGTGGCCGCCGAGGCCGACAGGCTCGGCATCGCACGGGAGTATGCGGCGCCCTACCTCGCCGACGACATGGGCACGGGCATCGCCTACGAGGCGATTGCGACGGCGCAGGTGATGAGCCGTACGGTTGGTAGCGCGAAGCCTGGCTGGGCGGATGCCGTGCGCAAGGATGCCGCCATGCGCGCCAAGCACTAAACCGCTGGCACGGGACGCAGGTCCCCGTCCGAGGCCAGACGCATCGTGAAGTCCGCCGCACGCGAGTGCTCCAGCGCGCGGCGGATGTTTGGTCCATCGGTGCGGTCGTAGTGAGCCTCGGCCTCCGCGCGTGAGATGCCGCCCTTGGCCTTGCGCGTGACCGCGCGCTCGCGAAGGTCGGCCTCGTCTGCACTGAGGAAGACCGTGTAGTCGGCAAGGGGCGCAAGCGAGGCCCACGGTTCCTCGGCAAGCAGCAAGTAGTTGCCCTCCACCACCACGATGGGCGCCGTCACCTGCACCGCGTTCTCCCGCGGGTCGTGAATCCTGCGGTCATACACCGGCCAGGGCACCGTCGCGTCTTCATGCAGGAGGGTGACCGCGCGTGCGAACTTCTCCACGTCAAACGACTCGGGGGCACCCTTGATCGCGGCAAGCGGCATCTCCGTTCCGTCGCGCACAATGGTGTGCGAGCGCAGGTAGGCGTTGTAGTGGTGGAAACCATCGAGGCCTACGGCTTGCACTTCGCAGCCCGGCACGTCGCGCGAGAGTAGCTCGAGCAGTAGTGCCACCGTCGACTTCCCTGCCGCAGGAGGTCCCGCAAAGAACGCGACCGTACGTCCGCTGGCTACGGCCTGAAGGTCCGCCAGCCGCTCAAGCAGCGGGCGAAGCACGTCGCGATACGCCTCGTCACTGTAGCGCGCGTCGTACGTGTAGCCGTTGACCGTCACCGGAAGCGTATGCCACATGTCAGCCTTCTTTTCCCGAGTCGTTTTGTCGTAAATCATATCGCTCTGGTGCTTTTGGCGAAGCGGCTGCACGTTAATTGGCCCCTTTGGACCCGTTTTGCCACCACGGGAGCCCATTCCAGAGAAACCCCAGTTGAGCCAAAAAGATAACGTGCACTAGGTGCCGCCACAACAGCTCACCACCCTGATTCGGTGATACCATGCTCGCAGCACCCCGAAAAAAGGAGCAGCTATGCGCCACGAGAATCGCCAAGGTACCCTCTACGTCTGGCTTCAGGGCGATATCGGCTCAGCAAATGCATCCGAGATCGAAGAAGAGCTGCAGGCAACCGTTGGCGATGCCACTGACGTGGTCCTCGACCTCACCGATGTCGGCGACGACACCAAGGTTGAGAACGGCACCTGGGCTGAGACCTATGACGTTCTGATCGCAAAGATCAAGAGCTGCACCGATACCGACAAGCGCTACAAGATGATGCACAAGGCAGAGGATATGCTCATGGCTACATATGCGCAACGTCAAACTTGACGGACTTAAGCAGATCGGCGCCGGAGCCTTTGGACGCGTGTATCGCTGGGATTCCGAACGCGTCCTCAAGGTGTATAGCCCTGAGGTCAACCCGCTTGACCAGATAGAGCACGAGCGCATGGTGGCACGCGCCGCCTTTGTGCACGACATTCCGTCGGCCATCCCCTTCGAGGTAGTGCACGTGGGCGAGGAGTCCGGAATCATTTACGAGCTCCTCGACGCGCAGACGCTCGGCGAGGCCGTCATGGCAAACCCCGCGCAGGTACATGACTATGCCGTGCGGATCGCGCAGCTCTTGCGCAAGCTCCACTCCACGCATTTTGGCGAGGGTATTCTGCCGGACGCACGCGGCATCTTCCACAGGTGGGTGGATATTGCCGAGAAAAGCGGTCTGTATCGTGCAGACACCATTTCTGAGCTGCGGCGCGTTGTGGATGAGCTCGGCACCACCGACACCTTTGTGCATGGGGACTACCATCCTGCGAACATCATGGTCATGCCGGACGGCGAGCTACTCCTGATTGACATGGGCGATGCCTCCGTGGGCAATCCCCTCATCGACCTAGCGGGCTCCTTCCACGTGCTGCGCATTGCGGCGCGCCGTCCTGGCGGCGCCGAGCGCCTGACGGGCATGACGCAAGAGCTGCTCGACCGGCTGTGGAACACGTTTGTCCGCACGTACTATGAGGTTGCGGAAGGTGATATCGCACGAGTCGCGGAGCTGGAGCGCATGTTGCGCTTTGCCGCGCTCCCCCGCACGATGGGCAGCACCGCGCGTTCCAAGCTCATCGATGACGAGACACGCCGCCAGCAAGCGTCCGAGCTCGAGACATACTTCTGGGAGAACCTACACCAATAGAAACCGCGCGCGGACAAAGGGGGCTACCCCCTAAGGACGCGGTGTCCTTAGGGGGTAGCCCCCTTTGTCCGCGCTGGCGCAGGCGAGTTTATGCGAGGTCCTCGCCATTGGACGCGATGACCTTCTTGTACCAGAAGAAGGAGTCCTTGCGGCTTCGGGCCATGGAGCCCTTGCCCTCGTCATCCATGTCGACGTAGATGAAGCCGTAGCGCTTGCGCATCTCGCCGGTGCCGGCGGACACGACGTCGATGCAGCCCCACGTGGTGTAGCCCCAGAGGTCAACGCCGTTGTCGATGGCGCGCTGCATGGCCTCAATATGCTCGCGGTAGTAGTCGATGCGGAACGGGTCGTGGATGGAGCCGTCCTCCTCGACCGTGTCGTACGCGCCGAGGCCGTTCTCAACCACCATCAGAGGCACCTGATAGCGGTCATAGGCGGTCTCGAGGTAGTACTGCAGGCCGGTGGCGTCGGTTGCCCAGCCCCAGTCGGAGTACTTGAGGTACTCGTTGCGAGCGCCGGCGGAGAAGTTGCCGCTCACCATGTCGGTGACCTTGTGCGTCGTCACAAGCTGGCTCATGTAGTAGCTGAAGGTGTAGAAGTCCACGGTGCCGAGGCTCAGGTCAACGAGATCCTGGTCAGTGATGTCGAGGTCGACGTCGTGGTCGTTCCACAGGCGCGTGGCATAGGTGCCGTACTCACCAAAGACCTGCACGTCACCGCAGTAGAAGATGTTCTTCTCCTGTGCGTGGCGGCACGCGAGGATGTCTGCCGGGTCGCACGTGGCGGGATACCAGGTGATGCCGCAGATCATGCAGCCGATCTTGTTGTCCTGGTCGATGGCGTGGCCGATCTGAACAGCCTTGGCGGAGGCTACGAACTGATAGTGCAGCAGCTGGTAGGCGTTGGCGAAGTCCTCGTCCGTCGCATGGGGGTTCATGTCGATGAACTGGATGGGGTTGTTGATCTCGTTGAAGGTCAGCCAGTGGTGCACGAGGCCCTTGAACTCGTTGAAGCAGGCCGAGGCAAAGCGTACGTAGTGGTCGATGGTCTCGCGGTTGTTCCAGCCACCGCAGTGCTCCTCGAGGTACATCGGCGTATCAAAGTGCCAGATGGTAACGAGCGGCTCGATGCCGTTCTTGTGCATCTCCTTGAACATGTCCTTGTAGAAGGCCACGCCCTCGGCGTTGGGCTCCTTCTCCAGGCCCGTGGGGAACAGACGCGACCAGCTGATGGACATACGGAACTGCTTGAAGCCCATCTCGCCGAAGAGCGCGATGTCCTCCTTGTAGTGGTGGTAGCCGTCGACCGCGTCGTGGTTGGGATAGTGATACTCGGGGAGCACGGCGTACTTGGCGCCCTCGGGGAGCTTGAAGCCGTGGCTCGGGGCTGCGCAGTGGTTGCCGTCCTTGTCGATGTAGGTGATCATGCGCGGGGTATCGACGGTACCGCCCGTGGTGACATCGGTGAGTGCCGGACCGCGGCCACCCTCCTGCCAGCCGCCTTCCCACTGATTGGCCGCGACCGCGCCGCCCCACAGGAATCCATCAGGAAATGCCATGTCAAGCTCCTTCCAAGCTCAAATGAGTATCGACACTACCAATAATACGGCATAACTCCCCCGCAGGCATTCACGCCCGTGGGACACCCAGCCCGGAGGTTTCTGTCCCACTTGGTGGGACATTGGGGACAGCCGGGACACCCAGCCCGGAGGTTTCTGTCCCACTTGGTGGGACAGAAACCTCCGGGCTGGGTGTCCCGGCTGCAAGGAAGAGGGGCTATGCCCAGACGAAGTTCTCCTTGCCGGCGCCAACCTCAAAGTGATAGCGGACGATGCCCAGATCGACCTTGGTCTGCACGCCATGCGGCGCCGTCGCCTGCACGCGCGAGGGCTCGCCCTCCACACCTGGTCGCACCAGCGTGAAGCGGAACCTCTGCTGATTCATGGCCGTGGGCGCCAGAAGCGCGGCCGCCACGCCGTTGGCAAACCACTCAGGGACCTCCCCGTCGGCGCGCGCCACCTTGCGCGCGTCGACCGAGCGATGCGCCACCCCCTGCGTCGCGCCATAGCCCAGCGCAATCATGATGATCAGCCGCTCCCCCGCCGCCAGCTCGAAGTGCGCCGCGCGCTTCGAGAACGTCAGGGCAACCCAGCAGGTATTGAGACCCAACGTCTGCGCGAGAAGCACGAGCTTCTCGCCGTAGTAGCCCGCCAGCTCCTCAGCCTCGGCTCCCTTGGGTCCGCAGATGGCAAAGTAGTTGCTCACGCCGCGGAACTTCCCATAATGCGCGAGACCCTTGCCGAACGCGCCAGGCTCGTTGGTTACCAGCTGGATGTGCAGGCCAGACGCCTCGTTCGCCTCGTCTACCGCGGCCTGCAGCGTCGCTACCACGTCCTCCGCGAGCGGCCGGTCCTCGTACTGTCTCACGGAATGCCGCGCCACGATCGCCTCAAGCTCCGTCATTGCCTCCCCTTTCAACTCATTTGCATAACATCGGTTTGCGTCCAAAGTATACCAGTCCACCATGTTCTGCATAGTCAACCTGCAGAGTAGGAATTAGAATGGAGAGGTCCAAAAACCTACAACAGAAGGAGTCTTCCATGGCAGCAGTAGATGAGGTCTTTGACCTGCTTAAGGCAGCTGGCGTCTGGTACCTGGCCACCGTTGACGGCGATCAGCCTCGCGTGCGTCCTTTTGGCGCGCAGAACGTGTACGACGGCAAGCTCTACATCCAGACCGGTCTGGTGAAGGACGTGGCAAAGCAACTGCAGGCCAACGGCAAGTTTGAGATCAGCGGCATGATCAAGGGCGAGTGGTTCCGCATCAACGGCGAGCTCGTGTATGACCCGGCAGACGAGCCCACCGCCGCGATGCTCGAGGCCAACCCCTCGCTCAAGCGCATGTACGCCGTGGGCGACGGCAACACCGCCGTGTTCTACATCAAGGACGGCGTGTGCACCGTCTACAGCTTCACCGCCGCACCGCGCGTGATTGAGTTCTAAGACCCAACGCACACCGCGCTCTTGCAAACGGGCCCAAATGGATGGCTGGCCAGCCCATTTGGGTCCGTTCTCGTTCAGGCGTGCGCTGTACTGTGAAGTATCAGCGCTCGTCGTACACCCTGAACAGGCGTTTGTTCATCGTGACGCAAGCTCCTCACCCATGAGCAGACCCATGACGCTGGCCATCATCAAGCCGCGCGTCCAGCCCGAGCTGTCGCCCAGGCAGTGCAGGTGTGCCACGTTGGTGTCGAGATGCTTGTCCATGCGCACGCGGTTGCTGTAGAACTTCAGCTCGGGCGCGTACAGCAAGGTCTCCTCCGCCGCAAAGCCCGGGACCACCTGGTCCACCAGCTTGATGAACTCAACGATGTCGGTCATGGCACGGTACGGCATGGCGCTCGTGATGTCACCGGGCTCGGCATCAGGCAGCGTGGGCACCACGTTCGAGCGGCTCAGCTCCTCCCGCCAGGTGCGCTTGCCGTCCAGAATGTCGCCGAAGCGCTGCACCAGGATGTGTCCGTCGCCCAGCATGTTGACGAGCTGCCCCACCTGCGTGGAGTACGCGATGGGCCGGTCGAACGGCTCTCGGAAGTGCTGCGTCGCGAGCACCGCGAGATTGGTGTTGGCGCTCTTGCGGTCCTTGTAGCTGTGCCCGTTGACGACGGCGAGGCCGTGGTCATAGTTCTCCTGGCTGACGAAGCCGCCCGGGTTCTGACAGAAGGTGCGCACCTTGTCGCGGAAGGGATTGGGATAGCCCACGAGCTTGCTCTCATAGAGCACGTTGTTCACGTCTTCCATGATCTCGTTTCGCACCTCGACGCGCACGCCCATGTCCATGGGGCCGCTCTCGTGGTCGATGCCGTGACGCTGGCAGAGCTCGTCCAGCCACGCTGCCCCACGACGCCCCGTGGCGATGACGGTGTGTGCGGCTCGGATCTCGAAGGGGTCGCCTGCGGCCCCCGGAGCGTGGTCGGCCACCACGGCACCCACGCACACCTTGCCCGCTGGGCCCTCCTCCACCAGCACGTCCATGCACTTGTGCTCGAAGAGGATGGTGACGCCTGCGTCAATCAGGTGCTGCTGGATGCTGCCGTAGATCCCTTGCGAGCGCTCGGTTCCCAGATGGCGAATGGGGCAATCCACGAGCTTCAGCCCCGCCTTGATGGCACGGCGGCGGATCTGAGCGATGCCGTCAGGATTCTCAACGCCCTCCACGTGGGGGTCGGCACCGAAGCGCAGGTAGATGTCGTCGCAGCGGCCGATGGTCGCCTGTGCGAGGTCGACCCCGATCAGTTCAGGAAGGTCGCCACCCACGTCGCAGCTGAGCGAGAGCTTGCCATCCGAGAACGCGCCGGCACCGCTGAAGCCCGTGGTGATACGGCACGGCCGGCACCCCACGCAGTGGCCCACCCGCTCCTTGGGGCAGCTGCGCCTCTCGATGGGAAGGCCGCGGTCGACCATCGTTATGTGGCCCGTGTCGCCCTTGCCGAGAAGGCCGAGAGCGGTGAAGATTCCGGCAGGGCCAGCACCGATGATAAGCACATCAGTAGTCATGGATGTCTCCTTTCACACGCCACTAGCGTAGCGCAATTCGCAACCCGTGTGCTTTCGCGTCTCGTGGGACCCCCGGCCCTCGGCGCGCCCGGCCCGGGGGGACACCCAGGCCGGGGGTTGCTGTCCCCCGTTGTGGGACAGAAACCTCCGGGCTGGGTGTCCCACC
>OMWB01000020.1 GCA_900314645.1 uncultured Actinomycetes bacterium
TGCCGCGTGGGACTATATTTCGTTCACGACCGACCCTACCGTCGTGAATGGCATCATGACGAATGAAGGCATTTCCCTTGGCCTGATGGTTGCGGTGGCGATTGAGGTCGCGTTCGGTTGCGCCGGCCTCTACCTCATCCGTCCGGCGATGCACGACAAGATCGACCGCATCTGGAGTGAGATTTGGGATAGATAGCCCAAGCAGCTTGTAAGGAACACGATGGCCCGCAACCACAGCCAGTTCTGTGGTTGCGGGCCATATGCTCAGGGGACTTTTGATACAGTCCCCGCCATCTTGTCGCGTGGCGCTTAGCTAGAGTTACCGTGCAGTTTGCCGTCTTAAGCAGACTTTGTGGCAACATTTATACATCTTTGATTCTTCCGCGCCAGTTTGGCGCCTCACATGAAAGGACGACTGATGTCGCTTGCCAATCGAGCCGTTTGTTGCGGTCTCACGTTTGCGCTTGCCTTCGGTGCCGTCTCCACCTATGCATTCGCGGACCCGCAGAGTGACCTCGCGGCGGCAGAGGAGCGCCTCGCGTCGCTCGGCAATGATCTTGCCAGCGTGCAGGGCGAGCTCGCCGACCTCACCTCGCAGCTTGAGGCCACCGACAACGAGATGGAACGTACGCAAGACAGCATTGACCAAACCGAGGTCGAGCTTGCCGCGGCACGGGCGGTGCTTTCCCAGCACGTGCGCAGTGGCTACAAGAGCGGTGGCTTTGATGCCCTTGAGTTTATCCTCAGCTCTTCCTCGCTTGAGGACTTCACAAGCCGCTTCCACTACATGGTTAAGGTGAACGAGAACGAGGTCGCGCAGATCAACCAGGTCAACGAGCTTGAGGCTGACCTGCAGTCACAGCTTGCGGCGCTCACCGAGCAGCGTGACGCGCAGGCTTCGCGTGTGAGCGAAGCTGAGGGCAAGGTTGCCGAGTACCAAGACCTCGTGGCCGAGGCGCGCGCCTACTACGAGGAGCTTGATGCCCAGGTGCAGGCCGAGCTGGCTGCTGCAGCCGCCGCGGAGGCCGCTGCGCAGGCAGCCGCCGAGGAAGCAGCCGCACAGGCAGAGAATGCCGGTATCGCCGCAGCCGTTGCTGCCATCGAGGAGACCTCTGCTACCGAAGAGACCACACAGACCACCGAATCTGAGGAGTCTTACGAGGAAGAGGACACGCAGGAGGATGAGGTCGTCGAGGAGGAAACCACTGACGATTCATCTTCGTCGAGCAGCTCCAACGATGGCAGCAGCCCCTATCCTGGCGGTGGCGTCGCCTCTGCGTATTCCTGCATCGGGTGGCCGTACGTGTGGGGCGGCTATGGCCCGTGGTCGGGTGGCTTTGACTGCTCGGGCCTCGTCTCGTACTGCTACGGGGACGGCAGCTGGCGCCGCGGGTGCGAGTCGCTTGCCTGGGCCATTCAGGACGCTGGCCTCTGGAAGTATGGCATGGAGAACCTCTCGTACGGTGACCTGCTCTTTACCGACTCCGAGTACAACCATGTGGGTATCTACATCGGCGGTGGCATGATGATTCACTCACCGACTTTCGGCCGCACCGTGTGCGTCGATACCGTGTGGTCCTGCTATGGTGGCGGACCCTTCGTCATGCCCTAGGTTTAGTACTGTCCTAAAACTCGTTTCTGGAAAGAGCCATGGAAGTCAGCACAAGTCCTATTCCGAGGCGCCTTTCGCGACGCTTCCAGATGGCCATGGTCGGTGAGGGTATCCTCGTCGGCCTTTTAGCCGGTGGCGTCATCACCCTGTATCGCCTTGCCCTGTCTAACGCCGAGCGTCTGTTGCGGCAGATCACGAGCCTTGCCGCGCAGAGCTTTTTGGGCCACGTCCTGTGGGCCGTTGCCCTGCTGGGCATCTGTCTGGTGGTCTGCGCTTTAGTGAAGTGGGAGCCCGCGACGTCTGGCTCGGGCATTCCGCAGGTAGATGCCGAGGTTATGGACCGTGTGGACGCACCGTGGCACCGCGTGTTGGCCGCCAAGTTTGTCGAGGGAACCCTCTGCGCGTTTGCTGGCCTTTCGCTCGGCCGTGAGGGTCCCAGCGTGCAGCTGGGCGGCATGTCGGGCAAGGCCGTATCCCGTCTGCTCCATAAGGAGAGGGGAGAGGAGCGCCTCCTCGTGACATGCGGTGCGGCCGCAGGCATGTCTGCCGCCTTCCACGCGCCGCTTGCAGGCGTGCTTTTTGCCGTGGAGGAGATTCACCGTGAGTTCACGGCACCGCTCGTGATCTCGGCCATGTGTTCGTCACTTTCCGCCGACTACCTCGTCTCACGCGTGCTTGGTGTGGCGCCCGTGCTGAGCTTTACCTTTGCGCACGACCTGCCGCACGCGTACTACCCCATGCTCGTGATATTCGGAGCGCTCTGCGGCCTTCTGGGCGCTCTGCACAACGCCGGCATGTTTGCCTGCCAGGAGCGCCTCTTTGGCAAGCTCAAGGGCTACCTGCCATTCTCTCGGTACATCATTCCGTTTGTAGTGGCGTGGTTTGCGGCCTTCTGGTTCCCTGACCTCATGTGCGGCGGTGACGCCATCGTGGAGCACATGCTCTCGCCTGAGGGCCTGACCTTGGGCACCGTCATGATCTTGCTGGTGGGGAAGTACCTCTACACCACCATCTGCTATGGATCCGGCACCCCGGGAGGCACACTCTTTCCGCTGGTGGTTCTCGGCTCCCTCGCGGGCATGGGCTTTGGGCTCGCCACGGCACACCTGCCGGGCATTCCCGCAAGCTATGTGAACAACTTCATGGTCTTCGGCATTGCCGGACTCTTTGCGGGTGCGGTGCGTGCGCCGGTCTCCGCCGTCGTGCTGTGCTTTGAGCTGACAGGGTCTTTGGATGCACTGCTCGCGGTGTCCGTGGTGTCCATCACGTCGTATGTCGTGGCGAATCTGACGCATGTTGAACCGTTTTACGAAGTCGGTTTGCAAAACCTGCTCGACATCACGCCCGCTGATCCAACCGTCAATGGGGCGGGCGACCGCATGCTGCACACCTACAACGTGGGGGCTGGCAGCATGGTGGAAGGACGCACCATCGCCGAGGTCCCATGGCCGAACGGCGCGCTCGTCGTCAACATCTCACGTGCGGGAACCAACATCATCCCGACGGGCAAGGTGGAGCTCATGGCGTTGGACGAGCTGCTCGTCACCATGAATTCCGACACCGACTGGGATACGGACCTCATCATCCACAAACTCTGCGAGGGCCGCGTCTAGCGGAGCCTAAAGGGGAGATATGGTTTGTTATCTGGGATTTTCTTACTTTACATAAGATATATTATCACCGTTTTATACGGAAACCATTCCGTGCGACAATAGAACCAACCTCGGTGCGCACCCTCTGATCCTCTGAAAGGACTTCTCGTGGCTGAGCGACTCTCCTGTGACGTACTTGTCATCGGCTCTGGTTTGGCGGGAATCTCCTGCGCGTTGCGTGCGGCATCCTTGGGCGCCTCCGTCCGCATGGTGACCGATGGCTTCTGTTGCGCAGGCTCGAGCTTCTCCACGTCCACCTGGGGTCTGGGCATGGTATGCGAATCTGACGCCGTCGACCCACGAGGCCCTGAGAGCCTTTTTAAGGTCCTCTGCGATGTGGGCATGGGTATGAATGACCCAAAACTGGCGGAAACCCTCATAGCGCGTGCTCCCGAAGCGCTTGCCTTTCTTGCCACTGCCGGTGCACGCATCATCGACCCGCAGAACCCTGGTCAACGCGAGTTCGTCGCCTGCTTTGACCACACCGTCCGGACGTGGCACGGCTTTGTGGGCACAGCCTCACGCACGGGACTTCGCCGAGCGCTCGACGCCGCGGGAGTCACCATCATTGAGCGCGCTGTCCCGATGTCGCTCCTGAGAGATTCTCGAGGTTTCGTGGCGGGTGCTCTCGTTCTAGAAGCCGATGGGCCCCTCTCAACTTTACATAAGTCTCTCCATATGCAAGAAATCGCAGCTCAGAGCACTGTTATGGCCACAGGAGGCGTCGCTGGACTCTATGGTCACCACCTGTGTTCCTCGCGCTGCAGGGGTCTTGGCCACGCACTTGCCCTCGACGCAGGCGCCTCGCTCGTCAACATGGAATTCCAACAGCTCATGCTGGGAAGCGTCTCCCCCATTCCGGGCATCATCTTCAACGAGAAGCTCTACCGCTGGACCTCGTTCAGCACGTTGGACGGCCTCGATGCGTTCCAGGAGCATGGCATCGCGGAGGATACGGCACGTGAGGTGCTCGAGGCGCATTCGTGGCATGGCCCGTACACCACACGGCTGGCAAGCCACCTCGTAGACGAGACCCTTGACGCACCGATAAGCGGCTCGCCGTACGTGGCCCATTACGACGAGCGCATCTTTGCAGACGATGCGCCAGAGTTCATCCAGACCTACCTCAAGTGGCTCCGCGACGAGCGTGCTGTTGATCCGCGCGCACCCATGACCGTAGGCATGTACGCCCACTCGTCGAATGGAGGCATCGTCATCGACGAACAGGCCCATACCGACGTAGAAGGTCTTTTTGCCTGCGGAGAGTGCGCCGGCGGCGTCCACGGGGCTGACCGCATCGGGGGCTTGGCAAGCGTCACTGCAGCGACCTTTGGCCTCGTCGCTGGTGAAGCGGCAGCAAAGCGATCTGGACTACGGCCCATCGACTATTCCGACAACCTCACGCCGTACGGCCCGCTTCTCTGCAGCCTTGATTGTCCAGACGTGTCAGACGTCATCGGGCGAGCACTCGACTCCTCGTGCATGGTCAATCGGGACGAGCGCTCTCTGCAGCATGGATATGACAGTCTCACCGACCTTACCGAACGCCTGCGGTCCACTGCGGACCCGCTCACCGTCCCACAGCTATTCACCAGCACAGATGGGCAGCTCCAGGCGCTGTTCGACACGCATCAGGCGCTCGGACAGCTTCAGACGGCACGAGCGCTTCTTGTCGCCTGTCTCAGCCGCAGCGAGACGCGCGGTCCGCACCACCGCTCTGACTATCCATGCGAAGACCCTACGCAGAATGTCCCGCGCAGGGTCTCATCAACTGACCTTTGTGCATAAATCTCAAGGAGCCTAGGCGCCGCTCGATCCAAAGCCACCGGCCCCGCGGTCTGTCTCGTCGAGCTCGTCAACCTCCACTAGGTTGACCACCGGCACCTTTTGGATGACGAGCTGCGCGATGCGCTCGCCTCGCTCGATGTGGATTGGCTCATGCGCATCCAGATTCACCGCAATGACCTTAAGTTCGCCACGATAGTGGGCATCGATGAGGCCCGGGGTGTTCGCAAGCGACAGACCGCGCTTCAGCGCCATGCCACTCCTTGGCTGAAGAAATCCCGCGTAGCCCTCGGGAATGGCAATCGCGAGCCCCGTGGAGACAAGCCTGCGCTCATATGGTTGCAACGTCACGTCCTCGTTCGCCCGAAGATCCAGACCCGCATCACCGCTGTACGCATAGCTCGGAAGCTCGACACTCGGGCCAAGACGCTTGATAGGCAGCTGGATGACGTCATCACTCATTGACGAGGCTCCTCAACTCTTCGTTAAACTCATCGACATCCTTGAAGTCGCGATACACCGAAGCGAACCGCACATACGCCACCTTGTCGAGGTCGACAAGGCGCTTGAGCACCATCATGCCGAGCTCCTGTGCCTCGACCTCAACGATGCCCGTATCGCGCAGCTCGGACTCGATGCTATCGATAAGCTCATTAAGCCGGTCTACCGGTATGTCACGCTTTACCGTAGCCGTCAGCAAGCCCCGCATAAGCTTCAAGCGATCAAACGTCTCTTTACGGCCATCTCGCTTGATGACCATAATCGGCATCTCCTCACGCCGCTCATACGTCGTGAAACGATAGCCGCAATTGACGCACTCTCGACGGCGTCGAATCGCGTCGTTGTTCTCTGATGGACGGGAGTCGACGACCTTTGATTCGTCACAACCACATTTAGGACAGCGCATGTCATCTCCCAACGTGAAACTACACAAGGAAGATAGCACACCTCAATCAACTCAACCAACTACGAAACTCGCATGCTCGTAAGCACACGATAACCGTATCACCAATCTTATGACATGGGGACGATAAGCACCTGCCCCACGAACAGCGTGGCATTGTTCAGCCCATTTGTATGCTGAATCCACTGCACGACGTCGGTGACACTGCGTCCCTCCACCGGGTGAGCCTCGGCAATCTGCCACAGCGTATCACCCTCGCGAACCATGACCGACTCAGTGCCGACGCTTTCAAACGAACGCTCGCACGCCTGGGCAATCACAACGTCAGTGATGAGCGATGCTCCGATCAGCGTCACGAGAACCAGAACAAACGCGATGAAGCAGCGAACACGAACACCCGCATCAACCTCAGGACGCTCTGCACGACGTGTGGCGTATTGAGCGCTCCTACGGACGGGACGCTCCGATGCGCCTCCTTCTATGACGGTAAAGACGGGTGCCTCTTCAGGAACGAGCGCGAGGTTTCCCGTGGTGGTGTAGCTCATTGAATGCGTGGTGCGAATCTGCTTCGTTTGCATGATGACTCCCCTCGTTGGCGTACGGTACCGTTATATCGGTGCGACCGGACAACAATGGCTTTGTTCTGTAAACGAACAGTTGTACCCGAACGCCTGTACTCCATTATCTACGCACAATCGTTTGTGTCAAGAACAAACTCGGAACAATTGTTTGCGCCACGCATTGCTTCGTGATAGGATGGAACCACGAAAAGGAGGAGTTATGTCCAGAGACAAGCTAAGCAAGCGCCAGGCAGCAATCTATGACTACATCTGCTCATATACCGCCGAGCGTGGTTTTCCGCCTTCGGTGCGCGAGATAGGCTCTGCCGTCGGCCTGGCTTCGCCGTCTACGGTTCATATGCACCTCAAGGTGCTTCAGGAGCGCGGCCTCATTCGCCGTGACTCAAAGAAGCCGCGCACCATCGAGGTAGTGAACGACGACACCACCCAGCACCTTGCCATGGTCACGCAGGATGCCAACAACAACGTCATCACGCTGCCCATCGTTGGCAACGTTGCCGCCGGCACGCCCATCCTTGCGGAGCAGAACATTGAGGACTCCATCACCCTGCCCACCAGCATTGTGGGAGACTCCAGCTCCTTTGTTCTCAAGGTTCGTGGTCAGTCCATGATCAACGCTGGTATCTTTGACGGAGACTACGTCATCGTGCGCGAGCAGCACGATGCCCATGACGGAGAGATCGTCGTTGCGCTGATTGACGAATCCGCCACGGTCAAGACGTTCTACCGCGAGAAGGACCAGATTCGCCTCCAGCCCGAGAACGATGCGATGAATCCCATCTATGTGAAGGACGCATCCATCATCGGTCGTGTCACCGCCCTCATTCGTTCCATCTCGTAACAGGCATGATGGCCACTCTTCGTACTGACGATACGACTTCTGCAAGTCGCTCAACCCGCGTGCACGGCTTTGACGTGCTGCGCGGGTTTTCCGTTGTCTCAATGGTGCTCTTTCACTTTTGCTATGACATTCGCTACATCGCGGGGCTTCCACTCCCGTGGTTTCAACCGCCTCTTCAGGACATCTGGCGCTGCAGTATCTCGTGGACCTTCGTCTTCATCGCGGGATGCATGTTTGCCTGGTCGCGTGATAACCTCAGACGCGCCGGCAAGTACCTCCTTGTTGCAGCCTTGGTCTTTATCGTAACCACGATTGCTGCCGTCGACGTACCAATCAACTTTGGCATCATCTACTGCATGGGCAGCTGCACGTTGATCAGCTGGGCATTGGACCGCATCGGCTTCAAGCCGCAAGGCGTCATCGCCGCCCTCGTCCTCTTTTGCGGCTTCATATGCCTTTTGGACCTTGCGCAGGGCACCATCGGCTTTGGACCGTTTACCGTCGCCGTACCTCGCGCCCTCTACCAGACACCGTATCTTTCCTGGCTCGGACTGCCGGGGCCGGGGTTCGCCTCAGGCGATTACTACCCCACGCTTCCTTACCTGCTGCTGTATCTCGCTGGAACGGCGATGGGCCGCTCTTGGCGCGCCACGCAGATCCCACAGGTACTGAAAGACCTCACCTGCGAGCCACTTGAGTGGATTGGACAGCATGCCCTTCCCATCTACGTGCTTCATCAGCCCGTACTGCTCGCTATCACCATGGGAATCGTGGCGCTTACTTAGGCTTCTTGCCTGTCTACGCGGTAAGGCTCCAGCGTCATGGCCATACGCTCTGAGGCACGTACCGTTGCCATAAGTCCGCCCTCTTCATATCGCTCGCTGATGACCTGGCACCGCTCGTGCACCATGCGCATGAGCATGCCCTTCTCGTAGGGAATCAGCACGGTGCACGTGATGTCGCCATCGCTCGCCTCTTGTGCGATACGGTACAGCAGCCCCCGCACACCCATGCCAGAGAGCGCAGAGATCTGCACCGCATCGGGATACGCCGTCATCAACTCGTGCGTCTGTGCTTCGTCGAGCAGGTCCATCTTGTTGAACACCAAGACCGAGCGCTTTTCGGACGCGCCAATGTCCTTCAGCACGTGCCGCACGGCGTCTATCTCTTTGGCAGCATTAGGGTCACTCGCGTCGACTACCAGCAAGATGAGGTCCGCAGCAACGACCTCGGCAAGCGTGGACTTGAAGGCTTCCACCAGCGTCGTAGGCAGCTTCTGGATGAAGCCCACCGTGTCCGTGATGGTGATCTTTCGTCCCTCTTCGAGGTCAAGGGCACGCGTCGTAGGGTCAAGCGTCGCAAAGAGCTCGTCCTTCGCGTATACGTCGGAACCCGTCAGATGGTTGAGCAGCGTTGACTTGCCGGCGTTCGTGTATCCCACCAAGGCTACACGGTAGACGCCTGCGTCCCAACGTGCCTTCGACTGCACCCCACGACGCTTCTCCAGGGTCTCAAGCTCCTTGCGAAGCCACGCGATGCGATCCCTGATAAGGCGACGGTCCACCTCAAGCTGGCTTTCACCCTGACCAAAGCGACTGCCGATGCCACCACGCGTCTGCTCTCCGACAAGGTGGCTCCACATGCCCCGCAGGCGCGGCAGCAGGTACTGGAGCTGTGCGAGCTGCACCTGCAGGCGGCCCTCGCGCGTCTTTGCGTGATTGCCAAAGATGTCCAGAATAAGCGCGGTGCGGTCGATGACCTTCCGAGGTTCCTTGACGGCCTTCTCGAGGTTTGACTGCTGCGAGGGCGTAAGCTCGTCGTCAAAGATGACCACATCCGCATCGAGCGCGTCCACAAGCCGTACGAGTTCCTGCGTCTTGCCTGATCCGATGAACGTGCGAGGCACCGGGGCATCGAGGCGCTGCGTCATCGTGCCAACCACCTCGGCGCCATCCGTCTCCGCCAGTCGCCCAAGCTCCGCGAGCGACTCCTCAAGCGGCCAAGGAGACCTACCAGTGTCGACACCCACCAGAATTGCGCGCTCTGGTTGCGGTGCGGTTGAGAAGGGCTTGAACCTACCCATCTAGCATCCTCTCTCGACATCTCGCAGAATCGCCAGCACAGCCTCGTCCTCGCTCGTCGTGTCATAGTCGAGCCACCGCGTGCGCCCGTCGCGTCGCAGCCATGACAACTGCCGCTTCGCATAGCGACGCGTCCGCGCCTTGACCAGCTCGCGCGCCTCCTGCATGGTGATGGTGCCGTCCAGCGCATCAAGCACTTCCTTGTAGCCAATGGCCTGACGCGCGGTCACCGAGTCCCTGAGGCCTCGGTCGACAAGGCGGACGACCTCGTCAACAAGCCCCGCCTCAAACATAACGTCGACCCGCTCGTCGATGCGTCGGTAGAGACGCGCGCGATCCATCGTGATGCCCCAAATGGCCGTGCGGTAATGCGGTGCACGTACCCTCAGGTTCGCGTTCTGCTCTGCGTATGAAACGCCCTCGTCGTGCATCTCGAGCGCACGAACCACGCGGCGAACGTTGCGTGGGTGAATCAGCTCTGCCGACTTGGGGTCACGGGCGGCGAGCAGGGCATGCAGCGCATCGGCACCTTGCTCCTCAGCGATGGCCTCGTAGCGGCTCCGAGCCTCTCCACGGGTCTCGCCCGTGGGAAACTCCATCTCATCAATCACCGCATCCAGGTACAACCCCGTACCACCGCAGAGGACCGCAGGGACGCCTCGAGCCAGCAAGCCATCGACACAGACCCGAGCGTCACGCTGGAAGAGGCTCACCGAATAGTCTTGCGAGATATCGGCAACGTCTACCATGAGGAGCTCAACGCCGGGCGTCGTAGGTAGGGACTTTGCCGTCCCGATGTCCATGCCTCGATATACCTGCATGGCGTCAACGGAGACGATTGAGGTGTGCAGCTCCGCGGCTACGCGCTCAGCAAGGCTGCTTTTGCCCGAAGCGGTAGGGCCAACGATCGCAACGGCCTCGAGAGGCAACCTCATCGGGGCTCGCCCACGAGTGTTCCCGCAAGGTACCACGTGCGCGCCTCGTCAACGTGGACGTCGCACATGGAGCCCACCAGCTGACGTGCGTCAATGCCCTCAGGAGCCCTGAAGTGCACCGTCTGGTTCTTGCGGCTGTGACCAACGAGAACCGCACCATCGCGCTTGGAGGGGCCCTCCACGAGCACCTCGACCGTTGCGCCGAGGTCGCGCTGATTCGCGTCGTGTGCGAGCTCGGCAACCAAGTTGGCAAGACGGTCGAAGCGCGCCTGAATCACCTCGTGCGGCGTGGGATCCACGACCTTCGCCGCGGGCGTACCCTCACGCTTGGAGTAGATGAACGTGTAGGCCGAAGAGAAGGCGACCTCACGCGCCAGTGACAGCGTGTCCTCGAAGTCCTCCTCCGTCTCGCCGGGGAAGCCAACGATGATGTCGGTGGAGAGGGCAATGTCCGGCATGGCGGCGCGGAGGCGCTTTACCAGGTCAAGGTAGCCCTCTCGCGTGTACGAGCGATTCATCGCCTTCAGCACGCGCGTAGAGCCGCTCTGGACCGCAAGATGCAGCTGAGGCATGACGCCCGGCGTCTCGGCCATTGCCGCGATGGTCTCGTCAGAGAGGTCCTTGGGGTTGGATGAGGTGAAGCGAATACGCTCGATGCCCGTCTCCCCCACTTTGCGAAGCAGCTCCGCAAAGCGCGGCTCGCCATAGAGGTCACGCCCATACGAGTTCACGTTCTGGCCAAGCAGGCAGATCTCGCGCACTCCGTCATTCACCAGCTGCTGGCATTCCTCAACCACTCGCTCCATCACGCGGCTGCGCTCGCGGCCACGCACATACGGCACGATGCAGTAAGTGCAGAAGTTGTTGCAGCCCGTCATGATGGGAACCCACGCGTGGAAGCTCTGCGCACGATGGCTCGGCAGCTCGGTGGAGAAGTCGCGACCCACCTCAATCACGTCAACGAGGGGCGCCTTGCCCGTGGCACGCGACCGTGCCTCAACCAGAAGCTCGGGCAGGCTCGAGAGCGCGCTCGTGCCAAACACCACGTCGACGTTCGCGATGCGTTCCTTGAGACGCGCGCCGTCGCGCTGAGCGATGCACCCGCCGATGGCCAAGATACGACGGCCCGAGGGAGGTGCAACCATGCTCACGAGCGCCGATGCCTGGCCATACAGGCGCGTGTCAGCGTTCTCGCGCACGCAGCAGGTCATGAAGACGGCAATATCTGCCTCCTCGAGAGAGGCAACCTCAACACAGCCACAATCGTCAAGCAGACCGGAGACGCGCTCCGAGTCGTGCTGGTTCATCTGGCAGCCAAAGGTAACGATGTGATAGGTCAGGCCGACCAGTTCGTTTCTGCGGGCCATACGCTACACAAGCTCCACTGCGCTGTCTTCGCTTGCGTGAGGCTTTGCCGTCTGGGGTGCCAGACGATGCACGTACACGGCAATCCTGATGGCCGTGCGGCTCTCTCCAGCAATATCGATGTCGGCAAACGTCGGGGCGCAGGAGATGTCAACGCCTGTAGGAATCAAGAAGCCTCGAGCGATTGCGACGGCCTTGATGGCCTGGTTGACCGCACCCGCCCCGACAGACTGTATGTTGACGGGTACGCCATCCTTCACCATGCCGGCGATAGCACCAGCAACCGATGCGGGTGATGATTTGCTCGAGACCTTAAGGTAATCCATGTGTGCTCCATGCTGTGTTTGTTTGCGATTCAGCGTTGTGGCAACTTCGTGTTAGCAGACTAATTCTACAGGTACGGCGCGGTGTTTAGAAGCAAAAAAAGCGATTGCTTAGTCGGGCTCTGTCACCTCAAACGTCACGGTGACCTTCCCGCGCGAGACACGGACCGTAGGCGACGCAGTAAGCGTCAGATAGTAGCGCTCACCCAAGTACGAGAAGGCATCCTCCATGACGTTCGCAAAGCCTGCTCGATCCTCCGGCGAGACGTGCAAGGTGCGGCGGTCACGCGCAAGGTCGATGGGCGCCTCCTCGCTTTCGCGGTCGGGACGCACAAGGCGCGTATAGACGCTGCGCGTCGGACGCACCTCTCCAGCGATGATGCGATGCGCAGTGCGCTCAGAGATCTCCAACCCCACCGATGAGGCCGCCTCGGTAAGCTCGCGTGCATCACCTGCAACCACCACGCGCTCGAGCACACCGAACTCCAGCAGGTCATCCGCGAAGAGCGGAAGCGTGCCGTCTGCCGAGGGACGCACCCTCCGCCGTATGGTGGCCACCATCTCTGCGGCAGACCCCACGTAGACGTCACAGGTATCGTGCTCCTCAAGGGCAAACTCACAGCAGGTGCGCACCAGGTTGTGCGGACCATTTGCAACGACAGGAGTGCCTCCGTCATCAAAGGTGACCGTGGGCCACGTTGACTGGTCCGCCCGCTCAGGAAGCTCGCCTGAGTCAAACACCACCTGCAGGGCAGTGCCCAGCCCCTCACCCGAGGCAACCACCCGAGCCGACTGCGCATTCTCGCTGATGGAGAACAGTGCCATGCCGCGCCCGTGCACTCCCCAACGGTCCATGTGCATGGAGTCAAGCTTTGAGGTCACGCGAGCGTCAAACACACGCTCATGCATCCGCTCTGGGATACCCACCCCGTCGTCCAACACGGTGATGGTACGCAGGTCGCCCGTCCGAGACGTGGCTACGAAGATGCGCTGTGCACCAGCATCACGCGAGTTGCGCAACAGCTCGACCACGGCGTCTTCTGCGCAGCGTATGTCGTGCTTTGCCTGGCGACGTTCTGCCTCGGCAACCCGCAGACGCACGAAGCCCGCGCCGAGGTTTTCCTCGACGCGGAGCTTCCGCTCGCCTCCCATGGAGGCGACAAAGTCCATAAGGTTAGCGGGCGAGTCCCCCATGCGCTACTTCGCGATGTCCACGGCGCGAGACTCGCGGATGACCACGACGCGCACCTGGCCGGGATACTCCATCTCGTCCTCGATCTGCTTGGCGATGTCGTGAGCAAGAACCGTGGCCTGAGCGTCAGAGATCTTCTCAGGCTGCACCATCACGTGCAGCTCGCGGCCAGCCTGCATCGCGTATGTGCGCTCGACGCCCTCGTGCGCGTTGGAGATCTCCTCCAGCTTCTCCAAGCGCTTGATATAGGACTCGGCGGACTCACGACGGGCACCCGGGCGTGCCGCGGAGATGGCGTCAGCAGCTTGCACCAGCACGTCAAGCACGGTATTGGGCTCGACGTCCGCATGGTGCGCCTCAACGGCATGTACGATCTCGGGGCGCTCGCCATAGCGACGGCACAGGTCCGCGCCGATGACCGCGTGCGGCCCCTCGACCTCGTGGTCAATGGCCTTGCCAAGGTCATGCAGCAGTCCCGCACGCTTGGCAGGAGCCTCGTTCATCCCAAGCTCCGAGGCCATGATGCCGCAGAGCGTGGCGACCTGAATGGAGTGCTGGAGCACGTTCTGGCCGAAGGAGGTGCGGTAGCGCAGTGCGCCGAGCGTGCGGATCAACTCCGGATGCAGGTCATGGATGCCGCAGTCGTAGGCAGCCTGCTCGCCCGCCTCGCGGACGCGCTCGTTGACCAGCGTCTCGGCCTTCTTGTACATCTCCTCGATGCGCGCGGGGTGGATGCGCCCGTCCGCGATGAGGTTCTCCAGCGCCACGCGAGCCGTCTCGCGACGGACCGGGTCAAAGCTCGAAAGAACCACGGTCTCCGGCGTGTCATCGATAACCAGCGAGACGCCCGACACCTGCTCGAACGTACGGATGTTGCGGCCTTCGCGGCCGATGATGCGGCCCTTCAGGTCGTCAGACGGGATGTGCACGGACGTCACGGTAATCTCGCCCGCCTGATCGGCAGCACAGCGCTGAATGGCCGTGGAGACGATCTCACGCGCCGTCTTGTCAGCCTGCGCACGCACACGCTGCTCGGACTCACGAAGAATCTGGGCCTCGTCACGAATCGTCTCGGCGCGGACGCGGTCGAGAAGCTCGGTCTTGGCCTCGGCCTGGGTGAGCACGGAGATGCGCTCGAGCTCGCTCATCTGGCGGTCGTAGATCTGGTCAATCTCGTTCTTGCGCTTATCGAGGGAGCTCTGGAGGCTCGACAGCTGGTGCTCCTTGCGGTCCAGCGCGTCGTTACGATGCTCGAGGGTCTCCTCACGCTGCATGATGCGGTTCTCGAGGTTCTGGAGCTCGCCCTTACGACGGCGCTCCTCCTGCTCAGACTCCTTCTTGAGCTGGAGGATCTCCTCACGGGCCTCAACCAGTGCCGCCTTTTTGGCAGCCGCGGCATCTCGCTCGGCGTCGGTTGCGATGCGCTCCGCGTTGACACGAGCCTCCTCAACCTGGCGGTTCATCTCGATCACACGCGCATTGGATGCGTTGTTGGCGTATAGGTAGGCGCCCAAGGCACCTAGGATGAGGCATAACGCCCCAACCACCAAGGTGATAATGCTCATGCTTGCTCCTCAGATACATCGTTCGTAGTAGAAGTGGTTCAGGAGACCGCCATGCGTGCACGACGGAACCCGCCATTCGAGGCACCCTCTCCCACCACCATCCAAGAAGCGACGGTGCTATGCATCAGCGAACGTGCAAAATAAGAAGACGTCACCCGGGTAACCGACTGACGAGAAATGCTCAAACGGCCCTTTCATCGTATGATGCAAGCCAAGCGATGTCAAATGTCGCAGCGCTGGCCAACTGGGCAAACGCCCCGACTTCACAAGAAACAAACTGATGTGTGCGAGCAACTCTCATCCTGTCGCTTCGTCGATGACACGGCGTGCGACTCGCATGGCGCAACCCATCGTGAAGCCTCGTCCGCAGAGGAATCGCACGAGCTTCTCGAAGCCGTTCTTCTCAGCAATGCGGCGCGTTGAGGCAACGGCGTATGCCCGCTCCTCCTCAGAACCCTCTTCCACAAACTCCTCGGGCCAGCCTGGAACAGTACGCAGCTCGATGCCCCGCTCCTTCAGCTCTCGCTCGATGCGCATCACACCCCACCCTGATGCAAGCTTGCTCCTGATGAAGGCCGCTGCGTAGCGGTTGTCGCTCACGAGGCCACAGTCCTGCGCGCGGGCCACCACGGCATCGCGGATGGAGGCGGAGAACCCGTCTTGGGCGAGCTTGTTGGAAAGCTCTTGAGCTGAGTAGTCACGCTTGTCAACGAGCTTCTCCACCCGCAGGGAGGCACAGCGCGTGCTGAGCTCCCGCACCATGTAGAGGAGCTCGGCACGCGATCCTGGATGGAGCTCCGAAGCCTCTGTCTTTGCCTTAAGCAACCTGCCCACCGACAGGGGTAGCGACACCTGCTCCTCACCGCGATCGGGCGTCGACACTGTCAGGATGGCACGCGGCCTGGCGCCGTACCCCAAGCTTTGAGTACGGCGGTCAGGCAGCGTCACATCCCACGACAGGTCTTCAGACGAAGACACCTTTACTCCGACAGGGAGTCAAGGTCTACGCCAATAGGCTCACCCACGGGCTCGTCGTCAAACGCGAGGCCACACGCAGCGCGGACCTTGTTGTCAATCTCGTCACGCAAGTCAGGATTGGAGGCAAGGAAGGCCTTCGCGGCCTCACGGCCCTGGCCAAGGCGCTCTGTCTCGTACGTGAACCAAGCACCCGACTTGTTGACGATGTCGAGGTCAACCGCCATGTCGAGAATGGAGCCCTCCTTTGAGATGCCCGTACCGTACATGATGTCGAACTCTGCCTGCTTGAACGGGGCGGCCACCTTGTTCTTGACCACCTTCACCCTCACGCGGCTTCCGATAACCTCGGTCCCCTGCTTGATGGAGTCGATGCGGCGAATGTCCATACGCACCGACGAGAAGAACTTGAGGGCGCGGCCACCAGGCGTGGTCTCGGGGTTGCCGAACATGATGCCGATCTTCTCGCGCAGCTGGTTGATGAAGATGCAGGTGGTCTTGGACTTGGAAAGGGAACCGGCAAGCTTGCGCAAGGCCTGGCTCATAAGGCGAGCCTGAAGGCCAACCGTGGTGTCTCCGATCTCGCCCTCAATCTCTGCGCGGGGTACCAGCGCCGCGACGGAGTCGATCACCACGACGTCGATGGCGCCCGAGCGCACCAACATGTCGCAGATCTCCAACGCCTGCTCACCCGTGTCGGGCTGAGAGATGAGCACCTCGTCGATGTCAACACCGATGCGTGCTGCATAGCCAGGGTCCAGCGCATGCTCTGCGTCAATAAAGGCGACGACACCGCCCATGGCCTGGGCCTCTGCGCAAATCTCAAGCGAGAGCGTGGTCTTGCCGGAGGACTCGGGACCGTAAATCTCAATGATGCGGCCACGAGGGACGCCGCCAATGCCGAGGGCGACGTCAAGTGCCAACGCGCCGGTGGGGATTGCTTCCACCTCGAGCTCGGGACCGCCATCGCCGAAGCGCATAATGGCACCCTTACCAAACTTCTTCTCGATGTCCTTGGTGGTTGCGGCGATCATCTCGTCGCGCTCGGCGCCATATGTCTTCTCGTGAATCTCGCGAGATGGGGCCTTGCCTCGTGCTGCCATGCTGAACTCCCTCTTTCGTAGTGAACGTGTTCCATCTTATACGAACAGTCGTTCGTGGTCAATGGAATAGTCCGAGAATACCAAGCGATGCTTGCAGCAATCTTGCACACCCCTGCAGCACGCTTGCACATAGCTGCACGGGCATCCACAGCACCCGCCTCTACCAGTTTGTCTCTCCGCATTTACTGCCCACGACGCGGTGCGGTGCGAAACCTAGCCCTTTGAGGTTTCCGCAATACCTTCACAGAGGAGCTCGAGCGCCCGCCGCACTGCCTGTTCGCGCACCTCGTCACGAGAGCCGGCAAAATGCGAACACGAAGAACGCACGCCATGGCCATCCGCAAGGCCAAACCATACCGTGCCAACAGGCTTTCCTGGTTCTGCCCCACCAGGTCCCGCGATGCCCGTGACCGACACGGCCACATCGCACGAGAGCACCCGCCTTGCACCACAGGCCATCTGCTCGGCGCATGCGCCCGAGACGACGCCCACCTCTGGGTCATCAATGATGGAGCGCGAGACGCCCAGAACCTCTACCTTGATGTCGGGGTCATAGCTCACCACGCCGCCCCGCAGCACCTCTGAGGATCCCGCAACGGCGGTGATAGCCCCACACACCAATCCGCCAGTACATGACTCGGCGGCCCCTACCGTAACACCAGCCGCGCTGCCTGCGGTCACCACACGGCGAGCGGCCTCGAATGTCTCAGGACTCATTTATCACCAGCGACATACGGCCAGCACTTCACAAAGTAGTCGAGGCCCGACCATGCGGTGAGTGCAAGGGCGATGAGCATCGACCCAAAGCCGATCCAACGGCAAGCCGTGGTAAACCACCCCGGAAGAAGCGTCACGCCGAGCAGCAAGGCGCAAATGGCAATCATCGTGGTGGCTGTCTTCCACTTACCCAAATCGCTCGCCGCGACCACGACGCCCTTGGCAGCCACGATCATGCGCAGGCCCGAGATGAGGAACTCGCGTCCTACCACCAGAAGCACCGCCCAGCTCGGGCACATGCCAAGCTCGAGCAGGTACAGCAGGGCGCACGTCACGCACAACTTGTCGGCGATGGGGTCTATGAATTTGCCGAAGTCAGTGACCTCGTTGCGGCTACGCGCGAGGTACCCATCGAGCTTGTCGGTAAGCGCAATGAACGCGTACAGCAGAAACGAGGTCCATGCCAAGAAAGAGCCCGTGGAGAGTTGCCCCGTCATACGCACGATCTCGGCGATCAAGAGCCAAACCGGCATAAGCGCAATGCGGACGCAGGTCACGATGTTTGCAGGCGTCCAAATGGACGCAGCCTTCTTCTCTGCCATCTACCTCTCCCCCTCTGTCACCATCTCGCCAATCAGCTCGTAGCAGAAGGCGTCAACGAGGTCCACGGTCACGATATCGCCCACGGCAGCCTCGCCGTTTGACAGGTGTACCGCGCCATCGCTGTCCGGGGCCTGGAACCAGGTGTGGCCAACGAACTCCACCCCTTCGTCACCTTCCTCGATTCCGTCAATGATAACCTCGACGCGCTCGCCCACATGCGACGCGGTGGCAGCAAACCCCAACTGTTCGGTGAGGTCTATCAGGCGCTGTGTGCGCTCGAGCTTGACGTCCTCGTCAACCTGGTTGTCCATGGCTGCGGCCGCCGTGCCTTCCTCCGGCGAATAGGCAAACACCGACGTGTAGTCAAACTCCTCGGCAGCCAAGAACTCATACAGCTCCTCGGCCTCTTCGTCCGTCTCGCCTGGGAAGCCCGCCATACCCGTCGTACGCAGCACCATGCCAGGAATCTCCGCGCGCAGGCGGCTGAACAGTGCGTGCAGCTCTTCCGGAGAGCCAGAGCGACCCATCTCGCGCAGCACGCGGCTCGAACAGTGTTGGATGGGGATATCGATGTACGGCAACACCTCAGGTGTGTCACGGATGGTCGCGATGAGCTCGTCCGTCATGCCTTCCGGCTGCAGGTAGAGCACGCGCACCCAGCCATGAACATCGCGCACGAGGGCGGCCACCTCACGAAGCAGCCACGCAAGCGTGCGCGGCTCCTCAAAGTCGCTTCCCCAGATGCCCGTGTCCTGTCCGATGAGCACAAACTCGCGCACGCCGCCCTCAGCAAGGGCCGTAACCTCCGCGGCGATCTCCTCGAAGGGACGCGAGAAGTACGGCCCGCGGATATACGGAATGGCGCAGAACGTGCAGAAGCGATCGCATCCGTCCGAGATCTTGATGTAGGCGCTGGAGCCCTCGACCGTACGCAGCGCGCCATGCCACGGCAGCGTCTCGCCCTCGATGCCCAGGACCTCGCGCACCACGGAAACGATGTTGTCCTCTTCGTCGGCGCGGACGAATGCCGCAACCTCGGGCAGCTCGTCACACAGCTCGTCGCCGTAACGTGACGGCACGCACCCGCACATCACGATGGGGCGCTTGCGCACGCCTTCGGCGACTTCGTCGGCAAGCTCGAGCGTGGCCTCGATAGACTCGCTCGTGGCTGACGCCAAGAACGAACATGTGTTGACGATGATGACGTCGGCCTCGTCGACCTCGAATGCCTCGCCGAAGCCTTCGCCTGACAAAAGCGCGCGCATGCGATCGGTGTCGACCTCATTCTTTGCGCAGCCAAGCGTCACATACAGAACTTGGGCCATGTACACCCTCTCTCGGCCGTCCTTGTATGGCTAACCTAGCGGTAGTTCACATACTGCAGCGGCTGCCCGTAATCCTTGTCCTTGAGGAAGGCAATCACCTGCTGGAGCACGTCGCGCGACGCGGAGCTCACACGCAGCTTGTCGCCCTCAACCGTGGGCTTGCACTTCAGCTTGAGGTCGCGGATGTCCTTGGCAATCTTCTTTGCCGTGTCTTGGTCGATGCCCTGCACCACCGTGCCGCGCTGACGCACCGACATGCCAGCCGCCGGCACAGGGTCAGCCCACTTGACGGCCTTCAGATCAATCCCGCGACGCACGAGCTTCGTGCCCAAGACATCGCGCACCTGGCTCGCGACGAACTCAGACGGCGCCGCGATGGTAAACGTCGCGTCCTTCTTGGAGAAGTCGATGGTGGCACCCGAGCCCTTCAGGTCATAGCGCTGCGTCATCTCGCGCGCGGTCTGCTGATAGGCGTTATCAACTTCCTGCAGATCAACCTGCGAGACCACATCGAAGCTTGCTTCTTTAGCCATAGCGTTCCCTTCGTGCGGAGCCTAAATGATCGACCCGTCGGCAGCGTTGTGACGGTTGCCGTCCTCGTCAAAGAAGTAGTACAGGTCGTTCTCCGCGTTGTAGTAGATGTCGTAGCCATCGTAGTTGTAGAGGTACTCGTCTTCGCTGTCATCGAAGCCGCTCGACTGCTGGGAGTCCTCGTCCTTATCCTCAGGCTTGGTGGAATCGGCGTCCTCGTCCTTCTTGGTGGTCTCGTCTTCCTTCGTCTCGGGAAGCGGAGTGCCCTGGATCGTCATGGTGCCGATGCCCGACGACTTCGTATCGAACTGACGCTGCTTGCCGTTCTCGGTGACCACCACCGCCGCCGGGTCTGCGACCTCGATGGTGATGGACTCGTGGACCTCGTAGGAAGCGCTCCAGGGGCCGGTCACCGTCGTGGCAATCTTGCTCTCGCCGTCGCAAAGCACCTCGACCCAAGAGACCTGGCCGGCCTCGACCTTCACGTCGACGACGGTCTTCTGAGGCGTGGTGGTAGCGGTGGCCGTCTTGCCGTCGGCACCCGTCGTGGTGGCAGCGCCCTCTTGTCCCTCGGCAGCAGCGGCTCCACCAGCGGTTGCCGTCGCGTCGTTGCCCTGTGCCGCAGCGGTGGACTGGGCATTGGGGTCAGCCGCAGCATCGGTGGTGCCCGCAGCGGCATTTGCGGTGCCCGTGGTGTCCGCCGTCTGGCTTTGGGTCACGGGAACGGTCTTGTCGGTATCGGTGGTGTTCTTCGAGCTGCACGAACGCACGGCGAACACGACGCCCACGAGCAGCGCGAGGGCGACAACGACGCCCACCGCCGCGATGAGCCGCTTCGTGTCAGAGAAATACGAGATGACCGAGCCCACCAGGCCACCGCGACGACGCGGCACCGACCGCTGGCCACTGCGACCGCGGCTCACCTGCGGCTCATAATCGATGACCTGGTCATCATAGGTATCCGCCGCACGCGACGAGGAGGTGACACGACGCGTGGTCACCTTGTCACGGTCGCTCGACGCCCTTCCGGACGTACGCCGACGCGTGCGACTCGACGCGGTACGCGTGTGCTGGGTGGTGTAGCCCGTCGCCTGAGCGGGACCCGCCGCAGAAGCGACCCGTGTCTGTTCCACGTAGGGCTGGTCGACGTCGTAGCCATAGGCGCGATCCTGCTCGTCGTGCAGCGACCCCACGTAACGCCTCGTGACGAGCGGACTCGACTGCTGACGGGAATGCGGCTGCGAGGTAGTCGCAAAGGCGCCGAGGTCTCCCGCGGGGCCACCAGACGTCGGCAGAAGCTTGCGCGGTGCCAAGTACGTGTCCTGGGAATCGTAGTCCTCGGGCATGGCAGACTGCATGTCCTTCACGTAGTCATTCAGGTCCGCCTGGAACTGATTGACCACCTGACGAGGGTTCAGCCCCAGGTAGCGAGCGTACGAGGAAAGCATCCCCTGTGCGTAGCCACTCTTGGGAATGTGGTCGAAGTCGCCCTCTTCGAAGGCAATGAGCACCTGTTCCTTGAGCCTCAGCACCTGTGAAGCCTGCGAGATCGAGAGGCCCAGCTGCCTTCTTCTGGTGACGAGCATCTCGCTGAAACGCGGCCGCGGCATGGGCTACACCTCCCTATATTGCTGATCGAGGAGACGGAGCTCCTCAAGACCTTCCATGTCAAGTAGAACCTCACGCGGCTTGGAGCCGTCAGGCGGTCCCACGACGCCCTTGGCCTCAAGCATATCCATAATTCTACCAGCCCTAGCGTATCCCACCTTGAGCCTGCGCTGCAGGCCAGAGGTAGAACCTAGCTGAGATTCCACGACTATCTGCGCAGCTTCCCACACAAGCGGGTCGTCATCCTCCCCCACATCGGACGATGAGCCACCGCCAGGCTGCCCAGGGACCACCGCCGAGAGGATCTCCTCGTGGTACTCGGGCTCTCCCTGCGAACGGATGAAGTCAACCACTTCCTCGATCTCTGGGTCGGAGACGTAGCAGCCCAGCACGCGGCGCGGAAGGCCGCCGCGCTCCTTGAAGAGCATGTCGCCGTTGCCCAGCAGGCGTTGGGCGCCGACCTGGTCGAGGATGACGCGCGAGTCGGTACCCGAGGCCACCGAGAGCGCGATGCGCGTCTCGATGTTGGATTTGATGAGGCCCGTCACCACGTTGGCCGACGGACGCTGCGTTGCCAGCACGAGGTGGATGCCTGCCGCACGGGCCAGCTGCGCGATGCGCACAATCGACGCCTCCACGTCCTTGCCAGCCACCATCATCAGGTCAGCCAGCTCGTCGATGATGATGACCATGTACGGCATCGGGTCGGGTGGATTGTCCATCTCGGCAAGCTTGCCGTTCACGCACATGTCGTTGTAGACGTTGATGTTTCGCGCGCCAGCCCGCTCGAACACCTTCAGGCGGCGCTCCATCTCTGACACGGCCCACTGCAGGGCGCTCGCCGCCTGGCGCGGCTCCGTCACGACAGGTACGTACAGGTGAGGAAGCCCGTTGTAGCCCGAGAACTCGACGCGCTTCGGGTCCACGAGGATAAGCCTCACCTGCTTGGGCGTGTCACGCATCAGAAGCGACATGATGAGCGAGTTGATCATCACGGACTTGCCCGAGCCGGTAGCGCCTGCCACAAGCAGATGCGGCATGGCGGCAAGGTCTGCCGTGACCGCGCCGCCCTCGGCGTCGCGGCCGATGGCAAACTGCAGCGGCCCGCCACTCGCATAGGGCAGGACGTCGCCGAGATGCACGTTCTGGCGCGTCCTGTTGGGAATCTCGATGCCCACGCGGCTCGTGCCAGGGATGGGCGCAAAGATGCGGACCGACTTCGCCGCCAGCGAGAGCGCGATGTCGTCCTGCAGGTTGGTGATCTTGTTGACGCGCTCGCCCTCGCCCATCTCCACCTGGAAGGTGGTAACGAGCGGGCCCGAGGTGTAGTCGACCACGCGGCTCGTCAGGCCAAACTCGGCAAGCGTTGCCTGCAGGCGACGCATCGTCTCCTCGAGCTCCTCCTGCGAGCTGGCGCTCGACGCGCTATTGGGGTTGGATGACAGCATCGAGAACGGGGGCAGCTCGTAGGCCTCGTCCTGCTCTCCCGGACGCTCCGCCACCTTCTGGGGAGCTGCCTTCTCCGCCTTCTTGCGCGTCTTCCCCTGCGCCTTACGCGCCGCACGCGGCTGCTCCGGAGGCTCGACGCCCGCGCGGGTCTTCGCGCGGCTGCGCTTGCCCTGCTGCAGGAAATCGGGCACCGCGGGCTCCTTGTCACTAGCGACAGGTGCCGTCAGCGTGGGCGGAACGACGGGCTCCTCTTCCTCGACGCTGGAGAACAGCGCATCTTGCCGTTCGATGACCTCACTCGCAGGCAGGGCCGTCTCGGCGTCAAGCTCTGGGTGACGCACCCGCTGCAGGGGCACGAGCATCGTCTGGTCGAGCGGGTCCTGCCGCTGCGGCGTCCGCCCGTGATCGCGCGTGAGCACGGAGGTCTTCCGCGAACCGAGGAAGGTCGTCGCAGGCTCGGACGACGCAGGTAGCTGTGCCACCCTGCGCTCCGAGCGCGCGGCCTTCAGCTCACGGGACTGCCGCTGGGCTCGGCGATCAGACGCGCGCTGGGCGCGCTGCTCACGGCGCTCCTCGACCGCCTCCCGATAGTTCTCCGCGGCAATCGAGGCGCGTCCACGCATCTTCTTGACCGTGCCCGAGATGGAGAATCCGCACACCACGATGCCCGCGATGATGGTTCCCACAAGGATGGCGATACCCACCCAACGACCTACGGACTTGAGCAGCACCCATGCCACGCCGCCACCAACGTAGCCGCCCAGACGGCCAACGGAGGCGGGGGCGATCACCAGATCAGGGAGCGACTCGGCGCCGGCAGCGTTAATGGAGATGAGGCTGAGGAGCGACACGATGATGAGCGTGAGGCCCAAGGCGATACGACCCGAGATGGGGTCCTCGTCGTCAATGAAGAACGTCACCGCAAAGACGAAGAGCGCCACCGGAAAGAGGAACGCCCCCGCGCCAAAGCACGTCGTGAGAAGCGCCCCCATGGCATGGGTTACCGGCGCCGAACTCGGCGCAGCCAGCGAGATGAACATGGCGATGGCGATGACCGCCAGCACCAAGCCAACGATGTCCCCACCGGCGCTTCCTCTGATGGACGAGAATACCGGTTCATAGGTACGCTGCTGGGCACGTGCCTTGCTCGAGGCACCCTTTGCCCGACTGCGCTTGTTCGCCGATGACCCTGACTTGCGGTTTGAGGCCATTTAGACCTCCATCACAACGGGGAAAACCATCGGACGCGTATGAGTACGGCTCCATAGGAAGTTGGAGAGCGAGTTGCGCGCCGTCTTCTGGAGCGACTCGACGCTCGCGCCCTCAAGGACAGCGGCCTTTCCAACGTGCTCGCGCACGTGGTCCTGTGCCTCCGCGATAAGCTCGTCATCATCGCCGAACGAGATGCCCTTGCCCGAGATGACCACGTCGCCCACCTGCCGATGACGGCCCGTGATGGTGACCACGCAGGTCACGAGGCCACCGCTCGCCAGACGCTGGCGGTCGCGGAAGACAACCGGGTCGGCATCCGTGACGGACAGGCCGTCAACGTACACCACGCCTGACTCGACCGGCTCACCCCACGACACCTTGCCGCCACGCATCTCAAGCGTGTCGCCGTTGTCCGCGAGGAAGATGTTCTTCTTGGGGATGCCCATCTTGCGCGCGAGCTTTGCGTGGGCGCGCAGGTGCACCGCCTCGCCGTGTACGGGCATGAAGTAGGTGGGCTTGGTCATGGCCAGCATGAGCTTGAGCTCCTCCTGGCAACCATGGCCCGACACGTGTACCAGCGAGTTTGACTTGTCGTAGATCTCGCACCCAATCTTGGAGAGGGCGTTGACGATACCCGCCACGCTCTTCTCGTTGCCCGGGACCGGTGTCGCCGAGATGATGACCGTGTCGTTTGCCGTGATGGAAAGCGACTTGTGCTCGCCGTTTGCCATGCGGGCGAGCGCCGAGAGCGGCTCGCCCTGGCTGCCCGTGCACAGCACGACCACCTTGTCGTCTGGGATGTCGCTAAGCTCGTAGGCGTCGAGGATGTTCTCCTCATCGATGTGCAGATAGCCGAGCTCGCGGGCGATCTTGGTGTTGGAGACCATCGAGCGCCCCGTGACCACGACCTTGCGGCCCACGGCCACACTTGCGTCGCAGACCTGCTGCAAACGATGGATGTGGCTCGCGAAGGACGCAACAAAGACACGCCCCGTCGCGTTCTTGATGATGTGGCGCAGCTGGGGGCCGACTGCGGCCTCCGACGGGGTGAAGCCCGGGTTGGTCGCGTTGGTGGAGTCTGACAGCAACAGGTCGACGCCCAGAGTGGCAAACCGCGAGATGGCCTGATAGTTGGGCGTGACGCCGTCGATGGGCGTCTGGTCGAGCTTGAAGTCTCCGGTATGCAGCACCGAGCCCGCGGGTGTGCGCATGTAGACACCGAGGGCCGCGGGGATGGAGTGTGTCATGGAGAAGAAGTCGATGGAGAACGAGCCCAGGTTGAGGTGCGCGCCGTCCTGAACCTCGCGGAACTTGGGCGCGTTGATGCGGTGCTCGGCAAGCTTGCCCTCGATGAGTCCGAGCGTCAGCTTGCTGGAGTAGATGGGCACCTTATGGGTCAGGTCCATGAGGAGGTACGGGAGCGAACCCGTGTGGTCCTCATGACCGTGCGTGATGATGATGCCGCGCAGCTTCTCCTCGTGCTCCAGGACGTAGGTGTAATCAGGAAGCACGAGGTCAATGCCTGGCTGCTGGTCATCGGGAAACATGAGACCGGCGTCAATAAGTACCATGTCGTCGCCGTACTCGAAGGCAGTCATGTTCTTGCCGATGCCATCGAGACCGCCCAGAGGGATGATCCTGAGCGGAGTTTGCTTTTTTGTCATGCGAAAAGGAATCCTTCCAACTGCTACGTTTCAGGTTCTATCTGGTCTATTGTACCCCAATACCTAAATGGTTGATTCACCGTGAAGAACGCGACACAAAGGGGGTAGCCCCCTGACGTTACGACGAACGCCAGGGGGCTACCCTTCGTGTCACCTGTGATGAGGACTAGCCCTCGTGATGGCGGCGCGGCTGGCGCTTCTGAGCAGGAGCGGTCTTGCCGTTGTCACCGGGACGACGCGTGCGACGCTCGCCCTCCTTGGCGGCAGGCTTTGCAGCGCCAGCGGGAGCCTCGGGCTTGTCAAGACGGTCAAGGCTGATCTTGCCCTTCTCGTCGACCTCGAGCACCTTGACGCGGACCTCGTCGCCCACGTTGAGCACATCCTCAACCTTGTCGACGCGACCCTGCGCGACGCGGCTGATGTGCAGCAGGCCGTCCTTGCCGGGCATCAGCTCGACGAAGGCGCCAAAGGCCTGGATGCCCACGACGCGGCCGGTGTACTCCTCGCCCACCTCGGGAACCTTCACGATGGCCTTGATGCGCTCGGCGGCAGCCTCGCCCGCACCGTTGGTGCCGGCGATGAAGATGGTGCCATCCTCCTGGATGTCGATGGTGGCGCCGGTGTCGTCCTGGATGCCGCGGATGACCTTTCCGCCAGAACCGATGACCTCACGGATCTTGTCGGTAGGGATGTTGATGGTGATGATCTGCGGCGCGGTTGCCTTGGTGGCCTCGCGCGGCGCCGGGATCTGCTCGAGCATGGCGTCGAGGATGAACATGCGACCCTCGTGTGCCTGCATCAGGGCGTTGCGCAGGATCTCGGGCGTGAGGCCAGTGGCCTTGTTGTCCATCTGCATGGCGGTGATGCCCTTGGTGGTGCCGCAGACCTTGAAGTCCATGTCGCCGAGGAAGTCCTCGAGGCCCTGGATGTCGGCCTCCTGGATGAGGCCCATGGCAACACCCGAGACGGGGCGCTTGATGGGCACGCCGGCGTCCATCAGGGCGAGCGTCGAGCCACAGGTCGACGCCATCGAGGACGAGCCGTTCGACTCCATGACCTCAGAGACCACGCGGATGGTGTAGGGGAACTCCTCCTCGGAGGGGATCACGGGCAGCAGGGCGCGCTCGGCGAGGGCGCCATGACCGAGCTCGCGGCGCTTCGGGCTGCCGATGCGGCCGGTCTCGCCGGTGCAGAACGGCGGGAAGTTGTAGTGGTGGATGTAGCGCTTGCCATCGACGGGCTCGATGGTGTCAAGGCGCTGCCACTCGTTGAGCATGCCGAGGGTCGCCACCGAGAGAACCTGGGTCTGGCCACGCTGGAAGAGGCCGGAGCCATGAACCAGCGGCAGGTAGTCAGGCTTGACCATGAGCGGACGGACCTCGTCGGCCACACGGCCGTCGACGCGCTCGCCGGTCTCGACGACCATCATGCGCATGGCGTGCTTCTCGAGGGCCTTGAGCTCCACGGCGAGGCCACGGCTCCACAGGGCCTGCTCCTCCTCGGTGAACTCAGCCTTGATGGAGGCCATGAGCGCCTCCACGTTGGCAATGCGCGAGGCCTTGTTGGCGTCCTTCAGGGCAGCACTCATCTCGTCGTAGTGCGCGAACACGCGCTCATGCAGCTCGGCGATGGGCTCGTCGAGGACGTACTCACGCTGGGTGATGGCACCATTGGCCTCGACGTACTTGTCGAAGAACTTCTTCTGCTCGTCGCAGAAGGCGGCGATGGCCTCCTGGCCAAACGCCATGGCCGCGAGCATGTCCTCCTCAGAGATCTCCTCGGCGCCCGCCTCCAGCATGGAGATGAACGTCGCGGAACCCGCAAGCTCGAGGTCGAGGTCGGAGTTGTCGCGCTCCTCGTAGGTCGGGTTCACGAGGAACTCGCCGGTGGTGCGATCACGGCCGATGCGCACGCAGGCAAGCGGACCCTCGAAGGGCACGCCACCCACGGTGAGCGCCGCGGAGGCACCCATAACGCAGATGGTGTCGACCGAGTTGACCTGGTCAGCCACGAGCGAGGTGGCGACGACCTGGACCTCGTTGCGGAAGCCGTCGGGGAACGACGGACGCAGCGGACGGTCGATCATACGGGCGGTGAGGGTGGCCTTCTCGGAAGGACGGGCCTCACGCTTGAGATAGCCGCCAGGGATGCGGCCCACGGCGTACATCTTCTCGTTGTAGTCAACGGTTAGGGGGAAGAAGTCGTAATCCTTGCGCTCCTTCGAGACGACCACGGTCATGAGCACCGTGGAATCCCCGCACTTGACCAAGCAGGCGCCCGTCGCCTGCTTCGCGAGCTCGCCAGACTCCAGGACATAATGCTTGCCGTAGAGATCGAACTCGTGTGTAACCTTTGTCATTACTTTTCCTCTCATCTCCGCCTGCCCCTTTGCAGACGGGCCTCAAAAGAGAGGGCGCCCGCAGGCGCCCTCCCACTTACACGCTTTTGAACTACTGGATGTTGTCGCGGATGCCCAGGCTCTTGATCAGGGTACGGTAGGCCTCGACGTCGCCCTTCTTGATGTAGGAGAGCAGACGGCGGCGCTTACCAACCAGCATCAGCAGGCCGCGACGGGTGTGGAAGTCCTTCTTGTGCGACTTCATGTGCTCGGTCAGGCCACGGATCCTCTCGGTGAGGAGAGCAACCTGAACGGCTGCGGAACCGGAGTCGTGCTCGTCCTTGCCATACTGGGCGATGAGCTCGGCCTTGCGCTCCTTGGAAACTGCCATGATGTACCACCTTTCAACATAGATTCGCCCCGAACTGGGATGGCCGCTGGCAGTCGCGTGCCTCCAAGTACGGGGTAATTACCGAACGAGTACTTTACCACAACTCCGCGCGTGGCCCTCGCCTACACCAAACGCACAGGCAGAGGGCCACGTAAACTCATCAGTTTCTACACAAGATAGGCCTTCACGCCGCAGTAGATGCTGTCGATGTCTCGGGTACGGCTGGCCACCTTGTCGGAGGTGTTGCCCTCCACGGACTTCACCTTGCGGTCGCTCACGCGCTTCTCCGCGATGCCGATGTGGTCAGGCTCGCCGTCCTCGTCCCAGTCGTACAGGATAAGCTGCCCGCGCTCGACGTCCTCCGGCGCCACCACGAGCCCCTCACGACGCGCATACTCCGCGATGGTCTCGCAACCTGCGTGCGGGATGCCCGGAGCGCCAACGCCGGCGTTGTAACACCAGTAGCTCACGGCCATGACGCACCACGCCACGTCATCCGCGCCGTAGTCGATGCCGCCCTTCCAGGGATTGCACATCTCCTGGTACCAGCGGCCATACACGGAGCCAGTCGCCTTGTCTTCGTTCACGTCGTAGCCAAGGTCAGCCTCGGCGACCTTCACGAGCTCGTCTGCCGTGCCGTCGAGCTCCTTCAGCAGGTCCCCATCGGTGGAGAACCAATATGCCTTGCCGTCGATGAGACGAGAGCCCGTCACCATGACGCCCTCGGGGTCAAGCCAGTAGCGCTTGTTCTTGTACGTGATCCAGCCCGTGGTGGGCTTTCCGGTCTCTGCGTCGATGTAGTACCAGTCCCCGCTGTACTTTGACCAGCCCGCCTTCGCGCTTCCCCCGTACGTGGGCCCCGATGCAGAGATGATGCCGTCGCCGTTGACGTAGGCCCGAGAGCCATCCTTCAGCGTGACATACTCAGAGCGGGCAAGCCCACCCATCGGGGCATAGAAGAAGTACCGCTTCCCGCTGATCGTGTGTGCCCCCGTGAGGGAGACACCCTTGTTGTTGAAGTAGTACAAGGTGACGCCCGTGCTCCACCAACCAGTACGCACGGCACACGAGCCGTCGGTGCGGTACCACGAGCCGCCATTCTCTACCCACGCGTTGACCGGGCATGAGCCATCGCGGCGCGCGATGTAGCGCTTTCCCTCATCCGTGAAGACCTCACCCTGCTTCATCAGGCCCGTCTTGTCGAAGTAGTACCAGATGCCGTTCACCTTGGTCCATCCCGTGGCGAGCACCCCGGCGCCGGTGGTGTAGTACCAGCCCCGCGCGGTCTCGTTCCACGAGCCGCCCGCAATCGCCCCAGACTCGCTTGCAAGATAGGCCTTGCCGTTCACGGTGAACGACTCGTCCTGCTTCATGACCTTGGTCTTGGGGTCGAAGTAATACGTGGTGCCGTCAAAGACCACCCACCCGGACCTACAGGCACACGTGCGGTCGGTGAGATACCACTTACCCTTGACCTCAGCCCAGGCGTTAGCGGGGCATACGCCAGAGGCCTCGGCCACGTACGTCTTTCCGGATGCTGAGAACGTCCTCCCATGGACCATGGCCTTGGTCTTGGCATCGAGGTAGTACCACGCGCCGCCAGACTTTGTCCAGCCTGAGCGGCACGAGCAGCTGGCGTCGGTGAGGTACCACTCCCCCGCCGCCTTGACCCACGATCCGGCAGGGCAAGCGCCCGAGGCGTTTGCCACATAGGTCTTCTTTCCTGCCGTAAACGCCTCGTCGGTCTTCATGGCCTTGGTCTTGGCATCAAGGTAGTACCACGTGCTGCCAGACTTGGTCCACCCAGAGCGGCACGCGCACGAGCTGTCCGTGAGATACCACTTTCCAGCCGCCTTCACCCAG
Source organism: uncultured Actinomycetes bacterium (assembly GCA_900314645.1). Taxonomy (GTDB): domain Bacteria; phylum Actinomycetota; class Coriobacteriia; order Coriobacteriales; family Atopobiaceae; genus UBA1367. Next base: position 30,616 of record OMWB01000020.1, read on the forward strand.
CGATTTGCTGGGCAGGCGCCGGTCTTGTTGGCAACGTAGGTCTTCCCGCCAGCAGTGAACGCCTCGTCGCACTTCATGGCGCCGGTCTTGGTGTCGAAGTAGTACCACACGCCGCCGATGCTCTGCCAGCCGTGGGCCGCGTTCTTGCCGTCCTTGCTCCAATACCAGGTGCCGTCAGCGGCCTGGTTCCAGCCTTTGCGGGTGATTATGCGCGGCGCAGCCGTCGTCTTCGGCGTCGTCGTCTTGCTCACGCCAACGGAGGCCGCCTCGAGGGAAACCTGAGCCTCCTCGGGCACGGCCTCCTCTGCGGGGACCTCCTCTGGCACTGCGACTTCAACCTCGGGGGCTTGCTCCGCCTCCTCGAGAGCCTCGTCGTCACTCACGACCTCGTCAGAGCCGTCGGACTCCTCAACCAGCGTCGAGCCCTCCTCAAGGACGGCTTCGTCCTCCTCGGTCGAACCACCCTCGTCCTCGGCGACGCCGTTCACGGTGGCGGCATCATCGAGTGGCTCGGAGCTGTCCGTGTCGGCTGGATCCTCGTCACCCTGGGGGACGTCGACCACGGCTTCCTCGGCTGTGACAGCCTCCACGTCGAGGTTGACCTCCTCGCCAAGCGCGAGGCACGGTGCGCCCATCAGCGCAACGGTCAGCGCCATAGCCGCGGTTATGGTCGTTCTCATGCGCATAGCTCTCCGATCATCGCCGTGGCACGCCTGTGTCCATTAGAAGATGGGGCTGCCGCCTCCCACAAAGCCAGACTGATAGACGCTGCGCTTGGAGACGCCATAGCCCGGGAAGGCATCGATCATCTGCGAGTCTCCCACGTACACGCCCACGTGACCGGTATGCCACTTGTCATTGATGGGCGAGAAGAACACCAGGTCACCGGCATTGAGGTTGGAGACGTTCGTCGTCCAGTTGCCACGCTTCTCGACCCACCACATCTGGCTGTACTCCTTGTTCTCCTCGTTCCAGTAATAGGAGTAGTAGCCCTGCTTGCGGGGCACGGTGAAGCCAGCCTCCTTGTAGCACCAGTACGAGAAGCCAGAGCAGTTGAAGGCGACATCCTTCTCGTAGTAGTCGTTTGCCTCGGTATACGCGGCACCGATTTGCGAGTAGGCGGCGTTGACGATGGCCTTGCGCACCGCATCCGCGTCAATCCACGCGCCGTCGTCCTTGAAGTACTGCTTCTTGCCGTCGATGGTGCGCTCGCCCGTCACCATCACGCCGTTCTTGTCAAACCAGTACCAGACGCCCTTGATCTTCTGCCAGCCCGTTGCCGCGTTGCCGGAGTCATCGATGTAGTACCACTTGCCGCCGTCCTTCAGCCAGCCCGTGACCTTTGACCCATCGGGGTTGTAGTACACGCCGTCCTTGCGGTAGGTACCGTCGAGAGCGCCATCCGCATTCGCGAAGCGCTCCGTACCGTCAGGCAGCTTCACGAAGCGGTTTGCCGCCATCGCGCCGCTGGAGGTGAGGAAGTAGCTCTTGCCGCCGACCTCGATGAGGCCGGTCTTCATCTTGCCCTGCACGCCCGCCTTGTCCTTGGCAGGGCTGAGGTAATACCACGTGGAGTCAACCTGCGCCCAGCCCGTGCGCGCGGCGCAGGAGCTGTCGGTCAGGTACCAGTACTTCCCCACCTGCACCCAGGCGTTGGCGGGGCAGGCGCCCGAAGCCTTGGCCACGTAGGTCTTGCCGCCGACAACAAAGGCAACGTTGCTCTTCATGACGCCCGTCTTGGGATCGAGGTAGTACCACGTGTCACCATCCTGCGCCCAGCCGGTACGTGCGGCGCATGACCCGTTAGTGAAGTACCACTTGTTGTTAAGCTGCACCCACGCGTTCTCAGGGCAGGCACCCGAAGCCTTTGCGACGTACATGGTACCGTTCACCTTGAAGGTTTCGCCGCTCTTCATGATGCCCGTCTTGGGATCGAGGTAGTACCACGTACCGTCGACCTGCGCCCAACCCGTGCGCGCGGCGCACGAGCTGTCCGTGAGATACCAGCCCTTCGCCAGCTTGACCCAGGCGTTGGTCGGGCAGGCGCCCGAGCCAGTCGCGACGTAGCGCACGCCATCGACTACAAAACTCTCGGCGCACTTCATGGCACCCGTCTTTGCGTCAAGGTAGTACCACGAATCGCCGCTCTTCAGCCAGCCGGTGCGAACCACCGAGTCTTCCAGGTAGTACCACGTGCCCTTCACGCTCTTCCAACCAGAGCCCGTCACGCGCGCCCCGTCCTCGCCAAAGAGGAAGAGCTTGTCATCCACCGCGTGGGTGGCGGCACTCACCATGACGCCGGTCTTGTCGTCCAGGTAGTAGTACGAGCCGTCGATCTTCTGGTAGCCCGTCAGCTTCTCGCCGTCACGGTAGTAGACGGAGCCCTTCTTGCCGTTCTTCAGGGTCTCGTTCGCCCAACCATCAACCGGCTTGTACTCGGGCTCCTCCGCCGTGGCTTCAAGCTGCACATCCTCGGACTCCGGGGCCTTTTCCTCGGTGACCGCGGCAGCGGGCTCCTCGTCCACTGTCTCGGCAGCGTCACCCTGGACCACGGGCTCCTCAGCCTCAGGCTGCTGGGCAGGGTCCTCGTTGGGCTCGTCGACAGGCGTGACCTCGTCCTCGGGCACATCGACCGTACCCATCGGCTCGGCAGGCTCCTCCGTACCAGAATCCTCCGCGACGGGCACTTCCGGTGCGGGCGTCTCCGTGGCAGGTGCCTCGCCCGGCTCTTCCGCAACCGTCGACTCATCGTCGTCGGTTACGACAGCCTGAGCGGTCTCCTTGTTGAGCGCCTCAGGCTCCGCCTCGGCAAGCGCGACGGAAGGCACGGCAAGCGTCGTCATAGCAAGCGCAATCGCGCAAAGCGACGCGCAGACAGTCTTACGGGTCATACGAACTCCCCAACACGATGATTTGGTACAGCACCCATGAATTATCCTCTCTCAGAGGACGCTTCACGAAGAACGCAATTCTTGCGTAACCTACACGCTGAGGTAGAACTCCATGGCTCGTAGGCGAGCATCCAGATGCGTGGCCGCCCAGCGATGCGCGAAACCAACGAGCTCAGAGGTGGTGGCCACGTCGCAGCTCTGGACAAGCAGATCGTCAAAGGTGAGCCGCACGAGCGCCAGAATCCATTGCAAGTAGGAAGGGCTCACCTCGACCGCGTCACCCAAGTCCTTGGCACAGCTCGCGCAGACCGAGCCACCCGCAGACACCGAGAGAAACGTCACAGCCGGATCCCCGCAAAGCACGCAGGCCGACACCTGTGGGCGCCATCCTCCGTGCGCGAGCACCTTGACGACATAGGCCGCCACCACAAGGTCGAGCCGCGCCTGGTCAGGAGCCTCCTCGCAGGCCCGCAATGCTCGGGCACAGACTGGATACAGAAACGGATCCTCGGCGTCGGCAAAGCAGGTGAGCCGCGCGACCTCGCAGATGGCCGAGGCGGCGCTCACACGCTCGATGCTTCCACGGATGCGGCCATGGGCATCCACAACCGACGCCTCGGAGACGATGTCGAGCGAGCGGCCATGAGCCAGCAGGAAGTCCGTCTCGCAGAAGAGCTCGGAACGCGCCGCAAGGCGCCCGCCGGGCTTGCGGCCACCTTTCGCGACGGCTCGCAGCTCGGCACCGCTTTCAGAAAGCAGCGTCAGGATGAGGTCCTGCTCCGCAAGAGGCGTGCGGTCGAGCACGATGGCCTTGGCACGATACGTCTTTCTGCCCGGCAACGCTTACTCTCCCGCGTCGTAGCCCAGACGGCGGATCTCGTTCTGGTCGCGGCGCCACTCAGGCTGCACGCGCACCTCAAGGTCAAGGTAGATGTTGGTGCCGAACAGGTACTCGATGTCCTTGCGAGCCTCGATGCCGATCTTCTTGATCATCTGACCGCCCTTGCCGATGACGATGGCCTTCTGGCCAGGGCGCTCGACCATGATGGTGGCAAGGATGGATCCGTGGCCGTCCTTGGCCCAGGTCACCTCGTCACAGCGCACCGCGACCGAGTGCGGCACCTCCTGACGGCAGTTGAGCAGCACCTTCTCACGGATGTACTCGCTGATGAGCTCCTCGTCCGTGGCGTCGGTGGCCATGTCGTCGGGGAACCATTTCGGGCCTTCGGGCAGGTGTGCCGAGACGATATCCACGAAGGCGTCGACGTTGAAGCCCTGGGCCGCGGAGACCACGAGCTCGTCGTCAAAGCGCATCAGGGCACGCGCGGCCTCAAGCTGCGAGGAGACCTGCTCCGGCGTGGCGATGTCCGCCTTGGTGATGACTAGGAGCTTGAAGGGTGCGGGAGACGCCTCCACGTGCTTGGCAACCCACTCGTCGCCACGGCCTACGGGACGCGTTGCGTCAATCAGGAAGGCAGCGACATCGACGTCTGCCAGCTCACCGAGGGCAGCCTTGTTCAGCTCCTTGCCCAAGGCGTCCTTGGGCTTATGCAAGCCCGGGGTGTCCACGATGATGATCTGGGCATTCTCGGTGTTGACCACCGCACGAAGACGTCGGCGCGTGGTTTGCGCGACGGGGCTTGTGATGGCCACCTTCTCGCCCACGCAGGCGTTGACCAGCGTGGACTTGCCCACGCTCGGGCGTCCCACCAAGGCCACAAAGCCGCTCTTAAACGCTTCGCTGGAACTCTCAGACATGGATGGGTCCTTTCAGGCACTAGGAGAAGAACAGCGCGTGCACAAACACGATGAGGCCCACGATGGCCACCTGCACGCACAGCACCCAAACGGCAGCGGCAGCGATGTCCTTTGCCTGTCCGGCCAGCGGGTGGAATTCGGGGGAGACGAGGTCGACGACCTTCTCGATGGCGGTGTTGAGGAGCTCCGCGGCGATCACCACACCGCAGCAGACAAAGATGATGGCCCAGCTGAGCGGGTCGAGACCGATGAGGGCGCCAGCAGTGAGGGCCGCGGCACCTACGGCAAGCATCACCTTGAGGTTACGCTCCTGGCTGAACGCCGTGCGGAAGCCCTGCACGGCAAACAGGAAGCTTCTCCTGAAGGTGGGGTGATTGGGGCCGCGTCCGGGAATCATGAATTACGCATCCTCACGATGGCGGGTGATCATGACATGGTCGAGTGTACCATCCGTGGGCACAAGCTTGAGGAGCTCGTCCTCTCGCGCCTCCATCTCTTCCGCCTCGTCATCCTCCAGGTGGTCGTACCCCAGAAGGTGCAGGAGGCCATGCACAAACAGGAGCCGCGTCTCGTCAGCGGGCGTCGTGCCAAAGCGGGCCGCCTGCCGCGCGATGTAGTCCGGCGCAAGGAGAATGTCGCCCAGCTCGCAGGGCTCGTCCTCCGCGAGGTCAGGGTCATCTGGCCGCTCGCACTCCAGAGAGATGACGTCGGTGGCCGCATCGACGTCGCGCCACTCGAGGTTGTTCTCGCGCATCTCGTCGTCATCCACCAAGGTGACCGAGACGTAGCAGGGCCTCGTGACGTTCTCGGCCGCAAGGACGGCCTCACAGATGGCGAGCAGCTCGTCTTCCGTCAGCGCACCCTCGACGCCCTCGCGCGCGTCAAAGTCAAGGTTAGCCAGCATGATGGGCCCCTCCCCTCTTGGTTGCCTCGTCACGCGCATAGGCGTCCACGATGCGCGCCACCAGCGAATGGCGCACGATGTCGTTGCGGTCGAGGTCAACAAACGCGACGTCGTCCACACCCTGAAGCACGCGGCGTGCGGACTCAAGGCCGTTCTCACCCATCAGGTCACGCTGGGTGATGTCGCCCGTGACCACAAACTTTGCGCCGAATCCCAGACGCGTGAGGAACATCTTCATCTGGTCTGGCGTGGTGTTCTGCGCCTCGTCCAGGATAACGAAGGCGTTGTTGAGCGTGCGGCCGCGCATGAACGCGAGCGGCGCGATCTCGATGGTGCCCTGCCCGATGAGATTCGTGGCGCGCTCCACGTCGAACATGTCAAAGAGCGCGTCGTAGAGCGGACGGATGTACGGGTCGAGCTTCTCCTCGAGGGTGCCTGGCAGAAAGCCCAGGGACTCCCCCGCCTCCACCACGGGACGGGCCAGGACGATGCGGGCCACGTCGTGGCGCTTGAGCGCTGCCACCGCCATGGCCATGGCAAGGTAGGTCTTACCCGTGCCGGCGGGGCCGATGCCAAAGGTGATGGTGTTTCGCCTGATGGCCTCCACGTAGCGCTTCTGGCCCTCGGTCTTGGGTCGGATGACCTTGCCGCGATGGGTGGTGACGATGTCCTCCTCCACGGAGAGCGGACCGGCCGCACCGTGGCTCACCTGGCCGATGATGAGGTCGACGTCTTCCGTGGTGGGAGCCTCGCCTGCCGAGATGATGGAGATCAGCCGCGAGAAGACCGAGACCACCTGGTCGACCTCGGAGGCGTCGCCCACCACCGAGATGACGTTTCCGCGCACCGTGACCATGGCGTCAAAGGCATCCTCCACGCGCCTGAGCAGCGCGTCAGCGGCGCCCATGAGCAGCGTTGGGTCGATGTTGTCAGGTATGGTCAGGCGAATCTGGGTGGGCTCCAAGGTTGCGTTCCTCCGGAAATCTCTCTCACGGTCAAGACAGATGATAGACCAACTTGCGGTGAGTCCCCGTTCGGGCCTCTCACTGAGGGGGAATCACACACGTCAAGGTCGCAGTTTCGTCTACGGATGCGATCCGCACGGGCACGAGCGAGTCAACGGGAATCGTCTCGTCGAGGCACGCGTCGAAGAGGCCGCCTGTGATGCCGGCACCGGGCGCCTGCACCACCACGAGGTCTTCCGAACCCACAAGCGCCCGTGCCTCGGCAAGCCGCATGTTCTTCGAGAGCTCCTGCGCCTGCGCGGAGCGCCGAGCCGCCACAAGAGCGTCTACCTGCCCTTCCATGGTCGCGGCCGGCGTACCGGGGCGCTTGGAGTAGCGGAACACGTGCATATGCGAGAAGCGCGCCCGCTCGCAGAACGCGAGGCTTTGCGCAAACTCCCGCTCGGTCTCCCCAGGGAACCCCACGATGAGGTCCGTCCCAAACGAGGCGTGCTCCACCCGCTCACGCACGAGCAACATGCGCCGCGCAAACAGGTCCGTATCGTACACGCGGCCCATGCGACGCAGTGTCTCGTCGCAGCCAGACTGCAGGCACATGTGCAAGAACGGGGCGACGCGACCCTCGGATGCAGCCATCACATCGGCCAGGCGCTCGTCCACGTCCTGAGGCTCGATGGATCCCAGTCGCACGCGGCCCACGTCGGTCTGGTCAAGAATGGTCTCGAGCAGCTCAGGCAGCCACACGCGACGCCCGTCAACCTCGTCACGATATCGGCCCAGGTTGATGCCGGTCAGCACCACCTCGCGCGCACTCTGCGCGCAGGCCTCGCGAACCTGACGGACAACCTCGGGCACCGCCACCGAGCGCGAGCGGCCGCGGGCCTTCCACACGATGCAGTACGTACAACGCAGGTCACAGCCGTCTTGCACCTTGATGCCGGGACGCGTACGCCCCGTAGCCGTCACGGTACCGAACTCGGTCGAGCCCTCGGGGGTCTGCCCCTCGATCTGCAGCTCGTCGAGCACGCGCCGCGCCACGGCACCCTTGTCAACCTCCACGAGCACGTTCGGCGCAAGCGCCTCTAGCTCGCCGGAGAACAGCGTGGCCACGCAGCCCGTGGCAATGACGAGAGGGCGCTGCGGCAGACCGGCAGCGTGACGGATGGCCTTGCGCGTCTTGGCCTCGGCCTCTCCCGTCACGGCACAGGTGTTGATGACGATCACGTCGGCCTCGCGCTCGCGCACCAGCTCCATGCCGGCACGACGCAGCTCGCTCACGATGACGTCCGTCTCGACGCGGTTCACCCGACAGCCGAGGCTCACAAAGGCGACGCCAGCCACGCTCACCGCTTGTTCTTCCTGCCGCGGAAGTGCCACGCCTTGCCGCTCGCGCGCTTCTCGTCGTCAGTAGCGGCCGTAGCGGGAGCATCTTCGCCCAAGAGGTCGCGCAGCGCCTGCTTGCGCTCGTCGGACAGGTCTGTGGGAGTGAGCACCTCCACTACCGCGATGAGGTTTCCGCGCGCTTCCATGCCCAACCTCGGCATGCCGTAGCCCTCAACCGTCACCTGCTGACCGTACTGGCAACCAGCGGGAATGTTCACCACCACGCGCTCGTCCGCCATGATGCCGTCCAGCTCGACCACGGTGCCGAGCATGGCACCGAACGAGTCGACCTGCACCTGGCAGAACAGGTCGTCGCCCTGACGCTGGTAGGTATCGTGCGGCGTGATCTCGATCCGCACCACGAGGTCTCCCCCGCGGTCTCCACGAATGCCGGCCTCGCCCTTGCCCTCGACGGCAAGCGACTGTCCGGAGTGCACGCCTGCGGGAATCTGGACCTCAACGGTCTCGCGCGAGGGCGTACGTCCCTGGCCACCGCAGGTCTCGCAGGGATGGTCGATGACCTTACCCGTACCGCCGCATTCGGGGCAGGTTGACTGCGTCTGCATGGAGCCAAAGATGGTGCGCTGCACCTCCACCACGCGGCCCGTACCTCCGCAGCGCGAGCAGGTCTCCTCGTGGCCACCGTCAGCCGCACCAGTGCCGCCGCAGTCATCGCAGGGCGCAAGGCGGTCGTAGGCGACCGTCTTGGTGCAGCCCGCCGCGGCCTCCTCGAGCGTGATGCGCAGCGTGATGCCCATGTCGCGGCCGCGCGTACGCGCCGCACGTCCGCCACCGGACGAGGCAGCACCACCAAAGAACGAGTCGAAGATGTCCGAGAACCCAAAGCCCGAGCCACCAAAGATGTCGGACATGTCCACGTAGTCAGAGCCAAAGCCGCCAGGACCATCGGGCGTGCCATAACGGTCGTAGTTCGCGCGCTTGCGCGAGTCAGAGAGCACGGAATAGGCCTCGTTGACCTCCTTGAAGCGCTCCTCGGCCCCCAGCTCCTTGTTGACGTCTGGGTGCAGCGTGCGCGCCTTCTTCAGGAACGCACGCTTGATGGTCTTGTCGTCTGCGTCATGGTCGACGCCCAGAATCTCGTAGTAGTCTCGCTTTTGATCCACGCCTAACCAGCCCTAACTCAGTATCTCGAACAGTCACGGTATGAGAGCTTTACCCACGTCCCCAGACCGCGTTATTGCACATGGTCATCATGAAGAGGAACAACGCTATCAGCAAACCTGACTGGAAACCAGCCAGGTATGACGAGAGGGCGTTGCTCCACCAGCGCTTGTTGTGGCCAAGGATCGACCCGCCCTGCGCCATCATGAAGGTGCCGAACAGAAGCAGGATCAACCACCAGGTCGACGTCGACATGATCGACCCATACAACAGTCCCAGGAGCATGATGGGCGTGGCAAACCCATAGCAGTGGAAGCCACGAGCATGCATCACGTTGACGTGCTCTGAGGGAACCTCGACGCGGCAGACGAAGTCGCCGGAAGCCTTCCCGTTGGTACCCGCGTTGCCCATGCCCGCAATCCGCACCACGTCACCATCATGGCTGCCTGCGGGGATGTCCATGACCACCTCGGACGCCGTTAGCACGCGCCCCGAACCGCCACATACCTCACACGGATTGGCGATCACCCTGCCAGAACCCTCGCACTCCGGGCACTGGATATCCATGACGCCGAAGCCAAAGAGGCTCGCAAGGTCAACGGTGATATGGCCCGTACCGCCGCAGGTGGGGCACGTCTCGGCGTGCGTCGACTCCACGGAGCCCTTGCCGTGGCAATGCTCGCACGTCTCGTAACGCTGATACGTCACCCCACGACGGGCGCCGTGCTCTGCGGTATCGTCGTCGATCTGCACCTCGTAGGTGATGTCGGCGCCGGCCTTGGGCCGATACGCCCGCGAACGCGTAGCCGTGCGGCGCGACGTGGTGCCAAAGGGAAAGCCCCAGCCAAACGGGGTTCCTGCAAACGGATCTCCCTGAGAGCCACCATAGGGCGAGCCACCGTATGAGGGCCCACCGTATGCCGAGCCGCCATAGCTGCCACCAAATGGCGCCCCAGAGCGCATCGCGTCATAGCGACGACGCTTATCCTCGTCAGAGAGCACCGCATAGGCTTCGGAGACTTCCTTGAAGCGCTCCTCGGCACCTGGCTCCTTGTTCACGTCTGGGTGGAGCTTGCGCGCCAACTGCTGAAACGTCTTGCGAATCTCGTCTGTGGAAGCAGACTCAGAGACACCCAGAATGGCGTAGTAGTCCTTCTCGTTCATCGAGGCCATTGAAGTTGCACTCCGCTTCGTACCATCTGACCAACGTTCATACGGCGGTGATTATACCCACCAGTACGCCTCGTCTGTCATTTTGCTTAAAAAGCGTGGCACCTCGAGGGTGCCACGCCCATTTCTAACGAACTCGTGCCGAGCCGTCCCACTTACCATCAGCAAGGATCCGATACCCGTCCGGCGTCACCGTGTTGGTGAGCATCGTCCCGTCCGGCCCTACGTAATAGTTGCCGACCCAGCGCCCGCTCGCCATTGCGCCAGACGTATCAAGCCAGTACCACCGCCCGTTGACCTTCTGCCAGCCCGTGGCCATGGCGCCTGACGCGTTGAACCAGTACCAGGAATTGCCGACCTTCTGCCAGCCTGTGGCCATGGCGCCGGAATCACGCATGAGGTACCAGGTGCCGTTGACCTTCTGCCAGCCCGTGGTCATGGCGCCGGAGCTACGCATGTAGTACCAGGTACCCTGGTCGTCGACCCACCCGGTTGCCATGGCGCCCGAACCCTTGAAGAAGTACCACGTGCCGTTGACCTTCTGCCAGCCCGTGACCATGGCGCCCGACGGGGCCAGCCAGTACCAGTCACCGTTGTCAAGCCAGCCCGTGACCATCGCGCCCGAGGACGCGAAGTGGTACCACGTGCCGTTCACGTCCTTCCAACCCGTGGCCATGGCGCCTGATTCAGGGTCGAGCCAGTACCACGTGCCGCCGAGCTGCGCCCAACCAGTCCGAATCGCGCCCGAGGAAGCACTGTAATACCACTGGCCTCCCTCGCGCCACCAGCCCGTGACGAGCCAGCCCTCGCCATCAAAGTGATACTTCTCTCCATTGAAGCTCAGTGTCTCGTTGTGTGCATACGTGCCATCGCTCCAGCGGTACCACCAACGAGACCCCGAATCCATCCACTGCCCCGTTATCTCGACGGCAGGACCGACACCCTCATGCGGATCCTCGCCGTCCCCGTCCTCAGGTGGAGCGACATACGAGGTGATGTACCAATACTGCTGGATGTTGTCAGCGTTTACGCCGCGAGACGACTCGTCCAGCGGCCTGCGGTCACCGAAGGCTGGGTCCGCGCAGTACAGGACACCGTCCGTGTAGTCGGTGAGCAAGACTGCGTGGGCCCAGTTGTAGATGACCACGCCTTCGGGATGCTCCTCAAGGAGCCCGATGAGCACGTCCTCGTTTGACCAAGACAAATCTGCCTCGGCAACGCTCATGCCCGCGCACGTGAAGTACCAACGGAGGCCGACACTGCTGTCCCAGGCCGCGCTTTCGACGCTCTGCTCGGTGATGTCTTCCCAAGAAGAGCTTCCGTTCAGGATTGCCGCACGCCTGAGCATCATCGCCGTGGAGGCAAGGGTGCACTTGCCGCTGACTGATTGTTCGAGCCAAATCTCGTCGTTCAGCAGGTCTGCGTTGGTGGCGCTCGCATACAGCTCGACTTCCTCGCCGCGGGCGTTCACCGGCAAAGACCCCCATAGACAGGAGAGGCACAGCACAAAAGCAGCGGCAACAAGCACCGTGCGCCTCACGACGCCGTTCTTAGGCATAGGCATGATCCGTTCTTACGTTACCTGCGTTGTCTTAGTTGCTGGACTGGACCTTCACGGGGTCCTTGCCGTCCCACTTGCCGTCCTTGCCAACGTAGTAGCCGTCCGGCGTGTAGCGGTCGGTGTACATGTAGCCGTTGACGCCAACGTAGTACAGGCCCTCGATCCAGCGCGACGTTGCCATGGCACCAGACTGCTCGTCGAACCAGTACCAACGGTCAGAGATCTTCGTCCAGCCGGTGACCATGGCGCCCGAGGAGGGATCGAGGTAGTAGCGCACGTTGTTCAGGGTCTTCCAGCCCGTTGCCATGCGGCCGTTCTCGCTGCCGTAGTACCACTTGTTGCCGACCTTGTACCAACCGCTGCTGGCGACGCCGTTCTCGTCGAAGTGATACCAGTAGCTATTGATCTGCGTCCAACCCGTGACCATGGCACCGTTGGCGCCGAAATAGTACACCTTGCCGCCGATCTTCTTCAGGCCAGTGCCCATCTCGCCAGAGGCGTTGAACCAGTACCACTTATCGCTAATCTTCTTCCAGCCCGTGACCATCTGGCCCTCGTCGTTGAGCCAGTAACGCTTGTCACCAAGGGTGAGCCAGCCGGTCTTCATGGCGCCGGAGCTGGGGTCAAAGTAGTACCACTGTCCACCGAGCTTCGCCCAGCCGGTCTCCATCCAGCCCTCGCTGTCAAAGTAGTACGTGACGTTTTTGATGGTGAGGAACTCGGACTTGGCATAGCTGCCGTCAGCCCAGCGCCACCACCACAGGCCGTTCGACTTCCTCCACTCGCCCGACTTGGCACCAATGGTGAAGGTGGTCGTCCTGGTGCCGCTGTAGTTGCCCTTGCCCGTGATGGTCACCGTGGCCTTGGCATTCGGCTGCACGTTGTTCTTGTAGCTCAGGGTGTAGTCGCGATCCTTAACCAGGGTGAGGCTGCCGTACTTGATCGTGGGGTTAGGCGTCTTGGCGCTGCCATTCCACGTCTGCGTAGCGATGGAGCCAATCGTCGCCTTCGACAGAGACACGCGCTTGATGGTAAAGGTGCCCTTCGCGGTGCCCGTGTAGTTGCCCTTGCCCTTAATCGTGATGGTGGCGGTTCCCGCATTCAGGTTTGCCGAATAGGTGACCGTGTAATCCGTACCCTTCTTCAGGGTCTTGGTTCCCAGCTTGACCGTCGGCGCGGGCGTGAGCTTCTTGCCCGAGTACGTCTGCGAGGAGGCAGTCACCTTCGCCTTGGCGAGGCTCGCGGCCTTGATGGCGAACGTCTTGGTGATGGTACCGGTGAAGTTGCCCTTGCCCTTGATGGTCACGGTGGCAGTACCGGCATTGGTGTTGTTCTTGTAGGCGACGGTGTAGTCCGTGCCCGCGGTCAGAGTCTTGGTCGCGCCGTTCAACGTGGTCTTGACCGTCGGCTTCGGCTTGAGCGCAGAGCCCGTGTAGGTCTGGGCGGTAAGGCCGCTAACCCCCGCCTTGGCGATGCTGTGCGGCTCAATTGTGAACGTAGCCTCGTTGGAACCGTAGTAACCTGCATCCTCAATACCCGTGATGGTTACCGTGGCGGTGCCGGCCTTGGTGTTGTCCGTATACTCCACCGTATACTCGGCATCCTCAAAGAGGAGTATGCCATTCAGTGTCACCGTCAGCTCGGGGCGCACCTCCTTGCCGGTATACGCCTGGTCGGCGATGGGCTCGATCGTCGCATCCGCCAGATCATTTGACGAGGCGTCAACGATTTCGACAGAGGTGGCGCCAAGCTCGACAGGCTCCTCGGCCTTCTCGGCCGGCTCCTCAGTTGCCTCGGCGGCCGCCACTGCAGGCTCTTCCTCACCGGCCCGCTCCTCGGCCTTGGTTACCTCCGGAACCTGCTCATCAGAGGCCTGCTCGTCAGAGACCGTTTCCTCGTCATTGACGACTTCCTCGTCGACGCCTTCGGCCTCAGACTCGCCCTCGACAAGCACGGTCTCTTCGGCCTCGATCACCTCTGGATCAGTCACGTCTTCCTCGGCACGCACCGCCAAGGGGCACACCGAAAGCGCAAGCAGCGCCGAGAGCAGGACGCGCGAAGCCCTTTGGGCGACGCTCGACGTATGGGAACCGTTGTCATGTGTACGCATAAGACCCCATCTCCGTTTATAGTGTGACGATACTTCGACATGCCATGTTCGTGCCGTAGCTCAGAATTGTAACGCACAAGCAGGCCATTCACGGCTTCCACTTGTAGCTAAGATGTTTCGATCGTGATGGGGGTTCCCTCGGCCAAGTCCCAGAGGGCACCATAGAGCTCGTTGCCCATGAGCCATCCCTCATGCGTAGGCACCAGCCGTCCGTCTTCCCAGTGCGCGAGGCCTCGCGCTTGGCACCAGCAAACGGCATCGTCAAGCGTCTCTTCCCCAAGCAGCTGCCGTGCGTGCTGCAGAAGGCCCGGATCTGCGCCTCTGGCCATCCGCATGCTCAGCATGAGGTCTTCAGCCGCTGCTTGGTTTGCCGTGAGAAGCTCGACCTCAGCATCAAGCGAGGCTAGCGAATGATTGCAGGCAAGGGCGTCACGAGGACTTGTCACCGTAAGGCGCACCCGAGCCGCATCTTCCCGACGCTTCGGAAGCCGTGGCCACGGGCCCCGCAGCGCTTCGTACGCCTCGGCCGTGAGCATGGACGAGGCACCCGTGCCCAACCCAAGGTACGGGCGTCCGCTCCAGTAGGCCTGGTTGTGAGCGCATGCCTTGCCCGGCAAGGCATAGCTCGCCACCTCGTAGCGCGCATAGCCCTTCCCAGTGAGCAGCTCCTCGGCAAGCTCCATGCGATGCGCCTGTACCTCGGAATCGTTCCAATCGGGATCGGCATCACCCACCTCACGGCCGAGCGCGGTGCCCTCCTCGATCTGCAAGGGATAGACGCTCACGTGACCCACGCCGAGCGCACACGCCCTTCGCAGCGTGTCGAGCCAGCGCTCGTCCGTCTGCAGCGGCGTGGCGCACATGAGGTCAACCGACACGTCCAAGCCGCATGCCACGGCCGCGGCAACGCGCTCCTCTGCCTGTCGTGCGTCGTGCAGCCGGCCCAGAGCCACAAGCTCGTCGTCCTGCAGGCTCTGCACCCCGATGGAGACCCTCGTCACCCCGGACTTCACCAGCGTCCGCAGCACCTCGTCCGTGAGCGAGTCCGGGTTGGCCTCGCACGTCAGCTCGCGCAGGTGTGGGGCCGCCGCGCGCATCGTTCTGACAAGGCGCCCAAGGTCAGACGGGGCAAGCATCGAAGGCGTACCACCGCCCACATACGCCGTCCAGCACTGGGTTAGCAGGCCCGCATCACAGGCATCCCCCAGATGCGCGCAGAGCGCGTCGAGATAGCGCTCCATGAGCGCATCATCACGCGGAGTTGCCCACGAGGAGAAGTCACAGTAGGCACATTTGCGCACGCAGAAAGGCACATGTACGTAGAGCGCCTCTACCGACGTGCCATGCAGGCGCTCGGGCCACGACGCCTCGTGGCCGTCACAGCGTATGGGCACATCGGCGCTGCTGGGCATACCGCTCACAGCCACAGCTTCATGTTGACGATGCGCTCCACGGACTCGTCGATGCGCCGCTCGCTCAGCCGGCCCGTTTCCACCGCATTCATGATTCCATCGAACACCGCGCGCCAGTCCGCGGGACAGAGCAAGAGGTCACAGCCTGCCTCAAGGGCGAGCACCCCCATCTCCTCCTGCGAGTAAAGCTCGTTCACCGCGGCCATACCCAGCGAGTCCGTTATGACGACGCCGTCAAAGCCTAGCTCGCCGCGCAGGACGTCGTTCACCACGACGGGGCTGAGCGAGGCGGGATGCTCAGAATCGAGGTCCGTGCAGGTCATATGGCTCACCATGACCATGCGACACCCGGCTTCGATGGCGGCGGCAAAGGGAACCAACTCGTGCTCACGGAGCTCATCCAGCGACTTTCCGAGGTAGATGCTCTCGATATGCGAGTCTCCCTCGGCGTCGCCGATGCCAGGGAAGTGCTTGGGTGTGCAGAGTGCCCCCGCCTTCTCAAAGCCGCGCACCATCGCGGCCACCATATCGGCCACGAGGCCAGCATCGCCCCCAAACGAGCGCCAATACACAAAGCTGTCCTCGTCATCCGTGATGTCGGCATCGGGCGCAAAGTCGACGTTGACACCAAGACCACGCAGGTACGCGCCCACGCGACGGGCCTCAGATTCGGCAAAGGCCGCATCGCCCCTATTGCCCACCGAGCGCATGTTTCCTGGGTCCGCAACGCCAAAGGCGGGCTTGTCGGAGACCCTGACCACCGTGCCGCCCTCCTCGTCAACCGCGATGAGCATGGGGAGGCCACAGGCGTCCTCGGAGCACTGCTGCAGGCCCGCGGTGAGGCCGCGAACTTGGTCGGGGTCAATGAAGTTGGCATCCTTCAGCATCACGCCACCGATGGGGCGCTCCTGGTAGAGCGATCGGAACTCGTCCGTAACCTCGAGGCAGGTACCGTACCCCAGCACCGCCTCGGGCTTGGTCACGAACAGCTGGCCCACCTTCTGCTCCAGCGTCATCGAGCGCAGGAGCTCGGGTCGTGCGAGCCAGGCGGCCGCGTCGCTCACCGTCCGCTCGATGCCCGAGAGCGTTTCGGACGAGAACGGTCCCTGCGGTGCGGAGAGCGCGCGTGCTCGTCTCCCCGCCGCCATGACCCCGGCCGTAGCGGCCAGTATCACCCCGCGCCGCGTAAACAGGCGCGCACGATCATTCGTCATACTGCCGCTCCCACCTGAGCCATCAGCTCGTCAGCCAAAGCCAGATACTCGGCAACCGTCTTGCAATGCATCGCGCGGTCGCGTAGCGCCGCGGCGTTGGGCATTCCCTTGAAGTACCACGCCGCGAGGCTGCGTGCCCTCGCCATGTGGGCATGCGTGGCGTCGAGCAGCCGCACATGGCAGGCAAAGGCCGCAAGGCGCTCGTCAAGCCCGTGGGAAGCCGCCCCGCCGCCCGCCCGCAGGCGCTGCGCGTCCGTAAAGACCCACGGGTTTCCATAGGTACCCCGCGCCACCATGACGGCCTGCGCGCCCGTCTCCGCGAGCATGCGAGCAGCCTCTACAGGGCCGCGTACGTCACCAGAACCGATGACGGGAACGCTCACCGCACGTGCCACGCGCTCCACACAGCCCCAATCCGCCTCGCCGCGGTACAGTTGGCTTGCCGTGCGCCCATGGACAGCCACCGCAGAGGCGCCGGCAGCCTCCATCGCGCGGGCAAACTCCGGCGCGACCTCAGGGTCACCGGTGCGCCGCGCGGCACGGATCTTCACAGTCACGGGGACGTCCGCGCCCGCGTCCGCCAGGCCGGCGAGGCACGCCTGCACCAGGCTTGCGGCGGTGGCCGGGTCATCAAGCAGGGCCGACCCCTCGCCCTTGCGCGTCACCTTGGGAACGGGGCAGGCCATGTTGATGTCCAAGAGGGCCAGCTGACCCCCGAGGCGCTCCGCCACGAGACACGCCGCCTCGCGGAACTGCTCAGGCTTGGAGCCAAAGAGCTGCACGGCAATGTCAGGCTCGAGTACGCACGGCACCACCAGGTCCCATGTCTTCTCGCCGCCATAGTGCAGGCCCGCGACGGAGACCATCTCCGTGTAGGCCAGCGCGGCTCCCCCGGCTCGCGCCATACTGCGATATGCCTGGTCCGAGACGCCCGCCATGGGCGCCATGAGGAACGGGTTGGCCGCAAAGCGCTCGGCGAGACTCCCCTCACGCGCAAACGGCCTGATCTGGTCCGTCAGGCCAGCAGCAGCCGCTCCGCTTGAGAGGATCTCGACGGGATCTTGCGTGGAGTCGTATGCCACATCCGGCTTGCGCTCGTGGTGCCCCCAGTGACCGCCCGTCACTCGTCTCCCACCTTCAGAACGGCAAGGAACGCCTCCTGCGGCACGTCGACGGTGCCGATGGACTTCATGCGCTTCTTGCCTTCCTTCTGCTTCTCGAGCAGTTTGCGCTTACGAGAGATGTCGCCGCCATAGCACTTCGCGAGCACGTCCTTGCGCACCGCCTTGACCGTGGAGCGGCTGATGATCTTGTTTCCGATGGCGCCTTGGATGGGGACCTCGAACTGCTGGCGCGGGATGATCTCCTTCAGCTTGTCGCAGAGGCCGCGGGCCAAGGTATAGGCCTTGTCCTTGTGCACGATGAAGCTGAGCGCGTCAACTTCCTCGCCGGCAAGCAGGATGTCGAGCTTCACGAGGTCAGAGGCACGATAGTCAGCGAACTCGTAGTCGAGCGAGGCGTAGCCCTTGGTGCGGCTCTTGAGCTGGTCAAAGAAGTCCAAGATGAGCTCAGCGAGCGGGATGTAGAAGGTGACCTCCACCGAGTTCTCGGAGAGGTAGACCATGTTGTCCTGAATGCCGCGATGCTCGATGACCAGCTGGATTACGGCACCCATATACTCAGGCGGCACGATGACGCTCGCCTTGAGGTAGGGCTCCTCGATGCGGTCGATCTGCTCGGGACGCGGCAGGTCCTGCGGACTCTTGATGTCGAGCATCTCGCCCGACGTGGTGTAGACGTGATAGTCCACCGAGGGGCTCGTGCCGATAAGGTCGAGGTCGAACTCGCGCTCAAGGCGCTCCTTGACGACCTCCATATGCAGCAGGCCAAGGAACCCCACGCGGAATCCAAAGCCCAGCGCCACCGACGTCTCGGGCGACCACGTGAGCGACGGGTCGTTCACGCGGAGCTTCTCGAGCGCGTCGCGCAGGTTCTCGTACTCCTTGTTGTCTATGGGGAAGAGGCCCGTGAAGACCATGGGCTTGGCCTCGCGGTAGCCCGGCAACGGCTCGTCCGTGCGGTTGGCGTCGTAGGTGAGGGTGTCGCCCACATGCACCGCACCCGGGTCCTTCAGGCCAGTGACCACATAGCCCACCTCGCCCACGCCCAGCTCAGGGAGCGGCGTCTCAAGCGGACGCTTCACACCCACGTCGTCCACCAGGAAGGACGATCCCGCCTGCATCATGTACAGCGTCTCGCCTGGGCGGATGCGCCCGTCAAAGACGCGCACGGTGGCCACCACGCCGCGATACGCGTCAAAGTACGAGTCGAGGATGAGGGCCTTGAGCGGCGCGTCGCCGTCGCCCTGCGGAGCCCTCACCAGAAAGACGATGCTCTCCAAGAGGTCATGGATGCCCTCGCCCGTCTTGCCCGAGACGCACACGGCGTCCTCGGCCGGAATGGCAAGGGCCTCCTCGATCTCCTCGCGGACGCGCTCGGGCTCGGCGCTCGGCAGGTCAATCTTGTTGATGGCCGGGACGATGTCCAGGTTGGCGTTCATGGCCAGAAGGGCGTTGGAGACCGTCTGGGCCTCCACGCCCTGGGTAGCATCAACCACCAACACGGCACCCTCGCACGCGGCAAGCGAGCGCGAGACCTCGTAGGTGAAGTCGACGTGGCCCGGGGTATCGATCAGGTTGAACTGGTAGGTCTCGCCATCGTCGGCATCGTAGGCAACGCGCACGGCATTGCTCTTGATGGTGATGCCACGCTCGCGCTCGATGTCCATCGTGTCGAGCAGCTGCGACTCCATATCGCGCTCCTCAACCGTGTGGGTGAGCTCGAGAATGCGGTCCGAGATGGTCGACTTACCGTGGTCGATGTGCGCAACGATCGAAAAGTTGCGAATATGTGAGGTATCGTATGTAGACATAGGGAGAATGATAGCCCAATTTGCACGCGCCGTGCTATACTTCCCGAGTTGACCTCGCCGTGTCTCAGCGTTAGAGGCCTCAGAATACATGACCGAAAGGGTAAGCACGTGGCTAACATCAAGTCTCAGAAGAAGCGCATCATCACCGCCGAGAAGGCCCGCCAGCGCAACAAGGCGGTCCGTTCCGAGCTCAAGACCTACGTCAAGAAGGTCCGCGCGGCCGTCGAGGCCGGCGACGCCGAGGCAGCTCAGACCGCTGCCAACGCGGCTTGCCGCAAGCTCGACGTGGCTGCCTCCAAGGGCATCATCCACAAGAACCAGGCCGCCAAGCGCAAGAGTGGCGTCCAGAAGCTCGTCAACGGCATCAAGTAGCTTCTGAGCTTCATCAAATCTGCAAAGGGGACCCGGGGTGCTGCCCGGGTCCCCTTTCTTTTATGTGAAGATTGCGATGTCGAGGCCGCGCGATGGGACGGTTGGGCCCGGTTCGTTTGCATCGCGTGCGGGCCGCTCATGCTTGGCGTATAGTCAAAGCCCTACAAGGAGGAGACTCATGCCACAGACCACCAGCGGGCTTCTTCCCGCCTACCTCATCGTCGGCGCCGACGACCTCAAGCGCCGTCAGGCAACAACCCGTCTCAAGGGTCGCCTGGACCAGAGCTTCTCGGCGTTCAACCTTGACGAGCACGTCGCTGCGTCCGACCTCGAGGCGCAAGACATCATCTCTTCCCTCAACACGCTGCCATTGGGAGACGCCTTCCGCCTTGTCATGATCGAGCGCGCCGACAAGCTTCCCAAGCCCGTCAGTGAGGCCATCATCGTCTACCTCAAAGACCCCAACCCTGCCTGCGTGCTGTGCCTCGTGGCCGAGAGCCTGCCCAAGAACACGCGAATCTACAAGGCCGTCGCCAAGGTGGGAAACAAGGCAATCGTTGATTGCACGCCTAAGAAGCGGTGGGAGCTTCCGCCACTCGTGGTGCGGATGGCCCGCGCCTACGGCGTGACCATGGACCAGAACGCCGCGACCGAGCTTGTGAGCAGGGTCGGCGAGTCAACCACCATGTTGGACACGCAGCTGAAGGTGCTGAGCGAGTATTGCCGCGACGCCGGCGTCATCACCGTCGCGGACGTTGAGCGCCACGTGGTGCGCACGGCCGAGGTCAAGCCGTGGGACTTCCTCGACGCCGTAAGCCAGCGCGATGCCGCCAAGGCCCTCACGCTCTATCGCCTCATGCAGAACCCCTCGCAGGTGGCGCTCTGTTCGCTGCTGACGGGTCGCCTGCGCGAGCTCATCTGCGCGAAGGCGCTCGATGCGCGCGGCCAGGGCTCGGCGCTTGCCTCGGAGCTGGGCAAACAGGCGTGGCAGGTCAAGAACCACCTTGGGTGGTCACGTCGATTTGCTGCCGGCGCCCTTGAGCGCGGACTCATTGCCTGTGCCCAGTGCGAGCGTGCGCTCAAGAGCGGCTCTGATCCCGACGTGACCTTCACCGAGCTCGTGGTCACCGTCTGTTCGTAGCCGAACGCACCATCACGCTATCTCTTCCTGGGCGAAGCTCCACGTCGCCCACGTCCTTGGTGCAGAGGAACCGTGCCCCCGCGCTGAGTAATGCCTCCACGCATTCCTTGCGAGGATGCCCGTAGGCATTGCCCTCCCCCGCGCTCGCCACGGCCACTTCTGGTGCCAACGCCTCCGCCTGCTCTGATGTGAGGGAGACCTCCGAACCATGGTGGCCCACCTTGAGGAAGTCAATGTCTCCCACGTCTCCTGCGGCGATGACCGCCCCCGTCTCGTCCTGCTCCGCATCGCCCGTGAGGAGCCCACGCAGCTCTCGGCCCCGCCCCGCATAGGCAATCGTCAGCTCCAGCGAGTCTGGGTTGTCGAGGCCGTCCACGTCTGTGCGTGGCCACACCACTGACAGCGTAAAGCCTCCTACCTGCAGTTGGTTGTGATAGGAGATCTCTTCGCAGGACGAGCCCGTCAGCTCGTGGACAGCCTCGTCGAGCTCCTCGGGCAGGTTGTCCTCCGCCCCCGCGGCTACAATGACCTCGCCGACCCCCACATGACCCTCGAGGTCCATCAGGCCGCCGTAATGATCGTCGTGAAGGTGCGTCAGCACCACGGCATCCAGATGCAGCACGTGGTTGCGCGCGAGTGCCTTGGGCAGCGACCCGTCTGGCGGACCGGCATCCACCAGGATCGCCGACGGGCCGTCCTGTATGAGAATGGCATCTCCTTGCCCGACGTCGAGCACGCACACGCGCGCTGGCGCCAGAAAGCGCCAATGGGCAACGACGACCACCACCGCAAGCGTGATGCACACGGCAATCCGCTGCACGCTGGCCCGTGATGGCTGGGGCCACCACACGAGCACGCCTAGGCCACCCACTATGACGAACGCCCAGAGCGTCGGCGCCCCCGCACTCACGGGTACGGATGCATATGGCACGCGCGCCAGCCCGCGCAAGACCACGAGCACCACATTCAGCAGCATGTCACACAGCGCAAATCCCGCATGGCGCACCACTGCAAGCGGACCAACAAGCACGCTCACGAGACCCAGGGCGAGCGCTGCGGAGAGCGGGGCGCCCACAAGAAGCATGCTGAGCGGCCCTACCAGAGATACACAGGCAAACACGGGACCAACCAACGGAAGGGTTGCCGCCTGGGCCACGGCCGAGGCGCCGAGCGAGCTCACGCACGCCCGACGTGCTCCGCCCAGACGGATCCGCGTCTCCGCACGAACACCTCGCGGAAGGTACACGGGCGGCACAAGGGTGTCCGTCAACGCCGACGCATACGAGCCATAGAGGCACAGGGCGATAACGCACACGACGGAGAGCAAAAACCCGAGCTGCCCAGAGAGCCCCGGATTGACCAGCGTCATCGCCAGCGCTACGAGGCATACCGACGAGGTTCCATCCAGCCTGCGGCCTGCCAGAGTACCTGCGGATGCCACCGCCGACATCGCCCACGCCCGTACGGCGGAGGCTGGTGCACCGCACACCGCGACAAAGGCAAGCGTTACCACAAGCTGCGCTGTCATTCGCTGTGCGGGACGCAAGCCGCTCTGCTGCAACACGTGCGCCAGCAGGGCAGCCACCACAGCGATGTGGCTTCCTGAGACGGCAACCAGGTGCGCCACGCCGCAGGTCGCGAACAACTCGTCAAGCCCGCGCTCGCGCATCTCGCTACGGTCACCCAGAACGATGCCGGCAAGCACCGCGCGCTCGTCTGAGGACGTGGGACAGATGAGGCGCCTTGCCCCTTCACGCACCGCCAAGGGCAAAGCCGTCAAGCCTTGGCGCCTTCCCGTGCGTTGCGTTCGCACGATGATGACGCTACCCCAGATCCCTTGCTGACGATTGGACCTCCCGTAGTCGTCGTCCCCGTTTGCGCGATACCGACCCACGCCGCAGATCATGTCCCCGCGCCGCAATGCCTCTTGCGTGGTGAGCCACACGTCCCCCGACGAGCAGCCTTTTTGGTATGCCCGAGCGCGGGATCGGTAGCCTGAGGTGGATGGGGAGGCATCCGACAGCGCCTCGAACGTCCACGTGGAGATGGAGGACGAGCTCAGCTCTGCGGCAAAGCCATGCCCCACCCACAGCGCACAGGCGCTTACCATGAGGGCGGCCACTCCGGCACATACGGCGCAGACCACCGAGCCCCAAGCTTCCGCCTCATTACGCCGCCATCTCGCCCACACGAGCACGAGCCCCGATACTACGGCCGCAAGGCCCATGAGCGCCACAGAGACGTTGTCACGCCCCAGTGCCCACCGCTCGACAAGCAATGCCGAGACCAACGCGTAGAGCGAGACGGGAATGGCTGGCCGCTCCGGAAAGCGCACCTCGCTAGACGCCAATGTACGCCCGCATCCGCTCGTACTTCTTTTCGCCGATGCCCGACACACGCATGATGTCCTCGGGCGCGGTAAACGGCCCTCCCGCCTCACGCTCCTCGATGATGGCGGCGGCGGTCGCGGTCCCCACCCCCGGAAGCTCCTCGAGCTCCTCGGCCGTCGCGGTGTTGATGTTGATCACCGCAGATCCATCCACATTCGCCGACCCGCCAGCACTTGCCGGGACGGCCTCCTCCCCCGCCGCCGGCACATACACCTTCTGGCCGTCGGACAGAGGTGCCGCGAGGTTCACGGTAGTGGTGTCGGCGTCCTCCGTCAGGCCACCCGCAAGCTCCACGGCCTCGCCCACGCGCGGAGACACGCCGCGCAGCACATACACGCCTGGGTGCTCAACCGCGCCGTCCACGTGCACGTACACCTCCGTGAGGGCTTCTTCCTCACGTTCGGCGCCCTGCGTCTCGCCTGCGTTTCCGTGTGGCTCTTCTGCCACCTCGGTCTCGGGCACGCCCTGCCGAATCACCTCAAACCCACGTTGTGACGCCATACGCGCACCCACGGCAACGCCTGTCAGCGCGAGCGTTCCTACCACCAGCCCGGCCACGGCTGCCCTGGCCGGGCGTAAGCCCATACGTCGCGCGAACAGCCGCGCTTTCATGGTCAACTGTGCCATACAAATCGCCTCCCACTCCATCGTGGAGCAGGAGGCGAGAGCGTTGCTTGGAAATCTCAATTCGACTTGCAGCAACCTGCGGGTAGCTGGCAGCAAACTGCAAAACCGCGTATCACTCGGAATCGTTTTCAGGCACCTCAGGCGTCAGGGCCGGCCCGAGCTCCCGGTGGTGCCGGCGCCAGCGCTTAGGCGCACGGTACGAGGGGCACTGATCATAGTCGAGGTACTCGACGTGCTCGACCAAGTCATCAATCATCGCGTCATGGTCAAACGAGTCCCACGCAGCATGCACCGCCTCAAGACGCGCGTGCGTCTCGGGACGCCTCGGCATGAAGAGCGTACAACAGTCCTCAACCGCCTGGCTGCTCAAGTCGTACGTGCCGATCTGCTCGGCCCGACGCATGATCTCCTGCTTGTCGGAGCCAATCAGCGGACGCAGCACCGGCAGCGAGACCACCTCGTTCACCGCTGCGATGTTGTCGAGCGTCTGCGAAGCGACCTGCCCCAGAGACTCGCCCGTCACCAGCGCCTTGGCACCCTCGATGCGTGCGATGCGCTCGGAAACCGCAAACATGACACGACGGTAGGTGATGATGCGCAGCGACTGAGGAACCGCAAGCGAGATCTCGCGCTGGCGCTCGCCAAACGGGACCACGTACAGGCGCCCGACCGTCCCCGACGGAGCCAAGGCATCGCAGATGTCCCGACAGAGCCACTCGCTCATGTCAGAGGTCATCGGGCGTCCCGAGAAGTGAACCGGCACGCAGGTGGCACCGCGACGTCCCACCATCCAGGTGGCGACCGGCGAGTCGAAGCCGCTTGAGAGCAGCGTGACCACCTTGCCCGCCGTCCCCACCGGCAGGCCGCCCACGCCTACGCGGGAAGCCGCGTACACATAGACGCTCCCCTGAACCACGTGCACGTTAACCGTGGCATCGGGGTTGTGCATCTCGACCTTCTTGTCGGGGAAGGCATCGCACAGAACCTCTCCCACAAGCTGGTTGATCTCGAGCGTATGGAGTGGGTACGCCGTCGCGGATCGACGCGCGTGCACCTTGAATGACGTGAAGTCCCCAAACTCGCGGAGCGCCTTCACCGCGGCAGAGCAGTACTCCTGCTCGTCAAGTCCGCAGAGATACGCCATGGAGACGCGCGCCACACCCGGAACCTGAGAAACAGCTCCGGCCATCTCCTCGCTCACGCGGCCGTTTGCCGCCGTGACAAGGATATGGCCGGAGACACGCTTGATCTCTCCCAGGTCGAAGGGGCGCAGCGCCCGGTGCAAGTTGGTCACCAGCTGGTTCTCAAAGGTGGAGCGATTCTTGCCCTTGAGTCCAATCTCGTGATAGTGGACCAGGCAGACCCTATTCGGCATGGCTACAGGTTCTGCAGGACCTCGGCGTTGGAGCCCTTGATCTCTTCGTCAAAGGCGTCGCGCACGAAGCTCAGGGTGCCGTCGTAGATCTCGTCCATGGCAATGGAGACGGGATCCTGACCAGAGGCAACCGTCGTGATGTCGTCAAAGTCCTGGATGGCCGTCACGCGCAGGTGCTGGCCGCGGACCATGTTGTTGATATCGCAGGCACGCTTGGAAGCGATGCTGCAGAGCAGGAACGGGTTGTTCTCCGTCCGCTCAAGAAGGGAGTCAATCTCAGGCCTCGTCACGGACATGTTCAGTTCCTTTCGTCCGTCTCGTAGCGTTCAATCAGGGTCACGAGCTCGTCAGTTGCCACATTGCGATCGGCATTTACCACGATCTCGTCGTACTGTGGCGCCAACTCGAGCTCTTCCAAGGCACGCGCCATACGCTTTGCGACCTGCTCGTCACTTTCCGTGCCGCGATGCCTCAGCCGTGCCTCAAGCTCCTCAACCGACGGCGGCATGATGAAGATGAGTACCGCATCGGGAAACGCCTTGCGCACGTTGAAGCCGCCTTGGACGTCAATCTCAAGAATCACCGAGCGCCCCGTCTCGAGGTACGGGTTGACCTCGCTCCACAGGGTTCCGTAGTGGTTGCCGTAGTTACCGGCCCACTCAAGGAACGCATCCTCGTTGACGAGCTTGTCAAACTCGTCCTCGTTGAGGTAGTGGTAAGAGACGTCCGGTATCTCACCCTCGCGTGGGTCCCTCGTAGTTACCGAAACCGTCAGACCCAGGTCCGGTCGCCGGTCACGCAGCAGCGTGACAAGCGTTCCCTTTCCTACGCCTGACGGTCCGGAGATTACGAAGAGACGTGCAGACCGAGACACTACTTGGAGAGCGCCTCAAGGAGCTGCTCGCGCTGACGAGCGCCGAGGCCCTTGACGCGACGGGTAGCGGAAATGCCCAGCTCGTCCATGATCTTGGCAGCCTTGGCCTTGCCATAGCCAGGCAGCGACTCGATGAGAGCGGAGACCTTCATGCGGGAAGCGATGGGATCCTCAGAATCCAGAACCTCCTCGAGGGTGACCTCACCCTTCTTGATCTTCTCGCGAAGCTCAGCACGCTCGTGACGGGCCGCGGCGGCCTTCTCGAGGGCGGCCTTGCGCTGCTCGTCGGTAAGCTGAGGTAGTGGCATGGTTCCTCCAAACATAGTTAAAACGTTTCAAGCGCACGTGCACTTGCAAAATGGCAGGTTAAAGTACGTGCAGAGAGATAGTTTGCCCATACGGTGAGGTTTTTGCAAGTGTTCTGCGCCTATCTTTGTCCATCCGAACACTCTACGCACACATTTTGCGGCAAACGGTGGCATTAAGCTGCCGATTTATGTCAAATATGTATGCAAAGAGCGCGATAGCTGCAGGTACGAGACCTCGGCCCTAGCCCTGAACGAGCTCCTCCACAATCGCGTCGAAGGCGGCAACCGGGTCGTCCGCCGCCGTGATGGGGCGCCCAATGACGAGCTTTGAGGCGCCAGCCGCGATGGCGGCCGCAGGTGTGGAGACGCGCTTCTGGTCACCAACCTCGGCACCAGCGGGACGAACGCCCGGGGTCACGATGAGGGCATCTGGGCCGAGCAGCGCACGCATCTGGGCGGCCTCCTGCGGAGAGCACACGATGCCATCAGATCCCGCGCCAACCGCCAGCGAGGCAAGCCTCGCGACCTCTTCCTCGACAGGCGACTCAACGCCGATGGAGTGCAGCGCCTCAGCGTCCATGCTCGTGAGGACCGAGATGGCAACCAGACGGGTGCGGTCTCCCCCGCGCCCGGCTGCAGCCTCCTCCACGCCCTTGCGCCCCTCAGAGATCATCGCGGCGCCGCCCAGGCCGTGGATGGACAGGATGTCCGCGCCGGTCAGCGACGCAGAGAACGCCGCGCCGTGAATCTGGAACGGGATGTCGTGCAGCTTCAGGTCAAGGAAGACGCGAAGGCCACGGGCGCGCATGTCGTCCACGATCGAGGGCCCATAGCGATAGAAAAGCGTCATGCCCACTTTGACCCACACAGCCTTACCGGAGAGCTTGTCGGCAAGCTGAAGGGCGGTCTCGCGGTCGCAGTCGAGCGCGATGATGATGGCATCACGCGCCTGGTCTTGGGTTAGCATTCGAAGGCTCCAATCAACTCGTTGATGTCTGAAACTCCTTGGCTCTCGGCCCACGCCTCGAGCTCGGCGAGGATGCGTGGCGCACAGGCGGGGTCATAGAGGTTGGCCGTACCTATGGCGACGGCCGTTGCACCAGCAAGAATCATCTCGGCCGCGTCGGCACCACTCGCCACGCCGCCAATGCCGCAGAGCGGAATCTTAACGGCCTGCGCGCATTCCCACACCATACGCACGGCGATGGCGTGGATGGCCGGGCCCGAGACCCCCGCCGTGGGACGGCACACGCGACTCTTGCGCGTGTTGATGTCGATGGCCATGCCCGGGATGGTGTTGATGAGGCTCAGCGCATCGGCGCCTGCCGCCTCGAGGGCGCGTCCGATCTCGGCCACGTCATGCGGTGCCATCTTCACGACGACCGGACGGCTCGTCAGCGGGCGCACCGCCGCCATGACCTCCGCGGCCGCCTGGGGCGTGGCGCCCATGGCCGCACCGCCTGCCGCGATGTTGGGGCATGAGATGTTCACCTCGAAGCCTGACGCGAAGGGGGCAAGCTCCTCGTAGAGCTCCGTCGCGCAGCGATACTCGTCAAGCGAGTGCCCGGCGATCTGGCAGATAACCTGGCAGCCACGCTCACGAAGGCCGGTGAGGTAGGCGCCGTAGCGCTCGACAAAGCCGTGGACGCCCGGGTTCTGCAGGCCCACGGAGTTCATCATCGCCGATGGGAGCTCCGTGAGGCGCGGCGCGGGGTTGCCGTTCCACGGCTCGGCCGCGACGCCCTTGCACGTGATGGCGCCAAGCGTGGCGCCCACGTCGTAGAAACCCTCGAACTGCACGCCGTTGCCGTAGGTGCCCGACGCCGTGTTGAGGGGGTTTCTCATCTGGATGCCGCCCAGATTGACGGCCATGTTCACCGTACTCACCAGGCCACCTCCTCCGCGTCAAACACGGGACCGTCCTGGCAGCAAAGGGCGTAGCCGCCCGCCACCAAGGCCACGTTGCAGCAGCTGCAGGCTCCAAAGCCGCAGCCCATCATGCGCTCCATAGAAGCCTGGCAGGCAATGCCGTGCTCGCGCGCGAGCTTGGAGATGCCAGCCATCATGACGGTGGGTCCGCAGGTATAGACCTGCGCATAGGAGCGCTCGGCCAGAAGGGACGCCATGCCGTCGGTGGTGAAGCCATCCAGGCCCAACGTGCCGTCGTCAGTGCAGACCACCACGCGACGCTCGCAGTCGCACACCTCGCCCGCGCTCAGGGAACGCAGCTCATCAATCTCTTGCATCAGGTGCCGTTCAGCCGTGTGGTTACCCACCACCACGTCAAAGCCGACGCCCGCCTCGGCAAGCTGTCGTGCAGCGGCAAAGATGGGCGGGAGCCCGATGCCGCCCGCCACGAGGAGCGCACGCCCCTCGGCCTTGGGAAGCCACCAACCGCGCCCACAGGGGCCAACCAGCGTCGAGGTGTCACCAGCACGCATCTTCGCGAGACGCTCGGTGCCCTCGCCCACCACGGCATACAAGAGCTCGACGGTCTCGGCCTTGGCGTCCGCACGCTTGAATGAAAGTGGAATGCGCAAGATGTGTGCGCCATCGCCGGGAACACGAAGGTTCATGAACTGCCCGGGCTCGATCGTGCGGGCCACCTCGCTCGTGATGACGAGGCGCCAGATGCCTTGGGCCACAGGCTCGTTGCGCATGACCGTGAAGTCATACTGCGTTACGGGACCAGTCTCCATCAGGCCTCCCTTCTTCAATGTCGTATAGATGGTAACAAAGCTTGCGGCCTGCCCGTTTCTGGCAAGCTGCACGTGTCAAATGTCCATGTGAGTCGGCCTTTGACTGCGCCGGACAACGTAGTGTCACCTTTGGTCACAGACGAGCGGTGGCGGCATCTTTGAGAATGCCGCCACCGCTCCTACCTAGGTTGGATCGCCCTTGCCACTAGTACACGACGAGTTTATCCACGATGTTCTTCTCGACGTACTGCCTCGCGTAGTCCCAGGAGGTGCTGCTCGCCTCCTTGTACTTCCCGCCCGTTAGCGCCTTAATCAGCGACTTTGCCTCAGCCTGCGTTTTCGCGTCCGTGTATTGGACGTAGTCTTCCCACGGCCACGCCGTCATCCACACCTCGACGGTGTAGGTCGCGCCCTTCTTCGTCGCAATGCGGAAGCTTCCGCCGCCAAGCTTCTCATCCTTGTACGCCGAGTTCTTGATGTAGCGGAAATGGACCACGCTTCCACTCGTGGCCCCCGAAAGGTTCACGCCGGAATACTGCCAGCTTCCGCTTGTCCACGTGTCCGTGCTCACCTTTCCCAGCCAGTAGCTTGGGAACGCCACAGAGAACGCCTTTGTCTTGACCTTCGTGGGAACCTTGCCCTTACCGTCCCAGCATCCGTTGGCGAGCACGCGGTAGCCGTCGGGCGTCACCGTGTTGGTGAGCATCGCACCAGTCTTGCCCAGGTAGTAGTTGCCCACCCAGCGGTTCTTCACCATGGCGCCGCTCGACTCGAAGTAGTACCACTTCTTGCTAATCTTCTGCCAACCGGTGCGCATGGCGCCGTTCGAGCCGAAGTAGTACGTCTTGCCACTGATTGTCTTGGTGCCGGTGGCCATCCTGCCGTACTTGGCGAACCAGTACCAGGACCCGCTGATGCGGTACCATCCCGTGCGACGGGCGCCGTCGGAGCCGAAGTAATACCAGGAGGTCTTGCCGCTGACCGTGAGCTTCTTCCAACCCGTCAGCATGATGCCGTACTTGTCGAAGCGGTACGACTTGCCGTCGATCGTGAGGAACTGGCTCTTGGGGTACTGGCCCGGGGCCCACACGTAGCGCCAACCGTCAGCGTACTTCTTCCAGGTGCCGATCTTCTTGATGGCGAAGGTAACCGTCTTGGTCCCGACGAAGGAGCCCGTGCCCTTGATGACGATGGTAGCGGTGCCAGGCTTCACGTTGTTCTTGTACGAGAGCGTGTAGTCGCGGTTGAGCACGAGGGCCTTACCGTCGTAGGTCACCTTGGGCTTCGGCATGACGGCCTTGGACGTCCAGCGCTGGGTGCCAATGCTTGCCACCTCAGCCAGCGTGAGCCGGTAGGTCCTCTCAGCCTGGGACGTGAGCTCGGGTTCCTCGACTGCCTCCGCAGGCTCTTCTGGGGCGATGTCCGCGTCAGGCACGGCCTCCTCTTCGGGGGCCAGGACTTCGTCCTCACTCACCAGCACCTCGACAACTGCCTGCTCGCCCTCGGCCGCATCGGCGGGCAGGTCGGCAGCGTCCTCGGAGACGGAGGCCTCGCCCTCGTCCACAGGCTCGTCCACCACGGCCTCGACGGGCGCCTCCTCGTCGTCGGCAACCTCATCCGCGGCGAGCACCACGACCTCCTCGAGGCCCTCATCGCCCGTCTCGTCCGCGGCCTCTGCCAGCGCCTGCGCTGGCAGCGAGCCCATCACCATCGCAAGGGCCAACGCCAACCCAAGCGCCCTCTGCCACCAGTTCAAACGGCTTGCCTTCATGTACGCCTCCGATCCACACGCATCAGCCGACCGGGCCGACACCTTACTTGCTCTTGTCCCACACGCCGTTCTCGTTCACGTGGTCCTTACCGATCCACGTGTTCTTAGACATCGCGCCCGACGTGCCAAAGTAGTACCACGAGCCCGCAATCTTCTTCCAACCAGTGGCCATGACGCCCGAAGAGCTGAACCAGTAGCGCTTGTTGGAAATGTCCTTCCAACCCGTGACCATTCTGCCCTTGGAATCGAGCCAATACCAGCTACCAGAGGCCTTCTGCCACCCCTTAGTCATGGCGCCAGAGCTGTTGAACAGATACCAGAAGCCGTCAATCTTCTTCCAGCCTGTTGCCATGACGCCAGAAGAGTTGAGGTAGTACCAGGTGCTTCCCTGCTTGGACCACCCGGTCGCCATCTTGCCGTCAGAGCCCATGAAGTACCAGGAACCGCCAGACTTCAACCAACCGGTCGCCATCTTGCCGCTCGAGGCGAAGTAGTACCACGAGCCCGAGACCTTCTTCCAGCCCGTCACCATCCAGCCGGAGCCATCGAAGTAGTACGTCGCCCCGCCAATCTTTGCAAACTGCGACTTGGGATAGGTCCCGTCAGCATTCTGGTACCACCAGCGACTGCCGCTCTGCTTCCACCCAGCCTTCACCGTGCCGCTTCCAGAGCCAGACGAAGATGAGCCTTTCACGCGCTTGCCGTCAGCGCCCACCTTGACGCCGTCGGGCGTCGTCGTGTTGACGAGCATGGCGCCGTCAGAGCCGACGTAGCAATCATCCACCCACTTGTTCTTGGCCATGGCGCCCGAAGACTCAAAGTAATACCACTTACCGTCGACCTTGACCCAGCCCGTCTTCATGTAGCCGTTGCCGTCAAAGCAATAGTCTTTGCCCTCGATGCGAGCGATGCCGCCCTTTGGGTAGCTCCCGTCGATCTTGCGATACCACCAGCCGTTCGCATCGTGCACCCAGTTACCGACGGGCATTCCCTGCTCGTCCACCATCTTGTTGATGTACGTCACCAACAAATCGAGGTAGTCGTCGACGGAGTAGGTCACGGTGGAGCTGTAGGAGAACGACTGCTCGCCGATGGTGTTGTTCGTGTTGTACGCGAAGCCCGAGATGATGTAGCTGGGATCGATGATGTTCAGGTAATGCCCCACCTGGCTGAAGTCTGTCGTCCCTGCGTCATAGAGCTTCTTCTCGGCGACATACCAGCCGTCGAAGGGATCCGAGTAGCCCATCGAGATGTTCTCGGCCACCATGTATGCCTGGCAATGCATGAGCATGCCCGTGTTCGCGAAGGTCACCGCCGTTTCGTTGCACTGCAGGATGGAGATGGCCATCATCTGGCAGTTCGTCCCCAAGGCCGCAGCCCCATGCTTCGCGCGCAGCGTGTTTGAGTACTCGATCGCATTTGCGGCCGCATACATGTTGAGCAACGAGGACGCGCCGCTTCGGTCCTTGAGGTCCGTGTGGTTCTGGATGCCGCCCACGTTGGAGCCAGTGCCGTTCTTGAGCAGGTCAAGGGCCGCATTGGCATCTTGGACGACCGCCTCGTCGGAGCTCTCCTGGGCAACCCACCTGAAGAAGCCTGCGGCAGACCAGTCTTCCTTCCACGTCGTTGCACGCGCGGGCACTGCCACGGCAAAGGCCATCATGACTACGAGACACGCCATGGCGAGGCGCAAGACGGTTCGTTTGAGCTGCGATTGCATAGGGCCACCTTCCCAAGGAATAATGCCTGCATAAGACGTCATATGCGTATGCACTATAACACAGGCAAAGGCTCCCCATGCAAAGGGGTACGCCCCTTCCGACCGAAGCGGATCGGAAGGGGCGTACCCCTTTGCATCGTTTGGGAGTGAGTTCGCGGCTATGCGACCACGCCGTCGATGAGCGTGTGCTTGCCGGCCATCAGGACATCGCAGGCAGCGCCGGTGAGGTGCGCGCCCAAGAATGCCGAGTTCTTGGACTTGCCCTGGAAGTAGCTCTCGGTCACGTCAATCTCACGCTTCGGGTCAATGAGCGTCAGGTCGGCCTGGGAGCCGGCCTCAAGCTTCACCGGGTTGCAGCGGAGCAGGCGGCGCGGGTTGATGGCCATGACCTCCACGAGGCGGTTCCAGCTCATCTTGCCGGGCAGGACCAGGTTGGTCAGCATCAGCGGCAGGGACGTCTCGAGGCCGATGGTGCCAAAGAAGGCGATCTCCCACTCGCAGTCCTTCTCGTGCTTGGCATGCGGGGCATGGTCAGTTACCACGCAGTCGATGGAGCCGTCGAGGATGCCCTGGACCATGGCCTCCATGTCAGAGGCCTTGCGCAGCGGCGGGTTCATCTTCAGGTTGGTGTTGTAGGTATCGGTGATGTCCTCGTCGTTGAGGAAGAGGTGGTGCGGGGTCACCTCGCAGGTCACGGGCAGGCCCTCGGCCTTGGCGGCCTTCACCAGCTCCAGGCCCTTGGCCGTGGAGATGTGGCAGATGTGCAGTGCGCAGCCCGTCGAGCGGGAGAGCTCGATGTCACGCCAGATCTCGAGCTCCTCGGCAAGCGGAGGCCAGCCGAACATGCCCAGGCGCGTCGCCGCGCGGCCAGAGTTGATCACGCCGTTGCCGGAGAGGCTCTCGACCTCGCAGTGGGCACAGACCACGCGGTCAAACTGGCTGACGTAGGCCATGCAGGTCTTCATCATGCCGGCGCTCTGCACGCCGTGGCCGTCGTCGGAAAAGGCGCTCGCACCCTCCATCACCATGTCACCGATCTCGGCGAGGGACTCGCCCTTCTCGCCGCGCGTCAGGGCGCCCATGGGGCGCACGTGCACGAGGCCAGCCTTGCGCGCACGGTCAATCTGGTAGCGAATCTCGGCACCATCATCGGTCACCGGGTCGGTGTTGGGCATGGTGGCAACATCGGTGAAGCCGCCGTGCGCGGCCGCACGCGAGCCGGTGGCGATGGTCTCCTTGTACTCAAAGCCCGGGTCACGGAAGTGCACGTGCATGTCCACGAGGCCCGGAACGAGATACTTGCCGCTGCCGTCGATAATCTCGGCATCTTCAGGCGCCTCGATGCACTCGGAGACCTCAACGATCTGCTTCTCGCGCACGAGCACGTCACGGACGTCGTCGAGACCCACCTGCGGGTCGACCACGTGGGCACCCTTGATCAGATATGCCATTACTCTTCTCCTCCCAGCAGCAGGTACATCTCGGCCATACGGGTGAGCACGCCCGCGTTGACCTGGTTCAGGATCCTCGAGCGTGCGCAGTCGGCAACCTCGGCGTCAATCTCCATGCCGCGGTTCATGGGACCGGGATGGCAGATGATAGCGTTGTCCTTCATGCGCGCCTCGCGCTCAAGCGAGAGGCCGTAGAGGCGGTTGTACTCGCGGCGAGACGGGATGGCCGCGCCCTCCATGCGCTCGAGCTGCACGCGGAGCATGTACACCACGTCCATGTCCTCGATCACGTCGTCGAGGTGGTTGGTCTGCTCGCAGCCATACCACGAGGGGTCGCCCACCTGGAAGGTGGGAGGAGCCACCAGCGTGACCTCGGCGCCCATGGTCTTGAGGGCGGGAGCCAGGCTGCCGCACACGCGGCTGTGCGCCAGGTCGCCCACGATGGCCACCTTCAGGCCGTCGAGGTGGCCGAAGTGCTCACGAATGGTGTAGAGGTCGAGCATCGCCTGCGTGGGATGTTGATGCTTGCCGTCGCCACCGTTGATGACCACGGCGTCGGTGTTCTCGGTGATCTTCTGCGGGGTGCCAGCGAGACGCGCGCGCACCACGAACATGTCCACCTTCATGGCGTCGATGGTCTGGATGGTGTCAGCCAGGCTCTCGCCCTTCACCACCGACGAGGTGGCGCCGCCCATCGAGATGGAGTCGGCCGAAAGGCGCTTCTCGGCAAGCTCGAAGCTCTTGAGGGTACGCGTCGAGGGCTCAAGGAAGAGGTTGACGATGGTGCGGCCGCGCAGCGCCGGGACCTTCTTGATGCTGCGGCCGTTGACGATGGGATCGAACGACTTGGCCGTGTCGAGGATCTGCGTGATGTCGTCGGCGGTCAGGCTCGTCGTGTCGATGAGGTGCTTCACGGAAAGCATTACTCGCTCCCTCCTGCGTTCTTCTCGATACCCCAAATCTCCACCCCGTCGACGTCGTCGATGGGCTTGATGCTCACGCGGACGTCCTCGTCATGCGACGAGGGAACGTTCTTGCCCACGTAGTCGGCGCGGATGGGAAGCTCACGGTGGCCACGGTCGACCATCACGGCGAGCTGCACGGTCTTGGCGCGGCCCAGGTCAACCAGGGCATCGAGCGCCGAGCGAACCGTACGGCCGGTGTAGAGCACGTCGTCGACGAGCACGACGTCGACGCCGTCGATGGGGAACAGCACCTCGGTGGCATACGTCACCGGATTGATGTGACGTGCGTAGTCATCGCGATAGAAGCTGATGTCAAGCTTGCCAATCTTGGGCTTGACGCCCTCGATGGCCTCGATCTTCGCTGCAAGACGCTCCGCGATGGGGACTCCGCGCCTCTGGATGCCGACGAGCGCGATGCTGCGCGCGCCCTCGTTATGCTCGATGATTTCGTGAGCGATGCGCGTGATGGCTCGGTCCATCGCCAGCGCGTCCATGATCTGGGCTTTCAAGACAGCCTGTTCCATGGCACTCCTTCCTAAAAAAACGCCCCTGCCGACAAAGCGGCACGAGGCGTCAAGGAAGGCAATGAAACTGCTGCAGATATGTTGCTTCGCCTTGCGGGCATCTCGTACCGCGCTTAAAGGTTGCAATCACTATACCGATGCCACCGTGAGCCGACAAGCGCGTCCACGAACATCGCACGTGCGGAGGCGCTACTGCAGGCCGCGGTTTCTACCCATGAGGGAGCGGACCGTGGAGAGGCGGCCGTACAGGTGGCGGTGCAGCGCCGCGAAGAGCCTACGCCGCGTCACGCGCGAGAGCCTCTTGCCGGATATTGCCGCGAGCAGCACGCGGAGCTCGCATGGCTCGAGCCCGAGCGCCTTCAGCTGGGCTTCACTCCACTGTGAGGCAACGGCCTCCCCCAGCGCGCCCAATATCTCAGAGCAGGCGTCCACGTCCATGAGCAGCGCGTCGTTGGCCACAAACTGGCACGCCCACGAGAGCATCGGGCGCTCGTACTCCCCTAGGATGCCCAAGGCGGCATAGTCTGCCCACACGCGCCGCAGGATGCGCACGTGGGCCAGCAGCATCTCGCGCTCGTCGCGACGCACGTCGCTCATGAGCGATCCCTGCCGCGTCACGCGGTATTCGTAGAGCCGGTCCTCCACAATGGTGGTCCTGCGGGAGCGCGCATACACGGCAAACTGGAAGACCTGGTCCTCCCCGTAGCCGATGGTCTCGTCAAAGAAGGTCTGCCCACGAAGGAGAAACGCTCGCGAGAGCGCCGTGCGCCACGCAAAGGGCCGCGTATCCGGGGAGAACAGCAGGCCCTCACAGGGACCACCATATGAGATTGCCTGCGGACTCAACGTTCGCTCGAGCCATGGCGAGGCCGCCTCGCGGGGCAGGGCATAGCCCCCGTACACGATGACCTCAGACTCGGAGGCATCGAACACCTCGACGATGCGTCGGCATGCGGTGGGCATCAAGCGATCGTCAGAATCAAGAAAGCACAGGTAGTCACCCTGAGCGACCCGCATCCCCGCGTTACGAGCGCTCGACAGGCCGCCATTGGGCTTGTTGACGATGCGGATCCACGGCTCGCGCTCTGCCCATCGCTCCAAGATGGCGGCCGAGCCGTCCGTGGAGCCGTCGTTCACACAGATTGCCTCAAAGTCATGCCAGTCCTGCTCAGCAAGGCTTTGCAGGCACTCGTCGAGATACGCCTCGACGTTGTACACCGGCACGATGACTGAGAGGCGAATGCTCACGAACGACCTCGCTTCGCACGCTTTGCAACCATACCCGCAACCAGTCCCGGGCCGCCCAGCTCGAGGTAGTGCCCGAGGTTCTTGACCAAAGACCCTCCACCATAGCTGTCGAAGGCCTGCGCGAACCGCTCTGGCTCGTCAAGAAGGAAGTGCAGGTCAGCCTCTTTATAGACACCCAGCACGGACTCGTCCACGTAGCCCTTCTCACGGTCAGCCGACAGCTCCTCGCGCGCCCGCACCAGAAACTCCGCACGCAGCTCGGGCGCAAGGCGGCCCGCATTCCACATATAGCTATCGAACTTCATGCGCGTGAGCACGCCACGCAGCCGCTCGGAAAGCGCGGGACGCACCTCGAGGAAGCGCTCCATCTCGGCGTATTCGTCGCAGACGCAGTACACCTTCCCGGGGCTGTTCACTGAAGACGCCTCGTTGTCCTGGCGATAGTTGAGGATGAAGTCGTCGATGAAGCTCGCCCGCTCGGCCAGAGCCCACACCTTGAAGTTGAAGCTCGCGTCCTGATACGAGGCGCCGGGCGTCTCCAGGAAGCGGATGGCGTTCTCGGTGAGAAACTCACGCCGATAGAGCGCGGACCAGATCGAGGGCTTCTGGTAGAAGATCGTCTTGTCCTCGTCACTCGAAGGCCGCATGGTGCGCCCGGCCATCTCGGGCGTCACGATGACAAACTCTTCGCGACGCTCCTCAGGCACCGACCAGTACAGCCAGAAGTTGGCCTTCACGACGTCAGAGTCCTCGCGCACGGCAACGTCGTGCAGGAGCTTCAGCGCATCAGGAACAAAGAAGTCGTCCGACTCGAGGATGGCCACATACGTGCCCAGAGACTCGTCCAACCCGCGGTTCATGGAGGCGCCGTAGCCCGAGTTGGGCTTGTCGATCACACGAAAGCGCTGGTCAGCCTCCAGATAACGAGAGATGATGTCGCGCGACCCATCGGTGGAGCCGTCGTTGATGAGGATGACCTCGAAGTCGGTGAACGTCTGGGCGACCAGCGAATCAAGGCACTCCGCAAGATAGCGCTCGACGTTATAGATAGGTACCAGGACGCTTATCTCCGGCAATCGGACGGGCCCCTCTGACATACGGCTCCCCTTCTCAATGTGGTCATCTTTTCTATGGTAACACGACGGCTCGTGCGTTCGGCTTCACTCGCCGGAACCGGAGCGTCCTCCCCCATGGCCGACGACCGTCTCCACGAGGTCGCGAACGCCATAGCGCCAGACGCGCCACAGAACCGCCGCCATGCGCGTCTGAGGCGCATCATAAGCCCCCGACGCCACCAGACGCACCAGCCTCCGCACCGCGCGAGGAGCACCAGAGCCCCTTCCATAGGTGTTATACAGGGCCGCAAGACGCCTGAGCGCCGCACGACGCTCAGATCCGAGCGGCTGGCGAAGCGCGGCGTAGAGCACATAGTCAACCGACCAGCCAGTGAGCTCCGCACCCCACTGAGTCAGAAGGCCCGCGTCATCCCATGCGGCAAAGACACGCTCCACCACGCTCACGTGGTCGGCGATGCGTTGCGCCGAGCCCTTTTCCGTGGCGGACATGAGCGAGCCCTCACGGTTCAGGCGATAGCGATAGACCTTGTCACGCACGAGCGCCGTCCTGCGCGCCGCCGGATACAGCGAGAAGTGCCACACCGTGTCCTCGCCATATCGCACGGACTCGTCAAAACGCGGGCCACAGGCGTCGAGCCACTCGCGTCGACACGCCGTGCGCCACGCGAAGGGATTCGAGGACTCGTCGAGGAGGATCGCCGGCGTGAACTCGTCAAACACCACGTCGCGCGGACTGAGGCACCGCTCGAGCCACGGCGTGGGCTCATCCGGAAAACACGTGGCACCAAAGGTGACCACGTCGGCTCCGGTTCGCTCGAAGGCATCGCAGATGCACTCCAACGCGTCAATTTCTAGCAGGTCGTCCGCATCGAGGAAGAACACATAGGTGCCGCGCGCCTCATCGAGGCCCACATTGCGCGCAGAAGAAAGGCCGCCGTTT
Source organism: uncultured Actinomycetes bacterium (assembly GCA_900314645.1). GTDB lineage: Bacteria > Actinomycetota > Coriobacteriia > Coriobacteriales > Atopobiaceae > UBA1367. Next base: position 69,519 of record OMWB01000020.1, read on the forward strand.
GCCTTGTGCACCACCCGCACACGTGGGTCGCGCTCCGCCCACTTGTCGGCGAGCTCCCCACTTCCGTCCGTCGAGCCGTCGTCGACGCAAATGATCTCGAGGTCAGAGAGGGTCTGTGCCACGGCCGAGGCAAGGCAGTCGTCAAGGTAGGGGCCCACGTTGTAGACAGGGACGATGATCGACGCAACGCACATGGCTAGTACGCTCCCCTCCCGCGCAGCCGTGCCACCACACGCTCGCCCACGGCAGAGATCCCGCGACTCGACACATAGAACGCCACGAGGATCGGGAGCGGCACCACCGGACCACGCACGCGCGCACCATACGCCGAGCGCTGGATGGCGCGTAGGCACACGTCTGCCGCATGGTGCGCGACCGAACGGCCACCGTCTGGGCCATAGTAGTCCACGAGCACATCCCAGAGCTCCTTGTAGAACTCCACCTGTGCCTCATGCGGAAGCCGGCTCACGTCAAGCATCAGCAGGTCAAGTGCCCAGTCAAGGAGGTCAGCATCGCATGAGGGGTCAAGGCCGCGGCGCTTCCACTCGCCCAACACCGACGAGACCAGCGCAAGATGCTTCCGCAGCTTGGCCGGCAGGACGTCATCCGACGCGTTGTCGCGATGGCTCGCGCTGACGTCGCTCATGCGGTAGACGTAAAGCTGCTCAGAAGAGCAGATGACCCGATGCGCAAGCGCATACGCAACCATGAGGAAGGCCTCGTCCTCGCCGAGCGAGAGCGTGGTGTCAAAGCGGAGGTCGTTCTGCAGCAGGAATTCGCGCATGAAGGCCACGCGGAAGGCATACGGATGCGTGTATTCCTCAAAGATGACCTGCCGAGGCTTGTCCTCAAAGATGCCGTCGCGCGGCGCCAGCCGGTGGGCCAAGGTCAGTGGCGTCGCGTCAGGTGGCTCCACCACCATGCCAAAGACGAGGCAGTCGACGCCCCCGTAGTACAGCCGCGCGGCGAGGGACGCCAGCGCGCCCGGAACCAGCGCGTCGTCGGCGTCCACAAACAGGACCGCCTCCCCCGTCGCCACGTCGAGACCCGCGTTTCGGGCAGACGAGACGCCCCCATTGGGCTTTGAGACTACCCGCACGCGGCAATCCTGTGCCGCAAGACGCTCGGCGACAGCGAGCGTGTCGTCACGCGAGCCGTCATCGACCACGACGACCTCGACCTCGACGCCTTCCTGCGACAGCACGGACGCAACGCAGGGCTCAAGCACGTCCTGGGCGTTGTAGGCCGGAATGATCACCGAAAAGCGCATCATCGCGACCTCCTTGAGAAATGCTCGCCGACGGCCGACAGCAGGCCAGCCGGGCCGCCTAGGGCAAGCGCGAAGCGCGCCTTGGCCGCCGCGGAATCTCCCCTAAACCTGCGACGGAGCCGCAGGTAACGCTTAGGGTCAGCCTGCAACGCACGCAGGTTGGCGACGCGCCAGCTGTCCCATGTGGAAAGGTCGAGGCGTCCGCTCTCCTCAAAGCGCGCAAACTGCGCCCCCGCATCGGTGAGGAAGGCAAGCCCCACCTCGTCGTCAAGGCGGTCGAGATTCCAAAGGTACGCGTTGAACCGCTCAATGAGGGCCTGGCGCACGAGGGCATCGTGGCCCACGCAGTCAGGGCGCTCGTCGAGCCAGCGATCAATCTCGTCAAACTCGATGCCCACCGCATCAGCCTTGCCCTTGCTGTGGATGGACGAGGACGCGTTGTCCTGCCGGTAGCGAATCACCGGGCTCGTGGTGAAGGCCGTACGGGCCGAGGTTGCAAAGACCTTGAAGTTGAACGAGGTGTCTTGGTACGAGGCGCCGGGCGTCTCCAAAAAGCGGATGCCATGGGCCTCAAGGTGCTCCCGCCGATACAGCCCGCTCCAGATGGTGCTGCGGATTGAGTACACCCGCATGTCCTCCCGTGTGTCCACGAGTCCCTCGCAGAGCTCTGGCACAACCTCGCCCGCTTGGTGGGTACGGGCCTCGTCCGTGGGCCACCACAGGATGTAGTCGCCCTTCACCACGTCAGCCTGAAGGGCCTCCGCACGGGAAAGCAACTGCGCGAGCGCACCGGAGACCATCTCGTCGTCCGACTCAAGGATGCCCACGTAGGTGCCCCGCGCCTCGTCAAGGCCGCGGTTGAGCGAGGCGCCGTAGCCGGAGTTGGGCTTGTCGATGATGCGCACGCGCGCGTCATCCTCGGCCACGCGGCCCACCACCTCGCGCGATCCATCCGTGGACCCATCGTTGATGACGATGACCTCAAGGCTCTCGACGCCCTGCGCAAGGACCGACCTCAAGCAACGCTCAACGTACGGTTCAACGTTATAGACGGGAACCAGAACCGAGACTTGAGGGTTTTCGCTTCGCTCGCTGCCCATGGCCCACCTCACTCGCTCAGCGACTTGTATGCGGCGCACACCTTGTCGACGGGACCGATCATGCGTTGCTGACCCTTCTCGATCCAGCAGACGCGCTGGCAGATGCGTTCTACCAGCTCGATGGAGTGGCTCACCAGAAGCACCGTCACGTTGTTGGAGTCAACGAGCTCCTGAATGCGCTGCTCGCACTTGCGCTGGAAGAGGAAGTCGCCCACCGAGAGCGTCTCGTCCACGATGAGGATGTCGGGCTCGGTGATGGTGGCCACCGCAAAGGCGATGCGCGCCACCATGCCACTTGAGTAGTTCTTAAGCGGCATGTCCATGAAGTCCTCGAGCTCAGCGAAGGCGACGATGTCGTCAAAGTGCTCGTCGATGAACTCCTTGCGATAGCCCAGAAGCGAGCCGTTGAGATAGATGTTCTCTGCCGCGGTCAGCTCCATGTCAAAGCCGGCGCCGAGCTCGATGAGCGGCGCGATGGTGCCGCGCACCGTGCAGCTGCCCTCGGAGGCGTCGAGCACGCCGGCGATGATCTTCAGCATGGTGGACTTGCCGGAGCCGTTGGTTCCCACCAGGCCAAACGCCTCGCCACGTCTGATGTCGAAGTTGATGTGGTTGAGCGCACGGAACTCCTTGAAGCGCAGCTCGCCGCGCATCAGCGCGATGGCATACTCCTTCAGCGAGTTGAACTGCTCGGAAGCCATGTTGAAGATCATGGAGACGTCGCGGACGCTGATGATGACGTCATCGCCCGGGACGGCAGGAAGCTCCTCGCTATCAACGCGCATGGCCTCTGCGTCAATCACCGTGATGGGACGCTGGACCGTGAGCTGCAGCTCGTTCTCGTCCACCACGTCGATGTACAGCATGTACTTTCCCGCCTTGGGCGGCGTGAAGGTGTAGCTCGTCTTGCGCGTGCGCGAGCCTGTGCGCGCGACGGTTGTCTCCCAGTCGCCAGGCGCCCAGCTACCGTTGCGACACCACACGTAGTTGTAGGTAAAGGCGTCCTGCGGTGCGCCAAAGACCACAGGAGACATGGTGAGCGACTCGCCTAGCGAGACCTCCTCTGCGGAGACTTCCAGATAGGCGCCCCACTTGCCCGAGTTTTCCAGACGGTCAGCCACGCGGCGCTCCTCGTCGTTAGATGTACAGGATGAACTTGCGCTCGTTCTTGCGGAACACCACGATACCCACCACCAGCGAGATGGCAGCGCACGCGATGCATCCAACCACCGTGGTGAGCGCAGGCAGCTGGTGCCACAGCATGATGTCGCGGATGAACGTGACATAGTGGTACATGGGGTTGAAGAGCTCCAGCCGTACCATCCATGGCGGCAGGATATTGGTTGAGTAGAAGAGCGGCGTTGCGTAGGTCCACGCGGTGATAACGACGCTCCACAGGTGGATGACATCGCGGAAGAAGACCGAGGCTGTGGAGAGCAGCAGTGCCAGCCCGATACAGAAGAGCGCAAGGAGCGCCACCGGCACGGGCAGCAGCAAGGCGTGCGCTGTCGGCAGAACGTGGAAGAACAGCATGACCACAGCTACGGCAACCAGCGAGAACACGTAGTTCAGCACCGCGAAGAGCACCTTCTGCACCGGGAAGACGTAGCGGTTGATCTTCACCTTCTTGAGGAGGCTCGACGCGTCGATGATGGAACGCATGCCCTGCGACGTCGCGTCGTTCATGAGCGAGAACGCCGTGTTGCCCAAGATGAGGTACAGCGGGTAGTTGCCGATGGAAGGGTCTCGCTGCGCCATGAACTGCGAGAAGACCGCTGCCATGACCGCCATCATCAGAAGCGGGTTGAGCACGCTCCAGGCAACGCCCAGTGTACTGCGGCGGTACTTGAGCTTGAAGTCACGCGTGACAAGCTGCCGAATGATGAAGGCGTCCCTCTGGCGCGTAGGGTACCAAGCGTCAGAGGCCGCGGGCACCATGGCCTCGCCCGTCAGGCTTTGCTCGAGATCTGTGGCCAAACGTCCTCCTCGTGTCGTCATACAACAGTTAATCGTAGCACAGAGGTGCGTGCGCCATACGTCCGTCAATTTGAGCATGCTTCGGCATGAAAAAAGGTCGGGGCTGAAAGCCGCCGACCTCAGAAAAGTCTGGCTCCCCGGGTAGGATTCGAACCTACGACACATGGATTAACAGTCCACCGCGCTACCACTGCGCCACCGGGGAATCTGGTGCACGAGTGATAAGTATAGCAATTGCAACCAGTATGGCAAGCACTTTTTTCGTTCACATTGTTTGCAACTGTGCGGCTCTATGGCGCTGGACACGCCGACGACGATGAGTCGCCCAAGATCTCAAGTCACACCTGGGAGCAGAGTATGCTCACGGTACGAGGAGGAAGGTGGGAACGCCATTCCGTTTCGTGCCGCTTCGGGGTGACGTGCTGGAACGGTATTTGGTTTCGTGCCGCTCCGGGGTGCCTTGCTGGAACGGTATTTGGTTTCGTGCCGCTCCGGGGTGCCTTGCTGGAACGGCATTTGCTTTCGTGACACGAATTGACGACCGAAGCGATGGTACGAAACAGGATAGCGTTCCAGCGGACGGCTCCCGAGCGGAACGAAAGGGAATAGCGTTCCAGACGGCTCAGAAAAGTGGTACGAAACGGAATCTCGTTCTCGCGAAGCTCTGGTCGAGTTACTGGCCAGTCATGATATCAGGAGAGCCTCGGCCGCTTGGAGGGTTTGCAGGCTGCACGAGCCGTTGCAAATAGTGTCAACCTATTTCTTTACCGGGTTTCGTCAGCGGTGACAGCCGGGACAGCCATGTCGAAGACTGGGCATGCTGACGCACGGCCCCTGTACAATGGGG
>OMWB01000007.1 GCA_900314645.1 uncultured Actinomycetes bacterium
TATTGGTAGACAACCAGGGTTCAGCAGACACATCCGGTAACGTGGATATGGAGGCCTGCGCCTGGGAGGTCTAGACGTTGCGGGTGGCGATGATGTCGACGCCAGTTCCGGCAACGTTTGCAAGGATCACGTCGCCAATGGCGACCGGTGCCTGGGCCGTGACGCCCTTCAGGGCTGCGACCACCTCAAACATCTTGCCCTTGGGCACGTCGGACGCGGTCTTGACCGACACCATGCGCTCGGTGGCAGAACCTTCGACCGGCACCGTCGTCGTCACGATGCGCGTCGGGTTGGTCACCTCTTTGCGCCCGTACGTGTCGCCGCGCTTGCAGGTGTTTCCCGCGACGGATGTGACCTCACCGTCTACGAGGGTCACCGTCAACTGGCAGCCCAACGGACAGTTGATGCAGGTGAGCTCCCTTGTCTCGGTTGCCATGGCTACTCCTCCTCAAGCTTTACGGTGATGCTGGCGATATCGGGGTGAGCGAGCAGCTCCGCACGCTTCAACGTGACTTGCTCCATCTCGCCGGGAGCCATCACACGCTTCTTGCGGTGCTGGATGCGGTCGTCTCCCAGGTAGACGCTCACGTAGTGGTCGCGATACACGTTGCCCACGCGGAAGCGCACAGTGAGCGCTTCGGGCATGCGCTCGACCGAGACGGTAGAAGGCACGGTGTAGCGGACGCCATCGGTGGCCACGATGGGGATGCGCTGCGCGTCGTCGGCGTCCACGGCACCCTGCACAAAGCGCGCGGCAGAGGCACCGGCCGTGGCGGCCTCCTCAGATACGTAGTCCACAAGGTCATGCACGTGAAGCACGTTGCCGCAGGCAAAGACGCCAGGAATGCTCGTCTCGAGGGATTCGTTCACCACGGGTCCGCGCGTCACGGGCGAGAGCTCTACGCCGGCCTCGCGGGAGAGCTCGTTCTCAGGCAGCAGGCCCACGGAGAGGAGCAGCGTGTCGCAGGGATAGCGCACCTCCGTGCCGGCGATGGGACGCATGCGCTCATCAACCTCGGCAATCCAGACGGCCTCGACGCGCTGACGACCTTCGATGCGCGTGACGGTGTGGCTGAGCAGCAAGGGGATGCCAAAGTCATCAAGGCACTGCACGATATTGCGCTTCAGGCCGCCAGAGTACGGCATGATCTCGGCGACGCACTGAACGTGGGCGCCCTCAAAGGTCATGCGGCGGGCCATGATGAGGCCGATGTCGCCCGATCCAAGGATGACGACGTTACGGCCGGGAAGCTGACCCTCGATGTTAACGAGGCGCTGGGCTGTGCCCGCGCTGTAGATGCCCGCAGGACGGTAGCCCGGCGTGGCGAGTGCCCCGCGCGGGCGTTCGCGGCAACCCATTGCCAGGATGACGGCACCCGCCTGGATGCGCGTGATTCCCGCCTCCGAAGAGACGGCGGTCACAACACGGTCATCAGAGATATCCATGACCATGGTTCCCAGACGACGCTCGACACCCAGCTCGTCAGCGCGCGCGATGTAGCGTGCCGCGTACTCTGGGCCCGTCAGCTCCTCCTTGAAGGTGTGGAGGCCAAAGCCGTTGTGGATGCACTGGTTGAGGATTCCGCCCAACTGCGTGTCGCGCTCGAGCACGAGGATGTCGCGCTCCCCCGCCTCATAGGCTCCGATGGCTGCGGCAAGGCCAGCGGGACCGCCGCCCACCACGACGATGGCATGACGCTCAAGCTCCTTGCTCATCTATGCCTCACCCCCTTCCGAAGCGCTCACAGGTGCTTCTATCTGGTCTTTGTTGATGCCCACCACAAGCTCTGAGCCTGGGCCTCGCTTGGTGACCTCGTCGGGACGCATGCCGAGCTCGCGTTCGAGAATCTCCATGATCTTGGGCGTGCAGAAGCCACCTTGGCAGCGACCCATGGTCGCGCCGGTGCGGCGCTTGATGGCGTCGAGCGAACGCGGCGTGGGCACACGATGAATCACGTCAACGATCTGCGCCTCGCTGACACGGCAGCAACGGCAAATGATGTGGCCGTAGGCGGGGTCCTTCTGACAGAGCTCGTCCCACTCGTCAAAGGAGAGCTCCATCAGGTTGGGAACGCCACGACGGGTAGGATCGAAGACGCCCTCCGGCTTCTTGGCAAGGTCAAGCTCTTCCGCGACGATGCCCGACACCATGACGCCGATGGCCGGGGCGCTTGTGAGGCCAGGGCTCTCGATGGCGGCGCAGTCAAAGAAGCACGGCGCGCCCTCTACCTCGCCGATCACGAAGTCGTGCTTTGCCTGATGGGCGCGCAGTCCGGCGAAGGTCGTGATGACCTCGCGCAGCGGCACGTTCTTCACGGTAAGGGAAGACTTGGTGGCCACGTCATGCAGGCCTTCCGGCGTTGTGTCAACGGCTTCCTTGTCCTCGATGTCGGTGGCCGTGGGACCTACGATGAGGTTGCCATGGACGGTTGGCGATACGAGCACGCCCTTGCCCATGGGAGTGGGGAGCATAAAGATGGTGTGATTCACGTGGTTGCCGGCGGTGGTGTCGAGCAGGTAGTACTCGCCCTTACGCGGAATGATGGTGAGCTGGTCGTCAGGTGCCGCCACTTGGTTGTGGATGAAGTCGGCATAGACGCCGGCAGCATTCACAACGGCCTTGGCGTAGAGGGTCTCCTCCCCTGCCGTCACGGCCCAGGTATCGCCTTCACGGGTAACCTTGGATACGGGCGCGTTGAAACGGAATTCCACGCCGTTGGCGGCGGCGTTCTCCGCGAGCGCTACCGTGAGGCCGAACGGGTCAACAATGCCGCCCGTGGGGGCCCAAAGCGCGCCGACGGCTTCGTCTGCGATGTTGGGTTCCATGGCAACAAGCTCCGCGCGATCAATGATGCGCAGGTCAGGCACGCCGTTGGCCTCGCCACGTCGACGCAGCATCTCAAGGCCGTCCACATCGGCTTCGCTCATGCATACCACGAGCGAACCATTGTTTATGACGGCGAAGTTGAGCTCCTGTGCCCATTCGTACATCAGGCGGTTGCCCTCGACGTTGAGCATCGCCATGAGCGATTCCGGCTGCGCGTCAAAGCCCGCGTGCACGATGGCGGAGTTTGCCTTTGAGGTGCCACAGCAGACGTCCTCCTCACGCTCCACCACGCAGACGCTTGCGTCATAGCGCGCCAGCTCGCGGGCGATGGAGCACCCCGATACGCCCGCTCCGATGACAATCACATCAAACATGTGTCTGTCTCCTCTCCAATGTTCAGATAGTTTCATGCTACCGCAAAAGCGTTATTGGGCAGAGAACACATCGACGGGTGGGACACCCAGCCCGGAGGTTTCTGTCCCACTAAGTGGGACAGAAACCTCCGGGCTGGGTGTCCCACGAAAGAGAAGAGGCGGGCCACATTGCGCAGGTGGCCCGCCTCGGTCTACAGCTTTGAGCGCTGAGTATTACTTGCGCTTCACCGGAATGGGTTTCGGCGGCGTCTTGGGCTTCTTTGCGCCGGCGCGGACGATGGCACCCTCGGGGCAGGCCTCGAGGCACTCACCGCACTGCGTGCAGGCACGCTGGTTGATGACGTGGACAAACTTAGGCTTGCCCATGATGGCCTTGTCGTCGCAGGCCTTCAGGCACTTGCCGCAGCCGGTGCACTTGCTCACCAGCACGTGGTAGGTCTGGAAGGCGGCGCAGCCGCTCGTCGGGCACTGCTTCTTGGTGAAGTGCGGCTCGATCTCGTCGGCAAACAGGTCAAGTGCCTGCAGCGCTACGCGTCCGATAGCCTGTCCCTCGGCGCAGATGGCCTGCTTCTGCATGACCGGAGCGAGGTCGCGAATAAGTGCGATGTCGCTCGGCTTGCCCTTCTTGTTGCAGGCATCGCCCAGGATAGTGCTCAGCTGATAGCCACCCTCATGGCCAAAGGTGCAGGTGCACTCGGTTGCCATGCGCAGCTCGCCGACGACGGTGTACAGCGCGTCGCACATGCAGTTCTCGGCGGTATAGGTGCGCAGCGTTGCCGTGCCCTCGGCGACCTCAAGGTCATCCCCGAAGTGGGCGGCGGTCACAAAGGTTGCCGTGGGATACGAGAGCCAGACAGCCTTCAGCTCAGCAGCATCAGCACCAACCGCGCTCAGAAGCGCATTGACTGACGTGGTGCCAGCGGTGGTGATTGCGTAGTCCATGGTTCCCCCTCCCTTAGTATTCGTTCCACAGGCGCGGCTTGGTGATGGTCAGGCGCAGGTCGCACTGCAGGCAGCGGCTGGCCTCGCACTTGGCCTCATCCTCGGTGAACGGGCACTCGAAGGGCTCGAAGGTGCCCTTGCGCTCGTCGCCCGGCACGAAGTGCGGCAGCGTAGCCTTGGTGTAGAACTCCGCCGGTGCCTTGCCCAGGCTCTTCTCGACTGGCTCGGGATCAAGCAGCTCGGCGGAGATGTCGCCGTCGCCACCCAGGTAGCGGTCGATGGCGCTAGCAGCGTCGCGGCCCTCGGCGATGGCGCCGATGACGCTCTTGGTGCCGGTGACCACGTCACCTGCGGCAAAGATGCCAGGCTCGCTGGACATGTGGTTGCCGTCAGCAACGATGTACGGACCGTGGGTGAGCTCAAGTCCATAGCCCATGGTGTCCTCAGGCTTCTGGCCGACGCCAAAGATGACGTAGTCAGCGGGAAGCGTGAGCTCGCCACCGTCGACCAGCTCGGTCACGGCGCGGTGGTTCTCGTCGAAGTAGAACTTCGCGATCTTGTGGATGGTCATGGAGCCGACCTTGCCCGTGCCATCGTCGTTGATGGAGGTGAAGGCGTAGGCGTCGTGTAGGACGATGCCCTCCTCGGCGGCCTCCTCGCGCTCCTCCGGCGTGGAGGTCATGACGGCTTCGGCCTCGAGGCAGGCGATGTCGACGCTCTTGGCGCCCAGACGCACCGCGGTGCGGGCGCAGTCGTAGGCAACGTTGCCGCCGCCCAGGACGACCACACGGCCACCCTCGACCGGCTGCGGGTTGCCCTCGCGCGAAGCCTTGAGGAACTCGGTGTTGACGTACACGTTCTGCAGGTCATGGCCCTTCATCGGAAGGACGTTGCCCTTAAAGGTGCCCACGGTGATGAGCACGGCGTCATAGCCCTCGCCCAGCAGCGCCTTGACGTCCTTCACGCGCGTGTTGCATACAAGCTCGATGCGCGGCTCGGGGTCAGCTGCCTGGGAGATCTCCAGGATGGTCGCAACCTCGCGGTCAACGATCTCGTCAGGCAGACGGTAGGCAGGAATGCCATAGCGCATCTGGCCGCCGACCTTGGCGTTGGCCTCGAAGACCGTGACCTTGTGGCCCTTTTCGGCCAGGAAGAGAGCTGCGGTGAGGCCGCCAGGGCCAGCACCGACGATAGCGACCTTCTTGCCCGTGAGGGGCTCGTGACGCACGCGGCTCTTCCACTCGCCAGTGTCGCGCACCGCGGCGGCACGCTTCAGACGGCAGATGGACAGGGCTTCCTGCAGGTAGTTGCGCTTGCACTCGCCCTGGCAGTTGTGCGTGCAGATGGTGCCCAGCGTCTCCGGGAACGGAACCTTCTCGCGGACGACGGCCGTGGCCTTCTCCCACTCGCCAGCCTTGACGTAACGAAGGTAGCGCGGGATGTCGATGTGTGCGGGGCAGCCACTGCGGCACGGAACGATGTTGTCCTCGCGGCTGCGGCCCTCCTTGGCAAGACCCACCATGTCGACGATAGAGCCCGTCGGGCAGACCTCGATGCAGGCGCCACAGAAGCGGCATCCGGCTTCCTGCAGAGAGTTGCCGTTGATGGCAACGCGCATGGAGCCGTCCTCGGCACGATGGAAGCCGATGGCGCCAACGCCGCGCAGCTCCTCGCAAGCACGCACGCAGCGTCCACAGCGGATGCAGCGGGTGAAGCCGTGGCTGATCAGCGGGTTGGAGGTGTCTGCGGGCACGGTGCGGCCCTTGCAGCGCCAACGCTGGGGCGAGACGCCCATGTACTGGTACATGGACTGCAGTTCGCAGACGCCGTACTTCGGGCAGCCGGTGCAGTCGGCGGGGTGCGTCGCCAGGATGAGCTCCATGGCAAGACGGCGCAGCTTATCAGCGGCGTCGCCCTTGGTGTTGACGACCATGCCCTCGTGGGCCTTGGTCATGCAGGCGCGGACGGGCTCGTCCTCGCCTTCCACCTCGACCATGCAGAGACCGCATCCCCCGATGGGCTCTAGGTCGGGATGGCCGCACAGGTGCGGAACGAAGATGTCGGCGGCAAGCGCGGCGTTGAGGACGGACTGGCCCTCCTGCGCCTCGACCTGCTGGCCGTCAATCGTCAGCAGCATGCGCTCCTCTCCTTTCTGTATACCTGCCGGGTTTGAGGCCTTTCCTCAGCTCGTCAGGCAACGTGGTACAAAACCGCAAAAGGCGGGGCCCAAAGAGGCCCCGCCAAAAAGTGCAAGATAAAACGCTTAGTCCCAGTCGCCGTCGTCCCAGTCGCCGTCGTCTCCGCCACCAAAGGCCAGCTCTGCGGCGTTCTCACCGGCGATGCGGCCAGAGTTGAGGCAGAAGCCCATGGTGTTGCCGGGGATGCAGAAGTTGTAGGAGTCACCGTAGATGGTGCAGGCATCGGTGCCAACGCAGTAGAGGCCAGGAATGGTCTCGTAGTCGTCGGTCATGACCTCGAGCTTGTGGTTGACAAGCACGCCACCGAGGGTGCCGTAGGCGCCCATGAACTGCTTGCAGCCGTAGAAGGGGCCCTCCTCCAGCGGAATCATGTACTGGCGATCCTTCTCGAACAGGCTGTCGAAGCCCTCGGCGCACATCTCGTTGTACTCCTCGACAGCGGCGACGAAGCCGTCGACGTCGATGCCGAGCTGCTCGGCGAGCTCCTCGAGCGTGTCAGCCTGAGCGATGTAGGGGTTGCCCTCGTCGTCCTTGTAGGTCTCGAGGTCGGCGTTCCACTGAGCCTCAAAGCCCTCATAGAGGTCATGCGGGTGCACGTGGGAGACGATGTCCGGACCATACTTCTTCCAGCGCTTGAGCATGTTGGCGTCGAAGATGGCATAGCCAACCTTGCCGGGCAGGTGGTTGATGGCGTTGCCGACGAAGGTGGTGTTGAAGACCTCGTCCTCGGGCATGAAGCGCTCGCCCAGACGGTCGCACCAGTAGCACGGCTGACGGAAGGCGCCCTCAACGTAGAAGTGGTTCATGTTGTCGGGAAGCTGGTACATGAGCTCCATGGTGACGGGGGTGTGGCCCGCGCCGGCCTTGTGGCACATGTTGAAGCCGTCGCCGTCCATGCCGGGGATGGCGAAGGAGAAGAGGTTCTTGCCCCAGTCGAGGCCAATCTTCTCCTTGATCATCTTGAAGTTGTGACCAAAGCCGCCGGTGGCGACGATGGCGGCCTTGCAGGAGATCTCGATCTCCTCGCCGGACTTATCGACGGCGGTGACGCCGCAAATGGCGCCATCCTCATCCTGGATGAGGCCGGTGCCGGGGGTCTCGAGCATGAACTCGACGCCGAGGTCCTGGGCCTTCTCGGTCATGCGCTTGGTCATCGTGGTAGCGGCACGCGGACCGGGCTCAGAGCCGTCCTCGGGCTGCACGACGTGCCAGGTGTACTCGCCGTCGGCGTAAGCCTTGGTGCGCTCGCCCGCACGGAAGGCCGGACGCACGGAGTTGAACACGACGCCCATGTCCATGAGCCACTGGATGGTGTCGCCGGACTTGTCGTAGTAGGCCTTGACGAGCTTGGCGTCGACCTGATAGTGGGTATAGAACATGTGGCGACGGAAGAGCTCGCCAGGGGTCAGGGTAATGCCGCTCATCTTCTGGACGGGAGAGCCAGCCGCGCAGGGGCCCATGCCCATGTTAGCGGCGCCACCGGTGTTGGAAGCCTTCTCCAGGCAGATGACACTCGCGCCATTCTCGGCTGCCGAAATGGCCGCTGCGAGGCCAGACAGACCAGCTGCAACGACGACGACATCACACTCAAGCTGCTTTGCCATACGTTCCTCCTTGTACTTCGTACTTTTACTCGTGAAGCCGCCCTTGACAGACGGCCGCATTACCTTGGGTATACGTTCTCACACAGCACATCGGGTGGCTATGTGTAGGCGCCTGATGCTATGCGCTGCATTGTGGAACGCCCCCTGTGCAAAAGCACAGGGGGCGTAAGGGGCTTTACTGGCGCGTGCCGAGGTCCTGGAACTTCGCGAAGCGATCGTCGTCCGCAGGCTTGACCGGGGTGAGAAACTCCTTGTAAGCGGCCACGCGAGCCTTGTACTCGGGCGTCTTCTGGAGCTCGGCCAGGATGCCCTCGTTCTTGCCGATGTCCTCGCCGTGGATCTGCTTGCCACCCATGGTGTCATGTGCGCGCTCACGACCCTGCTCGTCATACATGCCGGGGAATGCGGGGGCGCCGTCCTTGTCGTAGATGACGTTGCCGTCCTCGTCGGTGAGGTCATGCTCGGCATAGGTGACCTGCACGTTGCCGTTCTCGTCGAGGGAGATCTTGCCCTGCAGGCCGCACACGGCGCACACGGCGCGGTTCTCGCCGGGATACAGATAGAAGTCGCTGCAGTTGCAGTGCGGGCAGACGCCCTTCTCGCCCTTGTACTCGGCGTGCTCGGGATCCTTGGCGGCCTCGGCCAGATTGATGCCGATCTGGTGGGCGCGAGCCACGACCTCGTCCTTCATGAGGGCGGTCTTGGACCAGGCGATCCACTCGTTGTCGATGACCTTCCATGCCGGGGTCATGGACTGGATGGCGTGGTCAGACTGGATGTGGGTGCCCCAGTCAGAGCCACCGATGCCGATGTAGGACACAGGAATGCCGGTGTGGAAGACGCACTCGGGCGGAATGGTGCCCTTGCCACCCTGCTCGATGATGCCCTTGGCAATCTGCATGCCGATGAAGTTGTTGCCGGTGTCCATACGGGGACCGAAGCGGTCCATGATGGTGTGGAAGAGGCCAGAAGCGCCCGTCTCGAAGATCGGGTCGACCATGATGATGCCGTCGGAGGTGAACATCTTCCAGGCGAGCCAGTCAAAGTCATCCTTGTGGATGCACATGTTGCCGCGGCCGCTCATGAGCGCCTTCACGCACGCGATGCAGCCAGTGCAGTGCTTGATGTCCAGGTCCTGCGCACGAATGAACTCGACCTCGCAGCCAGACTCCTGGGCACCCTTCAGCACCTCCTTGCAGATGGAGTCGTTGTTACCGTTTCTGGTACCAAACGAGATGCCGAGAATCTTGGTCATGATGTCCCCTCTCCAGAGCTTGCGATTACTGACCTAACAAAGTGAGTCTATGGTGCAAGGCATCGTGCAATTGTTTGAAAGGGTATGAGCGGCACGTGCATAGATGCCGTGCCTGCTGTTACAAATGACTAACAGGTAGTGGGCCCAAAAAGGTATGTGTGCTTATGCGCGCCTCGTGTGCCTGATGGCGTAGCGCCAACTCTCCGGCATCTGCTCAGTGTCAAAGAGTACGTTGCCGCCAAGGCCCTCCAAGACATGCGTGGAGAACGCGACGGCGAGGCGGTCCTCTCCCCGCTTGAGGTCGAGGTAGAAGAGCTCGTTAATCTTGTTCACGCGGTAGAAGTACGTGTTGCGGTGGACGTTGAGCGCCTTCGCGGCCTCGGAAGGGCTGCCTGGGAACTCCACGGTGCGACATGCGGTTTCGAGATAGGCCGTATCATGGTCTCGGTCGTAGAGGCTCATGGCTACCACGCGCTTATCGAGCATCATGTCTACCTGCGCAAACGACTTGGCCATGGAGGGCAGGACGTCGTAGCGATGCTGCCAGAAGAAAGCGACGTGCGAGGTGTCCTCTACATCGGCATCACGCAGCGCCTTGATTTGCTGGAGGCGCGCCTGCGCGAGGCTCAGCTGTTCGAAGGGCTCACACGCAAAGGCGTGCAAGCCATTGCGCTCAAGCGTCGTGAGAAACGCCTTGCGTTGTCCGATGATGCGCTCGGCGCGCCCGTATGCATCCCAACCCACAGTCACGCGGCATCCGATTGCCACCATAACTACGAGGTGGCCATCGCGGATGGTCCAGAGCGAGTCGCGGAAGGCCGCGTTGACGCGCGACGCAATGCGCTGCAGGTGCGAGCGGGGAATCTCTCGGTTTCCCACGAGCTCGAGGATGACGTAGGTGTCATCGAGCGGCATGGAGCTGAGGGCGAGCTGCGCACGCAGGGTCTTCTCGTTGGCAAATGCGTTGCCAAGGATGTCGTCGAGTACCGACGAGCCCGACCCAGCACGTTTTCCCGCAAGTCCAAGCTTGTCGATGAGGACGCCCGCCAAAGACCCTGCGAAGTCAACCAGCTCAAGGTCATGGTCACCGATCGCACGGTCTTGCTCGAGCAAGTCGAGTCGACCCATCTCCATGTGGTGGTACGTGATGACCGAGGTTACCCACCGCTGGCCGAAGCGCTCGTTCTCGCTGATGATGGAGTGGCCGGCGTGGCGGACATCATCGAGGATGCCCTCGGCCTCCATCTGGGCATTTACCTCTTCGGAGATGTAGCCCTGATTGATCTCCTCAAGTACGTCGGCACGCTCCTCGGGAAACGCACCCGCGCTCGCGAGCAGGCGGCGGTCTGAGTTGATAATCATGAGCGGATTGCCCAGGACCTCATAGAGATGGTCGGCAAAACGCTGAATGTCGTAACTGGTCTCGAAGGCCTTGAAGATGCGCTTACGCTGCAGGTCAAGGTAGATATGAAGCTCTGGGAGCGTTCTGAAGACCTGCCGCAGCTCGTCGGTGCTGAGCGGCGAAGCGAAGTAACAAACGCGCCCAGAAGACTTCGGAAGGCTCTCCGGAAGTGCAGGCCCGACGTAACGCAGCGTGATGCCCACATAGGTCTGGGAGGGGTCTGGAAACGTGCCGTCCACGTCAAGGATGAGCATCTCGGGAAACGAGCGCGAGAGGTCGCGGCCAGGGAAGACGACGACATCGCCATCGTAGTTGACGTCAGGGCCTTCCACGTGCGCGGTGGCCTTGAGTTCCCCTAAGACGGTCCTGAGTTTCATGGTGTGGTGCTCCAACTGTGTCTCGAGACTCCTTCTGCTTAAACAATTGTCCAGAAACCCACCCATCTACGCGTTGTACGGTTGTACAAAGATACCTGACGACCTGCATTTCTTTTCGGGATAGCAACCATGTGCAAAGGTGTGAATCCTGCGTAGGCTGAACATGTCGCGGTATGAGGAGCGCCTATGCGCCAGAGACGAGAGGAACACTTCATGGCATATCGAATTCTCACGCTTTCCCCGGGTTCCACCTCCACCAAGGTTGCTGTGTTTGAGGGCGAGGAACCGGTCTTCAAAGCCAACGTCCGCCACGATCCGGCGGAGCTCGCCTCGTTCGATCACGCGAAGGACCAGCTACAGTATCGTATCGACACCATTGAGCGCGAGCTTGCTGCCGCAAATGTCACGCTCGACTCCATCGACGCGTTCAGCGGGTATTGCGGCGGTATGGGCCCCACAGTGGGCGGTATTTTTGCAATTGACCAGACCGTCTGCGACCACGTCCTGAACTGCGGCATGAACCATCCGGCCATTCTGGGCGCTCCCATTCTGTACTCGTTTGCGCAGAAGACGGGCAAGCCGGCCTTTGCGGTCAACCAGCCTGACACTGACGAGCTCGATGACGTCGCGCGCATCACGGGTTATCCCGGCGTCTATCGCAAGAGCCATGTCCACTGCCTGAACCAGAAGGAGTGCGCCATTCGCTATGCGGCCAGCCTTGGCAAGGCCTACGACGAGATCAACGTCATCGTGGCCCACGTGGGCGGCGGCCTCTCCGTCGCGGCCCATCGCAAGGGACGCATGGTGGACACCAATGACGTGCTTGAGGGCTCGGGTCCGTTTGCTCCCAACCGTTCGGGTGACGTGCCCCTGAAGCCGGTAGTCGCCTTGGCGTTTTCGGGTGAGCATGACAAGAAGGAAATCATGAACGTCATCGGCAAGACAGGTGGCCTTCTGGGCCTGGTCGGCACCGATGACGCCATCGCCATCAACAGGCGCATCGATGAGGGTGACGCATGGGCGAAGGTCGTGTACGAGGCCATGGCGTATCAGACCGCCAAGGCGATCGGTGCCTTTGCGGCAACCCTCAAGGGCAAGGTTGACGGAATCATACTCACCGGTGGCGTCTCCAACGACAAGGGCTTTGTCGCCTACATCGAGGAGCGCGTGGGCTGGATCGCGCCGGTCGTTGCCTATGGCGGAGACTTCGAGATGGAGGGTTCCGCCTCCGGCGCCGTGCGTGCGCTTGAGGGCACCGAGGAGGTCATGACCTACACGGGCATTCCTTCGTGGGACGGTTTTGACATGCCCGGTGCGTTTGCGGATGTCGAGGCATAGGACATGGCAAAGACAAACGGAGGCTTCCATTACGCGTACGCGATTGTCGCAAGCTGCATAGCTATCACGTGCCTGCCGTGCGCATTGGTGCTGAGTTGTGCAGGCATTTTCTTCACGCCGGTCTCCGAGTTCTTTGGTGTGCCGCGCGCATCCTTCACGCTATACTTCTCGATCCTCAACATCATGATGATGCTCACGCTTCCCATGGCGGGAAACCACCTCAGCAAGCTCGACACGCGTAAGGTGCTCTCCGGCGCGACGCTGCTCGCCGGGCTGGGCCTCATCGGCATGAGTCGCGGCAACTCCATGCCGTGGTTCTACGTATGCGGTGCCATCATGGGCGTGGGGATGGCACCCCTGATCTACCTGTCGGTTCCCACGCTCATCAATGCGTGGTGCGTCAAGCGCGTCGGGTTCTTTGTGGGCCTGTGCATGGCGTTCACGGGAATTGGTGGCGTGATCTTCAACCCGCTGGGAACCGCGCTCATCCAGAGCGGGCCCGAGGGCTGGCGTACCGCCTATCTCGTGTTTGGCCTTATCGCATTGGTTGGCACGCTCCCCTTCACGCTGTTTGTGGTGCGTTCGAAGCCGGAGGACAAGGGCCTCTTGCCGTACGGTGCGGGCGAGGTTGATGATGCCGCGCCGGCGCAAGCGGCTGAGGTTACGGGCGTGCCTGCGGGCGTTGCCATGAAGACCCCGGCGTTCTATGCCCTCGCAGTGTTCTGTGGCGTCATTACGCTGAATCAGACGATCTACCAGTTCCTGGCAAGCTATGCCACGTCGTTTGCTGACTCGTTGCCCGCGATTGCTGCCGCCTCTGGCGTGGTCGCGAGCTCCGCCATGGCAGGTCAGGCCATTGGCAAGGTTGTGCTTGGTGTCATCAACGACAAGTCAGTCAAGCTGGGTATCTTCTTTGGCTTGGGCTGTGGAGCCTTGGGCGTGCTGCTCATGTGGTTCATGCCGTCGCCGCTCATCGTGCTGCTGGTGGGCGCCTTCCTCTTTGGCGTCGTATATGCCATGACCACCGTGCAGACGCCGTTGTTGGTACGTTCCGTGTTTGGCTCGGCCGACTACACCAACATCTACTCGCGCATCTCGATGGTTGGCTCTCTGATGAGTGCCGTTGCCGCGGTGTTCTGGAGCTTTGTCATCGACTCCCCCGGCGGTTTCCCTGCGATGTTCATTGGAGGCCTTGCCTGTATGGCCGTTTGCCTGGTAACGAGCCTGTTTGCGCTGGGCCAGAAGGTTGAGGCGTGACGGAGGCCTTCTCGCTGGCTCTAGACGCATGTAACGTTTGAAGCGCTCGGGATGTCAAGTCCCGAGCGCTTCAGCTGCTTGTAGTCACGATTATGTGCACGCTATAGCATGAAGGCGCACGGTGGATAATACTTCTTGATGCCCCAGACCAGGAAAGGACGAACGCATGCAGATGGATACCTCGCTTGCCCGCAAGTTGGCAGTGGTCCTTGCGCTCGTGGCATTGGTCTTCTCGGGCTGTGCCGGCAGCCGAGAAGACGAATGGGAGCATCCCGTGAGCGATCAATCTCCGTACTATGACGCACGCTATTTCGCGTACGAGGATGGACGCTACAGCTTCCGCTCTGGTGACACTGTGGGTAGGACTGGGGTTGACGTGTCCGAGTACCAGGGACTCGTTGACTGGAACGCCGCAGCTGCTGACGGGGTGAGCTTCGCCTTTGTGCGCATCGGCTACCGAGGCAGCACGGAAGGCGGGCTCTTTGCTGACGAGCGCTTCGAGGAGAACCTGCAGGGCGCGCGCGAGGCAGGCGTTGAACGTGGCGTGTACTTCTTTTCGCAAGCGACCTCCGTAGCAGAGGCACAGGAAGAGGCGGCGTTCGTGCTCTCGCTGCTTGACTACCGCGAGCTGGAGTATCCCGTCGTCTTTGACTACGAGTTTGTTGACGGTACGAGGGTTTCGCACGTAGATTCCGAAACGGCAACCGACTGCGCCGTGGCTTTCTGCGAGGCTATCCGTGATGGCGGCTACACCCCCATGGTGTACGGCAATGCCTATGACTTGGACCGTCTGTACCTCTCCGAGCTGTCAGACTATGACTTCTGGCTTGCAGAGTATGGCGGGTTGCCCGAATACACTGAGAGTTATGTCATTTGGCAGTATACGAGTGAGGGGTCCGTTGCCGGTATTGGATCGGGGGTTGACCTTAACCTCGACCTTGGATACCGAACGTCATAAGCATCGACAGAAGCATCTCCCCCCGCGGGACACTCAGCCCGGAGGTTTCTGTCCCACTTTGTGGGACAGAAACCTCCGGGCTGAGTGTCCCGGTCTCGCAACGTGGGACAGAAACCTCCGGGCTGAGTGTCCCGCGGGGGTTAGGTGTTTCGGCGGTTGCGGCGTTTGCGCGGAGGGAGCTCGTGCCAGTGGTCGATCACCGCTCGGAAGTCAACGCTGTCCGCATCGAATGTGTCGCACGGGCACAGGTGGATGATGCCCCTGAACTCGTGCAGGCGTGCGTGCTCCCACTGCATCCCGCGATCGGTGAGCGCGTACTCAGCCGCCGTGGCAAACGAAGACAAGCTGTCCTTGCTGAAAGTGTGATCGTGGTGACCCGTATAGAAGTGTTCGAACGGAATATCTGCCATACGGCCGAGGGTTTGCGTCTGCCAGTCCTGAATGGTGAGAGACTCGTCAAAGAAGAGACACATGATAGGGGTGACCGCGTCGCCAGAAAGGAGCACGCCGCAGTCTTCCACAAGATAGGCCATCGATCCCGCTGTGTGACCTGGCACCGCGATTGTGCGAACCGTGCGGCCGCCAAGCTCGAAGACGTCATTGTCAGCAACCGGAAGCTCGTGTGGTCTCGCTCCATCACGTAGGGCAAATGGCGTCTCGGCCGTTACGATGCCTTCGCTGATGACCTGCTCAAAGATGCGACCAGAGTGATCCTCGACAAGTTGCCAGCAGCGCTCTCCCCCATCGAGCGGTGAGAGATAGGCCTCGTCGTACCAATAGGCACCTGAGAGATGGTCATCATGGCCGTGCGTGAGCACGACAGTAACCGGAAGGTCCGTGATCTCCTCCACGCACGCGCGCAGGTTCCCGATGCCTCCGCACGAATCAACGAGAATGGCGCGCGACTCCCCCACCACCACATAGCAGTGGTTTCCGAGCACATCCACGATGCGATAGAGGCCCTCGCCGATTTGTGTGACGTCGAATTCAGCTGACTCGTTGTTCATGATGTCTCCCTTCATCGAGAAAGCCGCCGAGAGGTGAGTCTCGGCGGCTTGCACAGGGGGGGGTTACTGCGTTACGGGCACTTAGTGCATTTCGGGCGCAGGGTCGTTGCAGATCTTGCGAGCGAGGTTCTCAACGGGGCCGTTCAGCAGGAACGTCACGATGAAGCAGCAAATCCACACGGGAATGATGTTCTGGAAGAAACCAAAGATAGACGCGATGAACGGGGCACCGCCCAGCACACACGCGTCAAGGGTGCCGACCAGGTAGCAAAGGATGACGGAATAGATGGTGTTGATGTAGGTGTTGACCAACAGGCCGAACTTGAGGCCCTCAGAGGGGTTGGACCGCTTCATGGCCCACTGGACGGCCTTCTCAGGAATGGACGGAATCATGCCGATGATGGTGGCAACGCACCACGAGAACACGAAGTTGATGAAGAACATGGGCCAGATCCAGCCGTTGGACGCATCGGCGGTCTTGAACACGTAGAGGGCGAGGAACTCGCACAGCGTGCAGAGCACCAGCGCGACGCAGGTGTTGAGGATGGCGCACTTGACAAAGCGCGTAGAGGTCTTCATGGGCATGGGAAATCCCTTCCTTTCAATCCGACAGACTTGCATTAGCCTATCTACGGCCACTCCTAGGAACAATGGCCAACATCCCAACGATGCTGGCCACTTATTCATGAATGTTTGTATGGTTGCACGAGGTGACTTACGCGTTCTTTGGTCCGATGAGACGGCTGAACACGTCGACAGCATAGCCGGCATACCAGACACCAGCCAGCATGGCCACGGCCACCTGAATAGGCATGCTGCCAAGGTTGGCGAAGCCGAGTGGACCCATGACCGTAAGGCCCACCGCCCATCCGGAAAGCACGGCAGGCAGGAAGAATAGCTTCTCCAGGCGCGTGCAGAGCATAACCGCACAGAAGCCAAGGACCGCCAGCGTCAAGAACGTGTTGCCATCGCCGGGGAACGGCAGGTTCTCCATGAGCCAGATGGCGCACACCGCCATGAGGTCAGACAGCAAAAAGCCCAGCGACATGGGCAGACCCAGCTCCACCTTGTTGCCAGCGGTCACAAAGATGCCAGCACATATGAGGGCAACGGCACCACAGGTAATGCCACAGTGACCCGAGACCACTGCCCAGATGGGAGGCAGCAGGCCGATGGAGATGGCGAGCGCAAGCCGAGGATCCTTGATCATGGATGATTCCTTTCCTACCTAACCATGGGACAGGCCCATACGGCGGCTCTCCCTCCACCTTTGGGCCTGTCCCAATTGGCAACGCAGTATGTTAGTCGTCGAAGCCCTGGAACACGGGGATGCCCGTGTAGGTCTTGGCCTCTTCCTCGCCGTCAAGCACGCGGATGGCGCCGGCGGCCATAGCCTCAAGCTCGAACTCGCCCGGATACGCGGAGACAGGGGCGATCCAACCGCAGTTGTCCTCGATGCTCTTGACCAGGCCCTTGTTGTGGACCATGCCACCACCCAGCAGGATGCCGTCAACCTTGCCGCCAAGCACCGTGGCCATGGAGCCGATGTACTTGTTGATCTGGTACAGCATGGCGTCCCAGGCGCGAGCCGCGGCCTTGTCGCCAGCGGCGGCGCGGTTGCAGACCTCGATGGCGTCGGACGTGCCGAGCAGGTCGACGAAGCCGCCGGTCTTCATGCACATGCCGCGGACCTCCTTGATGGAGTGCCCGGCCTCGAGGTAGTTGAGGACCTCGGCTACCGGCACGGCGCCGCAGCGCGTGGGGGCCATCATGCCCTCGCCGCCGACGATGTCGTAGCCGTCGATCATCTTGCCCTGCCTGTGGGCGGAGATGGAGATGCCGCCGCCGATGTGGCAGACGATGAAGTTGCACTCGTCATAGCGCTTGCCCATGCCGTGGGCGTGACGGATGGCCGTCTCCTTGAGGTTCAGGGCGTGCAGGTGCACGTTGCGATAGACGCCCTTGATGCCGGTCATGCGAGCGAGGTCGCAGAGCTCGTCGGTGTCGGGCGGGTTGACGACGAAGGCGGGCTTGCCGACCTGCGTGGCGAAGGCGTTGGCGAGCTGGCTGCCCAGCTGAGCGGGATGCTGCACGCCGTTGGCGCCGCGGTAGGCGTGGTCGAGGATGACGTCGTTGACGGTGTAGGTGCCGCCCTCGAGGGCGAGCAGGCCGCCGCCACGACCGACGAACGCGTCGATGGTGGAGAGGTCGACGTTATTCTCGGCGAGCGCCTCGAGGATGAGGTCGCGACGATAGGGCATCTGGTCAGAAACGCTCTTGAACTCGGCGAGCTTCTCGGCCTCGTGGGCGACGTTCTTGGTGAAGACCTCGGTCTCGCCGTCGAAGACGCCGACCTTGGTAGACGTGGAACCAGGGTTGATGACAAGAATGCGATACGTCTTCTCTGCCATGTGCTTATGCCTCCTTGAGGGCCTGTGCGCGGACACAGCTCATCACGACGTTGCCGACGAGCTCGGAGACCGGCGCGGAACGGCTGCAGTCGCACACGATCTTCTTGAAGCCCTGCAGCATGGGGCCATAGGCGTCGGCATGCGCGAAGTTCTGAACGAGCTTGACGCCGATGTTGCCTACGTTGATGTCGGGGCACACGAGCACGTTTGCCTTGCCGGCAACGGCGCTCTCGCGACGGACCTTCTTGGCGGCAATCTCGGGACGGATGGCGGAGTCAAGCTGGAACTCGCCGTCAACGGCAAGGTCCGGGCGGCGCTCCTGCGCGATGCGCACGGCCTCGCGCACCTTGTCCACAAGGGGGCCCTCAGCGGAGCCGTCCGTGGAGTAGGAAAGCATGGCCACGCGGGGCTCCCAGCCCATCAGGGCGTGAACCGTCTCAGCGGAGGTGATGGCGATGGAGGCAAGCTGCTCGGGGTCGGGATCGACGCACACGGCGGCGTCGCCAAAGCCCAGGAGCGGGCCCTCGCTGCCGTCCCAGCCGGGGATGTTGAAGACGCCCAGACTGGAGATGGTGTCGACGCCATCGGCGAGGCCGATGTAGGTCATGCCGCCGAGGATGACCTCGCCGGTGGAGCAGCACAGGCCACCAAAGGTGATGTCCACGTCGCCCAGGCTCTGCATCATGAGGCAACGATCCATCGGCTTCTTGGCGCGGCGACGGATGGCCTTGCTCTTGAACTGGCAGTCGGGCATGGCCTCAAAACGGGCTGCGAAGGCCTCGGTGGCCTCGTCGTCAGCGAGGTCAACCACATGAATGCTGGTGAGGTCAACGCCGACCTGCTCAGCAACGCCACGCAGGGTCTCGCCGTCGCCCACGATAAAGCACTCAGCCAGGCTGGCCTTGGTGAGCTCACCCACGACCTCCATCATCTTGGGGTCGTCGGCCTCGAAGAAGGCCACCTTCTGCACGTCGGCCGCCGCCTTTGCGCGCAACTGCTCCATAAGGTCCATGAAAGCTCCTTTCAGTGGTGAAGAGACATAGTGCCAACTAGTGTCAATTCTCGCAGCGGCGGGGCACCCAAACCATGGGTGCCCCGCCAATCATCGTGTGATTCACCGATGCACTTCTTGTGTGGTCGCACAAAGTTACTTGTTGAGCCCACGTGTGGGCAAGCGCATTACTCCAAAACGCGTAGGTAGTTCATGCGCCCGATTCCCGGCGAAAGCTGGATTCCCAGCTTCGAGCCATAGTCATGCACCCGCTCCACCACACGACGAAGCTGGTAGACGTCCTTGACCGTGATGAGCTTCTGGCAAGGCGCGGCGTAGACATGCGGCTCGTCAGACGGAACTGGCTTCCCGTCAGCGACAGTGGAAAACCTCGCAGCGTTGATTCACCGAAACGATTGGGGCGACGTCACGAGCTGGCCATGTGCAATGTTATGTTGAGACTACATATCGTGAGACTCGCGATTCTTTGATTCACAAGCTGGGGGTAAGCATGGCGAGCTGTCTGAGACTCAAGAAGTCAAACTGTAAGAACTGCTACAAATGCATTCGTCACTGTCCGGTCAAGTCGATCCGCTTCTCGGCAGATCAGGCGCACATCATCGACGACGAGTGCATCCTGTGCGGAACCTGCTTCGTGGTGTGCCCGCAAGACGCCAAGCAGATCGTGGACGAGACCGAGAAGGTCAAGGTGCTCATCGGCAGTGGCGCCCCGGTGATCATGAGCCTCGCACCGTCATTCATCGCCAATTACGAGGGCGTGGGCGTGGAGGCCATGCGCGAGGCGGCCAAGAAGCTGGGCTTTGCCGACGTCGAGGAGACCGCCATCGGCGCGACCATGGTCAAGCGCGAGTACGACCGCATGCTCGAGGAAGAGCAGAAGGACATCATCATCTCGTCCTGCTGCCACTCCATCAACCTGCTCATTCGCAAGTACTTCCCCGAGCAACTCCCCTACCTTGCCGACGTGGTGTCGCCCATGGTGGCGCACTGCATGGACATCAAGCGCCGCATCCCCAACGCAAAGACGGTGTTTGTGGGTCCGTGTGTTGCCAAGAAGGACGAAGGCGAGGAATACCGAGACGCAGTGGATGCGGTTCTCACCTTTGAGGAGCTGACGCAGTGGCTGAAGGCGGAGCACATTGAGCTCAAGCAGGAGATCGTCCTGAACGACGAGAGCCTGGCGCGCTTCTTCCCCACCACGGGCGGCATCCTCAAGACCATGGAGAAGGACTGCCTCGAGTACACCTACATGGCGCTCGACGGCGTGGAGAACTGCATCGCAGCCCTCGAGGAGATTGCGGAAGGCAAGATTCACAAGTGCTTTATTGAGATGAGTGCCTGCGCGGGAAGCTGCGTGGCCGGCCCGGTCATGGAGAAGTACCGCCGCAGCCCGGTAAAGGACTACCTGGCAGTCGCCACGTATGCGGGACTGCAGGACTTCCCGGTCGAGCAGCCGGATATCACGCAGATGAAGCACCTCTTCACGCCCCTCGACCGCTCAGAGCGCATGCCGTCCGAGTACGACATCATCGAGATCCTCCGCAAGATGGGCAAGTTCAAGCCAAGCGACGAGCTCAATTGCGGCTCCTGCGGCTATGACACGTGCCGCGCAAAGGCGGTAGCGATCTATCAGGGCAAGGCTGACATCTCCATGTGCCTCCCGTTCCTGAAGGAGAAGGCGGAGAGCTTCTCGGACGCCATCGTCAAGAGCAGCCCAAACGCGCTCATCGTGGTCAACGACTCGCTCGAGGTGCAACAGCTGAACGATGCCGCCCTCAAGCTGCTCAACATTCGCTTTGCGTCGGATGTCCTCGGCGACCAAGTGGTGCGTGTCCTTGACCCTCGCCCCTTCATGGACGTGAAGCGCAGCAGGCGCGGCATCTACAACCAGCGGGCGTATCTGGCCGAGTACCAGCGCTATGTTGAGGAGACTATCGTTCCGGCCGACGATGGCCATATGCTCGTCTGCATCATGCACGACGTGACGGACGAGGAGGAGGAGCGTCAGCACCGCGAGGAGATTAATGCCAAGACGGTTGAGGTTGCCGACAAGGTCGTGGAGAAGCAGATGCGCATCGTGCAAGAGATTGCCTCGCTGCTCGGTGAGACGACGGCAGAGACGAAGATCGCGCTGTCCAAGCTGAAGGAGTCGATCCGCGATGAATGATCTGAGCGTTGACATCGGCTACAAGAGCATCAACCACGCGGGCGAGGAGCTCTGTGGCGACCACGTTGACGTGGTGAATACCGCGGATGGCTCTACCGTCATCGTGCTCGCCGACGGTCTGGGAAGTGGCGTCCAGGCATCCATCCTCTCGACGCTGACCTCGAAGATCATCTCCACCATGATGGCGGCGGGGCTATCTGTCGAGGAGTGCGTGTCGACGATTGCCGCGACGCTGCCGGTTCACGACAGGCATGGCGTGGCCTACTCAACCTTCACCATCATCAACCTGATCCGCAATCACACGGCTGAGCTCATCCAGTACGACAACCCTGAGGTCATCCTCATCCGCGATGGCGACATGACTGATTATCCCATGACCGAGCTCCACATCGAGGGGAAGACCATCTATCGCTCGACGATCCGTCTGCAGGAAGGCGACGTATTTGTCGCCATGAGCGACGGCTGCCCGCATGCAAGCGCGGACAAGACCTACAACAATAACTGGAAGCGCGAGGACATCGGACAGTTTGTGGCTGACATGTCGCTGGTGGGTTACACCGCGAAGGTGCTGTGCACCATGCTCATCGACGAGTGCGACAAGCTGTATGGGTACCACCCACTGGACGACGCAACCGCCTGCGTGGTTAAGGTGCGGCAGCGGGTGCCCATGAACATCCTGTTTGGCCCGCCGGCGGACCCTGATGACAGCCAGAAGATGATGAGCCTCTTTTTCTCCAAGGAAGGCAAGCGCATCATCTGCGGAGGCACGACTGCCACAATCGCCGCGAAGTACCTGCGAAAGCCTCTGAACGCCAAGACCAACCCTCCCGGCGTCAAGTCGAAGATTCCGCCCATGTCCGAGATTGAGGGCGTTGACCTCGTGACGGAGGGCGTTGTCACCATGAGCAAGGTGCTCGAATATGCCCAGGACTATCTTGAGGGCAACGAGAGCTACGAAGAGTGGAACTACGGTCACGACGGCGCTTGTCGCATCTGTCAGCTGCTCTTCGAGGAGGCTACGGACATCAACTTCTTCGTAGGACGCGCGATGAACCCCGCCCACCAGAACCCTGACCTTCCCATCAGCTTCAACATCAAGATGAACATCGTGAAGGAGCTGACCGAGTGCCTCATCAAGATGGGCAAACACGTGAGGGTGAGCTACTTCTAGTGCGTGCGTGTGACCCAGTACGAGGAAGTGTCCAATAATCTGAAACAGTTCGAAGACGACGCTGCAGATATACTCATAGGACAAGGAAGTACCAAACATCCATGGGAAGGAGACCGCATGTCAACACGTGAGGCGCGGAGGTTCATCACTGACCTCGACACGGATGAGAAGCTGATCGAGGCGATCGGCGCGCTTGGCCCTGCCTCGGACGATGAGCCTGAGGGCGCATACTACGCACGGTACCGCAAGGAGCTTGGTTACGACTTCACCGCGGAGGAGTTCGAGGCTGGCCTCATGCAGGTGCGCGCCGCCCGCAAGGGCGTGATCATGGAGCAGGAGCTCGACGAGCTTCAGGCATAAGACGCGGCGACCCACCTACCAACATCCCCTAAGGAGAGACGCATGTTGAGAATCGCCATTTGCTGTGGTGGAGGCTTCTCGTCAAGCACCATGGCCGCCCACCTTAACCGTCAGCTCGAGGAGAGCCCCTTCAAGGATGACGTGACGCTGCAGTTCATTCCGTTTTCAGCCCTGTGGGGTGAATCGGCTGCCTTCCAATCGGGAAACCTGACCCAACGTCAGGATGAGGTTGACGTGGCTCTGTGTTGCCCGCATCTCGAGTTTCCGGCAAAGACTGCCGAGCGCGAAGGACGCCTGCGCATCCCCGTGTTCATCCTGCCCATGCGCATGTATGGACAGATCGACATCGACAACGCCGTGGAGGAGGCTGAGGACGTGCTCGCCCTGTACCACGAGGACCCGTCGACACATATCATCACGTTCCCTGGCGAGCCGAGGTCCATGACGGCTACGCGCAACGTCTCACACCGTCGCTGGCTCGCGAGGAAGAAATAGTCCGTGCCGCTCTGACACTGTGGTGCAGATAAAGGGGCGGGGTCCGCATTACTGCAGACCCCGCTTCTCTATTTCGCGTTGTTACGCTTTGAGGATGCTTACTCCTCGATCTCCTCGGCGACGCGCTCGACGAGCTCGCCGAAGGTCTTCATCTTCATGACCTCGTGGATGGTGACCTCGGCGTCGAGCTCGTTTTCGATGGTGGAGGTGAGGGCGATCATCTTCATCGAGCCCTTGCCAAGCTCGTCAAAGGTGGTGTCAGCGGTGATCTCGCCGTCGTACTGGTAGGCGACCTTAGCAAACTCGGCAAGCTGCTCAAGAAGCTCTTCATTCATGGTGATGTTCCTTTCTTTGAACTGGTAACAGTGACTATGGGTGCTTAAGCGGTGACCTCGTCAAGCTCGAAGCAGAGCTGGCTCCAGGGCACCATCTCGTCCGAACCGGGCTTCAAGGGCACGGCGCGATCGATGGGCTTGGCGTGGACGCCGATGACCTCACCGTCAGCCAGACGCTGCTGCAGGCCTTTGACGACCTTCTTCTTGCCGCCAAAGACGACGAAGGTGTAGATGGGGCCCTCATCGAGCTGGACCGCGCCGTAGCCATAGGCGCCGATGGCCTTGAGGTAGGGCTTGTCGTTCTGGATGCCGGGGACGACGAAGCTCTTCAGGGTGCCGTGACCAGAGAGCTCGACCCATTCGGTCTCGTGATAGCCGCAGGTGTTGCAGCCCAGGTGGGGCGGAAACTCGATGGCGCCGCACTCCTTGCACTTACGGCCGTAGTACTTTCCCTCAGCCACGCCGTCATAGAACTTCTTGACGATGGGCTCCATATCCTTAAGAAGAGGCATGCTTATCTCCTGTTCTCTGCGAAGGCGCTACTCGTGCGTGCGGATGATCTGGACACGGATGTTCTGGCCACCGCCGAAGCCACGGAACAGCGTGGTGCGCGGAAGCTTCTTCACCTGGCAGGCACCAGCCTCGCCGCGCATCTGCTTGACGGCCTCGACGATGTCGGCGATGCCAGAGGCGCCGTGGGCGTGACCAAAGTTGCAGCGGCCACCGTGGGTGTTGATGGGCTTGTCGCCGTCAAAGCCGAAGCGGCCATCAATGGCGTACTGCCAGGCTTCGCCACGAGGCACGTAGCCAACCTCTTCGGGCACGACGATGTCGCCAGCCATGAAGAAGTCGTTGATGAAGAGCAGGTCGATCTCGTCGGGAGAGACGCCCGTGAGCTCGTAGCACTGCTTGGTGCCGCGAATGGTGCCGGTCTTCTCGTTGGCCAGCGTCGCGCCCTCGTAGGCAGCGGAGCCGGTGCCGAGGATGTCGATGATCTTGTGGTCGAGACCACGGGCCACAGCCATCTCGGTGGGCATGAGCACCATGGCGGCAGCGCCGTCGCACTTGGTCTCGAAGCCGGTGACGCGCAGGTACTGGGTGACCTTGGGGTTGAACATTGAGGTGAGGAAGGCGTCGGCATCGGCGAGACCCTGGGCCTTTGCGACCTGGTCGAAGTTAACGTCATAGAAGCCGAGCGGGTTGAGAACGGAGGCACGGCGCAGGCTCTTGGCGACGCCGTTCAGGGCCTTGTCGATGTCGGTGTCGGAGAGGCCGTAGGTCCAGCGATACTCGTTGATCCAGTTGTCGAACGAGATGCCGAACGCGGAGTCCAGGGGACGGCCGTAGGCGCGGTCGTACACCATGGGGATGGAGGGCAGCATCTCCTCGAGCGGGAAGTCGCGGCGCATGTGGCCGGGAGCGCCGACGACCGGCAGGCTTGCGGCAAGGTCGACAGCGCCGGAGAGCACGATGTCAAACTCGCCGGAGGCGATGGCCATAGCGGCTTCCTGCAGTGCGACGTAGCCGGTGCAGCAAGCCTCGGAGTGGTGCACGGAGCCGATGCCACGAACGCCGAACCAATCGGCAACCTGCATGTTGGGGGTCAGCGAGTCGCCAATCATGAACGGGTTGGCGGATCCGTGATAGAAGTACTGGATGTCGCGGGGCTCGAGGCCGGCATCCGCAATGGCCTCGAGAGCGGCGTAACCAAAGGCCTCGCCCTCGGACATACCCTTGGTCTCAGGGTGGTCCTCAAAGTTGGTGAATGGGGTGCAGCCGACGCCCACGATGGACACGCTGCGTGCGTACTTGCCTACCTTCATGTGCTTGCTCCCTCCGTCTTGGGATAGAACGTGCGATGGTCTTATCTTCGCGAGTTCCGCTTGCGGAAACGACGTTTGCGTACCTAACGTTCTTTGCGGCAATGTCGTATTCTCTTGTGTGTTTGCACATATGTAGGTAGTCCACCACGATTGGAGACAGAGATGAGGCTTGCAGACCTGCTCGACCGTCTGCCCGAGGATTCTGTCCAACGCGTTTCGCTTTCGGACCCAGACTGTGACGTGTACAACGTTTCGTTCATGACCCCGGAGGCGCTTGAGCATCCGCGGGGCGACGTGCTCTACTTCACGGATAGCGAGCTTTTGCCAACAAGCATCTCCGACGATCAGCACTTCAACTGTGTCGTTGTTGACGGAGGCCAAGCACCCGAGGACCTAGACGAAGGTCCCACCGTGAACCTCGTGTGGCTTGCCATGGGTGTTGATCTGTTTGCGTGCTACAACGCCATCCAAGGGGCCTTTCTCGAGGACCAGGCGCTTGCATCTGTCATTCAGAGGCTCCTTGCTGCGCACTTTTCTAACCAAGGACTTCAATACCTTGTTGAAGAGGCGGCCAACGCGCTGCATAACCCCATCGTCGTGGTCGATACGACGTACCGCTATGTCGCCTTCCACTTGGGTGACCTGCATGTGGATGACACCCAGCTGGCTCGAGTCATGACGGAAGAGATCGCTCATGAGATTGTTCCTGAGGAGGCCGTCTCCTACATCAGGGACAGCAAGATCGACTCCCAGATCGCTCGCAAGAAGGGTCCGTACGAAGAGTTCAACGCACGGCTTGGGTGTAACACCATGACCAGCGCGGTCATGGTGCATGGCGTGTGCCTTGCCCACGTCATGATGATGGAGCGCACCCATACGTTCACGGATTTTGACCGTGAGGTCTTTGCGCGGCTTACGCTCTTCGTAGGGCAGGAATTGCAGAAGTCCGAAGTGTGGGGGCCAACGAACGGTGAGCTGGGCTCGTACTTCTTGGAGAACCTGCTCAACGATCGCAACGCGAGCGTTGCCGTTACGAGGCGGCGCATGAAAGCGTTGAACTTCCACCCCAAGCCCGTACTGTACGTGGTGTGTCTCCATGCGAGTGGAGAGGGGCTTTCCCAGATGCAGTGCGAACACCTTGCTGCGCAGCTTCAGCCAGTGCTCCACCACTCACTGTACACTCGCTTTCACCAGCATCTCGTAGCGCTCATCTCGAGAGACTATGACGAGGGTTTGACATCCAGAAGCATAGACAAGCTGCGCGAAGTCGCCGCGCTCAACGAGCTGTCTGTTGGCGTTTCAAACGCCTTCACGTCCGTCACCGATGCCCGTGCGGCGTACGACCAGGCGCGCGCGGCCATACGCTTTGGTGACCAGGCGGCAAGCATCGATGACCAGAGGATCTATCGCTACTGCGACTATGCGTGCCTACATATGTTGGACGTGGCCGGAAGGCGCATGAACCTACTTTCGCTCTGTCATCCCGCGCTGCTTACGCTCATGGACTACGATGAGGCGCATGGTGGCGAGCTCATGGAGACGCTCTTCTGGTACCTGCAGATGGCCGGCTCAACCGCACGGGCCGCGTCACTCTTGACCCTGCACAAGAACACGATGTTGTACCGTCTCGGACGCATCCGTGAGCTTCTCGGCATGGACCTAGCGAGCGGCGAGGACCTGTTTGAGCTGCAGGTCAGCTTCCGCCTGCTCATTGCCCTCGGCCTCTTTCATCCGCGTTTGCGGGTGACGCGAGAACAACTTCGCGGTTAGATACGTTACCGAGTACGAAAAGGGGGTAGCCCCCGGGACGCACCAAAGTGCGTCCCGGGGGCTACCCCCCCTTCCCTACCGACAGCGGTGAGCTTAGCGCTCGATGGTGAAGGTTGGGAACTTGATGTCGCGATACTTGGCCTGAAGCGGCTTGACCTCGCCCTGACGCTGGAAGAAGTCGATGCGAGTCTGGATGATCTCGTTGAGGTGCTCGGCGCGAGACTTGTCGATGCAACGGTCGCGCACGTGGCCGTTCTCAGGATCGATGATGAGCATGGGCTTGCCGGTCTCCGGGTTGGTGCCCAGGTCGCCGCCGCAACCGCACACGGCGCACTCGTACGGGAACTCGATGCCGTCCCAGTGCGGGTCACCAGGATACACGAGGCTGGAGTGGCAGTTGGGGCACACGCCGTCGTTCGGGTCGCCCATCCAGGTGCGCTCCTCGACGGGCGTCTGGATAGCCTTGGCGATGTTGACGCCCATCTGATGCGCGCGGTCGAGCTGGTCCTGATGCAGCAGGACGTTGCCCGGACGGCCGACACGCTGGCTCATGAAGCGGTCAACCACGGTGAGGGACATGGTGAACATGGTGGCCTGCAGGCTCTCGAGAGCGAGCGACTGCCAGTCGTGCATGGAGCCACCGACGGCAATGAGGCCGGCGACGGTGTTGGGGTTCTCCTTGACGACGCCAATCTCCAGCAGGAAGGACAGCTCGTAAGCGAGGAAGCGCTGCGCGAAGCGCGTATACAGCGAGCTGGGGGTCAGGTCGTAGGTGGGAACGGAGAAGATGATGCCGTTGCAGGTGTGAAGCTCGGCAACCAGGGCGTCAACGTCGTCCTTGTTCTTGAGGACGCAGCCACGGTACTGCTTGGTCGGGTCCATGGCGACCTCGCCCATCTGCATGGTGCAGCCCTCGCAGCCGGTGCACGGCAGGATGTTGTAGTCAAAGAGGTTGATCATCTCGACCTCGGCACCCATCTCCTGGGCACCAAGCAGGGCTTCCTTGGCGAGGATCTCGCCATTACCGTTCTTGCGGCCTGCACAGATGGCCATAACCTTCATGTGTGCTCCTCTCGCTTTGTTACTGCACCTCCCCGGGCGCAGTCCCGTATGTTGCAATCGTATTAACTCGTTCGAGTCCTTACACCGTCCAAAGGCCACAAATAGCTTTGTGCCGAAGCGGGTAACATCTGTGCGTTTACACAACCCTCCGAGCCTCCACCACGTTGGTCCGATCCATGTGGTGCAGCCAACAAGAAATCCCCCGGCACCACAGGTGGCACCGGGGGACCAGGGGAATGAGGCTAACGGCTCACTACCCGTTAGCGGTGGATGTAGTCGCCTGCCTGATAGCGCGGCGGAATGACGGGAATCTCAATCCAGGAATCGCACGGGCCACCAGTGTGGATCACGTGCGTGCCCTTGGCCTCCTCGTCCCAGGACAGAGGCTCAAACCAACCCTCGCGAATGTAGCGGCCGGCGATCTGGATACGGAAGCGCTCGCCCTTGTGATAGACGCGAGACGTCGGGACGATGGCGATGTCCACGGGGACGACCTCGCCCTCGGAGAGCTTCTGGCTGCTGGTGTTCTTCAGCACCGGACGATGTGCGCGCGACAGCTTCGTGTCGAGCTCACGACGGGACACACGGCACTTGCCCCACGCGCCAGGATGCGGCTCGTCGAGCGTGAGCCACGGAATCCACGTGCCGTCCGCGGCGGCCTTCTGGATGTTGATGAAGAGGTCCATGTCGTCCCAGCCCTCGCAGGACAGCCACAGATGCAGCGTCATGTGGCCGGTGATCTCCATGTCCTCGGGAAGGACGTACTCAAAGCGGACTTCCTCGTCCACCGGGTTGTACTTCGCCACGGCCTCGGTGGCAACCGGCTCGGTACCGGCAACGAAGGTCTGGACGTGGTCAGTCTCAACCGAATCAAGCGTGGTGGAAGCGTCAAGGTACAGCTTCTGGTACTCGGTGCGCTTGATGGGCCATGCGGTCTCGGCGCGCTGCTCCTGGTAGTCGACGTCGTAGGCATCCATGACGTCGATACGCACCTTGGGCATCATCTCCCAGCCGTTGTGGATGCCCTTGAGGTAGCGGTCATAGAACTTGCGCAGCTCGTCAAGGTTGTAGGGGTTATAGGTGTCGGGCCACTCGAAGTCGCGATGTGCGCGCAGCCACTTGAAGTGAGAGCGGCAACGGTTGTAGGCGTTGATAGAGCCCGGCAGGTGGAAGTGCGACCAGCCGGCCGTCTGATAGACAGGCAGCTTGACCTTCTTGAAGTCCGGACGCTTGTCAGCCCAGTAGGCGTTCATGTCAGGGTACATCTTGGCCATTGCGACCTGGTCGTCAACGCCGTTGGGGCCGGTGACCTGCGCCGCGATGAACTTGTTGAACGAGAGTGCCGGGACACCGCCCTCAAAGAAGCTCTCGCGATACAGGTCCGTGGTGCTCTCCCACGGGGCGATGCAGGCGAGGTGAGGCGGCTGCGTGGTTGCGATGCCCCACTGATGCATGGCGACGCCGGAGTTTCCGGCCATGCCGACCTTGCCGTTGGACCAAGGCTGCTGGGCAACCCACTCGACGAAGTCATAGCCGTCTTCGCGGTCCTGATGGGTGAACATGTGCACGGAGCCCTCGGAGTGGCCAGCGCCGCGAACGTCCACGTTTGCCACGGCGTAGCCGTAGTAGCACCAGTACAGCGGGTCAGGAGACTCGAACTTCGCGCACTTGGAGACCGTCTGAGGCGGAACGCCCATGATCTGCCACTCGCTCATGCCGTCACCCGGACGCTTGCCAAACCAAGACCAGCTCACGATGGTCGGGCACTTGACGTCGTCGCCAGCGGGACGATAGATGTCAGCGTAGATCTTGGTGCCGTCACGCATGACCACTTCCTGGTCCTGCATGCAGACGATGCCGGGCTCAACCTCGTAGGTGTGGGGGTTGAACGGCGGGCAGAAGCCCTGGCCCATGCGTGCCATGGGATCATCGGACTGAGAGAGGTCAACGTCGGCCTGGTTGTCGTTCGGCTGGCGAGCAACGCGGTACGCGGCCATGAGCTCGTCTTTTCCGAACGCCTCCCTGTGCAGGAAGATGTAGCCCTCAGTGTCGGGATCCCAGTAGATGGGAATCTCGTCCTCGTTGAATGTGGCAAGCTCGCCAGTCATCTGCACGAGGTCGGAGAGCTTCTTGTCAGTAACGGGTACCCAGTCCTCGGGAATACGGGGCTCGAGAAATGCCATGGTCTCTCCCCTTACTCGTCAAGCAGGTCGGCGACGAAGTCCACGGAATCACCGAAGGTCTCGCAGCGGCGGAACTTCATGTAGGGCACCTCGATGTCGAGCTCGTCCTCCAGATACGTGGTGATCTGGGAGACCTGCACAGACTTGATATTGAGGTCAGCCCACTTGGTCTCAAGCGTAAACTCGGAAGGATCCTTGCCAAACAGCTGGCTCGCGCGCGTGCACAGTGCGTCAAAGACTTCCTGACGATCCTCATCCATTGCAGTCTCCTTTCGTCTGGAGGGTCCTGTTCCCTCGTGATGCAATGTCTCTGTGTATCAGTTTCTTATGTACACATGACCCGTCACAATGGATGGCGATTCAATTGTTTGAGGAGCCGTCATGCGTGATTTGTGCAATCGTCCGATTGCCAACATGCGCTTCTATTCACGTTTGCAGAGTGCCTGGCGCTACGCTTGCGCTACTCCTCGGCGAACTGACTGTTGTAGAGACGGGCATAGAGGCCGTTTTGGGCGAGAAGCTCGTCATGTGTGCCACGTTCGGCGATGCGGCCTCCGTCCATCACCAGGATGCAGTCCGCCTGTCTGATGGTTGAAAGACGGTGCGCCACCACAAGCGACGTACGACCGCGCATCATCTCGTCAAATGCCGCCTGAACCTGCAGCTCCGTGCGCGTGTCGATGGAGCTCGTGGCCTCGTCAAGAAGCAGGATGGGCGCGTCTGCAAGCATCGCACGCGCAATGCATAGGAGCTGGCGCTGGCCTTGGCTCAAAGAGCCGCCCTCCTCACCGAGCATCGTGTCGTATCCGTTGGGCAGCTGTCGGATGAACGTGTCCGCATGGGCGCGGAGCGCCGCAGCCTCGACCTCGGCATCCGTCGCGCCGCGGCGCCCATAGGCGATGTTGTCGCGCACCGTCCCTTGGAAGAGCCAGGTGTCCTGTAACACCATGCCAAAGTGTTGCCTCAGCTCCTCGCGGGTAAAGTCGTGTATGTCATGCCCATCGACGCTGATGGTCCCGCCATCGAGCTCGTAGAACCTCAGCAGCAGGTTGATGAGGGTGGTCTTGCCGCAACCGGTGGTGCCCACCAAGGCGATGCGTTGGCCAGGGGTCGCATGGAAGGTGATGTCGCGTAGGAGCGGTCGGTCCTTGACATAGGAGAATGACACGTGGTCAAAGTCGAGGTCGCCTCGGGCTTGGCCAGCTGCCATGTTGGCAGCCTGACTGGCCTGGACGTCAGGCTCCATCTCTGGTGCGTCGAGCAGGGCGATCACACGACGAGCGGACGCGAAGGCAGCCTGCACCTGCGTCACGACGCCTGAGATCTCGTTGAACGGCTTCATGTACTGGTTGGCATAGCTCAAAAAGCTCTGTACCTGTCCCACGGTAAGCGGGCTCGGGAATCCTGTCACGACGCAGACGCAGCCCACGATGGCGACCACAGCGTAGGTGATGTTGTTCACCAAGCGTGTCGACGGATTGGAGAGTGAGCTCACGAACTGTGCGTGCTCCCCCACGACACGCAGCTCCGCGTTGAGACGCGAGAACGCCTCAAGCGAGCGCTCTCCGTAGCCAAAGGCCGTCACGAGCTTTTGATTCGAGACCATCTCCTCCACGTAACCACCGAGCTGCCCCTGCAGGAGCTGCTGCTTGGCAAATCCCGCAGAAGAGCGACGCGCGATGAGCGAGGCCACAACGATGGAGAGCGGCGTCACCACGACCACCACGAGACCGACCGGGACCGAGATGGAGAACATGAAGGCAAGCGTTCCCACGATGGTAACTATGCCTGAGAAGAGCTGGGTGAGGCCCTGTAGGAGGCCGTCGCCCACCTGGTCGACATCGCTTGCGATGCGGGCGAGCAGGTCTCCGTGGGCGTGGCCGTCAATGCACGAGAGCGGGAGCCTCCGCAGCTTGGCGAAGGCGTCAATGCGGAGGTCGAGGATGGTGCGATTGGACAATCTGCTCACGAACCAACCAAAGAGCCACTGTGTGACTGCGGCGGCCACCACCACAACGGCCAGCTTGCGAAGCAACGGCGTCAAGGCAATAAAGTCAACGCTCCCCATACCGATGAGCGTGTCGATGGCATGGCCAATCAAGATGGGCACGTACAGCTGCAGCACCACGGTGGCAGCAGCGCAGACAAATGACGCGACGAGCGCAAACACGTGCCCGCTTACATACGGTGCGAGGCGGCGCAACACCTCTCGTACGGGCATCGACGAGGTGTCCTCAAGGCCCTGCTGGGTATCGGCTGAATCACCGCGGACGTTTGCCATCGTTGCAGACGCAGTGCCAAGACCAGCGTAGGGATTCGCCATTATGCAGCCACCTCCTCTCCCATGAGCTGGGAGTGTGCGATCTCGCGGTAGAGCTCGCACGTGCGGAGCAGCTCCTTGTGGGTGCCAAGCCCCGCAACCTTTCCGTGGTAGAGCACGAGGATGAGATCGCATCCCATGATGCTCGTGACGCGCTGCGAGATGGTCACCGTGCTGACCTCGGGCATGCCTGCGAGCGCCGAGCGCAGCTTGGCGTCAGTGGCCATGTCGAGGGCTGAGGCGGCATCGTCGAGCACCAAGAGCAGCGGCTCCCCCACGAGGGCGCGTGCGATGGTAAGGCGTTGCCGCTGGCCACCCGAAAAGTTCTTGCCGCCAGCCTCCACCGGCTCGTCGAGGCCCAGCGGCTTCTCACGCACAAACGCTGCCGCCTGGGCACGTTCGAGGGCATTCCAGAGTTCCTCGTCCGTTGCGTGCTCATCGCGCCACAACAGATTGGAGCGGATGGTGCCGGTGATGAGTGACGTCTTCTGCGGAACGATCGCCACCAGGTGATGCAACTGGCGTAGTGAATACGTGCGTAGATCATGGCCCATGAGGGAGATGGTTCCCTCCCGAGGGTCATACAGCCTCACGAGCAGGCTCGCGAGCGTCGACTTTCCGGAGCCTGTACCTCCGATTACCCCGAGCCTCGACCCTTGGCTGAGGGAAAGTGAGACGTCATGAAGGGCGTCTTCAGAGGCACCGGGGTAGGCAAAGCTCACATGGTCGAGGGTGAGCGCTGGAACGCTTGAGGCTTCCTCGAAGGTGATGGAGGGTGCACCCTCAGCTGCATCTTGAACCTGAGGTTCGACGCGGAGCACTTCCATGATACGCCCACCCGAAGCGGCGCCGCGCGTAAAGGTGACCACGAGGTTCGCAACGTAGACGATGGCCAGCAAGGTCTGCGTCATGTAATTGACAAAGGCAACTACCTGGCCTTGCGTCAACCCGCCCGCGTCTACGCGTAATGCTCCCGACCACAGGATGGCAACCACGCCGAGGTTGAGGATAAGGAAGGTCGATGGGTTCAGGAAGGCGGAAAGCAGGCCCACCGTGATGGAGCCCTGCGTCTGCGCCTCTGCATAGCTTGCAAAGCGCTCTTCCTCGGTCTCCTCGCGCCCGAAGGCTCGGATAACGCGAGCACCGCTCAGGTTCTCACTCGTAACGCGCGTGAGCGCATCCAAGCTTCCCTGGATTTGCTTGAAAAGCGGCACGGAACGGCTCATCACCACCCAGAAGACGGCTCCGATGGCGGGGGTGCATACCACAAAGATGAGGCCCAGCCTCAGGTCTATGAGCATGGCCGCGACCATCGATCCGAGGGCCAAGAAGGGCCAGCGGACGCCTTGGCGAATCGCAAGCGCCACAGCTACCTGCACCTGGTTGATGTCACTCGTAACGCGCGTCACAAGCGACGCGGTGCCCAGCTGGTCAAGCTCGGCGGCGGAGAGCTCGTTCACCTTGGTGAAGAGCGCCTCGCGGAGGTCGGTGCCCATACCTTGGCTGACTGTCGACGCAAGCTTCTGGCAGATGAGCGTAAACCCATACCCAACCAAGGCCAGCGCCATCAGAAGGGCCCCATACCGCAGGACGGCATTCACGTCGCGGCCCGCAACACCCACATCAATCATGCGGGCAACCACCAACGGCGTAAAGAGGTCGAACACCACCTCCACCGACTTGGCTGCCACCCCCACTGCCGCGCGGGTCCTGTAGGGCCCAAGATATCGTTTGAGAAGCTCACCCATGACTGGCCTGCCGACGTGTACCGCTATCCACGACTCCATCCTAACAGACACCTTTGCACAGCGACTATGATGGTGTCATTCCCACTTGCACGCACGAGGTCTGGAAGGACTGCCCATGCCTAAGAAGCGCACCATACTGACCTGCCTTTGCGTGGTGGTTCTCGTCATGCTGGTTGTCCTGGGGCTGATTGTGGCACTCGCGCTGTACCTCGCCTTTATGCCGCAGCAGCGCTATACAGACGATGACGCCAACGCGACGCTAGCGGCAGGGACGGAACGTATCGAGACTTGGCTTGCGGAGCAGGAATCTGAAGCTACCCTCATCGAGACCGAGAACGTCATCTTCTCGTATCCAAGCGGGCCGTCGTACTTGACGGACTATGTGAATGGATCGGTGGTGCTGGACGGCGTAGGGCGTTCTGTTGTCATCAACACGGTAGATGGTGCGGTGTATCTCGACGACATCGCCCGCTCGCTGGACGCGGCGTTGCCTGCGTACCTAGCCCAACTGCTCGCGCTTCCTCGCTATACCGAGTTTGTGACCGTCAGCGGAAGCCTGCTCGTGCCGTTTGCGGTGGAAGGATCTACGCATGAAGGTCCGCGTGACGTGCTCGACCTTGGACCGATGCTTCCGGTTGACGTCGTTGACGCAGGATCGTGGCTTCAGGACCCGTCGCGCCGCTGCAAGGTGTCGATTGACCTCTATGCGCACCCCGGCGATGACTTCGACCTCTCAGCGCTTACGTTTTCCCAGCTCAATGACATCCGCGAACGCGAAGGGCTGGCGTTTAACAGTCTGTACCTCACGAACGAGGCGCAGAGCCTCGATGCCATGCACGACCACTACTTCTACGAGCACTACGCTGAAGGACAGGCGGGCCCCTTTGTGGTGTGGTATCGCGACGAGTACCTCGAGCAGGAGCTCGACCGCTCGGGAGCGATCACGGAGGTGGGGAGCGCACACATCGACCTCGGCCGTGACCTCACCATTGGTGCGAGTGGCCAAGACTGGGTGCTGCGCACGTCAGACGAGGCGGGTAGTTTCCCGTTCTTCCTGTATGCGCCGAGTGGCTCCGAGCTCCTTGATCGCACGTACCGATGGGTGCAGGAGACTACGGAGGAAGACCTGATGTGGAAGGCGCGGGAGGACGGAACCTTCTGCCTCTCCACGACTGAGGGCATCCCCTTCCGCTTCTACGGCTCCGGCGTGCTCTCCTCGTAACGTGAGTGCGTCCCGGGGGCTACCCCCAAGACGCACTGGTGCGTCTTGGGGGTAGCCCCCGGGACGCACTGTTACCACGAAAGGCCGAGGCCACGCGCGAGGCGCGTGATGAAGTCGTGGGCGTTGGCCACGATGGTGGTTGCCGAGAGCGACCCACGGTCGCGCAGCTTGTTGACCGCAAACTCGGTGGCATCCACGGCATAGAACATCACGGGGCGCACTGAACCGTCTTCTTGCACGTGATAGGACGGTGCCATGTTGCCCGTCGCTATGGAATGGAGCATGGTTGCCATGCAGATGATGGTCGTAGCGTCCTTGATGAGACCGTGCATGGCGTCTTGCGAGGCGTAGGCATCCCCGATGACCTCGGGCAGAGGGCCGTCATCACGTATGGAGCCAGCGAGCACGTACGGCACGCCGCGGCGCTCGAGCGCGCACATGATGCCGTCATCAAGCCCGTTGTCAGCGATGAACTGCCTGATGGATCCGGAGCGGCGCACCTCGTTGATGACGTCCATGTGGTTGTAATGCCCGCCAGGCTGCGACACCTGCGTATAGATGTCCTGGCCAAGCGCCGTGTGCAGAAGCGCGCCTTCAAGGTCGTGCGTCGCAAGGGCGTTGCCACCCATGAGGCCGTGGGCGTAGCCGGCGTCGATGACGGCACTCATGGCCGCGCGAGCCTCGCTGTCAAACGTGAAGGCCGGCCCCGCGACCCACAGGATGTTGCCGTGATCGCGTTCGTAGGTGAGGAGCTCAACCAGCTGGTCGTAGTCGCGTGCGTAGGAGGTCTCGCGGCT
Organism: uncultured Actinomycetes bacterium; assembly: GCA_900314645.1. Taxonomy (GTDB): domain Bacteria; phylum Actinomycetota; class Coriobacteriia; order Coriobacteriales; family Atopobiaceae; genus UBA1367. The sequence continues at coordinate 36,416 of OMWB01000007.1, forward strand.
TCGTCCCTGACGGAAGGCAAACTGGTCCTCCGCGCCTTGCCCTGCCGGGGCAAAACCGTCCGACCACACGAGGATACCTTCCTCGCCACGCTCCTGTCGCCCTACTGCGACAAGGTCACCAACCTTGAGTTCGCGCGCCGGAAGCACCTCGAGCGTTCCGTCGGCGTTGAGGCGAACCACGTCATCCATCATCATGTCCGGCGCGAGCATCCAGATGCCGTCCACCTTGAAGTACTCCGGGTGCATCGAGGTGCTGTGAAAGCCGCGTGGAGCTACGCCTTCGCGCTCAACCGTCACGAATCGCGCGTCTGGCGCGCTGGCCAGCGGCTCGATGGAATAGTCTGGCTCACGATACGGAGTCATCAAGAATGACATGGACGCTCCTCGTTGTCTCAGCAATGTGTTCACTACCGTGCAAACAGAATCCTGAAATGTTGTACTACAGGGCATAATGACGGAACCTTGCGCATTTGGGAAACACGTCAGGCAATTCTCTCATCCAACATTAATCTTCGCCCTACATTCGGTTAATCTTTGAACCGCATCATGCTTGTTGTCAGATGGTATTGCCTCAGCAACAGGCAGAAAGGAACGCATCATGGAAAAGCTTGAGAAGGTAGAACTCGTCCGCGAGAAGTGCGGCGTTTCTTACGAGGAAGCCAAGAACGCCCTTGAGGCACATGACTACGACGTGCTGGACGCCATCGTGGCACTTGAGCGCGAGGGCAAGGCCCAGGACAGCCGCACCGCAAGCTACAGCACCGCTCCAGAGCAAAATGGCCCCGTCTCTCCCGAGATGGCCCAGGCTCAGAGCGAGTATCACGAGCAGAGCAAGAAGAGCAGGTTCGGCGAGGTGTGGGGCCGTTTCTGCGCGCAGGTCAAGGCCGTGCTGCGCGCTGGTATTGACATGACGTTCATCGTGGATCGCAACGGCGACCGCGTCCTGTCCATGCCGGTCATCTTTGTGGTCATCGGGCTTTTGGCTTGGGGCGCCTCGCTCTGGCTGCTGGTGATTGGCCTCTTCCTTGGGTTCAGGTATCGCATCGAGGGTGCGAGCCCCGTCACGGTTGACGTGAACGACGTCATGGACAAGGCGGCCAACGTCGCGGATGGCATCCGCAAGGACTTCAAGAACGACAACGAGTAACAGGTACGTGAGGGGCGGCGCTACGGCGCCGCCCTCGGTATGAGAGGCGAGCAGGATGACCAAGATTCTGGTAGTGGAGGACGAGGCAAAGATCGCGCGCTTTGTCGAGCTTGAGCTCACCCACGAGGGCTACGAGGTGGACAAGGTAGACAACGGTCGGGATGCTGTGGACGTGGCGCTCTCCAATGACTACGACCTGATCTTGCTCGATATCCTGTTGCCGCAGCTCAATGGCATGGAGGTGCTGCGACGTATCCGTCGCGAGAAGGACGTGCCCGTGATCTTGCTCACGGCGCGCGACGCCGTGATGGACAAGGTTGCCGGCCTTGATGCCGGTGCGGATGATTACATAACCAAACCCTTTGCCATAGAGGAGTTGCTCGCCCGCATCCGGGTTGCGCTGAAGCGTCGCGAGGTGTCGCAGCCCGTGGCCGAGCCTGCCACGCCAGCTGTTGCCCCACAGCCCGCGCATCACATCCTCGCGGCGAAGGGGGTTCAACTTGACGTTGAACGTCACGAGGTTCTGGTTGAGGGTGAGCCTGTCGAGCTCACCAATCGAGAGTTCGAGGTTCTGAAGGCTTTGCTCGAGAACCTCAACATCGTGATGTCTCGTGAGCGTCTTGCCCAGCTTGCCTGCGGCTATGACTTTGTGGGCGAGACCAACATCATCGACGTGTACATCCGACACCTGCGCTCGAAGATTGATGACCGCTACGGCATCAAGCTCATCTCTACTGTGAGGGGTGTGGGCTATGTCATCAGAGAAGGGTAACGTTCAAGGTACGAGTCTGCGCTCATCGCGGCTGCGGCCGACCGCCTCAATCGCCCGCTCCATCACGTGGAGCTTCTGGTGGCGCAAGGTGCTGAGCTGGCTCTGCTTTGACGTGCTGCTCGTCGCGTTTGTGGCCGCAATCTTCACGTGGCACTGCGCCTCGCAGCTTCCGACCAGCGCATTGGATGGCATAGAGATTGAGAAGTACGGAATCCGTGTCATCAACCCTATGAACTGGGGCTTTCAGGGCTCGAGCGCCGATGTCTCAACTTGGATGTACCGTATCGATGGTGGCGACGGCCGGCCCTACTACTTTGCGGTTGAGCCGTATCTGAGGGTCATCCTTCCCTACGCGATTGCCGCCGTGGTCTACCAAGCGCTCGACATCGTGGACTTCTTCTCAGACACGCGCCGGGTGCGTCGTCAGCTTCAGCCGCTGAACGACCTCGCCGTCATGGCCGACAGCCTGGGAAACGCCGGCGTGTTTGATCCCATGATGGGCGACATGAGCGCCGACAAGATGGCAACCCTCGAGCAGGCAATCGCGAGGGCGTCCGTTGACTCCCCCACCGTCACGACCGGAGACCAAGACCTGCGCTCCATCGAGGTTGCGCTCAACGGCCTGCTGCGCCAGATGCAGGAAGCCAAGCTTCAGCAGATGCGATTCGTGTCTGACGCGAGCCATGAGCTGCGTACGCCCATCGCGGTCATCCAGGGCTACGTGAACATGCTTGACCGCTGGGGTACCTCCGACGAAGAGGTGCTGCATGAGTCCATCGAGGCGTTGAAGAGCGAGTCCGAGCATATGCAGGAGCTCGTCGAGCAGCTGCTGTTCCTCGCGCGCGGCGACTCGGGAAGAAACACCCTACAGCGCATCAACCTCAACTTGGCGGACATCGTCTGTGAGGTGTGGGACGAGTCGTGCATGATCGACGAGGACCACACCTACGTATGCGCGTTGACCGAAGAGGACACGCTTGACGCCCGGTACGCCTTCTCTGGTGACCTTGCGATGGTGAAGCAGGCACTGCGCATCATCGTCTCCAACGCGCAGCGTTACTCCCCCGCTGGCACCACCATCCGCCTTGGTGCCACGGCTGGTGCGGACAGCGTGTCGTGCACGGTACAGGATGAGGGCATCGGCATGACCGAGGATGAGGCCGCCCACGTCTTCGAGCGCTTCTATCGTTCCGAAGGCGCGCGTGCCGAGAGCGCCGAGGGCTCAGGACTGGGCCTCTCCATCGCCAAGTGGATCGTGGACGCACACAATGGCACCATCGAGGTGCTCTCCCGCGAGGGTGTGGGCACGCGCTTCACGCTCACGTTCCCCCGTTCTGCGTAGGCACGGTAAACACGCCTGAGAACGCGTCATCGCATCAAAAGGAAGGGCGCCTCTCTGAGAGAGGCGCCCTTTTCCGCCCTGCGCGACGAGACGTTAGAAGGAGCCGCGGTCAGCGTAGCTCGTGCCGATGCCGGTGCCCTCTCCGCCCGTTGAAATCATGTAGCCGTTGTTGTACTCCAAGGTGACCTCGTCAGCTCCGCCAAAGGAGCACTCATAGTAGCTGCCCTCGTCACCGAACATGTCATCCTGTCCCCACCACTCGTTGCCGTAGGCCTTCTTCATGCGATACGTTCCTGACGGGAGCATGAAGGTGAAGGAGCTATCCTCACGCACGAACACCGAGGTGATGAGCTCGTCGCCAAAATACAGCTTGTAGAAGGCGTTCATGAAGCCCGTGTTGTCGATGGTGAGCTCGCACCCATCGCCATAGTTGTTGTTGCGGTACATCACGCTGTTCTCAGGCGTGGAGTACTTGCAGGCATCAGCGCGCTTGCCAAGATCAGGCAGCCAATCGTATGAGGCATCCTCCATCTGCCATTCGAGCTCATTAAACTTCTTATACGCGTCGTAGTAATGCTTCGAAGAGTACAGTGCCTCAGCTTCATCGTAGGCAGCGTGATCCAGGCATTCCCTGCGAAGCGATGCGGCGTCCGTGTAGTCGCTTTCGACGATTGAGTCAAAGGCTTCCGCGGCCTTGTCCCACTTTCCGTCTGCCATAAGCTTCTTGGCGTTGAGGTAGGTAAGCCCATTTTCGCAGCGGTTGATCTGCACGTCGGAATCGAGGACCCCGTTGCATGTCTCGAGAAGCTCCATTGCCTGCTTGAGGTTTGAGGCCTTGTTTATGCCGTCGCCATCAAGAAGCTTCATAGCCTCATAGTAGGTGGACGTATTGCGACAACGCTCGGCACTCGCACTTGCCACGAGGTTGAGCTCGATGGCGTCATAGGCTTCCGCAGCCTTGATCCACTTGGCGGGGTCAGTGCCCGCCGCATCCTCAGCCGCCTCGGCAAGCGCCCACAGCGTAGCGGATTCGTACAGCTCCGCCGAGTCCTTGTACTTGCCAAGCTCCTGGTACATCTGAGCCGCAGTTGCATAGTTCCCGCGATCAAACTCCGCACCGGCCTCGGCGTACTTCTTTGAAAGGTTTGAGAAATGCACGCCAACGACAGCCGCCACGATGGCCACGGCAACGAGCCCCAGCATCCACGGCTTGACCTTGGACTTCAGGCCGCCAAGCTTTGAGGGCGCTGCCTCAGGGACGCTTGCGGCTGCCTGTGGTGTCGGCGGCTGCGCTGGTGGCTCAGGCTCGGGCATGGGTGCAGGTTCGGGCTCCGAAAGGGGATCGGGCTCTGGAGCAGGATCGGGCTCTGGCATAACGATGGTCGCATCCTGCAGTTCCTCCGCAGCCTCATCGACGGCCTCTGAGACAGCCTCTTCCGCGGGCTCCTCTGCTTCAGCGGGCTCCTCTGCTTCAGCGGGCTCCTCAGCCGCTGGTTCCACTTCAGCTTCTGGCTCCTCTGAAGGGCCAGCGTCTTCCTCCACGACGATGGTCATCATCTCAAGGCCCTCAACGGCTTCTACAGCCGGCTCTGCAGCTGCCGCAACGGTATCCTCAAGAGTCACCGCCTCGTCTTCCAACGGAGCGCTGTCATCTATCAAAGCGCTCTGAAGGTCAAGATCGTTCTTCTCGTCAATCGTTCCCATGGCAAGCACCTCTCTATCGGCTTTCGTAGGGCAAAGCAAATAGCTCGTCACAGCTACATAAAGCCTAAAAGGTAAGCAAACATCATAGAAACCCCGTTAGGCGAGTGGATACGCTCTGTTAACTGAGCGGCCGTTCGACCGGCAAAACAGTCCCGCTCACTCTCCGAGCCGCTCAGAGAGTTCCAGCCACTCCGTCTCCAAGTCTGCAATCTCGGCTTCCATCGCATCGATCTCCGCCTGCTTGGCAAGGAGCGCCTGATAGTCGGACGCGTCAGTCTGGCTCAACTCGGTGCGCAGCCGATCTGGTTCGTCGCTCAGCTTGTCGAGCTTTCTCGTGATGGCGTCAAAGCGTTTCTTCAACTCACGACGCTCCGCGTTTGTCAACCTACTTGATACTTTTTCTACATTGTCGAAACTTAGTTGAGTACGAGAAGCTTCAGTAGAGCTTGAGACTTTTACGCTATTCTCAAGCGCAGCTTGAGTGTTTTGCTGTTTCAGCAGGTCAAGATACTCGTCGACACCACCAGGCACATGCCTCAAGTGACCATCAAGCAGGGCAAACTGATCATCGGTCACGCGCTCCATAAGATAGCGGTCATGACTTACCAGCAGCAGCGTGCCTGGCCAGGTGTCCAGTAGGTCCTCCATGACGGCAAGCATGTCAGTATCAAGATCATTGCCGGGCTCGTCGAGCACCAACACGTTGGGCTCGCTCATGAGGACGCACATCAAGGCCAAACGCCTTCGCTGTCCACCCGAAAGCGACTTGATAAACGTTGGGAAGTCCCGCCGCTCAAAGCCCATACGTTCCAGCAACTGCTCAGGCGACTGCTCCTTTCCGTCCACCACATAGCGACGCTTGAACGTTCCCAGAAGCTCCGAGACGCGCCACTCGTCCCGCTCTCCCAAAGACTCGAGCTGCTGCGACATGAAGCCGAACTTAACGGACTTGCCGATCTTCACGTATCCCGCCGACGGCAGAAGCTTCCCCGTCATGGTCTTGAGCAGCGTTGACTTGCCAGCGCCGTTCTCACCCAGAATGCCGTAGCGGTCACCGGGGCCGATGAGCCACGAGATGCCGCTCAGCACCTCCTGGTCTCCGTAGCGCACCGAGACGTCCTTCATCTCGATGACCTGCTTGCCGAGGCGACTCACGGCCATGCGCTTCAGCTCGATGGAGTTGCGCAGCGGCGGGTCGTTGGCGATGAGCGCGCGTGCCGCCTCCACACGAAAGCGCGGTTTGCTCGTGCGTGCCTTCGCTCCATGGGCAAGCCAGTTGAGCTCCTTGCGCAGGGTGTTCTGTCGGCGCTCCTCTATGACCGCCTGCTGCCGCTCGCGCTCGACGCGCTGTTGGATATAGGCCGAATAGCCGCCCTCAAATGGGTCAATTATGCCGTCGTGCACTTCCCACATGCTCAGGCATACCTCGTCGAGGAACCATCGGTCGTGGGTGACCAGCAAAAGTGCTCCCATGCCCGGCTGGAACCTCCGCTTAAGGTGCTCCGCCAGCCACGTGATTGCCGAGAGGTCGAGGTGGTTGGTGGGCTCGTCCATCAGAAGGACGTCCCACGAGCCAACGAGGACGCGTGCAAGGTCGCAACGCCTTCTCTGGCCGCCCGAGAGCTCGCCAATACGGGCATTCCAGGGCACATCCCCCACCAAGCGCTCGATGATCGCTCTGGTCGCAGCGTCGGATGCCCACACGTATTCCGGCACGTCGCCCACCACGGCGTGCGCGACGGTCTCATCGTCAGAGAAGTGGTCGTCTTGGCCAAGCGTGCCCACGGTTATGCCGCCTCGATAGGTGATGGTCCCCCCGTCGGGTACCAGCTCGCCAGAGAGCACGCGCAAGAGCGTCGACTTGCCGTCGCCGTTGCGTCCCACGATGCCGATACGATCGCCTTCGTTTACCCCAAAGGACTGTTCCACCAAGACCGGCTTGCCCGGCCACTCGTGGCTTACGCGCTCACATCCGATGAGGATTCCCACTATGCACCTACTTCCTCTGCGCGAGAGACGCTCTCACGCGGTTTCTCACCAGCAAACGATCGCAGGAGCGCAATCTCACGCTCATAGCCCTCCATGCCGCCAGGCGTCTCCAGGATCATGGGCAGCCCCCTCAATGCCGGGTGGTTGACAATCTGACGGAACGCTTCCAGTCCCAGATGCCCCTCACCCAGACATGCATGGCGATCCTTGTGGGAGCCCAACGGGTTCTTTGAGTCATTGAGGTGCAGAGCCTTGAGGCGCTCAAGCCCCACCACCTGGTCAAACTCGTCGAGTACCTGGTCGAGCGCGCCGACCACGTCGTAGCCGCCATCCCAGACATGGCAGGTGTCGAGGCACACACCCATGAGCTCGTCGTGCTGCACTCCATCAAGAATGCGCGCGAGTTCCTCAAAGGTACGCCCCACTTCGCTTCCCTTGCCCGCCATCGTCTCCAGCAGCACGATGGTAGCCTGCCCAGGCACCAAAACCTCGTTCAACCCTGCGCAGATGAGCTCGATGCCGACGTCTGCACCCTGCTTCACATGGCTCCCGGGGTGGAAATTGTAGTAGTTGCCTGGAAGCGCCTCCATACGCTCGAGGTCTCCCGCCATCGCACGGCGCGCGAAGTCGATAGTCTCAGCCTTTGCCGAGCACAGGTTCATCGTGTAGGGGGCGTGGGCAACCAGCTTGCCAAACCCCTCGGTCTCGAGTGTGTCGCGCAGCGCCGCCACGTCCGCTGGGTCAAGTGCCTTGGCGTTGCCGCCACGCGGGTTAAGCGTAAAGAACGCGAACGTGGTGGCATCAATCGAGACGGCCGTGGAGCCCATCGCGGCATAGCCATCGCTCGTGGAGAGGTGACACCCCACCGTAAGGCGCTTGCTTGTCATGGGCAATCCCCACCCTTTTCTCTCGTCGTTCAGCAAGCACACATCTTATCATGCATGGCGTGGACGCCGAGCGCATGCGTCAACGCTACAATCGAGCTAGCCTACTCACGAAAGGAGCCCCCATGACACGACTGCGGCACGTCGTTACGGCGCTTGTCTGCGCGCTGTTCCTTGTCCTCTGCCTGCCAACCCCTGCGCGTGCGGATGACTATGACCTTACGGCGACCTCTATCGGTGCCACCGTCAGCCCCGATGGCTCCCTGTACGTTACCGAAGTGCGCACCGTTGCCTTCGACGGCACGTTCCACGGCTTTTACTGGGAGCTTGACAAGCGTGGCGGCACGCTTGGGGACATCTCGTATCAAATCCAGAGTGCAGGTGAGGTCTCAGACGGCTCGCTCGTGCCGTATGTCCAAGGTGACTTTGACGACCACTCGGCGGGAACCTGGGCTATACGCGAAGAGAGGGACTCGACTCGTGTGGACGTTCACTTCGAGGCCGAAGACACCTCACGCACGTTCTACGTCTCATATATCGTTACGGGTGTGGTGAAGAGCTGGCAAGACACCGGTGAGCTGTACTGGAAGTTTGTGGGAGACCGTTGGGATCGTTCCTCCGCAAACGTGCGCTGCACGGTCTACTTCGAAGGCGCTCCGGAAGGCACGCAGGTCACGGCTGGTGAGAACCTCCGCGGCTGGCTGCATAACCGCTCCGCCATCGGCACGATCGAGGTGCCCTCAGGCGTCGTTCCCACTTGGGACGATCTTGCCGAGGGCGACCCCGGAACCATAAACATCGCCATGGGGCACGTGCCCGAGGGTCAATTTGGCGAGGTGCGCGCTGCGTTCCCCACCACATGGATTTCCGACGCGCCGCAGGATTCTGAGGGTCACCTTGACGCCATCCTGTCCGAGGAGGCAGGTTGGGCAGACGCCACCAACGCCCGTACCGGTCGAGCGCGCCTTCTCGCTACCGTCGAGCAATGGGGCTTGACGGCGCTCTCGCTCATTACGGCAGCTATCGCTGGTTGGGCATACCTGTCCTACCGCCGCTCGCACCGTGCCACGTTTGATGACAAGTACTTCCGCGACGTCCCCACCAACGACCATCCCGCCGTACTCCACTACGTTGCTACTGGTGCGGCAGGCGCGGGCCCGGACTTCACGGCAACCCTCATGCAGCTCTCTGACCAAGGTGTCATCAAGCTCGAGAAGGCGGTCTATTACAAGAAGCGCTTGGCTCGCTCCCCCAAGGAAGAGGAGGACTGGCGCCTCATCCTCGTGCCAGAGTGCGCGGCAAAGGTCACCGACCCCATTGATCAAGCGACCCTCGACTTCGTCTTTGGATATGTCGGCGAGCGCGCACGCAGCTTCTCCGACGGCAACGAGCGCCCGAAGAACACGGTTCTCATGTCCGACTTCGCCCGTGTGGCACGGCATGACGAGGAAATTTACGAGCGCAAGCTCGAGGCGTGGAAGGACGTGGTGGAAGAGCAGGTCACGAAGCGCGGCCTCGATGTCGACGCGTCTGCCGATATGCCCAAGTCTCTGCTCATCGTCGGCGCGATAGACCTCCTAGTCATCTTCGCAACTGTGGCGCACCTCTTCCTCTTTGGCGAGAGCCTGCATATGGTCGGGCGGTTCTGGCACGTCGTCATCCCCGGCGGCGTGCTCTTCACCGTGTTGTTGGTCAGCTTCGTCACCATTGTGTCGCTTCCCTCCCGTTCTGCCGAGGCCGTAGAGGTGAAGGCAAGGCTCGACGCGCTGAAGCGTTGGTTCAAGGACTTCACCAAGCTTGAGGAGGCGGTCCCCACCGACGTGGTCCTCTGGAACCGACTCCTCGTCATGGCCGTCATGCTCGGCGTGTCAGACCGTGTCATCGAGCAGCTGCGCCTCGCCGCGCCGCAGGTTGCCGATGACACCCGCTTCGCGCACACCATGATGTGGTGCGACCCGAGCATGGGAAGCCACTCGGTGGCCAGCGCCGTGTCGAGCGGGTTCTCGTCGGCCTCAAGTGCCGCGAGCTCGAGCGGCTCCGGCGGCGGTGCCTCCTCCGGTGGCGGAGGTGGCGGCGGTGGTGGCGGCGGTGGAGCCTACTAGCGACGCACAAATGGCGGCCCGGGACATCAGTCCCGGGCCGCCAAGCTTTTGGTGAGCGGTAACGTATCGGTCGCGTCGACTCGCTTGAGTAAACCCTACGCGACCATGATGGTGCACACGCGGTCGAGGATGGCGTCCGCAACCTGCTCGAGCGGCATGGTGTCAAGGTTCTCGACGCCGTCGGCAGACACGAACGAGATACGGCTCGTATCCGCCCCAAACGTGGAGTCAGCCCGCGACACGTCGTTTGCCACGATGAGGTCGCAGCCCTTTTTGGCGAGCTTTGCCTGCGCGTAGGCGATGAGGTCGTTCGTCTCGGCCGCAAAGCCCACGACAACCTGACCCGACCCCTTCGCGGCGGACAGGGCGGCAAGGATGTCCTTCGTTTCAACCAGCTCGATCACGTCAATCCGCTCAATGCCCTTCTTGAGCTTGTGGTCGGCCGGACGCTTGGGGGTGTAATCGGCAACCGCCGCCGTGCAGATGGCGCAATCCACGCCATGCCCAAAGCGACTCGTGGCGGCGTCGTACATCTCGGCAGCCGAAGTCACCCGAACCACCTCGACACCGTCAGGCGCAGGTATCGACACAGGACCAGAGACGATGGTGACGTGGGCCCCGCGCTCGGCGGCGCGGCGGGCGATGGTGTAGCCCATCTTTCCCGTGGAGGCGTTGGCGATGAAGCGCACTGGGTCGATTGCCTCGTGCGTCGGACCCGCTGTGATGAGGAAGTTCCAGCCTTCAAGGTCGCGGACTGGCTCCTCCACCACGATGGCGCCTCCTGAGGCGGCGGCAGCAGCCCTGAGCGCCTCCAATATGCCCAGCGGAGTACCCTCAACCTCAACGGTCTGGACCTTCGCAGCCTCATCCTTAACCACAGCCTGAGGCACCGCTGAACCCTCAAGTAGGGCGAGCGCCGCGCTCACGATGTCATCCACATCGGCGAGTTTGCCCGTTCCCACGTCGCCACACGCAAGGCGTCCCTCGGTGGGCATCACGAACTGCACGCCACGCTGCCGCAGCGTCTCCAGGTTTGCCTGCGTGGCAGGGTTCGTCCACATCCTCACGTTCATGGCCGGGGCAACCAGCACGGGGCTCGCAGCCGCCAGAAGCGTCGCAGACATGAGGTCGTCAGCCAGTCCGGCAACCATCTTGGCCATGACGTTACCGGTCGCAGGAACAACCACGATGAGGTCTGCCCACTCGGAGAGCATGATGTGCGGAATGCTCGACTCCTTGAAACCGTAGAGGCTCGTCGCCACCGCATGGCCCGAGAGCGCTTCGAAGGTGACCTCGCCCACAAACCGCGTTGCGTCTTCGGTCATCATGACGCGCACGTCGCAACCTGCTTTCTGCAGGCCGCGCAGCACCTCACATGCCTTGTATGCAGCGATGCCGCCCGATACCCCGAGCAACACCTTCTTGGCAGCCGTCTCGCTCATGCGCCGACCTCCAAAACCACCAGCATGCGATGGCAATACGGGCACTCCGTGATGCGCGGGCCCTTCTGCAGCTTCTGGAAGATGGCGGGCTGCAGCTTGACGCGGCACGTAGTGGGCACGTTGGAGCTCAATGACTCCACCGCGAGCCCACCGAAGCGCTTCACCGCGACGTCGTAGTCCTCCACCACGTTCGCGGGCAAACTGTTGCGCAACGCCGTGCGCTCCTGCTCCAGCACACGTACCTGCGCCTGCAGGTCGGCCGTGCTCTTCTCGTAGGAATCGATCTGCGCCTTCTCTTCCTCAATGAGTCTAGTGCCGAGCTCACGGGCGTTGCGCTCGGCCTTCTGCAGGCGCTCGTAGCGCTCTTCCATCTCGAGACGTACGTACTCAAGCTTCTCCTGACGCTTCGCAAGCGCCGTGAGCTGCGTCTCGAGGTCCTGAATCTGTCGATAGCCCTGCACGCGCTCGTTGACCTGCGCGCGCACCTCTGCAGTCAGGCCCACGATCTTGGCGTGGTCAGCCTCGTTGTCGGCAATCTCGGTCTCGGCGTCCTTGCGCTGGCCCACGATCTGCATCAGCTGGCTTGCCAACTTCTTCTTGGCCATGGAGATGGCACGCAGCTTCTCCTGCTGCGGCATCGCCGAAAGGGTCTTGCGCAACCGCATGAGCTGCAGGTCAACCTCCTGAAGCCGCAGCAGGCTACTGGCATCTGACATGTCTTCCTCCCTTATCCCTCTGCGGCAGCCAGCCGCAGCAGTGCATCAGCAAAACGCATCAACGCTTCCTCGTCCACACGCTCGTCAAAGCTCACTCGCAGCGAATTGAACGCCACGTTGCGCGGTATCCCCATGGCAAGCAGGACATGGCTCGGGTCGAGGCTTCCGCTAGAGCACGCAGATCCAGCCGAGACCTCAAAGCCCGCCTCGTCCAGCTTCAGGACCAGCGTCTCCGAGTCGAGCTTATCCACAAGAAGCGACACAAGGCCCGGCAGGCGGCCTGCTCCGTAAGGAACGTCCACGGTTGCGTGAATACCCGTCCCAGGCGCGCACAGGCGCTCCTGAAGCCTCTGAGCGCGCGCGGCAACCAGCTCGGCATTCTCGTCGAGCCTTTTGGCGCACGCCGCGGCTGCCGCCGCAAAAGCGAGCGCCCCGCGCACATCCTGCGTGCCCGCGCGACGTCCCTGCTCCTGACCGCCACCAAAGCTCTGAGGGCGCAGCGGCACACGGTTTCGCACGGCCAAGGCACCCACGCCCACCGGCCCGCCGATCTTGTGGGCGGCGATGCTCACGGCGTCCACGTCAGACAGCTGCAGCTTGATGCGTCCAAACGCCTGAACGGCGTCAGTATGCATGAGCGCTCCGGCCGCGTGCACCACCTTGGCAATCGCACCTATGGGCTGCACGATGCCCGTCTCGTTGTTTGCGCTCATCACCGACACGAGCGCCACATCGGGCCCCATGAAGCTCTCCACGGCCTCCGCCGTCACCACACCCTCGCGGTTAGCCGGGGCGAAGACCACCTCAAAGCCACGGTCACGCAGGCTGGGGGCAACGTCGAGCACCGAGTCGTGCTCGATGGCGGAGAGCACCACGCGCGTACGCCGCCTAGCCTTGCCGCGCGCACCTTCCGCAAGCCCCCACAGGGCGAGGTTGTTCGATTCCGTACCGCCCGAGGTGAACGTCACGTCTGACGGGCGGAACTTCCCGCCCAAGGCGCGCGCAAGGTCGGTTCGCGCACCGTCAAGCGCACGCGCGGCCTGACGACCCATCGTGTGCAGCGAGTTCGGGTTGGCTCCCGCGTATGGCGCGTCCTCGTAGGCGCGTTCCGCAGCAAGCGAGGCCTCGCATGCCGGGGCAGAGGCGGCGTAATCGAGGTAAAGACGCTCCTGCGCCATCCTAGAGCCTCCCGCCAAGCCCCTGGCGGCCGAGTTCGCGCAGGCGTTCGACCATGGCCGCGTGATCTGGCGCGTTGAAGACGCAGCTTCCAGCGACGATGACGTTGGCGCCCGCCGCAACCACAGATTCGACGTTCGCGTCAGTAATGCCACCGTCAATCTCCACGAGTGGGCTCACGCCCCGCTCAAAACAGAGGGCCTGCAGCTGACGCAGCTTGCGATACGCGGTCTCGATGAACTTCTGCCCACCAAAGCCCGGATTCACCGACATGATGAGCACCATGTCGACGTCCTCGATGATTGAGTCAAGCGCGACCACAGGGGTAGCTGGGTTCAGCACCACACCAGCGCGTGCCCCAGCCTCCTTGATGGCATACAGCGTGCGATGCGCGTGGCGCGCGGCCTCCATGTGGAAGGTCACCATATCTGCGCCCGCCTTGACGTAGCGGACGGCCTCCGCGTCGGGATTGTCGATCATCAGGTGGACATCAAGCGGCACGTCAGTCGCGGAGGCAATCTGTGAGATGATGCCTGGGCCAAACGACAGGTTGGGGACGAAGCAGCCGTCCATGACGTCACAGTGGATGAAGTCGGCGTTGGCGATGCTCTCCAGCTCAGCCCCAAGGTGTAGGAAGTCAGCTCCGAGTATTGAGGGCGCTATCATCACATCTTCATGCATGGGCATCTCTCCCCTATTCTGTTAAGCGAAGCACTTGATGCACAGAACATGGTACCAAAGCCCGTGTGCAGCCCAGCGCACGGGCGCAAAACGCCATAGTCCTGTTATTGCTCCATTCCGTAGAACTCCTCGTGCGGACGACGGCCCAAGAGCCCGTCGATGGCCTCCTCGAGCCCTTGCGACTCGTAGAGCACCGCATGGACAGCCTCCGTGATGGGCGCCTCGACGCCAAGCTTATGCGCGAGCTCCCATACGGAGAGAGCGGCCTGTGCGCCCTCGACCACCATGCCGGTTCTCTGCTCGTAGCTAGCGAGCGATTCGCCTGACGCAAAAGCGATGCCAAACGCGCGGTTGCGCGAATGCCGCGATGTGCAGGTGACCACGAGGTCTCCCATGCCCGCCAACCCCATGCAGGTCAGCGGGTCACCGCCGCAGGCAGCTGCGATCCGGCCGATCTCAGCGAGTCCGCGCGTCATGAGCACGGCAAGCGTGTTGTCACCAGCGTCAAGGCCCATCGTCATGCCCGCCGCAATGGCGATGACGTTCTTCGCGGCGCCGCACACCTCAACGCCCACGAGGTCGCTCGTGGCATAGGCGCGAAACGCAGTACTGACGAACAAACGCTGGAAACGCTCGGCAATAGCCTCGTCAGAGGCGGCTATGACAGCGGCAGAGACCTTGCCCTCGGCAATCTCCTCCGCATGGTTGGGGCCAGAGAGGGCGGCGATGCGCGCGTTGTTGCCCAACACCTCGCCCACGAGGTCAACCATCAGAAGGCCGGTGCCTGGCTCGATGCCCTTGGTCAGCACGAGCATCGGGAGGTTTGGATCAACGTACGGACGTGCCTGCACACAGGTGCTTCGAAGGAAGGCAGAGGGTACGGCCCATACCGCCTCGGTTGCCCCGGCAAAGGCCTCCTCCAGCGAAGACGTCGCACGCACGTTATGCGGGAGCTGCAGATTTGGCAAGTGCTGGGGATTACGATGCGTCTCGCAGATGCCCTGCGCCACACTCTCGCGGCGCGCATAGAGCATCACCTCGTCGACATGCGGTGCCAGAAGGCCGCAGGCAGCCGTTCCCCATGTGCCCGAGCCGATGACGGCAATCTTGTGCGACACGCTACTCTCCATCCCGGCGCTGGGTAGGTGCGACGCGACGACGCCGACCCTTACCGTCACCCGACTTCACGCTGAAGCGGTTCTCTTCACCATGGAGGAGCTTCACGACGTTGCCACGATGCGCCCAGACCACTACCGCGCTGGCTATGCAGATGGGCGCCGCGGCCCAAGGCGTGAAATGCCACAGGAAGAGGGCCTGCACGGGCATCAGGATGGCTGCCGCGAGCGAGCCAGCCGAGACATAGCGCGTAGGAAGCGCAAGCACGACGAAGCACGCCAGCAGCACAAGCGCCATCGGCCAGTGCAGCGCGAGCGCCGCGCCAAAGCCCACGGAGATGCCCTTCCCGCCATGGAAGCCCAGATACGGGCTAAACACGTGGCCGAGCACGCAGCACGCATACACGAGCGTCAATGCCGCAAACCCAGGCGCCGTGACATCAAACGACATGCCTTCCGGCAGCACCAGCCCCATGAGTAGGCGGCTCACCGCCACGCTGAGCGTTCCCTTGCCCACATCGCACGCAAACGTGAGCGCAGCCGCAGAGCCTCCAGCGGAGCGGGCCACGTTCGTCATGCCGATGTTGCCAGAGCCCACCTCGCGCACGTCCACGCCACTCATGCGCTGCGCAATGATGAGCCCAAACGGAACGCCACACAGGGCAAATGACCCGACCAGACACGCAGCAAGCATTACAAGGAAGGCATCCATCCTAGTCCTCCGACTTCTTACGGAACTTCAGCCTGACGGGTGTGCCAGAGAGGTCGAAGTTCTCACGCAGGCGGTTTTCCAGATAGCGTTCGTAGTTGTCGTTCACAAGATCCGGCGCATTGCACCAGAAGGTGAAGACGGGCGGCTTGGTCCCCGTCTGGGCACCGTAGTTCACCTTGAGACGACGCCCCTTGTCCGTGACGGTATAGCCCGACTCACGCAGCTGGGTGAGCAGCTGGTTGAGCTTCGGCGTGGGGATCTGCTGCGCGTGGTTCTCGGCCACACGTACCGCTGCCTCGAGCACCTTGTCCACCGCGCGACCCGTGAGGGCACTCACGTTGATCGTCGGAGCCCACGGGGCGAAGCCCATGCGTTGCGCGAGCGACTGGGCCACGTCGTTGCGCTGCTCCTCGGTGGTGATGAGGTCCCACTTGTTGAGCAGGATGACCAGGGCGCAGCCACGGTCAACTGCCATGCCCACAAGCTTCTGGTCCTGCTCAGTGACTCCCACCGATGCGTCAACAACCAGGAGGCACACGTCGGCACGGTCCATGGCCTCAAGGCCGCGCACGAGGCTGTAGTACTCGACGTCCTCGTGCACCTGCGTCTTCTTGCGCATGCCGGCCGTGTCGACCAGACGGAAGCGCTGACCCTTCCACTCGATCATGGTATCGATGGCGTCGCGCGTGGTTCCGGCCACGTCGCTCACGATGGAACGGTTGCGCTTGGCGAGGCGGTTGGCCAAAGACGACTTGCCCACGTTGGGTCGCCCGATGATGGCGACGTTGAGGGCGTCGTCATCAGGCTCGTCCTCCTCGCCCGTGTCGGGCGGGAAGGCCGCCACCACGTCATCCAACAGGTCTCCGGTGCCGTGGCCGTGGCCTGCGCTGATGGCACGCGGCTCGCCTACACCCAAGGACCAGAAGTCCCAGAGCGCCGTCTCGTTCTCGGGGTTGTCGAGCTTGTTGACGCAGAGGAACGCGGGCTTGTCGGCCTTGCGCACGACACGTGCGACCTCCTCGTCCTCGTCGGTAACGCCCACGGTGCCGTCCACCACAAAGATGATGACGTCGGCCTCGTCGCAGGCCGCAAGCGCCTGCTCGCGGATGCGCGGCGCGAAGACATCCTTCGACTTGATGGACTCGATGCCACCGGTATCGATCAACACAAACTCACGGCCGTTCCAGTCGGTCGTGTGATACGAGCGGTCGCGCGTGACGCCACGCGACTCATGCACAATCGCGTCGCGAGACTCCGCAAGGCGATTGACGAGCGTGGACTTGCCTACGTTGGGGCGTCCCACGACCGCGACAATTGGTTTGGACATACAACTCCTCCTGCATAGAAAACATGAGTAATCATTTTACCATGCCGACGTGCGCTAGCATGGTGGTGAGCAACGCGTGACAACGAGGTGAACATGCGGATACACGGTGTCGAGATTCCAGACGTTCTGACGAAGGCCATCGAAGAGGACCGGCTTGTGGTGTTTGCCGGTGCGGGCGTCTCCATGCAGCCGCCCCATCCCCTTCCAGACTTCACGGAGCTGGTGCGGGAGCTCGTGGCGAGCGTGAAGCCTGCCCCAGGCGTGGCACAGCGCCGCGGCAACGAGCGCTACGAGTCCTACCTTGGGCGCATTGGCGACACGGCGCGCGTCAAGCACGCGTGCGCCGAGGTGATGAGTCCTGGCGCGTACTCCACGCTACACGCGAACATCCTCAAGCTCTTTGACGGCGGCGTGCTGCGCGTCGTCACGACCAACTACGACCTGCGGTTCGAGGCGGCGGCGCACGATCTGGGCATGACGCTGCGCTCGTTCTCCTCCCCGGCGCTCCCCTTGGGAAACGACATCAAGGGCATCGTCCACC
The DNA here is from genome assembly GCA_900314645.1 of uncultured Actinomycetes bacterium. Classification (GTDB taxonomy): domain Bacteria; phylum Actinomycetota; class Coriobacteriia; order Coriobacteriales; family Atopobiaceae; genus UBA1367. The sequence continues at coordinate 54,066 of OMWB01000007.1, forward strand.
TGCATGGAGACGTCTCACATCCCGATGAGATGATCGTCGTCGACTCCGACTATGGCAGCGCCTACGTCTCCGACGGATGGGTGGCCCGCTTCCTGGTGAAGATGTTCTCGCGCTACGTGGTGCTCTTTGTGGGCTACAGCCTGAGCGACGTCCCCGTGCAGTACCTCGTGCGATCCATCTCGACAGAGCTGCAGGACCGCGTCTTTGTGCTTGAGACCGAGCCCAACGACTTCTCCAAGTGGCGGCAGCGCGGCATCACCCCCATTCCCTTTGCCGCCTACGATCAGCTGCCCGATCTCTTCGACGAGTGGCAGCGGCGCGTGCTGCGCACGCCCGAACAGCGCATCGCGGCGGTCAGCCGCATCGCGGCAACGCGCCAGAAGCTCACCGACTATGACAGCGAGACCCTCCACAAGGCCTTTGGCTCTGCGGACCTGGCCATGCAGGAGCGCTACGCATGGGCCTTTGTTGATGCGGCATGTGGGTTCGAGTGTCTGTCCATGCTCGTCGACCTTGGGTATGGCTCCTTCCTGCTTGAGGAAGAGAACCATCCACGTGACGAGGTCTTTCGCCAGTGGGCAGCGCGCGCGTTTGCGACCACACGCTACCGCGAGCTGGTCCTGCTTGCCGAGGAGGCGCATCGTCCCCTCTGCGGACGCTTCCAGTTACTCGTCATGCAGGAGCTTGCGCGTGGCGACGCTGATGACGAATGCCTTGCCTTCTGGGCCGCATTCCTGGATTCACGTGCGATGGGCGCCGCTGGGCTTGCGATGGACACGTTGCTGCAGGTCATTGCACACTGCGACAACCCCGAGACGGCTCGCGCCTACATCGCAAAGGCATACTCCACCCATGCGGCGCTGCGCAGAAATGCGGATGGCACGATTCCCAAAGAGCCTTACATTCGCTACGACATTGACCCTAAGCGCGACTCGGGTGAGCTGCAACGCTCCCTTTCCGCCCTTACCCTCTAAGGTAAGGACTGTCATCCAGCGCTGAATCCCTTTTCACGAAGCGACGTGGGTCTGCAAGGCGTCAAGCAGGTCCTGCGGGCTGGTCTGCGCAACGAGGACGGTTGCGCCGCGGGCTTGCAGCTCCCGTACGATGTGTCCTTGTGTGTCGCCGTCGAGCGTCACGTGGTCAAAGTTGAACATGACCTCGGGAAGCACCACCACCGTGTTGGTGAGGTCCTCGTCGAGCTGGGCAAGCAGGTCGCAGCTCACGATGAGGCCCGTCACGTTGACGTCACCACCGTAGTAATCGTTATGGATGGCAACCGGGATGACGTTGAGCTCGTCTGTGCTGAGCGCCGCTTTCCATGCGGAGCAGAACTCGCCGATGACTCCCTCGGCCGCCTCACCACACACGAAGAGCACACGCGCGTTACCAGCGGCCAGCGCCTCGGCAACAAGCCGCAGGTCTTCCTGCCTGTGCTCGCACACCTCGTGCGCATCGTCGAGAAAGCTCCGCAGCATGCCGATACCGTCATAGAACTGTGGGTAGCCATCGTACGTCTCCGCAGCGGGGATTGGCAGGTCCGCGTCCAGGTAGAACTCGTCCGAGAGTTGGAATCGCGTGATCCCGAGCCTCTCCCGAGCGCGACGCTGATAGGGCTCCAGCAGCTTCACAACCGCACGCGACGCCTCTTGGTCCTCCGAGAACGATGAAGAGAAGCGCTTGGAATAGCGCGTGTAGCCCATGGGCACGAGTGCGAGCGACGTGAACGACGGATGCGCCTCAACCCAGTCGAGCGTGCGATGAAGCTCCTCCCCATCGTTGATGCCCGCACACAGCACGATCTGGCCGTGGACCTCGATGCCAGCGTCGAGCAGTCTCTCCAGCACGTCGATGCCTCGCTGGGCATGCCGTCCGATCAGCGACCGCCTTACCTCGGGCGATATGGCATGCAAAGAAACGTTCATGGGCTCGAGGCGGCACTCGATGATGCGCTCGACCTCCTCGTCCGACACGTTCGTGAGCGTGACGAAGTTGCCCTGCAAGAACGACAGGCGATAGTCGTCGTCGCGCAGTGAGAGCGATGCGCGCGCATCCTCAGGAAGCATGGCCATGAAGCAGAACTGGCACGCGTTCACACAGGTTCGGATGCCATCGAAGAGCACATCCGTGAAGTCGACGCCCCAGTCCTGGCCCGCCTCGCGCTCGAGCACGCACTCGTAAACCTCGTCGTCTTCTGGCACGTACACGTTAAGCTCGGCAACGCGGCCATCGGCCTCCCACCGCCAGTCGATGATGTCACGCAACTCCACCCCGTTGACCGTCAGGATGCGCATGCCCTCCTCGAGGCCAGCCTCCCATGCAGGGCTACCGTCCTCCACATGGCTGATCCAGGCGCCGTCCGCCTGTTCACGCGTGGACGCGTAGTCTGCACGCTTCGTCTCTTTCGTAGGGCTCGCTGCCATCTGGGGTTGCCGCTCGTCAAGCTGCCTCAGCAGGCGCCCGTCAAGGCGCCAAGCGCCTCTACGACCTCGTCAATCTGCGAGCGCGGCGTCGAGGCACCGGCCGTGACGCCCACAAGCTGCGCCCCCTCAAACCACGCACGTTCCAACTCGTCCGCACGCTCGATGTGGTGCGTCGACGCACAGACGTCAGCGCAGATCTGCGCCAGATGCGTGGTATTGGCGGAACTGCGCCCACCGATGACCACCATCACGTCAGCTCGAGCCGCGAGCTCCGCGGCGGCACTCTGGCGCTCACTCGTTGCCGAGCAGATGGTGTTGAGCACGCGCACCTCATCCGCACGGCCCAGGAGCGCAACAACGACCTCATCCAGCACGGACTTGGCCATGGTGGTCTGCACAACTACGCCCACGCGCTTTCCAACCTCAACCGAGGCCAGATCGGCACCACTGCCGATCACGAGCGCCTCGGGCGCATGACCCAGCGTGCCCTCCACCTCGGGATGTCCCGCCTCTCCCACGATGATTGGCTGGTAGCCATCTTTGGCCAGACGTTCGATGGCACGGTGCACCTTCTTCACGAAGGGGCACGTGGCGTCAAGCACCGCCGCACCGCTCTTACGCGCGGCAGCCTCAACCGCCGGCGTCACGCCGTGCGTGCGCAGAAGCAGCGTGGCACCTCTGCCCACAGCAGGGTCATCCACTACCGTGACACCCTCAGCCTCAAGCTCTGACACCACCACGGGGTTATGGATGAGCGGCCCAAGGGTATGCACGGGGCCTTCCGCGTCGCGTGCGGCGTCAATTGCCAACTGCAGCGCACGCTCGACGCCGTAGCAGGCGCCCGCCTCTCGGGCAACTTCAATCGTTGTCATGCGATCACCCACCATAGCCAGACTCCCTCGTGTGGCTCCTACACCTTTCCAGGATGCTCCGCCCGAAGCTCGTCACGCAACGCATAGACGCGCTCCATAGCCACGCGCTCCATCTCCTCGCATTGCGCCTTGCGGCCGGTCGCCGTCATCTCGGAGAACTCGATGCAGTCGCCAGCCTTCAGGTACACGCGCCAAAACAGACGCTTGAAGGGCGTACCCTGCACCGTAATCTGCCTGGCGCCCACCACCGCCGTGGGCTGCACGGGCGCCTTGCCCATGCGGGCCATGAGGGCAAAGCCTCCATGGATCTCTACTGGCTGGTCGTCCGTACGGATGCGCGTGCCTTCGGGGTACACGAGCACGCATTCCCCACGCTTCAGGGCACGTTCGACGCGGCGTACACACTTGATGTCTGCCGTGCCACGCTCCACGGGGATGGCGCCGATGCGCGAGAAGAACCACTTGGCCAGCGGCACCTTGTCAAACTCGCTCTTGTAGATGGGGCGGCACGGAATGCCGTGGAACCACAGGGAGATGAGCGTCACCACCGGCTCGTGCATCGACACGTGGTTACCCACGATGACGCGGGCGCGTTTGTCATCCCACAGCTTCTCGCTGTTCTCAAAGGACCACGGCCAAAACACCTTCGTGAAGGCGCCCACCACACAGGCCGCAAACGCAAGCAACGCCCTCGCAGGCAGTGGGAACTCCGCGATTGGGGACTCGTAATAGTCGTCATAGGTATTGCCAGCAAATGCGCGCATCGTTAGCGAGCCTCCTCCATCATCTTCACGATAAGGCCGACGACCTCGTCAACGGTCTTGTCGGACGAGTCGATGTGCACGGCATCCTCGGCCGGCTTAAGCGGAGAGGCGGCACGTGTCGAGTCCGCCTGGTCACGGCGGACGAGGTCAGCCATGATCTCTGCCACGGCGTTCTCGTCGGCCGTTGCCGTCGCGTCCTTTGCGGCATCGCCGCCATCGCGCTGCACCGCGCGACGCAGCGCACGGGCCGCCGGATCTGCCGTCAGGAACACCTTGACCTCAGCGTCCGGGAAGACCACGGTGCCGATGTCGCGTCCCTCCGCCACGACGTCGCCCTGCTCGCCAATGGCGCGCTGCTGCAGGACCATAGCCTCGCGGACAGCCGGGTTGGCGGACACGGGAGTCACGGCCTTGTCAATCTCGGGTGTACGGATGGCGTCCGTGACGTCCTGCCCGTCGAGCAGGACCGTCTGGCGCTCCTCTCCCGGGACGAAGCTGATTCTGATCTCACGCGCGACGGCAGCGACGGCCTCGGAGTCGTCGAGCGCCACGCCCCGCTGCACGCAGGCCAGCGCGGCAGAGCGATACATCGCACCGGTGTCAAGCAGCGTGAACCCGCAGCGTTTGGCGATGGCCTTCGCAACCGTGGACTTTCCCGAACCAGCCGGTCCGTCGATGGCAACCTTCATGCGATCCTCCTCAGGTAGAAGCCTTAGGTTCAGTGTACCCCACCCCACTCGGGCTGGGCTTTGGCTCGAAGCAACGTTTCAGCCAATCAGGCGGTCTCGACCGCCTTGCGTTCATCGTCCGTGAGCAGGCGCCAGCAACCTGGCTGGACGCCCGAGAGCACAAGCGGGCCGAACTCGTCCCGATGCAGCCGCACGACCTCATGGCCGATCGCCGCGAGCATGCGCTTGACCTGGTGCTTCTTGCCCTCGTGGATTGAGAGGCCCACGACCGCGTGCCCGTACGGCATGCCCTCAGGGATGACGGGAAGGGCAGCCTCCTCATCGGGACGCAAAAGGCGCGCCTCGGCCGGCGCGGACATGCCGTCGTCAAGGCGGACGCCCTTGCGCAGACGCTCGAGCTGCGCTGCCGTGGGGACGCCGCGCACAAGGGCAACATAGTGCTTCCACACATGCGTCGACGGGTGCAGCAAATGATGCGCAAGGTCTCCGTTGGTGGTGAACAGCAGAAGCCCCGTCGTATCGGTGTCGAGCCTTCCCACCGGGAATAGGCCAGGATAGCGGTCAGCCGGCACGATGGAGGCCACGCAGGCGCGTCCGTACGGGTCGGTCATGGTGGTGAGATATCCCCGCGGCTTGTTGAGCATCAGGTAGACATGCCCGTCACTCAGCCGAACCACCTTGCCGTCAACCGCGACCTCGTCAACGAGGGGGTCGACCTTGCTCCCCAGCTCGGTCACCACCGTGCCGTTCACGGTAACGCGTCCTGCAGTCATGAGGTTTTCGGAGCCACGTCGGCTCGCCACGCCGGCGCGCGCCAGAAAGCGCTGCAGGCGCATGGGCACGATGCGCTCCTCGCCTGCGTTACCAGCGGTCATTTTCGTCATCTCCGGCAAGGTCCTCGCTCACCCAGTCGTAAGAGCGCCTCTCAACGCCATCCTGCTCGTAGCCGTCTTCCTCATCCAGGAGCGCCGCCTCTTCGTCAAGGTCGGCCGCGGTCTCCTCCAGCGTCGAGCCGATCGAGCGCCCGCTCAGGCGCTCGCGGATGAAGCGTCGGGCCTCCTCGTCAGGGGCAAAATCTTCGAGTGGCGGAACCTCGCGGAGCGACTTGAGGCCAAACTTCTCGAGAAACACCGCGGTGGTGCCAAAGAGCGCCGCGCCTCCGCGGTCGGCCTCGTGGCCCACCTCGCGGATGAGGCGCTTCTCCTTAAGCGAGGCGATCACGCCGTCGGAGTTGACGCCGCGCACGGCCTTGACGCCCTCGCGCGTGACGGGCTGGTGGTACGCGATTACGGCCAACGTCTCGAGCGCCGCCTGCGAGAGGCGACGCGTGTCCCATCCGCGCACATAGCGCTCCACCTCGTCATGGTAGGCCGGGTGCGTGAACAGGCGCCAGCCGCCAGACACCTCACGCAACTGGAAGCCACGATTGGTGTCCGCATACTCGGCGGCGAGCTCGGCCAGGGCATCTGCCGCCTCACTCGGGGCAACGCCCAGCTCGCGTGCAAACTCGGTTGCCGGAACGGCATCCGTGGACACCAGCAACAGCGCCTCAAGGGCACCCTTCAGGGAATGCGAGGGAATGCGGTCAAGTTCCTGCATTACGCGTCCTCCTCAATGCTTGTGATCTCGCTGTCATCCAGCTCGAAGGCGGGGGCACCTTCCACACGCGCGATGTCAATCTCGCCGAAGACCTCTGACTGCGTCACCCGAATCGACCCGCGTTTGAAGAGCTCCAGCACCGCAAGGAAGGTGGCGACCACGACCTCGGCGCTGCTCTGACCGTCGAGCAGGTCGGAGAACGTGAGGAGGGGCCGTGAGCGCGTCATGCGGTCTACTGAGGCGACGGTGAGCGCGATGGGCAGGCGCCGCGGCGCCACGTGTTCGGCCTCCAGCAACACCGTCTGGCGCCTGCTGTCAAGGTCTGCGCAGATGACCGCGAGCGATCGCAGCGTGATGCCCTCGAGGAAGTCGGGCATGAGGCCCAGAAACTCCGGGTCAGGGCCCGCCGTGCGCGGCTCCATGAGGGCCTCCGCCTCCATGCGACTGCCGAGGGCCGCGCCGGCGTTGCGGAACTGCTTGTAGGCGATTAGGCGGGCGATGAGCACCTCACGTGCCTCGTCGGGGGTGAGGTTGGCGAGGTCATCCTCGTCGTCCTCATCAAGCTGACGCTGGGGCCTGTCATCGGGCACGAGGGAGGCCGCCTTGATCTCGAGCAGCGTGGAGGCCACCAGCAGAAAGTCACTCGCCACGTCGAGGTCAAGCTCGCCCATGGCATCGACCTCAGCGAGGTACTGCTCGGCAACCTGCGCGATAGCCACCTGCCCGATGTCCACCTTCTGGCGGCTCACCAAAGAGAGCAGCAGGTCAAAGGGTCCGGAGTAGGCCTGTGTGCGCACGCGGTAACTCATAGCGACCATCCTAGGAGCACATCGCTCAGCCTGCCCGCCGTCATGTCCAGCACCCATCCGATGGGGTCGATGCCCAAGACGCGGGGCCCCAGCCAGATCAGCGCAAAGGTGACGGGCAGGGCGTAGCGCTGCACCTGATACCACCACCGCCGAGCCTCGGGCGTCTTGAAGAGCGGGCTCAGCAGCTTTGAGCCGTCAAGCGGCGGGATAGGCAGCAAGTTGAAGAACGCGAGCGAGCAGTTCACCTGGATGTAGACCTGCAGCGCAAGCGGTAGCCACGCCAGAGGGTCAGATCCGATGAAGTAGAAGTACAGAGGCGCGGAAGCATCCCCGTACATCACCTTGAGGCAGACGTGATAGAGCACGGCGCCCACCAGCGCCTGCAACACGTTTGCGACAGGACCGGCCACCGCCACGATCACCTCGTCGCGTCGCGGGTTCTTCAGCCGATACGGGTTGTACGGAACCGGCTTCGCGTAAGCCATGTACCCGAAGCCCGACATCACCAGCAGAAACGGAAGCAGCACAGAACCAAACGGGTCGATGTGCGCGAGTGGGTTGATCGTGAGACGGCCCTGCTCTTTGGCCGTGTCGTCGCCGCAGCAGTGCGCGGCAAAGGCATGCCCAAACTCGTGCAGGGAGGCTGAGATGACCACCAAGCCGACGGCGAGAAGGTCGATGGCAAGCTCAATCCAGTCAATCGACATGCCTACACCCCCGTCATCCTCATGCGCGCACGCAGCCGCGTCAACAACCAGTCAACCACAAACAGCACGAACGCCGCTATGCCAAAGTCCCCGCGAAAGGCCCCGTCAAAGGGCGTCGGGATAACGAGCACGCCAGCCAACTGCGGAGGCATCAGAGAGGTGACCGTCTCCACTACCTGCAGAAGGCTGAGGCGCCCCACAAGCGACGGCACCGCCATGACAACCACCAAGGCACACATGCCGATGGCGGCCAGGCGCAGAAGCAAGATGAAGAGGAGCATGCCCACGAGCGCCCTGCGCCGGGGAACCGCAGTCATGCGTCCGGTGGACGAAGGCGTGGGCATGGCGTCGTCCGCATACGGCATGGAAGGCACGGCATTGATGGGCTGAGGCCGTGTGCGCTGGTTACGCCGCAGCGTACGGCCGTCATCCACGTCTGTCCTGCGTGTGGGTCGCCTGCGTCTCAGCACCGTTTGCTCTGCCGTGCCGCCGATAACCGTCGTGGGTTCGGGCATGGTGGATACGGTCTGCCCAGTCATGCTGGCCACGGTCTGCTCAGGCATGGTTGCCACCGTCGGCTGCGGGGCCATGACCGGGGCACCGAGCGGGTCCGTGCCGAGGTATTGCGTGGGAATCTCCCCCACCTCGTCAAGGGAGCGCAGCGCACGATCGACGTCGAGCGTGTCGTCCCAGTCAGATGTGCCGTAGTTCGGCGTCGTCACGTGAGCGCCTCCTCCACCACGGCCGTCAGCTCGAGCCACTCCTCCTCAAGGGCCGGAATCTTCGCGGAAAGAGCGTTGTACTCGCGCATGGCCTTGTCAAAGCTGTCGGCGTCCGCATAGAGCTCCTCGGAGGCCATGAGTGCCATCAGCTCGTCGTAGCGCTTGCGCATCGGCTCAAGAGCTGCCTCTATCTCCTTCAGGCGCTTCCGCTCCTCCTTGAGGATCTTAGCCGCCGCCTGACGGGCCTCAGCCTCGGCGCGTTTCTGCTCCTTGGTCTTGATGTTACGGCCAACCGGCTTCGCGGGCTCCTCAGGCACGGCGGCACGCGAAGCGGGCGTGGTGCCCAGCTCCTCTGCCGCGCGTCCCTCAAGCTCTGCGCGCTTCCACAGGTAGTAGTCGTAGTCTCCGTCGTACACGGTGACCGTGTGGTCGCGCACGTCGATGACCTTGTTGGCGATGGCGCGCACCAAATGCTCGTCGTGGCTGATGAGGACGATGGTCCCCGCAAAGGTCTCGAGTGCCTTCTCCAGCACGTCCACGCTCTCGATGTCCAGGTGGTTGGTGGGCTCGTCAAGGCAGAGCAGCGGATCGGGCGCCACGAGCATCTTGGCAAGTGCCAGACGGGCACGCTCGCCACCAGAGAGCACGGAGACACGCTTCAGGACGTCGTCGCCATGGAAGAGGAACGCGCCCAAGAGCTGGCGCTCCTCCGATGAGGTCCATCCGGGAGCGACCTCGTCCATCTCGCCGAGCACCGTGTTTCCCGCGTTGAGCGTCTCCAGCTGATGCTGGGCGTAGTAGGCCCGAGAGACGTTCTGGCCCAGCTCCACGGTGCCCCGCGTGGTGGGCTCGTGTCCAGTGATGAGCTTCATCAGCGTGGACTTGCCCGCGCCATTGGGACCTACCAGCACCACGTGGTCTCCGCGGTAGAGCTTCAGCGAGACGCCCTCGTATACGAGGTTGTCCCCGTAGGCCTTGCTCACGTCGTCCAACGACACCACCATGTCGCCCGTACGCGGCGGCTCGGGGAAACGGAAGTGCACCTTCTTGGACTGCTCGGGAAGCACCACGAGCTCGTTCTTGATCTTCTCCAGACGCTTCACGCGCTCCTGCACCTGCTTGGCCTTCGTAGGCTTGTAGCGGAAGCGGTCGATGAACGTCTCCATGTGCTGGATGTCGCGCTCCTGCGCCGCGCGCTTGGCCTTGAGTTGCTCCAGGTTGTCCTCGCGCTGCTTGAGGTAACTCGCGTAGTTGCCGGTGTACGTGGTGAGGCGTCGGTTCTCGAGCGCCGCCACGTGGCTCACGCACGCGTCCATGAAGGCGCGGTCATGGCTCACGATGAGCACGGCGCCGTCATACGTGGACAAGAACGACTCCAGCCACCGGACGCTCTCGAGGTCCAGGTGGTTGGTGGGCTCGTCCAGAAGCAGCAGGTCAGGGTGCCGTAGAAGGAGCTTTGCCAGAGCGATGCGCATCTGCCAGCCGCCCGAGAACTCCTTGGCAGGCTTGTCGAAGTCCTCGACGGGAAACCCGAGACCACCCAGGATCTGCTTAGCGCGCGCCTCCAGCTCGTAGCCACCGAGGCGCTCATAGTGGTCCTGCGCCGCACCATAGCGCTCCAGCAGCGCCTCGAAGGCCGGACCCTCGCTCGCGTCGGAGATATGGGCCTCCATCTCGGCGATGCGCGCCTCGAGGCGCTTGATCTCCGTTGCGGAGTCAACGACCTCTGCCAGGGCGCTCTTCTCCCCGGCCAGATGGGTCTCCTGCTCCAGGTAGCCAAGCGTGATGTCGCGGGCAAAGTAGACCGTGCCCTCATCGGGCTGCTCCTCACCCATGATGATGCGCAGAAGCGTCGTCTTCCCGGCGCCGTTAGGCCCCACCAGACCCCAGCGCTCACCCGCGTTGAGCTGCAGCGTTGCCTGCGAATACAGGACGCGGCCGCCAAACGACTTCGTAATCTTGTCAGCGAGGGCTATCACGTGAAAAACCGTCCTCGTCCCATGCGAGAGGCGCCTCTGCCCGCACTTTGCACGGGGCGGCGCCTCGATTTGCTCTCATGTACCGTTTCCAGTATACCCACTCGGCGCTCATGGCCTCCAACCTGCGTGTGATTCCCATCCATCTCCACTACCGAGGCCGAAAAACGCTATCTTAAGGAGATGGTTCCACATTTGTTCTCAGACCATGGCAGGAGCTTCCATGGCACGTTATAGCACTGAGCCAGCACACAGCCGCCGCAGGGCCCAAGCCGCGCCCAAGGCGCGCCGCGTTACGTCCCTTGACGGCATGCGCGTCCTCGCGATGCTCGCAATCGTCGTATACCACGCCAACGTTTCGTGGCTTCCTGGCGGCTTCCTCGGCGTCACCGTATTCTTTACGCTTTCCGGCTACCTCATCACGGACGCCCTCCTGCGCGAGGTCAGACGCAACGAAGGATCAATCGACGTTCTGGGATTCTACGCACGTCGTCTGCGCAGGCTCTGGCCATTGATGGCCTTGGTGGTGGGATGCACCGCCATCCTGTGTGCCATCTTCGCCCCGGGCCTTTTGGCGAAGATGCGCGGCGATGCCATCCCGGCACTCCTCTTCTACGAGAACTGGTGGTTCATCGTACGCGAGCAGAGCTACTTTGCCGCCTCGGGCCTGCCCTCGCCCATCACGCACTTCTGGTTCCTCTCGGTCATCGTGCAGTTCTACTTCATCTGGCCGTGGGTTGTGCTGCTGCTCACCCGCCTGCTTCCCTCGCGTACCATGCAGTCGAGGGTCGTGGCCGTGCTTGCGCTGGCGTCCGCGATCGCGGCCGCCGTGCTCTTCAATCCTTCCGGAGACCCGTCGCGCGTCTATTACGGCACCGACACGCGCTTGGCAGAGATTCTTGTGGGCGCATGGCTCGCGTTCGTGTGGCCCACTACGGGGCTGACGGGGCGTGGCAGAGACCTCGCCGAGCGCCTCGGAGGCGTGGACAACACCATCTTCACCGACCTCATCGCGCTCCTCGCGCTGGTGGGTCTCGGCTTTCTGTGCCGCGTGGTCAACGGGTACTCACCCTGGCTGTATCGTGGCGGGCTGCTGGGCGTCTCGATCCTCACCGCCATCGTCATTGCCGCCATCGTTCGCCCCGGGAGCCTTCTGGGCCTGCCGCTCGGTCTTCCGCCCTTTGTCGAGGTGGCGAAGCGCTCGTTCGGCATCTATCTGTGGCACTATCCGCTGTTGCTCATCATGAACCCCGCCACGCGAACCACCGCGCTTCCTTGGTGGGGCTGGGCGCTTGAAGCCCTTGCCATCATCGTGGCCGTTGAGCTCTCGTGGCACTTTGTCGAGGAGCCGTTGGCCCTCCTCCTCAGCGGCAAGTGGTCTACGCGGGGCCGCGATGAGCGCGTGCAGGAAAGCTTCAACCCCCTCATCTCAGTGGGCATCCTGCTCGTCGTGGCGGCCATCGGCGGCACGCTCACCTACATCGGGCCATTCTGGTACGAGGACGGCGCGCTGCAACAGGCAACCGACACCACACAGGTGGAGGCGCCTGCCGCACCGCCGCAGCCTGTGGTTGAGGCACGCACGCCGTCCGAGACCGTCTCTGAGGCCGTCACAAAGGCTTCCGAGCACCTCCAGACCATCCTCGGTGCCACCGACTACACCGTGGATCCCGATACCGGCACCACCGACGCCCCCGTCATCCTCATTGGCGATTCCGTACCCGCGGGAGCGGTAGACCAGTTCTACCAGGTCTTCCCTCAGGGCTACATCGACGCCGTGGTGGGCCGCCAGCTTTACGACGCCGCAGGCGTTTACCAGTGGTACCAGTCCGAAGGCTATAACCAGTCCATCGTGGTCTTCTCGTGCGGCGACAATGGCGTCGCGCAGGAGGAAGACGTAGTGGAGATGGTCGAATCGGCGGGCAACCGTAAGGTGTACCTCGTGACGGCTCGCGTGCCGCTGCCGCTGCAGGACATGAACAACGAGCTCTTCTACGAAGTTGCCGCTCGATACGACAACTGCGAGGTCATTGACTGGTACGGTTGGTCAGAGGGTCATGACGAGTTCTTCTGGGACGACGGAACGCACCTGCGTCCCGAGGGCGCCGAGGCATACGTGGCGATGCTCCGTTACTACATCTGCGGCGAATAGGCGCCATTACATCGCTACGCAAACGAACCGCACCAGGAGGTCGGATCTCCTGGTGCGGTTCGTTTGCTGAGCGATGTGGAGTGCGTTTTACAGCCCGATCGAGGACTTCGAGCCTTCCCACCCGCAGACGGTGCAGCGAATCTTTCCGCCGCCAAGATCCTTGAAGGACTTGGAGCCGCAGCCGGGGCAGCGGCCGGGCTTGCCACCCGGGTTACCGCCCGCGACCTGGTCAAGCTCGCTGTCAGTCAGCTCGATGCCATCAATCGCACGCTTCTCGGTGTTGTCCTGCATGGGTTGCTCCCTTCGGGTTGCGTCTCCCTGTGTGTTCGTACACCTGTTTATACGCCTTGCAGCCGGATTGGTCTTCACCCGTACAGAATACCCATGACGATGAAAGGCACGGGAGTCCACGACAAGCGAAGTCAACCGGCAGTTGACCTCCAGTGAGCTTCACGACGGACGCTCGTAAAGGGCATAGCGTTTTACTTAGAACCAGAATCCGAGCGGCACGACCCATAGAAACGCAAACAGGCCAGACGCTCTTTGCCGTCTGACCTGCGAAAATTCGTGGTGGGCGATGCTGGATTCGAACCAGCGACCCCATCCGTGTGAAGGATGTGCTCTACCCCTGAGCCAATCGCCCGTGCAGAAGGTATAGTAGCAGAACTTTGGCGGCTGTGCACCAAGAAGTTGCGCCAATCTCATGAAGACTAGACGCGCTCCAGCTCCTTCACCTGCTTGTGCGAGAACCACGTCATCATGAGCGCCGCAAAAGCCGCGAGGCAGAGCACCCCAATCTGCTCCGGCTTCGGGTCTCCCATCTTGATCGCAATGCCGAGAAAGACGAGGCACGCTACGAGGGCGATGAGCGAGATGGCGCGAACCTTCTTTGCGTTGGATGGAACGTTAGCGAGCCTTGATGCCTGCGCACCCGCTGGCGTGGAGCCCAGCCCGCACGCTACGGTAGCTAACGCGTCCACATCGAAGACGCTCCGCAGGCCCACGACGATTCCTATCACCAGGGCGGCCAGACCGATGAACAGGCAGGCGATGCACGAGATCTTGAGGCTCTTTGCAAGCTGTGTCATGACAATCCAATCGAGTTGTGTGCCGAACTTCACATACTAGTGTAGCGAGAAAAAAAGTCCTTGACCCAGAATTTCAGTCTGCTATATTAATTGGCGCACCAACCCACGGGGAATTAGCTCAGCTGGGAGAGCGCATGACTGGCAGTCATGAGGTCAGGGGTTCGATCCCCCTATTCTCCACCAAACACTCCGGATGCCCTCAGTCGAGGGCATCTTTTTTATCTCTCGATTGGGGTTCTTAGACGGACCCATACGGTGCCGCAAAATCTATGGCGAGATTGTGAAGCCCTACGAGCTTACGGAAGCTCGCAGTCAATGCCTCGAACTCACTTGGGGCTCAACGGGACACCAAGCCTCTTTCACTGCCTCGAAGCAGGCCAGCGACGCTCTATCTCCACGAAAACCCACGGTGCGACGATAACGGCCGCAATGGTGGTGAGGAAGTTCTTCGCAAACTCAAAAACGGCATCGCTATCCAGCAGCGAGAAGGGCCACGCAACGCCAAAGCGGAAGGCAACCACCAACACGATGCCCACGACAATGCGCACGACACCCTGCCTTCGCTGGCAAGATACGTCAAAGTTGACATAGCGCCGCTCGGCCCACCAGCCCAAAAACGCTCCAGCAAACAGCCCAATGGCCTTGTAGGTGTCAAGCACCATATCCTCAAGCGCATCCTCAGAGAGGCCGAGGCCATCGGGATACGGCTTGATCGCCACGTAAACGCTGAACGCAGCGGCGAGGACACATGCCGCGACGGTCAGCCACGTATCGCGGTCCTCCCCTTCCTCAACCCATATGAGCATGCGCTCGGCAGCCCAGACGCAGAGCCATCCCAACGCCATGCCCGCCAACACGTCCTGCGGCGTGTGAACTCCCAGCTGGTTGCGTGAGAGCGCCACCAGGACAACCACCACGACTGACACCGGAAGCGCCCAGCGGTGCTTGTCGCGGAACGACCATCCCAGCGCCCCAAAGATGGAGGCCGCGGTCTGCGTGTGCCCGCTCGGGAAGCTGTAGCCCGTCGCCGTCTCGAGCGCGGGCTCGTGAGGCCGCAGGCGTGAATCGCGCATCCAGGGGCGTGGAACACAGGCACTCACCTTTATCAAGCCGTTGAGGACCGACCCAAAGGCAAACGAGAACAGGACGTGCACCGCGCGACGCTTGTCGAAGCACCAGTACAAGATCAAGGGAATGGCCACCAGCGCAGGGCCTGAGACCACGTCAGAGATGAGCATGAAGGCATGCGTCACCACGGGAGGCAGCGACTCACGGAGTTCCTGAAGGAAGAGCAGAAATTCCATGTCCATTTCAGTCCTCGCAAGCTGTTCGTGTTGGGTAGCCGATACGCTCCATACAAAAGAGGCCGTCACCCTCAAGGCGACGGCCCGGTCGTGTCTGTGGTGGGCCCAGAGGGATTCGAACCCCCAACCCAGGGATTATGAGTCCCCTGCGCTAACCGTTGCGCCATAGGCCCGTAAGCACCGATTACCTTAGCACGAATCGAGGAACTCGACCAGTGCTTGCACCAAAGTTCACCCGTGTCTACCGAAGGGCCGCGCGGATGCCTTACAGCAGCTGAAGCGAAGCCGCGATAAGCAGCTGCCCCACGTAGTACAGCATCAGGTTGGCGCATCGCCACGCAAAGCGCTGCTCGGGACCAAAGGTGTTCAGGATGAGGATGACGTCGCTCAGCAAGAACAGCACCGCGCCGGCCATGAACACCGCCGTGTGGGTGCAGGGATTGCTTATGAGGACCGCAAAGGCCACGCAGTTCATGATGCAGATGGCCCCGATGTAGAAGAAGCCAAAGATCTTGAACGCGAGAGCCGCCTCGATGCGGCCGAGGATCCACCACATGAGCGCCACCGTCAGACACACGCCCAAGATGATTGCCTGCACCAGCCCGGGGCACCGCGGTGCCAGCGCCACGATATAGGCCACATGGCCCGCCAGAAACACGAGGATGCCCGCCAGGAAGGCTCGCTTGCCCTTCTCGCCCTCGAAGACGTAGCGCAGGTTGAGGATCACGTCAGCCACAAACCCCAGGGCCAAGCCTGACACGATGATGCGTGCGTACGGGGTTCCCAGCGCATCGCCCGCACCCAAGAATCCGAAGGCCACAAAGCAGCACGACGCAAGCCCCTTGATGAGGTCCGCCTCGACGTATTTCCCGTCGCGCTCCACTTTGATGAACCATGCGGCAAGTACCAAGCAGATGGGAACCAACCAGAGATAGTGCATGGAGCGCTCCTCTCAGTGGTCAGGACGCGGCCTCGGCTCTGACACCTACGGTCGCTCGTATCAACACGTTTGCCTCATGCTACTACGCCTCGAGCAGGCTGAGCACCGCGTCGCGCATCTCAGACGGTGAGTGAACGGTCTTGTCGGGCTGCTCGGGAACGTCGGGCACCTCGCGTCCACGCACGTCAACCCAGATGCAGCTCCAGCCGGCCCGCTTCGCGCCCACCACGTCGGTCTCATACGTGTCGCCGACGTACCACACGCCCGCTCCAGAGGCCCCCAGACGGCCCTCGATGGCCCGGAAAAGCACTTCCGCGGGTTTGTGTACGTTCCACTCCCCCGAGACCACCACGAGCCTCTCATCAATCAGCTCGTCGAGGCCCAGCAACCGTAGCTTTCGTCTTTGATGCGGTGCGTCCCCGTTGGAGATCACACCAATCGGCATGTCGTGGCGCACGCAGGCCTCAAGCGCCTCCACGGCTTCGGGGTACGGGGCGATGTGCTGCTGAGCCGCGGCATACGCCGCTTGGAAGCGAAGGGCGTCCTCGCGCGACACGTCAACGCCCCAGTCCGCAAAGGTCCACTGCACGCGAAGGACCTTGTGGTCCTCCTCGGTGATCTTTCCCTCGGTGAGGAGGTCCAGCGCGCGGTCAGAGTACCACCGGCTCTTGGTGAAGAGGGCATCAACGGGCAGATCGAGCCGGTCGGCGAACACCTCCGCATAGGCCACGCGGTACGGCGCGGCAAGGTCATAGAGCGTGTCGTCCACATCGAAGACGATGGCGTCAGCGCGCATGCGAACTCCTTGTGAAAAGAGCGCATGTTGACATCCCGGGGTCGGTTTCCGTCAACAGTGGCTCGGAGCTTCGGCTCCTCAAGGCCACTGTTGCCGTAAACCGACCCCGGGATGTCAACATGCGTATGGACGGCTACTTGCGCTCGGAGACGACCTTCTCCGTCAGGTAGGCAACCACCTCGTCGAGCGCCACCTCGGTGCGCTCGCCAGTGGCACGGTCCTTCACCTCGACGTTGCCGTTCTTCACGGCACGCTTGCCGCACACCACCTGGTACGGGAAGCCCATGAGGTCAGCGTCGGCGAACTTCACGCCAGCGCGCTCCTTGCGGTCGTCAACCACGACCTCGATGCCAGCCTCGGCAAGGCCCTTGGCAACACGCTCGGCGGCAGGCCACACCAGGTCGTCAGCGGTCTCCAGCGGCACAACCTCGACCTCGAACGGCGCGACGCACACCGGCCAGATGATGCCCTGCTCGTCGTGATGCTGCTCCACCACGGCGGCCAGCGTACGGGACACGCCGATGCCATAGCAGCCCATCTGGAACGGCTTCTCGGTCCCGTTCTCGTCGGCAAAGGTGGCACCCATGGCCTCGGAGTACTTGGTGCCCAGCTGGAACACCTGGCTCACCTCGATGCCGCGGGCGGACTTGAGCGGAGCGCCGCACTTGGGGCACGCGTCGCCCTCCTTGGCAGAGGCGAGGTCAAGCCACTCGTCGACTTCGAAGTCACGGCCCGGGCGCGCGCCCTTGATGTGCCAGCCGGCCTCGTTGGCGCCCACAAGCCAACTCTGCGAGTCCTTGAGCGAGATGTCGGCAACGACGCGTACGCGCTTGTCGGCGCCAATCGGGCCCATGTAGCCCTTGACCAGGCCATACTCGGCCATCTGCTCCTCGTTCATGACGTCATAGTGGCCAAACGCATGCTCGGCCTTGACGTCGTTGAGCTCGTGGTCACCCGGCAGCAGGCAGAGCACAGGGGTCTCGTCCTCGGCGATGATGGCGAAGCTCTTGCGGCAGGCGCGCTCCGAGATGCCAAGGAACGCGGCCAGCGCGGCAATCGAGCCCTCACAGGGCGTCTCGATACGCTCGCACTCGGTACCCGGGCCCTCCTCAAACGCGATGCCCACGCACGCGGCCTCGACGTCAGCGGCGTAACCGCAATCGCAGTACACGAGCGCTGCCTCTCCCGCCTCTGCGATGGCCATGTACTCCACGGAGGTGTCGCCACCAATCTGGCCGGAGTCAGCCACCACGGGAAGCGCCCTCAGGCCACAGCGCTCGCAGATGCGGGCGTAGGCCTCTTTCTGGTCGTCGTAGCTCTTCTGCATGCCCTCGACGGTGGCGTCAAAGCTGTAGGCGTCCTTCATGATGAACTCGCGGCCGCGCATGAGGCCAAAGCGGGGACGCATCTCGTCGCGGAACTTGTCCTGGATCTGGTAAAGCGTCACCGGCAGTTGCTTGTAGCTGCGGAGCTCGTTCTTGACCAGGTCGACGAAGGTCTCCTCGTGGGTGGGGCCGACCACAAAGTCACGCTCATGGCGATCCTGAAGGCGCAGCAGCTCGGGGCCGTAGACGTCCCACCGGCCAGAGTCCTTCCAGATCTCCGCAGGCACGATCATCGGGACGAGCATCTCCTGCGCACCGATGGCCTCCATCTCCTCGCGGATGACGGTCTCGATCTTCAGAAGCGAGCGCCACGCGAGCGGCAGGTAGCTATAGAGGCCGGCTGCCGTCTTGCGGATCATGCCGGCGCGCAGGAGCAGGCGATGGCTCGCGAGCTCGGCCTCGGCAGGATCCTCCTTCAGCGTAGGCGCATAGACGCTCGACATCCTCATGTATGACTTCATGCGACGTTCCTTTCATGCATGTTCAATTGCGAATCGCTCACAGCATTCTAACAAGGTAAAAGCGGATGTTGACGCAAACCGCCCCTCCGATGTCAACATTCGCAATGCTCGCTTCGAATGTTGACATCTGAGGGGCGGTTTGCGTCAACATCCGCAAGAAGGTTACGCGCCGTAGCGGGCGGCGATCTCCTTGAAGAGCTCGTCCACGAGTTCCTCCTCGCCCACCGTGCGCAGCGGCTCGCCACCCACGAAGATCATGCCGCGGCCCTGGCCACAGGCAATGCCGATGTCGGCGTCGCGAGCCTCGCCCGGGCCGTTCACGATGCAGCCCATGACGGCGACGCTGATGGGAGCGCGAACGTCACGCAGGCGCTGGGCGACCTCCTCGGCCATCCCGATGAGGTTGACCCGCGTGCGGCCGCACGTGGGGCAGCTCACGAGCTCAGGACGAAGCCTCCGCATGCCCAGGGCACTGAGCAGCTCCCAGGCAACGTCGACCTCCTCCACGGGATCGGCCGTAAGCGAGAGGCGCATGGTGTCACCGATGCCGTCAGCCAGAAGCGCACCCACCGCAGCGCAGTTCTTGACCGTTCCCTGACGGAGCGTTCCGGCCTCCGTCACGCCTACGTGCAGCGGATACTGGGGAAGCTCCTCGGACAGCATGCGGTACGTCTCGATGGTCACAGGCACGGAATGCGCCTTGGCGGAAAGCACGATGTTGGAGAATCCGCGCTCCTCGAAGTGACGCACGAACGACGCGCACGACGCCACGAGCTTCTGCGGCTGGGTGAGGTCTGTGCGCTCGGCTACGGCCTCGTCGAGCGAGCCAGCGTTGACGCCGATGCGGATGGGGATGCCACGCTGGCCCGCCTCGTCGATCACGGCGTCCACGCGCTCGAACGACCCGATGTTTCCAGGGTTGAGGCGCAGGGCCGCGGCACCACGCTGGGCGGCGCCGATGGCAAGCTTGTGATCGAAGTGGATGTCGGCCACCACGGGAAGCGGGCTTTCGGCACAGATAGCTTCAAAGCCGTCCAGAGCCCCAGCATTGGGCACGGCGCAGCGGATGATCTCGCACCCGGCATCAGCAAGCCGCTGAATCTGAGCGAGCGTCGCTTTCGCATCGTCCGTACGCGTCGTGCACATCGACTGCACCGACACCGGCGCACCACCGCCGACGGGCACGTTTCCCACCATTACCTGACGAGTACGCGTCCGCGGAGCCTCGTCGGCACTGACATAGCAAGATTCACGCATGAGAGGTCCTAACCAAGAATGTAGCGAACGATGTCGTTACGCAGCGCAACGACAAAGATGAACAGGAAGAACGCGACGCCCACGTAGCTCACGATGGTCTGCGCGCGTATGGAGAGCGGACGGCGGATGATGAGCTGCACGATCTCGATCAGGATCTTCCCGCCGTCAAGCGGCGGGATCGGCAGCAGGTTCATGAAGCCGAGCGACATCGAGACCGACGCCACCAGCAGCACAAGCTCAATCGGGCTGGTCGATGCCGCCTCGCTCGCCATGACGGAGATGCCCACCACGGACGACGAGGACTCCAGGACCTCCATAGTGTGCCACGGCATGATGAGGCGAGCGGCAAACTGCGCCACCGTGAGCGCGTAGTCGAAGGCGAAGCGAATGGCCGTCAGCACGTCAGGACGCCAGACAAACGTCTCGCCATCCTGCACGAACGTCATGCCAAAGACGCTTACCGTCACCACCACGAGCAGCAGCGCAAACACGATGTTGACGGCAGGGCCGGCCAAGAGCGACACCAGACGCGGCACAAACGACTTGCCCAGATACGTACGGGAACGCTCGTGCTGCAGGAAGTCTGACGGAGCCATATCGGGAACGCGCGGCTCGGCGTAACCGGTAGAGCCCTCGCGAGAGAAGTCGTGGTCGCGGTCGTACTCCGTGAGGAGCCGATCGTCGCGGGCAAGCGTCTCGAAGGCCTCGGGCCACGTTGACTGACCAACGCGTTCGCCCAGTTCCGGGTCATAGTACGGACGGATGGAGCCCCAGTCGGCAAGCGTCGCCACGAGACCGTACGCACGCTCCTCGTCGCAGCCCACTTCCTGTGCGAGCTCGGCCACCTTCACACGGCCATGGCGCTGCACGCAGGCGAGCGCGGGCGCGAGGAGCTCGTCCTCCTCCCCTTCCATGCCGCAGATGCGGGTGTATCCACCCAGCAGAATAGGTGTCACGCCAAACTCGGTTCCGTAGCGCTTTGACTTGAACGCAAGACGGAAGCGCGAGGGCATGCCGAGGAAGAACTCGGTAACGCGCATGCCGAAGGCGCGCGCGGCAAGGAAGTGCCCGCCCTCATGAATGAACACGAGAAGCGAGAGCACCAGAAGGCCCCAGAAGACCACCGAAAGCACGTTGAGAATCTGCATCATGGGCTTCACCTGCCCATCGTCTTCAGGACATCCTTAGCCAGCTCGCGAGCGTGTCGATCGACGTCGGCAAGCTGCTCCAACGAGGCAACGGGCTCGACCTTCGTCTGCTCCATGACCGACTCGACGATGTCCTGGATGTCCAAGAAGCCGCAGGCACCAGACCTGAAGGCAGCGTTCGCAATCTCGTTTGCCGCATTCATGGCACAGGGCAGGGTACCACCCGCACGCCCAGCCTCCTTGGCGAGCGCCAGGCAGCGGAAGGTGTCCTCGTCAGCCTCGCCAAACGTGAGCGGCTGCATCGCGCAATAGTCTTCGCGCGGCACCGGCGTCTCCCAGCGCTCTGGGAAGCTCAGGGCCGCCTGGATGGGAATGCGCATGTCCGAGGGCCCGAGCTGCGCCTTGATGGTGCCGTCGACAAACTCCACCATCGAGTGGATCCTGCTCTGGCGGTGCACCAGCACGCGAACATGGTCAACGTCAATCTCGAAGAGCTGCTTGGCCTCCAGCACCTCAAGGCCCTTGTTCATGAGCGTGGCGCTGTCCACCGTGATCTTGGGTCCCATGTTCCAAGTCGGGTGCGCAAGCGCGTCAGCAGCCGTCACGTTGGCGAGCTGCTCGCGCGACCACCCGTAGAACGGCCCGCCCGAGCACGTGAGCCAGATGCGGTGCACCTCAGAAAGGCGCTCCCCCAACAGGCAGTCGAAGATGGCGTAGTGCTCGGAGTCGACGGGGATGAGCTTTCCCGGCTTCGCGAGCGGCATCAAGAGGTCGCCGCCCACCACGATGGACTCCTTGTTCGCGTACAGAAGCGTCTTGTCGGCAACGAGGGCCTGGTAGCCCACGTCGATGCCCACGGCTCCGACCACAGAGTTCATCACGCAGTCGTTGTCGTCGAGCGACGCGAGCTCGGTCACCGCAGCGGCGCCAAAGCGCACCTCACAGTTCTGCGGTAGCTCGTCAAGGAGCGGGTCGCCCCGACGCGCAACGTTTCCAATGGCGACGTGCGTGACGCCGAACTCGCGCGCCGCCGCGACGAGGTCGGCCACCGAATCATACGCCGCAAGTGCGGTCACCTGGAGCTTGTCGGGGTGCCTCCGGCACACGTCAAGCGTCTGCTTACCGATGGAGCCAGTGGCCCCAATGACGGCGACGCGCAGGGGGTACCTGCGCGCGGCCTCACGATGGTTGTCAAAGAAGATGCTCAAAGAATTCCTCCAATGTGGAGCATTACGTATGCGGCCATGCCGCCAAAGAGCATGGAGTCTGAGCGATCGAGGAGACCGCCGTGGCCGGGAAGGATATCACCTGAGTCCTTCACGCCCACGCCACGCTTGATGCGCGACTCAAAGAGGTCTCCCACAACCGAGCAGAATGCCACCACGGCGCCCGTGACGAGCGCATACGGAATGCCAATGCCTTGCACCTTGAGGATACCCACTAAGAGCCATACCAGCATGGCCCCCGCAATACCTCCCCAAAAGCCCTCCACAGACTTGTTGGGAGAGATGCGTGGCGCGAGTTTGTGCCGACCGATGCGCGACCCCACCAGATACGCGGCAGAGTCGTTCAGCCACACCGAGCCCATCACGCCCAAGCTCAACAGGAACCCGGGAAGACCGACCGCGGAGGCGCGAATGTACACGAGGCACGAGAACGCCAGAGAGGTGTAGATGGGACCAAAGGCCGTCACGGCAACGTCCGCGATGTTGGCGCGCGGCGTCGCCACGTACCAGACCGAGCACCCGATGAGGAAAATGGCGGTTACCAGCAACGTTTGGTGCGTCAACGGCAGCAGGACGGCCAACGGGTACGCCAGCGCGGCCGTCAGGCCCCAGATCTCGTTGGGCATGCGGCCAGCCGTACGCACCATGCGATAGAACTCAGAGCAGCAGAGCCACGCCATGGCGGCCACGATGACCGCAGTGGGAATGACACCAAACCAGAGGCAGCCAACAATGGCCACGGCATAGATTACGCCCGTCGCCGAGCGGAGAATGAGCTTTTCCCACCAGCTGCGAGCACGCTGGCCGCGCAGCGCACCATCGTTGAACGCCTCAGCACGGGCATTGCGCAGACGCTCAAGCCAGTCGATGCCGCGTTCGATGCGACTGCTGCTTGCCACGTTGGTGGTCCGCCGCCGAGTGCTTTTCTCGTCCTTGGTCTCATCGCTCATGCGTTTACCACTCCTCCATAGCGACGCCCGCGCCGCTGGAACGCACGAATGGCTCGTAGGTACTCCCACCGGCTGAAGTCAGGCCAATACAGGTCCGTGACGTACATCTCGGTGTAGGCCAGCTGCCACAGCAGATAGTTGGACAGCCTCAGCTCACCCGACGTACGAACCAGCAGGTCTGGATCAGGCAGGCCAGCGGTATACAGGCGCTGCGTCACCGCGTCAACGTCCACGTCCTCAGGACGCATGGTGCCGGCGGCCACCTCTTCGGCAATCAGGCGGGCGGCACGGGCAATCTCCGCGCGCGAGCCATAGTTGACCGCAAGCGCGAAGGTCATGCCATCATAGGCGGCTGTCTCGTCGAGGCCGCGCTGAAACACGTCTCGCGTCTCCTTGGGCAGCACGTCGAGGTCGCCCAGGAACTTCAGACGCACGTTCTCCTGATGGAAGAGCGGCAGTTCCTTGACGAGCGTGGTGGCAAAGAGGTGCATCAGCAGGTTTACCTCACGCTGGGGGCGCTTCCAGTTCTCCGTGGAGAAGGCATAGGCGCTCAGCACGTCCACGCCCAGACGCACGCTCGTAGTCACCGTCTCGCGAAGCGAGTCGACGCCGGCCACATGGCCGCGCGAGCGGTCGAGCCCGCGCGCCTGTGCCCACCGCCCGTTGCCATCCATGATGAACGACACGTGGCTCGGAATGCGCTCGAGGTCAACGTCCTCAAGCGAGATGTCATTGGGAGCGTCCGCAAAGTACGCCCTCAGCTTAGCTTCGTCACGTTGCACTTAGATCTCCATGACCTCGGCGGTCTTGGTCTTCAGCATATCGTCGATCTTTGCCGTGAACTCGTCGGTCACCTTCTGGATGGCCTTCTTCTCACGAGCGAGATCGTCCTCTGTGAGCTCGCCTTCCTTCTCCAGGAACTCGACCTCCTCGTTGGCGTCACGACGGGCGTTGCGCACAGCGATCTTTGCCTGCTCCGCATACTTGTTGCAGTCCTTGACGAGCTCGCGACGACGCTCCTCCGTGGGCTTGGGGAACGGCAGGCGGATGCAGATGCCATCGTTCGACGGCGTGATGCCGATATCCGAATCCATGATGGCACGCTCGATGGAGCGCAGCGAGCTCTTGTCCCATGGCTCGATGACGAGCATGGAGGCCTCAGGCACCTTGATGCCCGCAAGCTGCACGATCGGCGTGGGGACACCGTAGTAGTCGACGCGGAGGTCATCAAGGACGTGCGCGTTCGCGCGGCCAGTGCGCACCTTGGCAAAGTTGTGGCGAAGCGCATCGATGCACTTGTTCATCTGGGCGCGTGCAGAATCGGTAAACTCGCTCATGGTCTCTCCCTAGTCTTCCTCGACGACCGTCGTGCCCACGGGCAGCCCCTTCAGGGCGTCGACGATCGCGCCTTCCTGTTCCATGTTGAACACCATGATCGGCATGTGGTTCTCCTGGCAGAGTGCCGTAGCCGTGGCGTCCATAACACCAAGACGCCACTTCAGGACGTCGCGGTAGCTGATGGTGTCGAACTTCTTTGCCTCAGGATACTTCTTGGGATCCTTGTTGTAGATGCCATCCACCTTAGTGGCCTTCATCAGGACCTCGGCGCCGATCTCGCAGGCGCGAAGTGCCGCTGCGGTGTCGGTGGTGAAGTAGGGGTTGCCCGTGCCAGACGCAAAGATGGTGATGCGCCCCTTCTCCAGGTGGCGAATCGCACGACGGCGAATGTAGGTCTCGGAGATGGCGTGCATCTCGATGGCGCTCATAACGCGGCAGTCCATGCCGTTCTTCTCGAAGCAGTCCTGCAGCGCGAGCGAGTTGATGACCGTCGCGAGCATGCCCATGTTGTCGCCCTGCGCGCGGTCCATGCCCTCGGCTGCGCCCTCAACGCCACGATAGATGTTGCCGCCACCAACGACCACGGCGATCTGGATGCCGTCATCGTGGGCAGGCTTGATGGCCTCAGCGATGCGCTGGGGAACGGCGGGATCGATGCCGAAGTCCCTCTGGCCCATCAGCGCCTCTCCCGAAAGCTTCAACAAGACACGGTGATATTTGTAGTCAGCCAAGATGCCTCCTCGCCTCCATAGCTACACAATTCCTAGAGATTCTAGCAGTTGTCTCTCTATTCCTCTTCTGACCATCGCCCAGCGACACCATAGCACCGCAAGATGGGTCTACAAAGAAAGGGGCCGGAATTGCTTCCGACCCCCTTGGTGTCCTGAACGCTTAGACGTTACTCGCCGAAGTTGTAACGGATGAAGCGGACGACCTTGATCTCGTCGTCAAGCTTCTTGGAGAGCTCGTCGCAGAGCTCGGCGACGGACTTGTTGCTGTCCTTGACGAAGACCTGCTCGGTCAGGGCGCGCTCCTGGAAGAACTTCTTCAGGCGGCCGTTGATGATGCCATCCCAGAACTTCTCCGGACGACCAGACTCGGCAGCCTGGGCGCGATAGATCTCGGTCTCGTGATCGATGGTCTCCTGCGGGATGTCCTCACGGCGAGCGGAGATCGGGTCGGAGGCGATGATCTGCATGGCAACGTCATGCGCGAAGGTGTTGAACTCGTCGTTCTCGGCGGTCTCGGGCTTGCCGAAGTTGAACACGACCAGAGTGGCATGCTTGCCGTCGTGGTGCACGTAAGAGGCGATGCGGCCCTTCTCGACGCTGACGCGCTGGAAGCGGACGACCTTCTGG
>OMWB01000045.1 GCA_900314645.1 uncultured Actinomycetes bacterium
GTACGCCTCCCTCCCGCCTTGGGGGTGGCTCACCTCTCCACCCGCGGGTGGCTCAATAATTGGTGACGGAGGTGGCTCAACTCAAATTGTCGCTAAACAGCATTCGAGATCGAGCTTCGCGTCTTGCCAGTAGAGGTCTGGCACCGACGACCTGCGCAGCGTATGCTTCCTCCCCCGTTTGCCGAGCTTGATTCCCACGTTGAGCTTGGGAGCCGGAAACGCATAACCACCAAGCCTGCGAGGCAAACAAAGCAGCAGGTAAACGATAGTCTCAAAAGGTGAAGCCGAGTTGGGAGCAACGTACTTTACTGCCTGGCGAGCCACCTTGATCCCGTATGCTTGCCCAGCCTCTTCCAGAAACTTCGCAAGTTTGCGCGGAGTAGTAAGGGCAGGCTGGTCGTATGTCGTTAGCCCGCCCAGCGCCTCTCGTCGATACGTGCCGCAGAGTTCCATTCCAAGCTCGATGAGTGAAACTACGTCGAGCACGCGCGCCATCTGCAAGAAGACAAACTCTGGAGAGCTTATGTATGTGTCCTTATTCACTTCTCTGAAGGATCCCTTTGGGAGGCCCCCGTTCCAAGCCGTCGGCAACACGCTTTTTGATCTCCCTCGGACCGCCTCTGCTGACACTAACACATGAAGGGGCTCTGCCACAGAGGGTGACGAGAGTCCGAGGCCCGTCAAATTGAGCAAATCCACGTCTTTTCTCAGGGAAACTGCATCGTCTATGCTCGCAACTAGAGCCACGCGGTCCGCTTCTGCAGGACTGAGCGCACAGCGATAGTGCTGTAGGGCCGATTCAGCGCAAACGTAGACCGGCATGGAGCCCCTTTCGCTCGTTATTTCCGTTCTCTAGAAGCTGGGATGCTCATTTGTACCACGTTTTTTCGACTTTTGTAAGGTCAATTCAGGCACTGCAGATTCATTAAACTCTTGATATATTAAAGCCGCAGGTAAACAGCTTCATCAATTTCGGTCGTAACGCCAAAAAGGCTAGCTTCCAAAATCAGCCTTACAAAAGCCGAAAAAACGTGGTACAAATCGCGGTTCTTACTCTTACAGAGGCTAAAAAAAGGGCGCGGAGCCTGGTGTTCACCAAGCTCCGCGCTTCAAAACAGCTCAAAGGCGAGTCTGTTTGCCAGCTCTAGTCGATTGGATGGCCAGCGCCGGGGCCCTGAATCTTGGACCACGTCTTAGACTGCAGGCCGTGAAGGGTGATGAAGCCGGCAGACGCGCTGTGATCGAAGGTGTCGCCCTCGTCATACGTAGCCAGGTTGTAGTCATAGAGCGCGTAGTCGGAGCGCACGCCGTCAACAAAGATGCCACCCTTGCACAGGATGATGCGGACCTCGCCGCTCACAAACTGCTGGGTGTAGGCATTGTACGCATCGATAGCCACGCGGTTCTGGCTATACCAGAGTCCACGGTAGACCAGCGATGCCCACTCGACGTCCAGCTTTGCCTTCTGCTTCAGGGTCTCAGCGTCAAGGCACAGCGTCTCAAGCGTCTGGTGCGCCTGAATAAGCAGCAGGGCGGCCGGGCACTCGTAGCACTCGCGGCTCTTGATGCCCACCACGCGGTCCTCAATCATGTCGATGCGGCCAAAACCGTTGCGGCCGGCAATCTCGTTCGCCTTGATGACGGCGTCGAGCAGCGACATCTTCTCGCCATTGATAGACGTGGGGATGCCCTTCTCAAAGCCGATGATAACGGTCTCGGGCTCGTTGGGGCAATCCTCCCAGTTCTTGGTCATCGTCCAGATGTCTGCCGGAGGCGTGTTCCACGTGTTCTCCAGCACGCCGCACTCAATGGCGCGACCCCACAGGTTATCGTCAATGGAGTAGGGCTTCTTCTTGGTGGTCGGCACGGGCACGCCGTTGGCCTCGGCCCATTCCATCTCCTCGTCGCGCGTCTTGAGGTCCCACTCGCGCACGGGAGCAATAATCTCCAGCTCGGGGTCGAGGGCGCGAATGGAGGTCTCGAAACGCACCTGGTCGTTGCCCTTGCCGGTGCAGCCGTGAGCGATGTACTTGGCACCATACTTGTGCGCAACGTCCACGAGGTGCTTGGAGATCAGAGGACGAGAGAGCGCGGAGAGCAGCGGGTAGACGCCCTCGTACTTGCCGTTAGCCCAGATGGCCTTCGCAAGGATGGTGTCAGCGTACTCCTCGCGCATGTCGATGGCCTCAGAGGCAATGGCGCCCATGTCAAGGGCCTTCTGCTTAATCCAAGTGAGGTCCTTCTCGTCCTGGCCGACGTTACCGCAGATGGCGATGACGTCCATGTTCTTGACGACCTGCAGCCACTTAACGATGACGGAAGTGTCGAGGCCTCCCGAATACGCAAGTACGACCTTTTCCCTGGTGCTCTCGGACATGTTGGTTCCTTTCTTCGCGTGCGACGTTGATATCGCTTTGCTTGGCTATGAGGTGGAGCGGAGATGCCGCGGCGCATGAAAAACCCGGCCTGTGCGCCGGGTGCTGCTGCGTCCTGTGGTTGATGTGCGGACTTTGCCTGAGCAGGCTAGAGCAGCACGCGAGCGCGTCGCGGCGAGGTACGTCGAGCCTGACGTCGGCGGAGAGCCTGGGTAAGGCAGAGCTGGTTCATGTCAGGCCCTCCTCTCGAAGGTTTGGGTACATATCGTGAGGTACTTTAGCGTGAGGTTGTGATGTGCCTGCGTAGGATGAACAGTTGAACCAAAGTGGTAACAATGCGCATACACGCGGGGCGGCCCCACCCGAAGGTGAGACCGCCCCGTTGTGGCATCCCTTGACTAGCTAGGGATTATCGCTTCTTGTCGTACTTGCCGTTCTTGTCGACGTGGTACCTGCCGCCGTCGACCCACTCGTTGGTGGCCATGGTGCCGTCGGCCTTCAGGTAGTAGTTGCCTACCCACTTGCTCTTGGCCATGGCGCCCGAGGAGTCGAAGTAGTAGTCCTTGCCGCCGATCA
>OMWB01000010.1 GCA_900314645.1 uncultured Actinomycetes bacterium
AGAGTTTTGTCTGTTTGAGCTGGGGCGTGCACCCATTGCGATTGTTGACCCAGACGCTCGTCGCAACGTCAACAACAGATGAGTCGCATTGCGACTATGCAGTCGGGGTAAAACGTGCCGGACGCTGGTCAAGCACGACAATGTGCCGCAGAGCCTGATTGGGGCGATCGCGGACGCGAACCGCACGAGGAAGGACTTCGTGGCCGACGAGGTCATCCAGACGGTGATGGCCCTGGTGTACGCGGGGGTGAAGAAGCCGCTGGTGGGCGTGTACCGCCTGACCATGAAGAGCGGGTCGGACAACTTCCGCGCCTCGAGCATCCAGGGCATCATGAAGCGCGTGAAGGCGAAGGGCATCCCCGTGCTCGTGTACGAGCCGACGATGGCCGACGAGGAGTTCTTCGGGTCCGTGGTCACGGCACGACTTGGAGGGGTTCAAGCGGAGGGCAGACGTGATCGTGGCCAAGCGCTGGAGCGACGAGCTCTCCGACGTGGGGGAGAAGGTTTATACAAGGGACCTGTTCCGACGGGACTAGCACGCCTGCTTAATCGGACATTACAGCGCTGCCTTTGGTCTGATTGGGCAGTCACTCCATTGCGATTGTTGACCTAAACGGCTGTCGCAACGTCAACAACAGCTAGATGAGCGGGGCGGGGGGCGAGCGCCCTCCGGTCCCGCTTTTGTTTTCTGCCCCCATACGATTGTTGACATTGCGGGGTCGTTTTCCGTCAACAACAGCTTAAGCCACCCACCGATTGACCCATCCAGCACAAATGGAGCTCAATCGGACGTTTGGAGCCCGAGTTTCGACCAATCCAGCTCCATTCGCGCCCAACAAGACGTTCCAGCCCCCGCTAACGACCCATTCAGCTCCATCCGCGCTCAACAGGACGTTTGAATCCTCAGTTTCGACCGATTGCCTAACTTATGTGGTAGCTACACTCCCTTGGGCTGCATGCCCCTCACCTTGGTGGCCTGCGGAACGGCCTCGACGGAGTAGGTGTCCAGCTCCCGCCCGCGGTAGCTGGGCCCGCGCATCATGAAGACGGACGCAGGCTGCCCGAGCTAGAAAGACACACCTCTCGCAGTTTGCTGCTGGAGGTGCAACGATCTCAACGGCAGATTTCGTTGGACGGTGTTGAGACGTGTCTCGATACGATGGACCAATGTCCCAACATGTCCATTATTGTCCTATCCTCTTCCAACCCTTCTGGGTCATCTCGTAATGAGCTCCTCCGCCGCGACCGACCAGCATTAGATCGCCGTCCGCAGCGAGCTTCACGAGCAGCCTGTACGCCTGCTTGCGGTGTAGACGCAGCAGGTTCTCTACGTCGCGTGTCGCAACGGATCCGCCCTGCTGCTTTGCCAGCTTCATGATGAGCTCGGGATAGCGCACCTTGTCTATGTCGGACTGGCGGACGAAGTCAGCCCCCTTGCCAGAGCGCGCGTATACCTTGCCGCTGAGCATGTAGGATCGCGCGGTCGAACTGCCGCGCGCCTCCACAAGCCCGGCCTCGAGCAGCGCTTCTACTGTCGCACGCGTTGCTGCGTCCGTAATGTGGAGATGCGCGGACAGGTCTGCGACCGTCAAGCGCCTCTGCTGTTTGAGCGCGTCTAGTACGAGCAGTGACCTGAGCGACAACTGCTTGCCGGTCTTCTGCTGTTCCTCGCTGATCATTCTCATGAACAGCTCGTCCGGCGCGCTTCGCGCAATGAAGACGCTCACGTTGGCCGACGTGCTTCCGCTATAGTCGGGCAGGGGCCTGCCATAGTACAGGGACCCCTCAAAGATGCGGTCGACCCCGCGTCCGGTCTTCTCGGCGAGTCCGATACGTTTGAGGGCGTTCATCAGGCACTCGTTGCGCCCGTGGGGCTCGACAGTGAGCAGGTTCTCGATGGTAACCCCTTCGATAAACCCGCCGGGGTTTGCGATGGTGAGGCCCTCGTTGTCTATGAGCACACGTACTCGCCCCAGGGCGGCGTAGTCGCGGTGTCCAAAGGCGTTGACGAGCGCCTCCCGGAAGGCCCTTCTGTCGAACTCAGGCACCGATTGCCTGAAGAGGCCGTCCTCAAACTCGCGCTCTGGATTCCAAGGATCAAGCATCTCGCGCATCTTCTCGATGGTATAGAGGAGTGGCTGCTCGAAGTCCTGGTTGACGCGCACCTCCGTGCCCGAAAGCACCTGGAAAGTGGCGGCCGAGGTCGGTATGGTACGGGCTATTACCTCAGCTCTGCCCGCGAGCAGGATTCCTGTGACAGTCGGCGTAATCTTGCCGTCAGCTAGCGTTGTCATGCGAAGGGCGCTCAGAATCTCTTCGTCGGGCAGCTCCAGGAGCGTCTGGTCGCTGTTGCGGTTGCGAGTCAGGATGTCACGCAGGCGCTTCAGCTCCTCCGGGCTAAAGTCGTCGAGGCTGGTGTCCGGCACCGGGAAGGCGGAGTAGTCGAGCTGGCCCAGCGTGGAGAGTCTGGTGATAATCTCGTAGGGATAGAGGGGAACGCTCTCGGGCGTTCCATCGGCCTTGAGCCTCCGGCGCATGATTCTGCCCTCGGAGGACGAGACGATTGCCACCGACCTCGGGATTTCTACGAGCGTCACTTGCTTGCCAGCATCGTCGGCAGACCCATCGGCCGCGAGGAAAAGGGTTGAGACGCGCGCTGGGACGGGCGGCACCGTTTTGTTGGCGATGAGCGCGGCGAGCTGTGTGACGTCGCGGTGCTCTTTGTGCACCCCCGTGGGCTCGCCGTCATCTTCGACGCCGCGATCTCTTTGGACGTATTATAGACTATCGATAGGACATGTCCCAATAATGATGGTACAATGTCCCATCATGTCCCAACAATTGAAAGCCTTCACGGCCGCATTGGGCAGGAAGGACCCCCTTCACTTTTGTTGAATGCTATATGCGCTCAAGGTCCCGATAGTGCTGGTCACCCTCGCCGACGAGGATGTTACGCCACAGCTCGGGGTCTCTATGCAAGAGGCGCAAAGAGTATGGAAGGGTATGGCCTGGAGCTCGGGAGGATAAGCCTGGAAGTCAGCTCGCATGTCGTTGTGCCATGCCTTGCTGGTGGGGATCATCTCGTTGAAGATGTCACGCTTCTCCTCAGCGTACAGCTCTCGTGACGCTGAGGTGTTGCCGCCTTCCGTCTTTAGGCACCGTTATCCACCATCCCCAGACGCGCATGATGGCATAGATGCAGCGTCTGACCATCGCGTCGTGGAGACTGTCGTCGACAGAGATTGCATCATTGTGCTGGCGTAGGGTTGCATGCCAGTATTCCACCAGGTTCTTGGCGTCATGCGAGCGTGCGATGGTGCCCTCACGCATGCGGTAGTGGAACAGGACGTCGGGTATGCAGGCTGCCCTGTCTGCCGCCATGCAGATGCGATGCGTCGTGCGGATGTCCTCGTACAACAGGCCGTCGGGGTAGCGCACGTGGTCAAAGAGGTGCGGGCGGAAGAGCTTGCCCCAGGGGGCCGCGCACCCGTCCGTCGAGCCGTCGTCGAGGAGGACGATGTCTAGCCTGTCGTAGCCCTGGACGAGTATGCTGTCGACGCACTGCGGCAGGTAGCGCTCCACGTCGTGGACGGGCACTATCACGGATACGAGCGGGCGCTCGGGGAGCGCGTGCGTGCCTGGTTGTGGCTGCCGCACGTGCGTGTCGCCTCCCCTGGGTTGCATGTGGTGCCGGCCGGGTCGCTGTTGTGCGGTATGGGGCGGAGAGGCCTGGATGCGGTTTCTCGCCTTGCGAATGTCGACATTACACGTTCGGTTTCGGTCAACAATGGCCAGAACTGGAGTCTGTCCCATTCGGCACAAATGTACCCCAAAGCTTCAAAAGTCCAAACTATCCCATCCGGCGCACTCTGCACCCAATACGTCGAATCCGAGCCCCAAGACGTCCCAGCGCGTGCAGGACGCGGGGCTGCTCGAGCAGATCGTGCTCAACTACCTGCTGTTCGTTCCCCTGGGGTGCCTGCTGCCGTTCGCGTGGCCGGAGCGCTACGTCGGCGACGGCGCGGCGAGGGGAGTGGCGAGGGTGGCGCTGGTGGCGGCCGCGTGCTCGCTGTGCGTCGAGCTCGCGCAGCTCGTGCTGCGCGTCGGCCTCTTCGAGCTGGATGACGTCCTGAACAACGCCCTCGGCGCAGTTATGGGGTATGTGCTGTACCGTCTTGCGGAGCGCACGGCGAAGCTCGTGCGCGGCAGGCGCGGCTCCGCCCGCCACCAACCGCGCCACCTGCGGAGGTAGACCCATCCTCCTACATGCGAATGTTGACATCCCAGGCCCGCTTTCGGTCAACAACAGCTGGAAGAGCGGGGTGGGGAGCAGACGCTCTCCCACCCCGCTTTTGAGTCCCCGCCGCCTCCCCGCCCAACCGGACGTTTCTCGGTAGAGTTTTGTCTGTTTGAGCTGGGGCGTGCACCCATTGCGATTGTTGACCCAGACGCCCGTCGCAACGTCAACAACAGATGAGTCGCATCGCGACAATGGAGTCGAGGCAAAACGTGCCGGACGCTGGTTAACTACGACAAGGTGCCGTAGAGTCCGATCGGGGTGGTCGTAGGCGCGAACCGCACGAGGAAGGACTTCGTGGCCGACGAGGCCATCCAGATGGTGATGGACCTGGTCTACGCCGGAGTGCGGAGGCCGCTGGTGGGCGTGTACCGCCTGACGATGAAGAGCGGGTCGGACAGCTTCCGCGCCTCGAGCATCCAGGGCATCACGAGGCGCGTGAAGGCCAAGGGCATCCCCGTGCTCGTGTACGAGCCGACGATGGTCGACGAGGAGTTCTTCGGGTCCGAGGTCACCCACGACCTGGAGTTGTTCAAGGAGCGCGCGGACGTCATCGTGGCCAACCGCTGGAGCGATGAGCTCTCCGACGTGGGGGAGAAGGTCTACACAAGGGACCTGTTCAGGCGGGACTAACTCCCTGCCCATTCGGACGTTTGATGGCGGGGTTTGGTCCGAATGAGCTGCAGATGGACGCGTTCTGCGTGGTGAGCGACAGCGGCACGCTGCCCGAGGAGTCGAGCTTCTACCTGAGCGTCGGGCACCCGATCCCCGCCGTGTGCATCCGCACGAGCGCCGAGCGCCCCGAGGCGCTGGACAAGGGGTGCTCCGTGCTGTCCGGGATCGACGAGGCTGGCCTGCTGCAGTCGGTGGACCTGGCCGTTGAGATGGTGCGCAACGGCGACCTGGGCGTGGCCGTGCCTGACTACGTGGACGAGAACGTGAGCGACAAGGTCGTGCGGATCGTGCAGGGCTACGTCGGCGTGGTGAACAAGATGGTGTGGAGGAAGGGGTAGGACTGACCTCTGTTTAGCACGCTACCCATTGCTAACGTTGACTTAAACGCCCGTCGCAACACTGTCAACCAGGAGAGCTGGCCAAGGTCGCTGTCACTATTGACTGAAAGTCGATGCACAATGAGATGGGGTAGGCTCATCCGTGAACGGTCGGCTGGGGTCCCGCGGTACTGTTGCTCAGCCTACGAAAGCTCAACCCCAATTCAACAATTCAACGTGATAGGCAAGCCTGTCTTCCACCGCTATTGCTGGAAATTACCCCTGCGCAACAGGCATCGAGTTGGCGTTGACGGAGAGTTCTCTCTCGCGATATGTTTACTGTCGTTCCAGTGGTTGTGCAAGGGGATGTGATGGCAATGACAGACAACGATAACTTATGGCCCTTCGAAGTGACGGATGTCGAAAAGGCAAAGGCGTTTGATAGCCTGCTCAGCAAATACTTCAACGCCAATTTTGGTACGTTGACAAAATCTGAGTTTGAACTCATGCTCTTCTCTTTCTACTACGACCAGTGTCAGAGGGCTGAGTGCCGCGACAGAGCAGATTACACAAGCGACTATGCACTGTCGAAGAAGCTCGGAATAACGCAAACGAGGGTAAGATCGCTCAAGCTACGAAAGTCATTGAAGGAGCCCGAAGCAGATGACGCGTGGACGGAATTGTTTGCCCGCTCTATCGAGAACGCAAAATACGACGATAAGAGCGGTCTCATCAAGATGATAGTCCCTGACATCACGGTTTTGGTAGAGCTCAGGCACATAGTAGAAATGCTTGGCTGGTACGATGAGTACCAGCTCAACCCGAAACTCTTCCAGTGCCCTCCTGGATGCCTCATTGAATTGTGCAACAAGCTTTGCAAGCCCGATGAGCTCCTACTAGACAAAGAGGCAATCGAGAGGTTGCAAAAGGAAAAAGAGCGTATCGAAAAGGAAACCGGAAACGACCAAGCTTCCAAACAGATGAAGAGCCTCGCCGAGTTCATGGGTCGCCTTGCCAGCGGCGCAACTCTCGCTGGGAAGGTGTCTGAAGTCCTTGCGCCTGAATCTTTGAAGATTGTGATCAGTCTTCTCGGGAAGGTTGGTCCAATCGCTGCGGCCTTGCAAGCATTCGCACAGGGACTGGCGTAGCAGGAGATCTGGTGCATGACTCTTTAGAAGGAGGCGACAATGCTCATTTCAGTCGATGCTTTTGAAATATCGAACCGGGTGATGCTTGCGCTTGCCACCCAACAAGCGAATTCTCCGACCTCAGCTGCAATCGATTGGCCTACTGTTTTGCCAGTTGTGATTTCCATCGTCACTGTGCTGGTGCCACCGTTTTTTGACTATCTTGCTGAAAGGCGCGCCCTCAGGGATTGGGCCAGCATTCTCAAGGCCATTGATGTTTACTCGCGTTGGGCGGAGATTGGTGACCTAAAGACTGTTTTACGGCTTAAAAGGTTTATAGACATTTTGATTGAGCAGCAGGCAAAAGCCCCGTCTGATGTTTGGCGATATGCGATTCCCGTGATATGCATCCTCATCGAGGCTGCACTCGCATTGTGGGTCTTGATCCGCGGAAATCTGCTATCGGCGGTTCCGGTTATTATCGCCATTACATTGATGGTAATGATGCTTCGCAGATCGATTGCTTTCAACAACATGCGCAAACAGAGTCTTTATGGCATAGACGACATGTATGATGAGCTAATGGGAAAAGCGGCAAATACTGCCAGTCAAATTGTCGGCTACGACTTGGTTTACAAGACGCTGGAAAAAGAGAACGAGATGGATGCCCGTATGGCCGAGATCTTTTCCTCTGGCGACCCATTAACACGAAGGTTATATCTCTCCGCTTTGGAAAAGGAGAGAAGAACTCATAGCCAAGACACGGATGAACAAGAATAGTCCGATAGCGGAGGCTTCTGTCTGGATTGGCTCGCGCTGGGCGCATCGTCCCCGTCACCTTCGTCGCTAACCCCATCAGCATCCCCTCCCCATGCGATTGTTGTCATTACGGGGCGGCTTTCGGTCAACAACAGCTTAAAGAGTGGGGTGGGGAGCAGGCGCTCTCCCGCCGCAGGCATCCCTGTCTGACGTAGTCTAGATTTCCCCATTCACAAACGGGTTTTCCCCACGCTCACATGGGGAAATCCCCGCTCTCACGGAGGGCGCGGCATGCCCGTCGCCCCCGCGAAGGTAGCCTCCGTAGCAAGGGTGTCCAAGCCTTTGGTTACGGAAGGACGACAGAAAGGATGGCCCTAGGCATGCCGCAGATAGATGATATACGCAGGCTGTGGTTCGAGGGGCGGGGCGCTCCGAGATCGCCCGCATGACCGGCCACTACAGGAAGACGGTGAGGAGCGGTCATTCTGCGAAGGCTTCTGTAAAGACATTCCAATCTGCAGTCGATCTCATTCCATGAGAAAGGCCTCGCAAAGCCCTACAAGGCTATGCGAGGCCATTGTGTTCCAGCTTGCTTCCGTTACGCTACTGACGTTTCCTTCCGAGGCCTGCCGGGCTTGGATTTCTCGGCGAGCCTCGTCTCGACGCTTTCCACGGACACCATGCGCGTGCGTCCAACCTTCCAGCTGGTGAGTAACTCTGCCTTGCAAAGCTGGGCGACGCGCGCGGTGCTGATTCCGAGCTCCTTTGCCGCCTCTGCCGCCGTCATTGCAGGGACCTCGTCGAGGCCCGTTTCGATGGCGATGGTGATCATGCGGCCACCCATCGTTGGGCTGGTTCCCAAGGGGAGCTCGGGCCAAGCTTCTCCCCTCATGAGGTAGTCTAGAGCGGTTTCCCTCAGCCAATCTGCGGACATTCTGATCGCATCGTTCTGGTTGTAGCCCTCGGTAACGCCGTCGAGGCCTACTGGCAACGCGACTACTCGCTCGTTGCGCTCAAGCAATTCGAAGTCGCAGACAAACACCTCCTTCTTTCCTGCCATGCTGCACTCCCTTCTCCTTTCCTCGTGATCCGCCTAAGCCCCGAAGGGGGCGGGGCTACAGCAGCCCCGCCTGTTTTCTGATGACCTGCGCGGTGATTTCGTCTATCTCCGCGTGTCGAGGAACCGATATCGAGCGCAACCCCGGCTTCATAAACTTGTCGTGCGGACCTTTCGTCCGCTTGACCTTTGTCCAGCCGGCCTCAATCAGTTCCTTTTCGAGGTCTCGCTTCTTAGGCATGGATCACCTCCTATAATCGAAGCGGTATTTATCTTAGCACAGCTAAGGGATTACATGGCCAGAAATATTAGATTAGCTAAGGTTTTGTCAATGGACTCGGGTGTTGGTCTTCTGTCTAGCGGCGTTGTGCGGCGCGGCTGCTGCCATCGTCTTCATGCGGTGTTAGCGTCAGACACGGAGAGGTAGGGGCCGGAGCCGCTGTCGCACCCCCTCATGCGAATGCTGACATTACGCGGCCGATTTCGGTCAACAACAGCTGGAAGAGCGGGGTGGGGGCAGACGCTCTCCCACACCGCTTTTGAGGCGGACGCCTCCCAGCCCAACAGGACGTTTCTCGGCAGGTTTTAGTCTGATTGGGCTGGATTCCCGCTCAACCGGACATCCTCGTCCCATCCGGGGTTTACCACGGATGGGATGCTGCGACAGCCACCCTGTCCCCAACGTGCGGGCACAGCAGCACGTCTCGCAAAGAGGCGCTTGCCTCACGAGGTCTATGGGATATGATTCCTAGCATATATGTGCAGGCGGGGAACGCGAGTCGGCGATACCGCCGGAGTTCGATGGGGATGGCCATGAAAGCTAAATCTGCAACAGGCCGCTTGTTGGCAGCGTTTTTGCTGGTCTGCCTACTGGGCGCTGCGGTGCTGTTCGTCCGCACAACTGGAGGGTCTACCGATCCAGGCCAAGTGATTCCCGATGAGGCGGAACACGCCGTGCAGATCTTCGTCGAGTGCAAGGAGAATCTCAAATTCAGCAGGTATGACGTCGACGTGGAGCTGGACGGGGAGAAGATCGGCACCGTCGAGCACGGCGGCGCGCAGGCGTTCGAGCTAAGCCTCTCCATGGGCCAGCACGAGCTCGTATTCGTGAAGGAGGGCGCCTCCGAGCCTGACGGCAGGGCATCCTTCGTGGTGAAGGGCTGGGGCGACGCGTTCTCCTACCTGATTAGCTGCACGGAGGACCAGATTGGGGTCGAGGCAATCGGGGACGAGGCGGAGCCCGCAAAGGAGGAGCCCGCAAAGGAGGAGGCTACTAAGGAAGAGCCGCCTGCGGAGGAGGCGCCTACGGTTGAGGCCAAGGAAGACCCACCTGCGGAGGAAGCCACCAAGGAGGAGCCGCCAGCAGAGAAGGAATCCACTACGGAGGAGCCTGCCAAGGAGGAGTCGCTTTCGGAAGAGCCGAGGCACGCCGTGGAGCTCCTCGTGGACTGCGAGAAGAACGTCAAGTTCAGCAGGTACGACGTCGACGTTGATGTCGACGGGGAGAGGGTCGGCACAATCGAGCACGGCGGCAGGGCGACGTTCGCGCTGAGCCTCGCCGAGGGCCAGCACGAGCTCGCGTTCAGGGAGGCCGGCGAGGCCGAGCCTGAGGGCAAGGTGGACTTCGTGGTGGAGGGCGAGGGCGATAGCTTCTCCTACGAGATCCACTGCACGAGGAACAAGATCAAGGTCGAGCCGACGACGCGAAGGAGGAGCTCGTCAAAGACGAGCCGAGGCGCGCCGTGGAGCTCCTCGTGGACTGCGAGAAGAACGTCAAGTTCAGCAGGTACGACGTCGACGTGGAGGTCGACGGGGAGAGGGTCGGAACAATCGAGCACGGAAGCAAGGCGACGTTCGCCCTGAGCCTCGCCGAGGGCCAGCACGAGCTCGCGTTCAGGGAGGCCGGCGAAACCGAGCCTGAGGGCAAGGTGGACTTCGTGGTGGAGGGCGAGGGCGATAGCTTCTCCTACGAGATCCACTGCACGAGGAACAAGATCAAGGTCGAGCCGATCCACTGCACGAGGAACAAGATCAAGGTCGAGCCGATCGGGGAGTAGGGGATACCGCTTCGAAGTGGGATGGGTCTGCCTTCCTTCATGCGAATGTTGACATCCCAAGGCCTTTCTCGGTCAACAACAGCTGGAAGAGCGGGGTGGGAGAGAGCGCACACCCTCCTGCCAATCCGGACGTTTCTCGGCAGGTTTTGGTCCGAATGAGTTGGCCCCCCGCCCAACCGGTCGCTCCAGCTCCCTCAATCGTCCAGTTGAGCAGGTTCTCCGCCCATCCGGACGTTTGGAGCCCCCCGTTCGACTGATTGCGCTGGTTTCCCGCCCAACCGGACGTTCCAGCCCTCCCGTTCGACTGATTGAGCAGGTTTCCCGCCCGACCAGACGTTCTGGGCCCCGCTTGGCCCGATCGGCCCCCCACCCATTGCGAATGTTGACCTAAACGGCCGCCGTCGAAACGTCAACAACAGCCGGTCCCAGCCCCGCCCGACGTGTTATCCCAATCCCCACTGCTACACTTATCCAAACTACGGGAGGGGGAGGCACCATGGCCCAAGAAGCTCACATCAAACCCGACGACTTCGAAGCCCGCTATGAGCAGGCACGCGATGTGTACCAAGCAAAGGACTATGATGCGGCCTACCAACAGCTCCTTCCGCTTGCCCGCGCGGGACATGCGAGGGCGCAGCAGCTTGTAGGGTACATGTGCCGGAAGGGATGGGGCGTCCAGCAGGATTTCAGCCGCGCGTTCCTCTGGCTTTCTCGTGCAGCAGACCAGGGACTTGCCTCCTCGATAACCCAGCTTGGCATGATGTTTGACGAGGGCGAAGGCGTGCCTCAAAACTACAGGCGCTCCCATGCCCTTTACGTCGAGGCGGCAAAAAAGGGAAATGCGCTCGCCATGGCCAAGGCGGCCGAGGACTACGTGGGCTCTTGGGGGACATATAAGGACGCGTTGTACGCGCTCGAATGGTACACCAAGGCTCGTGATGCTGGACGGCAGTCCGCCTCGGAGAAGGTCGCCGAGGTAGAGGCCTTGATTTACGAACCTAAGGTGGAGATCCCAGAGGGCATGACAGCCGAGCAGTTCGTCGCAGACCTCGAGCAACGCGCGCGTGACAAAGACGTGGACGCTTCCTTTAAGTTGGCGCTCTGCGAGCGAGACGGCATCGGCACTGAGAAGCAGATGCAGTTTTTCCTCGAGCAGGTGGTCATTGCGATCAAGATGGAGAGCAGTGACGCCATGGACATGGCAAGGCGCCTAGGCAGCGAAGTCTTTGCGCGCTATGCCTTCGGTTACTACCATGCCAAGCGGTACGTGTGGGCGTGGCACTTCGCGGATGTCGCAGCAGCTTTGGGTAACCCGGACGGCAATTTTGTGAAGGGAGTACTCAAGTATCTCGGCCATGAGGTCGAGAAGGACGAGGCGGCGGGGATCGAGTACCTTCGCAAGGGCGCCGAGAAGGATTCTGCCAGAGCGTGCTTCTTCTATGGCAGGGTTTTCCTCTATGGGGAGGAGGACCAACGCGACGATGCCGAGGGCATGCGCTGGCTGTGCAGAGCCGCCATCCTCGGTGAAGAGGAGTCTGCCAAGCAGGTCATGGAGAGGATCAAAAAGGGTGAGTATGAGCTAGAGCCCGGGCAGGCTGGCGTCTACGAAACCGCGGCGCGCGCGGGTGATGGGGAGGCGCGGCGACGCCTTGCCCTGGAATACGAGCGCAGCAGTGATGACAGCTTCAGGGATATCTGCAAGGCGGCCCTTTGGTTTGAACGCGGTGTCGCTGCGGGCGATAAGGACGCGGACGATTGCCTCTCTCGGGTGTATGCCTCCGACCAGTGGAATGATGACGACACCTTGCTGCCGCCTGCCCGGTATGGCAAGGCCGCTGAGGACGGTTGTGGCTTTGCGATTCAGCACCTTGCCGAGGCGTATCTTGAGGGCGTCGGTGTGGAGCAGGACAAGGCGAAGGCCGCCCAGCTCTTTGTGAAGGCGGGCAACGCCGGTTTGGGCGAGGGCTTTTACCGTGCCGCGTGCCTGTATAGCGAGGGCGACGGCGTGCGCAAGGATCCCGCGTGGGCGGTTTCGCTGCTCAGGAAGGGTGCCGAGCTCAAGAATGCCGACGCGCAGTATGCGTTGGGGTGCGCCTACCGCGATGGCATAGGTGTCTCGCGAGATGTTCTCAAGGCGGTTGATTGCTTCTTTGACGCGGCGGAACAGGGTCACGTGAAGGCGCTTGCGGCGGATGCATATCTTGTCGAGGTCTACCACAAGCCGGAGGTCGCTCGCGAGCATGCCGAGATGGCCGCCCAGCTTGGCGATTCGGCCGCCAAGCTGCTCATTGCGCAGAAGAAGCTTGTGGGCAGTGCGTATGACGTTGACGCGCAGGATGCGCGCGGGCGGTTCGAGGAGCTTGCCGCGGAGGATTGCGAGCTCGCCTGCTACGCGAACCTCTTCCTCGGCGTGATCTATCTGAAGGGGCTTGGGGTCGAGGCCGACCTCTCGAAGAGCGTGGAGCTGCTTGTGCTTGCGGCAGATCAGGGCAGCCCTGCTGCCGCGCAGATCCTCGATGACCTGCATTTGGCGGAAGGGGAGGCCATCAAGGAGCGCTATCAGAAGGAATTCGAAAAGCATTATCGCGATCAGAAGTATATGGATAGAGTCCGCGAGGAGCTTAGTCATCGGTTGATTCCCAGCGTTGATGAGGGCTGGTCCAAGCGTGCGAGCGACCTTGCGGCGGAGCGTCCGGACCATGCGAACTATGAGCTGCTGCTGGATAAGGTGTACGAGCTTGGCGAGAACCGCTACGACGCCAAGAAGCGCAGG
Source organism: uncultured Actinomycetes bacterium (assembly GCA_900314645.1). Taxonomy (GTDB): domain Bacteria; phylum Actinomycetota; class Coriobacteriia; order Coriobacteriales; family Atopobiaceae; genus UBA1367. The sequence continues at coordinate 13,063 of OMWB01000010.1, forward strand.
GCAATGCTCTATGAATACGGCTATGTCAAGGTCATGCAGGTGAAGACGCAAAGGAATCGACACGGTAACTGGCGCTTTGACGGGGCAACTGACGCTGAGGTGATGTCGTTCCTGCGGTCAAGGGGGCTCGTGAAGTGACCCATTGCGAATGTTGACCTAAGCGGTCGCTGCCTTCGGTCAACAAGAGCTAGAAGAGCGGGGTGGTGGAGCAGGGTCTCTCCCGCCTAGCTTTTGTTTTATTCCATCCGGACGTTTCTCTGCGTCTTTTGGTCCATTTGAATCGGCGCTTCTTTTGCGATTGTTGACATTGCAAGGCTATTTCGGTCAACAACGGCCTGAGCCTGACGCATCAAAACGGGCACCCAGGCTGTCCCATCCAGTGCGCTCAACGCCCAATGCGTCAATACCGGTGCTTCATACGTCCGGTCGGGAGCCCCTCCTACCGGCGGATGTTCTTATTTGGAACATTTGCCCGCGTGTGTCTGAGACGGGTTTTGGGGTACCCGGCACCCTTGATCGGACACCTCTCCTACCAGTGGATGTGCGAATTTGGAACATTTCTTGCGCTTTCCGCCGCTGAGCTTGAGGTGCGTGGATCCGCGTACGGGCGCCTCTTCTACCAGCAGATGTGCTAATTCGGAACATCCTCACGCGCGCCAAGAGATGCCCCACCCCCTTGTCGCGCAGGACCTCGACAGGTATGGGGCGGGAATGCCACCCATCGCGAATGCTGACCCAGACGTCTGTTATTCGGTGTTGCTTTCTGCTGTACGGATACAACAGCTACCGCGCGACGAACGTCCAGGGCTTCATGAGGCGCGTGAAGGCGAAGGGTATCCCCGTGCTTGTGTGCGACCCGACGATGACTGACGATGAGTTCTTCGAGGCCGAGGTTACGCACGACCTAGGGCGGTTCAAGCAGAGAGCCAACGTGATCGTGGCCAGCCGCTGGGGCGACTAGCTGTCGGACGTCTCGGGGAAGGTGTACGTGCGGGATCTGTTTAGAGGGGGCTGGGGCTTCGGGACGCGGACGCTTCGCGAATGGCTTGGCGGGCCTGGACTGTTGTCTAGGTAAGGCCCGGCGCGATTTGCGGTGAGCGCATGGCCGTGGATTGCGTGTCGCGCTTTTTTGTGCCTCTCGGCGACCTCCTCCGCGGGCCCCGTCCTCGCCTCGAGCTCTGCGACGACCTGCACCTTCTTCTCGGTGGGGACCGCCTCCGTCCTGGGGTTCGGCCCACGGCGCCTTCGCTGGCCGGGGGCGATCTCGTCTATCCAGTCGCCCAGCACCTCGCGGCTCTTCGGATACCCCAGCGCCCTCATCGTGCGCGCCAGGCGCTTCCCATGGCTCAGGTAGTGCTCGACGGCCTCGCGCCTCATTTCCAGGGTGTACTTCGGCTCGCGCTCGTGCTTGGGGACGGGCACCTCACCCGTCTCCATGTATTCGCGCCACCAGTTTCTCAGCGAATGCCGGTCGGGGTAGCCGAGCTCCGCTATCGTGTCGGCGTAGCTATGGTCGAATCTGATGAATGTCTCTATCGCGATTCTTCTCTGCTCCTTGCTGTACATGCGGCGTCCTTCCCGTTCCGATTTGGTCCAGGATTACCACCGCAGTCCCGATGGTACTGTGGTGAGACAGGCAAACACTACCAACCGATTTCTCGTCTCGTTTTCCAGTCTCACAATTGGGCCTCTCGGCTTGCGCAGGCATCATCCCCGGTCATTTGACTGACCAGTGCGAAGGCAGGCGCACCGTTACTCCGCGCCTGTCGAGCGGCCTTCTGCTATAGACTGTCATCTGGGTGTAGTTCCACAGCGGGAGGGCCATGATGATGGATGAGGAACTTGGCGTCAACGAGATGGAGCTTCGGCAGGAGATTGCCTTTGGCATGAGGCTGAAGCAGCTAATCGGCAACCCAGGTGAGCAACAGCAGCAGACTATCCAAAAAAACCGGGATGCTATATTCGACCTTTTGAACGAAACGGAGGTTTTCGAGGGGCTATCTCATCCCCTCGATGATATCGGCAGCTATGCTCCAGGTGGGCAGAACGTGCCGCCCGTGGCCCATTATGTAAGCAAAGACGGCAACCACTCGTTCGTTCTGCTGCTGACCGATGCGAAGTCTGAGATCGTCAGCACCGCAATTAGCTCGCTCCCAGACAAACTGGCGGCATCCAGAAAGACGGTCGTTTTTTTGGGCCTTCAGGACCCTGAGCTGGACAGGGCAAAGATGAACGACGCCGTGAAGCGCAGGTTGGGCGAGGGGTCGAAGGTGCCGAGTCGCTCCGTCATGCCCTGGCGATACCTTCAGGTCTACGACATACTTACGAAGGTTCCAAAAACGTCGACCTTCGGGCCGCCGTCGCTTGCGGTGCACCCCAGGGACACCTCGTTGCTGGTCGGAAACGGTTTGAACCAGCTGAACAATCACGATCGTTCGTGGACTGACATCTTGAACCACTTGGTGACGGTCAACATCCCCGCCGCGGGCCAGGCTGAAGCGACTGATTTCGTCGACGATTGCACGATACCGTCTCCCATGAAGTTCGAGTACCTTGCTACCCATTCCGGTGGCAGCTTCATAGGAGCAAATGCGTTCGGCAAGCTCAAGGATGACATCGCCAATCTCATGGTGGTTGGTGCCTCGGGCTTGAACCTTCCACCAGCCAACATTCAAGCCCTTCTAACGAGCCGCGATGTGGACAACCTTCTGACCACAAACTACGATCTTGTGCTCGAACGCTGCTTTAGCGCGCCGACGCGCCCGGTGAGCGAGACCAAGTACATACTGCTTCCGACCACCTACGGTGCTGGGGAAGTGCCCAGCATCTATCACGTACACGGCATAGCTGGCGTCGGAAGGAACTCCACCATATGCCTTGGGTACGAGCATTACATGGGCTACATCCAAAAGATGCGCGGCAGGCTCATCAAGGACCAGCGTCGCAAGGAGTCGGCGAAGAGGATTGTCTTCTTGCTGCTGGGGATTGTTCCGCCAAGCCTCACGTGGGAAGAGCTGTTCTTCACTACGGACATGTACATCGTCGGCCTTGGACTGGACTTTGAAGAGACGGACCTCTGGGAGCTGCTAACCCTACGCGCCGCAGTCCTTAAAACCAGCAGCACGCTTCAGAGACTTGGACTTCCGGAGGAGTCATACACAAACGCCATTGTCTATTACGATATCGAGGTTCCTTGTGATCCGTCCGAATACGATGACAAGACTGACGAGTACATTGATGTCGCCAAGCGCATTCGCCATCTGGCCACGCCGGTTATGGATGACAACTACTGGCTGCCTATACCAAACAAGAAGGGCAAGGCAAAGTCTCTAAAGGGGCTGGGCGTCGAGGTGAAAGTGGTGCATACGGACAACTACGAGCGGGGATACGAGATGATCCTGCAGGATATCGCTGCCCGCCCGTAGCGCCCGATGTGTGAGAGTGGGCGGCTTGTGCAGGTGTATGCTTGTGGTGCTCGGTAGAGCAGGCCCTGCGTGGCTGACTTGGGTGGAACAAAGCTGGGTTCCCGAATGGGAGTAGGCCGTTTGGCTTAGAATCCCCTTGCTCCTGGGGTCAGCTATGCAGGGTCTTTCTTTAGTTCAAGCTTGAGCCTATTCTCCATCGGGATGGGCTGCTGCGCTTGATTGGCCCCCGTCCGTCTTCGCAAGGGGTTCGCCTTTTCCTCTACGGGAGGGAAGGGCGGAACATATGGACTCGAACAACCACGAGGCAAACGATGTGATGCCACTGCCAAACCTGGATTCAGGCACCAGTCTGCGTATTTTGTCCGTGGCCCAGAAGTACGCCAAGAAGCAGAAGAAGAGGGAGAGGAAGCCAAGCGCGGTCCACGCCCGGGCTGGCAGCAGAAGGGAGCCGTCACCCTGCAAGTCTTTCACGACCGCATTCAATAGCTTACCGTTCACAATGAAGACTATGGCCGACAGCGCTCCCAGCATCATTCCGCCCAAGGTGCAGTGGCGAGCCCTAGAGATGATCTCGCTTGCGGCGTCAAGATTCTCTTTAGTGGCCTCGTTTATATCGAGCCGAAGCTGCATCTCCTTTTTGGCCAACTCCTCTTTTGGAGTTGTTTCATTCACGCTGGAGAAGATGGTCTTTAGTTCGGGGATGCGAGGTCTTACGCAGTCAATTACCTTGAGTAGCAGCGCCAATGCTAGCACGAGAAGCCCGTTTGCAAACATCAATACACTCAAGCAACTAGAGTACCGGGGATAATCAATATCCGAGACGGCGCTGGGGAACGCCCCCGCAATGAAGTCCATCTCGAAGAGGAACACGAAGGTTATGACAAGGGACATGAAGTTCGCGCTCTGCAGCACGGCATCCTGCTTGTTCTCTCGCTGTTCTTGTTCGAGGGCTAACAGATGGCTGCGATACTCAGTAAGACTGATGCCGTCCGTGCTACGCTCAGCTCCCTCACGCTTCGCATGATCAACGGTATCCATTCATCCCTCCAGATCATCGACCTAGATTCTGTTTGCGCAAGACCAACCACACCCTCATTCTGTCACGGCGTCGCTGTGAAACAAAGCCTCTGTTCGTTTGATCTTCCGCCGAAGGTGATGGGCGGAGGGCGCCCCTTGCGTCGAGCTTGTCAGATGGCGCGAGCTGTGCGCAGAATTGGTCGGTTATCTCCCGTGCTGTGCGCACAACCGGTCGGATAAGGCCCGGATTTCTCCGATAACCGACCGTCTGTGCGTACAGTCTAGGACGGCGATGCCTTCTCGCCTCGTCGATGCAGCTCTCTTTGTCTGACATAGACTAGGTTTCCTCACCAGGCCGCTTGTGCATCGCCGGATTTGTCCTTTGACGCCGCGATTGCTTTCGTTGGCATATAGCAGATGCAGAACGCGAGGAGCAGTACGTGAAGGACGGTGAGGGCGGTGCGGCTCTTCTTCATCGTGGCCCATCTCCTTTGGAGGTGCTGATTGACTCCATGGTAGTCTTCTGGGCGATGCGCGCGCCCCGTGGCTTGTGACGTGCGAGGTTGGTGCCCGCACTTTGCGTCGTTAGCAGCGCGATTTCGAGCTCCTAACGTCGCGAACTGCGGGCAAATGCAGCCACTGCCCATTGCGATTGTTGACACTACGGAGCCGGCAAGCCCCTCGAGCCCGAGGTGACGGTCTCCCTCGCGGGGGTCGAGCTCAAGCAGGACGTTAACTACGAGCTCTCCTTCTCCAACAACATCAACGCCGGCACCGCGACCGTGACCGCGACGGGCAAGGGCGGCTACGTCGGCTTCAAGGCGGCGACCTTCCAGATCGCCAAGGCGAAGCAGACCGTGACGGCTTCCAACAAGAGCGTGGCTCTCGGCTCGACGGTGAGCCTCGGTGCCAAGGCGAGCGGCGGTGGCAAGCTGACGTACAAGTCGTCTAACACGGCGGTGGCGAAGGTGAGCGCTAAGGGCGTCGTCACGCCAGTCAAGGTCGGCACCGCCAAGGTGACCATCACGGCTGCGGGGACGGCCAACTACCTGCGGGCCACCAAGACCGTCACGGTCAAGGTCACGGCGCTGAGCCTCTCCAAGGCGACGGTGGGCAAGATTGCGGACCAAAAATACGACGGTACGGCAAAGAAGCCGACGCCGACGGTGAAGGTGGGTGGCCGGACGCTCAAGAAAGGCACTGACTACACGCTCACGTACAAGAACAACCTGCAGGCTGGAACTGCCACGGTGACCATCAAGGGCAAAGGGAAGTACTCGGGCAACAAGTCCGTTACCTTCAAGATCGTGGCCATGGCGGGGACCTGGAAGAAGAGCGGGTCGCGCTGGTGGTACGAGTGGAAGGACGGTGGCTACCCGGCCAACGTCTTCCTCGACATCGACGGCAGCACCTACCGCTTCGATGCGAGTGGCTGGATGCTGACCGGCTGGCAGCAGGTTGGTGGCAAGTGGTACTACTTCGGGTCCAGCGGCGCCATGGTGAAGTCCAAGTGGGTGGGCAACTACTGGATGGGCGCCGACGGTGTGATGGCGACCAACGCCTGGGTCGATGGCGGCAGGTACTACGTCGGCTCGGACGGAGCCTGGGTGAAGGGCAAGACAAGGTAGCGGGTTCCTGTTTGCAGCGAGGCTGCAGGTGGATTGCTACGGTTAAGAGGGGACTGCAGGTAGATCTGTACGGTTGAGCCGCGATAACCGTACAGATCTACCTGCAGTCCCTTGCTATCCGTGTGAATTCACCTTCAGTTGTTCGGGTTAGTCTGCCGTGATGTCATGGTTTCGGTCGGGTTATGCATGGCTGGAACGGGTGCCCGCACTTTTCGCCGTTAGCAGCCCGTTTTCGGGCTCTTAGCGGCACAATCTGCGTGCACGTGCCGCCGCCGGTGCGTATCGGTCCTTACCGCAGCCAACCCCTAGAGTGCGAACTGCCTCACTAGCAGTCCAGCGGCTGCCAAGACCATCAGCAGGAGTATCCAGTGGTTCCTCAGGAACCCGCCGCCGACGTACACCTTGCCGATTCGGTACAGCGACTGAATGATGCCGCTGCTGTTCGCTATCGCAGCCAGCTCGAGCGCGGGGATGCCCGTCTCGACGGCTACCCGGTCGAACAGCGCGGTGCCCTGCCGGCTCTCGATGCCTTCCATGGCGGCCAGCGTCCACTCTTCCAGCGGAGTCCTCTCCCGGCCCTTGATGAAGTTGATGCGTCGAGTCTGACACCCCACGATCACCCGGCCTACGCCAAAGACGATGAGGCCAATCGCCATGGTGCCAACTGACCAAAATGGCGAAAACAGCAGGCTGGTTCCGCCAAGTCCCGCACAAACCGCGGTCGCCACCAAGAGCGGAATGCTTCCCCAGACCAGGTCAAGACCGATGAACATGAGCCTGAAGCCCCTGCTGAGCTCGCTTTTTATGACCTCGGCGGGCGGCGTGACCTCTTCTTTGTCCACTTTCTGTAGGGCCCTGAAGACGAAAAACGTCGGGACCCCGCAAAGCACCGCCACAATCAGTATCGATATCAGCGTCACCATGCTTGGCTTCCTTTGCCCTCGTTGCGTGCCTTGAAGCGCGAATTGTGTTAACGGGGTTACATTTTAGTACATGCCGGACATTCAGGACGGAGGCTTCTGTCCGGGATGGCTTGGTGCGAGCGCGGCGGTGGAACGGCATTGCATTTCGTACCGCTGTTTCAGCTCTCGACCCGCGGTACCAAACCGAATAACGTTCCCGCCTCGACACCACCCCTTGGCGAATGTTGACATCAGGAGGTCCCGCCAGGTCAACATCAGCTGAAGGACGGCACGAAAGCAACCCTTCTTCAAGCTGGTGTTGACCTGGCGGGACCTCCTGATGTCAACATTCGCCAAGGGGTCAAGCCAATGTTGACCTGCCAAGCCCTTCTCCCTCCACAACAGCTGCTAGGATTGACATGGCGATGACCTGCGACTCATTGGAGGCTCCAACCATGTCTGCGGACCCACGCGTACACTTCATCGAAGGCGCCGACGTCGACGAAGCCCTCGGCCCAGCCGGACGCGTCTACCTGTCGGGCCACCTCGAGCGCCCGCAGCCGCACTTCGACCACATCGGCGACCTCCCCGACCCGACGGAAGCGGGAATCACCAGGTACGCCGAGCTCACGGTGGACCAGCCGCACCTGCACGAGCTCAACACCGACTTCACCTACGTCCTGCGCGGCGCCTACGCGGTGCGCATCATCCCCACCGGGGAGGTTCGCGTCCTTGGGGAGGGCGGGCTGTGCGTCATCGAGCCCGGCCTCGCGCACGTCTGCATCGCGAGCCCGGGCACCCAGGTGATCTTCTTCAAAGTCCCCGGCGGCAACGACAAGGTCCCCGTCGAGCTGGACGGCACCTCGCGCGACTGGGTCGAGGCCTACTGCGCCACCTTCCGCCAGTCGTAAAAACGGTCCCTCATCATCACGCTCCACCGCCATCGGCCACGCCCTACAATGGGAAGCCACGCAAAAGCGGCTACAAGGGGAGCGGAAGATGGAGAAAAGCCAGGCGGTTGCAGAGATCAGGACCGTATTCGAGCGTGACGAGATCATAGAGTACAACCCGGAAGACGTGGTGGAGAACGGGGACGCGCCGTTTTGCGCGGGCGTCTTCTACACCAGGCCGGGCCCGCGCGGCGACCTGCTGTGTGCGGGGGATCTGCGCGCGGAGGGCTCGCCGCCCACGCACGCGACCCTGCTGAACCTTGAGCAGCTCGTCGACATCACCTACGCATTCGTGGGCGAGGAGGGGCTGGAGATCTACTTCGAGCTCGGGGGAGATGGGGTGATCACGCACCAGGTCCGCTGGTCGTGCTCCGAGCCCGACGCCGAGACCTTCAGGCCGACGTGCTCGGAGGTCGACATCGCCTCGCTGGACACCCACAGGCGCTACCACGGCGCCTACGGCATGAGCCTGATGGAGACGCTCGCGAATGGCTACCACACGCCCAACGTGCAGATGGCCATCGAGGAGCAGTTCGAGCACCACTTGTTCGGCAAGCGCCAGTACCCTGACATCCGGGCGCTGGAGGCCTTGGAGAAGTGCCTGCGCGCTGACGTGCTGAAGGGCGTGCAGCGCAGCGCCATGCAGTACGCGCTGCTCTGCCTGCACGGGAGCGAGGACGCGCGCTGCGTGTTCGACCGCGACATCGCGGTGCACCACGCGCTCGTGCTCGAGGGCGTACCAGCGCTGATAAGGGATTGCCTCGCGTACCACTGCTCCTGGAGGGACGTGTATGGCGGGGTGTCGAAGGCGCTGCTCGACATCGACGGGCTGGTGATTTCTGGGGAGTTGCGCGACGACTACGAGGTGACGCGCTTCGACCTGGAGTGGATTGACCGCGACGACGCGTGAGGCCGCCTGTCTTCTCCCGCTGATTGATTTGCCCCCTACTGCGAATGTTGACAAAAACCGCCTGTTTTCGGTCAACATCAGCTGGGGCTGAGCGTGGAGGTGGAACGCCATTGCGTTTCGTGCCACTCTCGAGGTCCTGCCTGGAACCTTATTCCGCTTGGTGCCACTGTCCGAGCCCTATCTGGAACACTATTGCGTTTCGTACCACCGTTTCGGCCCTCAATCCGTGGTACCAAACTGAATACCGTTCCAGCGCCCACCCCAGCAGTGGTACCAAACTGAATACCGTTCCAGCGCCCACCCCAGCAGTGGTACCAAACTGAATACCGTTCCAGCGCTCAATTGCCCTGCACGCATCCAGCTCATTCGGACGTTTCCCGGCGCCTTTTGGTCCGATTGGGCTGGGCCGTTAGCGCTGCGGCAGGGGGATCATCACTATGGCGGTGAACACCCCGTTGCGCTCCTCAAACTGGGTAATCCCGCCGTGCCCTCGGGCGATGTTCGTCACGATGTCGGTGCCCCATCCATGCTCGCGAAGCAGGCCGCCACGTCGGGCCGCGCCTCGCGCCTTCGCGGCCTCCGCACGGCAGGGATTGGCCACCTCGACATACAGCTGCCCCGCCTGCACCATGGAACTCACGCGCACGGTGGGGAGACTCTCAACCTCGCTGCCCTCCAGCATCGCTTCGCACTCGTGCAGCGCATTGTCGATGAGGTTGAAGAACACGGCGGCAACCTCAACATCAGGCAGCGGCAGCTCTTCAGGCAGCTTGACGTGGTGCTCAAACCCCACGCCCGCTTCGTGGCACTGGCGCTCCTTGGTCTCCAGTACCGCGGCGACTGGCACGTTATCGCAGTAAACCGTGCGCGTCTGAGACGCAATGTCCAACCCTTGCCGCAGGTGCGCGCTGGCGTCCCCGGCCTGACCCTGGTTGAGTGCCTCGCGTGCGCGGGCAAGCTCCTGGTCGACGGCACGTCCTACCTCCCGGGCGAGCGTCTGCTCGCGCTCCGTGGTGATGCGGTAGCTCTCCAGCGACCGCTCAAGCTGCGTGCTGACATCGGCGGCGTAGGCGGCCTCGGCGCGCTGCAGCGCCGCGAACAGGTACTGCACGACGCCGGCGTCGATGACGGCAACGCCCACCGCGGCGGCAAGCGTGACGACGAGGTCGAGCGTTCGCGAGTCCTCGGGCGCTAGCGCGTGCCAATACCAGAGCAACGCAAGCTGGAGGGCATAAAACGCGCAGGTCAGCGCGATGATGACGCGGCGTCTGTTCACTGTTCTTCTCCCATAAGTGTCTGTGCCTGAAGCTGAAGGCGCGCAAGATACTGGTCGGCGTCAGCGAAGCGCCCCTGCGCTGCCAGGCCCTCAACCACCTCCACCTGGTTTGCGATGTCGTGCCGCAGGCGGCTCATCTCCGTCGTGCGGCGGACCGAAGCCTCTATCTCGCCACGCACGTGCCGCTCCTGGCGGGCCATAGCCGCGTTGTCCGTGGCCTTGCGCGCGGCCATGGCTTCCCGTCGCGCAACGAAGATGAGGCCAGCGCAGATCGCCAGCGTGATGACGGAACACGCGAGGAGGAGCACGGGGATCGTTGCCTCATGGAGCTCCAAGGCGTTGCGCCTCACGTACAGCAGGTTGAGGAAGAGGTACGTGACCAGCGGAAGGACGATGACCGGCGGTTCCATGGTGACGTCCCGCTCATGATCGAGGTACCCGCAGAGCATGATCAGCGCCTCGTTCACGGCGATGGACAGCACGATGAGCAGGGAAAACACGGTCACCACCGAGCCGATGGTCTCGCGGTTGAGTTCGGAAGGGAAGATTTGCCCGCCCGAGATGAAGCTGTAGGTTGACCCGCCGACGTACTCGGTCACTATCGCGCCGAGACAGATGAGGCAGATCCTGACAAGGCGGGAGCGGACGGTTCCCGTCGAAAGACCTAGAGGCAAGGCGATGAGCATGGTGATCGAGGTCACGAAGCTGAGCAAACCGATGACGATCTTGGAAAAGGGGAGGTACTTGATGAAGAAGCCAAAGCAAAAGAGGGCCAGGTGAAGAATGACGAAAAGCCTGACCGACCGCATGCGGAGGATTCTGTATGTCGCGCGCATGATGGGAAGCTCGACAAGAAGCGCGAGGAAGAAATGGAGGGCGACGTAGGTCATCGGTCGCCTCCCAGCTTGCGTGCCTGGGCCTGCAGGCTCCGGAGGTACTGATCGGCCTCGGCGTAGCGTCCCTGTGCCGCGAGCTGCTCGACCACCTCGACTTGGTTCGCAAGGTCATGCCGCAGGCGGCTCATCTCCGTCGTGCGGCGGACCGAGGCCTCTATCTCGCCGCGCACGTGACGCTCCTGGCGAATGGAAGCGGCCTGGTTGGCAGATTGGCGAGAAGCCTGGGCATCCCGCTTTGCCACGCTGATGAGGGCGAGGCTGGCCACCAGAGAAACGAATGCGTAGGCCGCCGCAACGATGTAGATGCCTGCGCCACGGTTGGGAGCCGCGTCCACGCGAAAGACGAGGGGAATGTAGAACAGGAACGAGAGGACCATCATCAGCACGCCGGGAATCTCGATCTCAGCATCGGAGCCGTCATCAATGAGCCGGCAGGCAATGACGACCATCTCCTCCACCACGGCCGCGATGGGGATGATGGCGCAGTAGATGAGGCAGATCGTCCCAGTATCGCCAGTCGCAAGGGATGTCTGCGAAAGCTGGATGCCGGGGTGGAGGAAGATGTAGAGGAAGTCTCCCACCCCCTCGAAGATGACCGTCGCGAGGTTCACCGCAGTCATCCTGATGAGGCGTGAACGCAGGCGCCCGCGGGAGATAACGATCGGCAGCAGGAAGTTCGTCAGGATGTTGATGACGACGATTCGCGTCACGAATGGCGTGGGGGAGAGCGAGAGGTAGTAGCTCAGGCAAAAGCACCCCAGGTGGAGCCCCACATACAAGGGATACGAGCGCATGTCGAGCACCTTGCACATGGCCCGCATGATGATGAGCTCGAGGATGAGGCTGAGCAGTACTTGAATGACCTTGAGCTCCATGCGCTACCCCCGCGTTCCCATGGAGGGGTGCTGGCCTCCCAGCTTGCGTGCCTGAGCCTGCAAGTCTTCGAGGTACTGGTCGGCCTCATCGTAGCGCCCCTGTGCCGCGAGCTGCTCGACCACCTCGACTTGGTTTGCGAGGTCGTGCCGCAGGCGGCTCATCTGCGTGGTGCGCTGGACCGAGGCCTCTATCTCGCCGCGCACGTGGCGTTCCTGGCGAGCCACGGCCACCTGGTCGGCCGCCAGGCGGGTGGCCTCTGCGTCACGGCGCGCGACGGCAAGCAGTGCCATGCAGCTTCCCAGCGTGCAAAGGCAACAGAGGAAGCACAGGAACGGTCCCATGAGGCTGTACACGCCCGCATCGTTGGTTCGCATCAGAAGGGCATCAAACCCGACGAACATCACGAGCGAGAGAAAGATGACGGGCGGTTCGAGCATGGCGTCGCGGTCGCGGTCGATGCGCGCGTACAGGGTGATGATGAACTCCATGACGATGCTGGCGAAGAACGCAAGCAGGGAGTAGATGACCACCACGGAAGCTATCGTGTCCTGGTTGATCTCGCTGGGGAAGAACTCGCCGCCCGAGATGAGGTGGTAGGTGGATGCTCCAACGAACTCGGTCAAGAGTCCGCCGGCGATAACTAGGACGATGCGCGAAAGGCGTGTGAGCGCTGGGCCTCGGGACATCACGAAGGGGACTATCACGTTGGTCGCGAGGAAGAGCGCAAGCCTTATGATTCCGTTAGTGCTCGGCAGGTACCTGAACAAGAAGGAGACGCAGTCGAAAAACAGGCGCAAGGCAATAAAACGCCAGACAGAGCGCATGTCGAGCACCTTGCACATCGCTCGGATGAGGACCGCCTCAGGAATGAGCGCAACGAGAAAGTAAATGATGTCATACGTCATGCGCGTTGTCCCTGCGTTCTTGTTGAGTGATACACCTCAAGCATGAAGTAGGGCGGGGCTAGGCGCAAGCTGGATTTGATGGAATAGGTCGATGGTGGCGAGGCGGTTCCGGGGGACGGCTGGTTGGACTGGCCGTGGGCCTCGACTCTTGCTCATGTTGACCTGAATTGCCTGCTTTTGGTCAACATTCGCTGGAGGGGTGTGGAGCGCTGGAACGTTATTCGGTTTCGTACCGGTCTGTGGGGTTGGCTGGAATCCTATTCGGTTTGGTACCAATCTGTGGGGGGCTGGCTGGAACGTTATTCGGTTTGGTACCACTCTGAGGGGGCTCGCTGGAACGCTATTGCGTGTGGTACCACCGTTTCGGACCTCGGTCCGTGGTACCAAACGGAATGGCATTCCAGCCCCCGTTCCGGCCGTGGTACCAAATGGAATGGCATTCCAGCCCCCGCCCCGGCCGTGGCACCAAACGGAATGGCGTTCCAGCACCACTCCAAAACCGGCAGTTTCCCCTGCGTCAGGGTGCTCGCTACAAAGCCCATCGCCCTTTGGACGCCTCCCTTGCAAAGCGACCTGCGGTTTCTGCAAAAATGGCGTCCAAAGGGAGATGGGCTTTGTAGCGAGCCCATTCCGGCGTCAGTTTCGACCCACTTCGGTGCTCGCTCGACGCGCGCGACCGTTCGCCAAAAGAGCGAACCTCTTGCGCACAGAGGCCGCCTGAAGGAGTAATATCCATCTTCCCGCGATTGGCGCAGCAGCCGCCTATGCGGCACGCCAGCGAGAGCAGACTCGGCTGGACATTATGAATCGCATGTGATTGCGACAATCCATCAACGTGCGGCACCGCCAACATACGGTGTCGCGTTCGCAGGCCAGGCGGCTCCGCCGTCCGGTCCGGTGATCGCATACCACGTTGTGGCCGCAGGCGCGAGAGAGGAGGGCAAGAACGTCGCACGAGACAGGGCCCGCGACCCATTCAAACGAATACCTGGTACAGAGCCTAGTGGAGATGCCTGACCTCGGTTGGGCAAGCGAGAGAACGCGAGACGCAGCGAGAAGGGAACGATGATGGACACGAAAACAGCGATTGCAAAGCTCAAGACCATATTCGAAGAGGACGAAGTCACTGAGTACAGCCCGGACGACGTGGTGCTGAACGATGGCCCCGTATGTCAGTCGGGCGTTTTCTATACCAAGCCGGGTCCCCGCGGCGACGTGCTGTGGGCGGGGGACCTCCGCGAGCTGGATAGGGCATCCACGCAGGTGCCGCTGCTGGAGCTCGGCCAGCTGGCTGACATCACGTACGGCCACGAGGACGAGGAGGAGCTGCAGATCTACTTCCAGCTGGGGGGCATGGGCGTGCTCACGCACGAGATCTGCTGGTCGTACTGCGGGCGCGACTTTGAGACGCATAGGCCGCCGACCTCGAGCGTCACGATTACGTCGCTTGCGACCCATCGGGTGTACCACGGCGGCGACGGCGCGAGCCTGATGGCGGCCCTTGCGTACGGTCCGCATACGCCGAACGTGCAGATGGCCATCGAGTCTCAGTTCGAGAAGCACCTCTTTGGCATGCAGCATTGCCCGGACACCCAGGCGCTGGTGATGCTCGAGAAGTGCCTGCATTTCGACGCGCATGCGGGCGTGCCGCGCAGCGCCATGCAGTACGCGCTGCTGTACCTGCACGGAAGCGGGGAGGCGCGCCGCATCTTTATTCGCGACGTCGTGCTGCGCGAGGCGTTGGCACTTGAGGGCGTTCCAGCGCTGATGGCCGAGTGCCTGGCGTACCGCTGCTATTGGCGCGGCAACTATGGCGAGACGTCGAAGGCGCTGCTCGATGCCGAGGGGCTGGTGATTGCGCAGGCCATGGGGAAGGAGTACGCCGTGGAGCACTTCGACTTCGAGGCGATTAACCGCGACCGCGTGGAGGAGGAGCCCGACTGGGGCGGGCTTTCGCTGGCAGATTAGCGAGGTGCGCGCCGTGGCTGCCCGCGGCGCGCACCCACAGCCCTCGGCTGATGCCGCGCTGGCCAACTTGTGGCAAGATACTCCCTGCGAGTAAACGACACCAAGCGAGTCACGTAGATAGGAGAATCATGGCACTCTTTGGCTCAACGACTGGCGAATCCGCCTCCAACCCCTTCAGCTTCCCCGAGCTGGAGAACGACACGCGCCATTACACCCACCGGCTCGGCAGCTTCGCGGTGCTCGAGCACGACCGCGACATCAGCGTGGCGCCGGACAACGCGGTGGAGGAGTACTTCATGGCCAAGATGGGCGTCCGCAGGCGTCAGCTGGTCATCCGCCTCGAGGGTGGGAACACGGCCACCATTCAGTCTGGCGCCATGCAGTGGATGCTCGGCGATATCGAGATGACCACGGGCATCAAGAGCGCGGGCGACCTCTTCGGCAAGATGGTGCGCGGCGCCGTGACCGGGGAGAAGGCCATCAAGCCCGTGTATCGTGGCAACGGCCTGATCGTGCTGGAGCCCACGCACAAGCACATCATCCTGCAGAACGTCGCGTCGTGGGGCGCCGGCGGCATGGTGGTTGAGGACGGGATGTTCTTCGCGTCCGAGGGGACGGTCCAGCACCGGCTGGTCGCGCGCTCCACGGCGTCTTCGGCGTTTGCCGGCGGCGAGGGGTTCTTCAACCTGGCGCTTGCGGGTAATGGCGTGGTTGCGTTGGAGAGCAACGTGCCCTACGAGGAGCTTATTGCGATTGACCTCGTGGGCGATACGCTCAAGATTGATGGCCACATGGCGATTGCTTGGTCCGCGTCGCTCGACTTCACGGTGGAGCGCTCGGGCAAGTCGCTGATTGGCTCGGCTGCGTCGGGCGAGGGCCTGGTCAACGTGTACCGCGGTACGGGCAGGGTGCTGATGAGCCCGGTCGCGTCGAACTTCAGCCTTGGCGCGGCCACGCACAACGTGAGCGAGAAGCTGTAGGGGCTGGGCTGCGGCTACGGTGCCCGCACTTTGCGACGGTAGCGAGCCAAAACCGGCTCCTTAGCGTCGAGATCTGCGTTTGCCCGCAAAAAGCGACGTTAACAGGGCTTTTTCGAGCGCTTAGCGTCGCGAACTGCGGGCACGGACGAGCACCGACCCAGCACCCCTACGGCTTGCACACCTTGCACGGCTCGTACCCCTGGTCGATCAGCTCCTGCCGGTCGATGTGCGCGTCCCAGCGGTTGTGGTCGGCAATCGTGTCCACGTACCTGCAGTTCGTTCGGTGGAACTTGCCCGTGTTCGTGTTCACCACGTAGTCCTTCGCGTTGTCAGCGGACTGCGCAGCCTGCTCCTCAGCAGCCGGCTCCTCAACAACGGGCTTCGGCGCCTCGTTCACCGTGAGCGTGAACTCCTTGGTTTTCTGGTTCCCATTCCGGTCGCACGCGACGACCGTCAAGAAGTACACGCCTTCCTTGCTGGTGTCGTACTCGCCCTCGATGGTGTACCAGCCGTTGCCGTTGCTGTCCGGCTTCGCGTCAACGCGCGCCAGCTCGCCGTCCACCGGGTCGGTGACCGAGCTGATATTGCCATACGGGTCGAATGCGTCGCCCTCGGTGATGGTGGGGCTGTCGCTGGCAATCTCGATGCTTGGGCCTTTGGTGTCCTTAACCGTAAACGCGACGGGCACCGTGTTGGTGCTGGTGCCCTTGGTGAGCGTGTAGGTGACCGTCTGGGTTCCGACTTTGCTCAGGTCAAGCTCGGTCGCGCTGATGTCGACGCCGTCGATTGAGCACGTAACCAGTTTGGCGGCATCAGTCTTCTTGTTGGAGTACTCCAGCACGTCGGTTGACGGCGTCAGTTCCGCGCCTTCGAGCGGGTCAAGAATGATGATGTTGAACTTGCCCTTGTCCTCGTTTCCGTGCTGGTCAGCAGCGTAGACGATTACCTCGTACGTGCCGGGCTTCTGCAGATTGACGTTGCTGTCATCTACCATGAACCAGCCTGAGTCGTAGAACTGCTCAAGTCCGACGGACGTTCCGCGCGCCTTCGGCATCTCCTGCACCTGAAGGAGCGCACCGTCGACGGGGTCTTCGACGGTGAAGTACACGAGAAGGTCGATGGGCTCGCCCAGCATGACTGACCGTTTGGACGTGGTGAGGGAAACGAGGGGCGGCTGTGTGTCTTGTACCACAAACGTGACGCTTTCTGTCTTTTGGAAGGGTCCCTCGCTCACGTCGACAGCTAGGGTTTGCTCGCCCACAACCGCGGCGTTAATGGGGTCCTGTGCTGAGATGACCACGTTTGGATTGTTGCTGCTGAGGAGGTCAGCCACATCGATGGTCTTGATGTCGTACTCGATGGGATCAGGTTGGCTGAGCGCAACGGACCGCAGGTCAAGATAGGTGTTGAGCGTGTATCCACCCTTTGCGGGGGTGACAGAGAGTCCGAGGACGGCGAGCAGTGCGGACAGCGCGGCCATGCCTACGGTTGTGGGGATTCGCTCGGGCAGCATGCCCTCGAGTCGGCTGATTGGTCCGAGATTGCGGATTGCTTTGAGGGGACACGCCAGAGCGGCGGCGGTGATCAGCGCGAGTGACGCGACGCTGGGGACATAGTCAATGGCGAGGAGCAGGAGGATGGCGGTTGCGAACCATCGGACGGCGGGGATGGCGAAGGGCGGGAGGGCCTTCTTTGAGTTGGCCGCCGGTGCGGGTGTCGGCTCTTCGTCTGCGGGTGTAGGCCTCTCCTGCTTAGCGGTGTCATCGAGTGTTGCCTGCTCGTCATTGTCGTCGAGAGCGTTCTCCGCAACAGCAGCATTTGCCTGCGGTTTATTTGAAAACAATTTGCCTGCGAGACGCTCAAAAAAGAACTTCGCCATGATTCGTCACCTGACTCGGGGTTTCGCGTTCCGTCAAGCGAATGGTACACCCGCCAGTTGTATTGAAACGTACGGCTTCGGTTGAGCGCACGATTACGCGGGGGATATACTGCAGGTGAGTAGTGGGCAGGTTTCGCCTGGGATTGCTGCGAAGGGTTGCGTCGGTGAGCAGGGCTGTTTCATCACGGAGAGCACTGTGGGCGGCGAGGGTTCTTGCCCTTGTGCTAGCCCTTTCGCTGGCGGGGTGTGCGGCGAAGCCGTCTGGGACGGCTGGGCCGGAGGCTTCCGATCACGCGGCGGGGGAGACCGAAGAGATTCGCGTGCTCGAGGAACCTGAGGTGGAAACGGTGCCTGAGCCTGAGGCGGAGGCTGAGCCGGAGTCAGAGCCTGAGGCCGCGGCAGAACCAGAATCCACGACTGAGCCTGATCCCGAACTCGAGAAAACCCCCGCCACCACAGCCACGTACCAATACACGGACTGGTCCGAAGAGGTTGCGCCAGAGTACTACCGCATCGTCGACTATTCGCAGGTCACGTGGTCTCCGCCGGTGGGCACGGCCGTCTATGCGCCGCTCGATGAGTTGGGTCGTTCGGGCCAAGCGGCAGCGTGTGTGACCTACGAGATGATGCAGGCCGGCCGCGCGCGGGACCGCAAATCGACATCGGGCATCTCGCCGTCGGGGTGGGGCCACAACGAGGAGGTCGACATCGAGCTCGTTGACGGCAGCTTCTATCACGGCCAGTTTTGGAACCGATCGCACCTGATTGCCAAGTCGCTGGGAGGCGACGAAGTTGTCGAGAATCTGGTGACCGGTACGCGCATGCAGAACGTGGGAAGCAATCGCGGCGGCGGCATTTCGGGCGGCATGGCGTACTGCGAGAACCTCGCGCGCATGTGGCTTGAGGACAACCAAGACGGCTATCTGACGTACATCGCGACCCCGGTTTATGAGGGCGACGAGTTGGTGTGCCGAAGCGTCATCGTGGACATACTGTCGTCCGACGGCGAGATGAACGTGCGAATCGAGGTCTTCAACGCGGCGAAAGGCTACGAGGTCAACTACGCCGACGGCACGTTTACGGCGAGTGGGGCGTGACAGAGCCTCCGTGCTTCGTGAGGTGTGCAGAAGAGTGCGAGGAATTCCCTCAACGATCGGGCGAGCCTCTACAGCCGTGAATCACGTCGCGCCAATGTGGTTAAAGTACTAATATCAGCGATAGTGCCGCGAGTTCTGCGGTGAGTCCTCTGTCGAATGGAGCGCGAGCATGATTAGGACGAAGGAACGGTTGCTCTCGGCCGTGCTGGCTCTTGTGCTGGCTACGAGCAGCCTGTCAATGAGGGCATTTGCAGAGACGGAAGCTGATTCTGTCGAAGAGGCCCCAACTGTTGAGGTCGTTGAAGCCATAACCGAAGGCGAGGTGGCGGAAGAAGACCTGTCCGCTCAGGCGTCTGAGCCAGGGGACGATTCCGTCTTAGACGAGCTCATCGTTGAAGAACCAGTCGCTAACAGCGATGAGATGCCCGCGTCCGAGCCCGAAGACCCGCAGAATGAGCCTGATCTTCTCGCTGCTGCCACTACCGAAGACGAATACGACCACCACGACATCAGCAACGCCACGGTGACCATCGAAGACGTGACCTACACGGGCGACTATCTGGAGCCCGTTCCCGTAGTGGTTATCGAGGGCTACCAGCTCGAGCCAGATTATGACTTCTACTGTGACTATGAGAACAACATCGATGCTGGGACGGCAACCGTTGTCATCTACGGCACCGGGGACTTCTACGGCGACATCACCGCGAGCTTCACTATCAAGGCACGCCCAATCGCGAAGGCCACAGTGACCGGCGTTGTGAACAAGACGTACACGGGGAAGGCGCTCAAGCAAGCTCCGGAGGTTGAGCTGAACGGTCAGTACCTTGAACTTGGCGTTGATTACACGCTCTCGTATAAAAGCAACGTGAATGCGGGGACGGCGACCGTCATCATTAAGGGCAAGGGCAACTACACGGGCACAATTAATAAGTCGTTCAAGATTGCGCAGGCCAGCATCTCGAAGGCGAGTGTCGCAAAGGTTGGCACGCAGGCGTGGACTGGCAAGGTGATTAAGCCAAAGCCCGTGGTTAAGTATGGTGGCAAGACCATTAAGCTGGGCACGGATTACACGCTCTCGTACAAGAACAACAAGAAGGCCGGCGCGACCGCGACGATAACCATCACCGGAAAAGGCAACTTCAAGGGGACGAAGACCGTCACCTTTAAGATTGGGCCCAAGACCGGAGCGTGGAAGAAGTCTGGCGGGCGTTGGTGGTACAGGTACAAGGACGGCACCTATCCCAAGTCCGAGTGGAAGAGGATTGACGGCTCGTGGTACTACTTCGACGGCTCGGGCTGGATGGTCACTGGTTGGCGCTCCGTGTCCGGTACCTGGTATTACTTCAACTCAGGTGGGGCCATGGTCACTGGTTGGAAGTCCATCAGCGGTTCTTGGTACTACTTTGATTCAAACGGCGCGATGGCGAGAAACAGGTGGGTTGGCGACTACTACCTAGGCTCGAGTGGTGCGATGCTGAGGAACACCACGACGCCGGACGGATATAGGGTTGACTCGAACGGGAAGTGGATTCGCGGGTCTAGCGGCTCTGGCGGATCTGGTAGCTACGATATCGTGTACTGGGTGCCCAATGGCGAGGTGTGGCACAGTACGCCCAATTGCCGCTCCTTGGCGCGGTCAAGCGGCATTCAGAGCGGTACCATCGCGCAGAGTGGCAAGTCTCGTGGATGCAAGAACTGCACGTAAGCGCTGGTAGATTGCTTAGTTATCGATGCCGACTGACGAGGTTCGTCAGCCGGCATCGTCTTTTTTGAGTGAGCTGCCAGCTAAAGATGCGAGCTCAAACCGCCTGATATGATGCATAAGAATAGCAATTTTCAGCATCCCTGAGACGTCACCGGAGGAGCCACGATGCATCGCGGGAGCACCCGACTGTCCGCCATAGCGCGGAGCGGTCTTACTGACGGCGGCAAGTACTGGGTTGGCGCGAACGGCGCCTGGGTGAAGGGCAAGACGAGGTAGTCACTAAAGCTGTAGACTAAGGTAGACACTGTGCAACACAAGTCGCATGTTGGAGGTAGGTTCAAATGAAGCGCAGCTCAGAAGCTTGCTCACCTCTTGTCTCCAAGGCTTTGGCGGCCGCGTTGTGTGCGGTGCTGAGCCTTACGTTCCTGGGGGTGAATGCTCGCGCAGAAGAGGCGAACGGCATCGCCGTCGAGGCTGTACAAGTTGAGCAGGTGGAAGCCCCAGAGGAGGAGTTCCTCGACGAGCTGGAGGAGGACGCCGTTGACGTCGCTCCAGAGGTCGAGCCCTCGGCTCCAGAGCAAGAGCCGGCGAGCGAGGCTCCCGAAGCAACAGAGCAGTCCGATCCTGAGCAGGAGCTCGTGCTTGAGACACAGGCAACGAGCATCAGC
This sequence comes from uncultured Actinomycetes bacterium, assembly GCA_900314645.1. Lineage (GTDB taxonomy): Bacteria > Actinomycetota > Coriobacteriia > Coriobacteriales > Atopobiaceae > UBA1367. The sequence continues at coordinate 34,145 of OMWB01000010.1, forward strand.
CTCAAGCAATGCGACATCACGTGGCCGGAGGATCAGGAGTACACCGGACAGCCAGTGACGCCTCCCGTGACGATTACCTACAGCTGGACTACCCTGAGGGAGGGCGTCGACTATACCGTCACGTACGAGGACAACGTAGAGGAGGGCCTGGCTACTGTCACCGTTGTCGGCAAGGGCGTCTACTACGGCAGCGACTATAGCTTCTTCTGGATCAACAAGCGCCAGGTTTCCGACTGTGACATCACGTGGCCAGCCGACCAGGAATACGCAGGCAAGCCCCTCACCCCGGCCGTGGTGGTCAAGTACCACGGGGTAACGCTCAAAAAGGGGCGTGATTACACCGTTACTTATGCGAACAATGCCGAGGGCGGCCTTGCCACCGTCACCGTCGAAGGCATCGGGGTGTACGGGGGCAGCAGAGACGGTTACTTCTACATCGATGCAGTCTCGCTGTGGGATTGCAGCATCTCCAGCATCCCTGACCAGTATTTCACTGGTGAGTTTCTCAAGCCAAGGGTGACCGTGACGTGGGGCGGAGAAAAGCTGCGCGCGGGTGTGGATTACACCCTGACCTATAGGGATAACGCGGACACCGGTACCGCCTCGGTCACCATCAAGGGCAAGGGAAAGTATTACGGCGAGAGGACCGAGTATTTCAACATCGTGTTGGACGAAGGCGGATGGAAGAAGTCGGGCAACAAGTGGTGGTACAGCTACGGCCACGGCGGCTACGCCAAGTTGGTGTTTCTGTCGTTTGATGACAATACCTACTACTTTGACCAGAGCGGATACATGGTAACTGGCTGGCGCAAGGTGTATGGCAACTGGTTCTACTTCAAGTCGAACGGCATCATGGTCAGAGGCTGGCAGAAGATTGGCGGAAAGTGGTACTACTTCGACCGCGACACGGGCATCATGGCGATAGGGCTCCGCAAGCTTGGCATTGACCGTTACTACTTTGCTTCGTCAGGCGTGATGAAGACGGGATGGCAGAAGGTGTCGGGCAAGTGGGCATACTTCACGCCGTCGGGACCCATGCCCAAGGGCTGGCAGAAGGTTGGCGGCTCGTGGTACTACTTCGATCTGGGCACCGGTGCCATGCAGACCGGATGGAAGAACATCTCGGGCAAGCGCTACTGGTTTGCGAACTCCGGTGCGATGGCTACGGGCTGGAAGCAGATCGGTGGCAAGTACTACTACTTCGAGTCCAACGGCGTCATGGCGAAGAGCAAGTGGGTTGGCAGCTACTACGTCCAGTCCAACGGCGTGATGGCCACCAACACGTGGATCGGCAAGTACCACGTGAACGCCAACGGCAAGTGGGACAAGACCCGGTAACCTCACAGCGTTAGCGCATGTTGACACCGAGGGGCCCGTCTGGGTCAACATCAGCAGAAAGAGCAGCTGATGTTGACCCAGACCCAATGTTGACGTGCCGGGGCCTCCCCGTGTCAACATGCGCTGTAGGGGCGGCTTACCACTCGTCGAGGGGGATTCCGTTGGCCCAGCCCCAGTGCGGAGCTTCCAGCGTGCCGTACCACGCGAACCACGAACCGAGCGTGACCCAGCGTGTGCTTGTGGCGCCGCTGTCCCGCACAAGGCCGTTACCTGCGTAAATGCAGACGTGTCCCCAGATGAGCCCGTTCTCCGTCCGCTCGTGCGTGGTCACGGCGATCACCATGCCGGGCTTGAGCTCGCTCAGGTCGTCTGAGGTGCACCACGCCCGCGCGATGTCACACGCGTCGCCGTCCACGGCGGGCTCGCCCGCGTTGACGAACACGTCGGATACCCATGCGGCGCAGTAGCCGCGACCCGGCCACGGCGTGATGTCGCACGCATCGATCACAGCCTGCTGTCGCGCGGTCATGTTCGCCATGTTCTCAGCATCGTTTGGCGGCATGACCTCGCCGTTATTGACCCATGCGCCGTCATCGTCAAAGGGCTCGAACACCCCGTCAATCTCAATCCACTCGTGATGCGGCAGCGTCTTGTCCTCCGGCCGCACCCAGTAGCGCTTGCCGCTCCCGTCATCAATCCAGCCGGTCTGCAGCGCAGCCTGCTCATCAAAGAAGTACCAGCTGTCGTCAATCTGCTTCCATCCCACTGCAGCAGATCCATCGGACGTAAGGTAGTGCTCACCCGTCTCGTCCGTGACCCATTGGTCCTTGAGAAGCGTGTCCTCGGTCTCGCTCGTCCCTTCGTCAACCTCGGGCTTGGCTGCGGGCTCGGCCACCTCCTCCGCTGACGACGATTCAGGAGCACCCGGCCTCACGAGCATCCGATACGCAAATGCCCCGCAACCAAGCGCTACGCCCACCACGACCAGCGCAGCGAGCAACCACTTCAGCGGCCCCATTCCCGCGCGCCGGCGGTCCCGAGCCTGCTCCGTCCGAAAGTGCTTGCCGCCCTGCGCCGCGTTGTTTCGAGATGCCATCATCGGTGGCTCCACGCTCCTTACCTCTGATTTGACGGCTGGGAGTGTACATTTATTCGCAGTTATTTGGGCTCTTCAAAATAGAGGCCAAATAACCGAAAACAAATGTACACTAACGCGCCCCAGCGCCCCGAGCCGGCGCGCAGCCGGCCCCCGCAAAACCCCGCCGCGGCGTCATCACCCAACGATGACCGGCGACGCCCCAGGTGTGTCCAGCGGCACCTTGACCAGACGGTGGGTATCCACCAGGCCAAAGAACAGCAGGTCATCCTGCACGGACGGATAAAGCACGGTCTCGTTCTGCGAGCCGCTGTAGTAGACCGTCGGCCTCGTACTGTTCTTGGTGATCATCTCCACGCGCGTCTCGTCCTGCGTCTTGACGACCAGCACGATGCCTCGGTCGTTCACGTTCATGCGCACGACCGGCCCCGAGCAGGTCGCAAACTTCTTAATCTGGCTGCCGTCCACGCTGGAAAGGAAGATCTCGTCGCCCCTGCCGTCGTCGTCGCTATCCGCAAGGATCCAAAGCCCCTCGTGGTTGGGCACGACGTTCACAATCGTGCGACCGTCCGGAAGACTCGCCACCGTCTGCTCGTCAAACGAGCCGCCGTTCCAGCGGTCGCCATACAGCGTCGTGCCTCCCTGCTCAAAGAAGAATGCCACGTCACCAGCCTGACGGTCGTCGGTGTCCTCGGCGCTCCAGACCCTCCATAGCTCGCCGTCACGGAATCCCCCGAAGAACAGCCAGCTGTCGCCCGTCTGGGGGTCGTACCCGGTGAGGCCGTCGGGGGACATGTAGTACAGCACGCCCTTGTGCACCTGGCAGAGCGTTCCGGGGAGGCAGGTGCCGATGACCTGCCGGTCGGTCCCGTCGAGCGCAAGCGAAACGACGGACGACTCCACGTCACCGACGTCCTCGTTGAAGTAAAGCCTGCCGTCGAGCACGTTGAGATGCCAGATGAGCGTGCCTTCGTCGCTCGCGTGGTAGATGATGGACTGCACGGTGCCGTCGTGCTTCATGCGGCCGATGGACGATGTGTACCACCCGGGGCTCGTGGTCGGGACGGCGTAGAAGATCCACTCGTCGTCCGACGCGGTGTAGCCTCCGTTGATGAGGTTGCCGACGGGCGTGGTACGTCCGTCCGGGACGTACTTGCTGGTAGATGGCGTGGTGCTGGGGGAGTCTTGCGTGGACGTCGTGGCGGGCTCTTGCTGCTCGACGGATGGCGTGGCGGGGGAGGCGCCCTTGGGCCTGGTCATGATGCTCACGAAGGTGGCGATGGCGAACAGGCCCACCGCGATGCAGAGGCAGAAGGCGATGAACATGGGGATGCGGCCAGAGATGAGGCTAGAGATGCTGCTGGAGAGGCTGGAGATGCGCTCGCGCAGCGGGCTCGGTGTGGTGGCCGCACGCGGTTCAGGGGCCGCTTCTTGCGCCGGCGCGCTGACCAGCTCTGGCGCCTCGTTGACTGGCTCCAGTTCCTCGCTCTCGGGCTCCAGCGCCGGCTCCGGCACGGGCCCCGGCGCCTCGCTTTCGGGCTCCGCGCTGGGCTCCACGATGTCCCAGGTGATGCGCTGCCCACAATTGGCGCAGTAGTTGCTGCCCTTTTCGACGAAGGCCCCACAGTTCTTGCAGTACATGCGTCCTCCCGAGGTCGTCCATCAGACTGATGGTACTTCTTTTGGAGCTTAAGCAGATAAGTGTGACCAGACCCGAAACAGCACGGTACGTCTAAAGCGCCATTAGCGAGGGACAGTACGTTCAAAGTGCCATTACGAGGCGAAAAACGAGCTGTAGTGGCACTCTGGACGTACAGTCGTCGCCAAACGGTACTTCGTACGTACAGTCGACGCGAAACGGCACTCTGGACGTTCAGCAGACGTATCTTTATCCTCGTGAAAGACCCCGCGCCACACTCCCCAGAAAGGACCGCCATGGAAACTCCCAGCTCACGCTATGCCAGTCGCTGCGCGGTCTGCGGCAAGCCCGCGCGCGTCTTTCTGGGGAGCACCTCGTACTGCCAGGACTGCTACAACCGCCTGGCCGACTACCTCGCCGGCGTGCAGAGCCCAAGCAACGACAGCTATCAGATCCTCGCGCTTGACCCCGCGGGGCACACGGTGGAGTTCTCGCTGGAGCGCTACTCGTTTGGCGCGCGCTCGGTGTGGACCGCCGTTGAGCAGGTGCCCGCCGATGACCCGCGCAGGGAGTGGGGCTACGTTGGCAGGTCGGTGAGCATTGCAGTGGACGCGAGCAAGGTGTCGCAGGACGAGGCGTACGACGCGTTGATGGTGAAGGTCCAGCACATGGTGGGCCACGCGAGCATGCGGACGGCGCCGCTGAGCCTAGGCGAGGCCGAGGCGACGACCGCCCAGCGGCCGGGCCGCGCCTTGCATGCCAACGAGACGGGCGTCGCGCGCGTTGAGGTTGACGAGGATGGCGGCAAGTCCGTGGTGGTGGACGGACAGCGCTTCACGCCGGAGCAGTTCGTTGACCTGCTGAGCTGTTGGGATGGCTTTGATGTGTACTGGCAGGTGCGTGGCGTCGCCGACGAGCCGCCCGCGTGGCTGTGAACCTGACGCAACAGTCACCCCCAACAAGTGATTCCTTGTTAAACCCACTCGCTGCGGCCCCAGCGGCTAATACCTCATAGTATGATTACTGGTTAGGACCTTAGCGTGGGCTCTGCCCACGGGTTTGACGTTCTGGTTTGCATCGCGTGTTGGGGAGAAGCAATGAGAGAACACAAGGCGCTTCGTGCCGCACTAAGCACCATCCTGTCCGTCTCGATGGTGATGGGAAGTGTGCCCACGGCCGCAATCGCGGAGGTGTTGGACGAGGACACTCCGTCGGTTGTCGAGGTTGTTGAGGAAGGTGCTCCTGAGGAGGAGGCTGTTTCGGTAGAGGAGGAGGTTGCTCCCGAGGAAGCCACTCCGGTAGAGGAGGAGGTCGCTCCCGAGGAGGAGGCCGCCCCTGCCGAAGAGGCTACTGCAATTGAGGAGCCTGCTACCGTAGAGGAGGTCGCTCCTGAAGAGGAAGCCGCTCCTGCGGACGAGCCTGCCGCTCTCGAGCTGACGGCCGCGTCTGACGAAGAGACCATCGTCGCGACCTACGAGTTCCCCACGACCACCACGATTGTCGACGAGGGCGAAGAGGGCGACCTCCTCGGCCGCTACGTCGAGCAGCTCTTTGAGGAGGCGCTGCCCGGCAACGACGAGCCCACCATGACCGCGCAGATGGTCGCGCTCACGGGCATAGAGGCCACAGCCTTCGATGCGCTGGGGCCCATGATTGCCGAAATCGCTCACGGATCTCACCCGTCAACGGTGGTCGAGATTCCCCTCAGTCGAATCACAAACAAGACAAGGTTTACGGCTGCGGAGCTGGGCGTCGATTGGGTTTATAGGGACGGCCAATACAACCAGGAGGCCGTTGACGCCGCCGTTGCCATGGTACGTCCTAACACGACACTTCTGCTCAAGTATCTACTGTATTCCTATCCCTACGAGATGTACTGGTTTGACAAGACCGCAGGCGTGCAATGTGGGGGCCCGAGGTATGGCGCTGTTTACTCGGGTGGCGAATATGCGCTGAATCTGTCGGGCAGCATTACGTACGTCTTCGCGGTCGCGTCCGCTTACTCCGCGGGTGAAAACCTCGTGGACACTTCTCAGGCATCCAGGGCACAGGCGGCCGTCGAAAGGGCCCAGGGAATTGCCGCGCAGGGCGCCTCGGACTCCCCGTACTACCGCCTGAAGCTGTTCAACGACACCATCTGCTCGATGGTGAGCTACAACGACGATGCTGCTGGTGACGGGGTTGATTACGGTGACCCGTGGCAGCTCGTGTACGTGTTCGACAACGATGACACCACCAACGTGGTCTGCGAGGGATACTCCAAGGCCTTCAAGTACCTGTGCGATCTGGCGAACATCACGGGCGTGACCTGCAGCACGATGTCGGGCACGATGGACGGTGGAACCGGTGCTGGCGCGCACATGTGGGACGTCGTCAACATGGACGACGGCAAGAACTACCTCGTGGACGTCACCAACTGCGACCAGGGTACCGTTGGCTATCCGTACCAGCTGTTTATTGTTCCGTTCAGCTCCGGTTCGGTGAGCGACGGTTACGTGTTCCAAACTGCGAGCAAGCCCATCACGTACGTGTATGACGCAGACATGTCGCAGCTCTACACCAACAGTGAGATGACGATTTCCGACACTGAGTACGACCCGAGCCAGTACGATCCGGATGCGGCTGCGGCACAGGTCGTGATTGACCAGATTGCTGCGCTGCCTGCGGTGGCAAACCTGACGCTGGATAACGCGAATGCGGTTTCCGCCGCGCGCGCCGCGTACGACGCGCTGACCGAGGCGCAGAAGGCGCTCGTTGCCAACTACGAGACGTTGACTGCCGCCGAGGCCAAGATTGCCGAGCTCCAGCAGGCTGCTGAAGACGCCGCCGCGGCTCAAGGGGTCATCGAGATGATCTCGCACCTGCCTGCCGTGAACCGACTGACACTGGGTGACCAGGGGCGTGTCGCGGCGGCACGATCCGCATATGAGAATCTAACTGAGGCCCAGCAGGCACTTGTCACCAACTACGAGACCTTGACCGCTGCCGAGGCGAAGATCGCACAGCTTCAGGCTGCCGCCGACCAGAACGCAGCGCAGCCGATCATCAACGCAATCGCAGCACTGCCCGAGGTTGACCAGCTGACCCTCGCCAACGCCGACGCCGTCACCGCGGCCCGCACCGCCTACGACGAGCTGACCGAGGCGCAACAGGCGCTCGTCACCAACTACGAGACCTTGTTCGCTGCCGAGGCGAAGATTGCCCAGCTCCAGCAGCAGGCTGCCGCAGACCAGACAGCCGCGCAGCAGGTCATCGATGCGATTGCCGCGCTGACCGCCGTCAATGAGCTCACCCTTGACGATGCGGCTGACGTCTCCGCGGCCCGCACCGCCTACAACGCGCTGACCGAGTCGCAACAGGCGCTCGTCACCAACTACGAGACCTTGACCGCTGCCGAGGCGAAGATCGCCGACCTCACCGCCGCGAATGCGGTTGACGAGCAGATTGCCGCGCTGCCCGCTGTTGACGACCTCACGCTGGGCAACGCGGAGGCCGTTGCCACTGCGAACTCCGCATACGCTGCGCTGACCGACGCCCAGAAGGCCCTCGTGCAGAACGTTGACATCCTGACCGCTGCCGCGGACAAGATCGCCGAGCTCCAGGCCGCCGCGGATGAGCAGGCCGCGAACCAGGCCGCCGCGGATTCCGTGATCGCAAAGATCGCCGCGATTCCCGCGCTGGCTGACCTCACGCTGGCCAACTCCGGCCTCGTCACCACCGCCCGCACCGCGTACGACGCGCTGACCGACGCGCAGAAGGCGCTCGTCACCAACTACGAGACGCTGACCGATGCCGAGACGAAGATTGCCGACCTCACCGCAGCACATGCGGTCGACGAGCTGATCGCCGACCTGCCCGACACTAACGACCTCACGCTTGAGGATGCCGACGACGTGGCCGCTGTCCGTGCTTCCTTCAACTCCTTGACCGATGCTCAGAAGATGCTGGTCGAGAACCTTGACGCTCTCGTGGATGCTGAGGAGCGCATCGAAGAGCTCCAGGCAGCCGCAGCGCAGCACGAGATCGACCTTGCTGCAGCCAAGGCGGTTGACGACGAAATTGCCGACCTGCCCGCTGTTGAGGACCTCACGCTTAACGACGCCGACGCCGTGGCTGCTGCCCGCACAGCCTACAATGCCCTGACCGACACGCAGAAGGACCTTGTCGAGAACCTCGCGACGCTGGCTGCCGCCGAGGCGCGCATCGCCGACCTCACCGCCGCCCAGGCTGTCGAGGTCAAGATTGCTGCGCTTCCGCAGGTCGATGAACTTACGCTTGACGACCAGACGCAGGTCATGACCGCGCGCGCAGCGTACGACGACCTGACCGAGGCACAGCAGCAGCTGGTCCAGAACTACGACGTCCTCAAGGCCGCGGAAGCGAAGATTGCCGAGCTGTGGAAGCAGGAAGCCGACAAGGAGGCCGCGAGCATCGTCGATGGACAGATTGACATGCTGCCCGCCGTCGAGGCGCTTACGCTTGGTGATGCAGACGCCGTCGCAGCCGTGCGCGCCGCGTACGACGAGCTGACTGCCGAACAGAAGGCGTACGTGACGAAGCTCGACGAGCTCGTTGCTGCTGAGACGAGGATTGCAGACCTTACCGCCGCGAAGGCCGTAGACACGAAGATCGCGGAGCTCCCGCAGGTCGACGCGCTGACGCTCGAAGACGCTGACTTGGTCGCGGATGCCCGTAGTGCGTACGAGGGCCTGACCGAAACCCAGAAGGGGCTCGTCGCCAACTACGACACGCTGATCGCTGCCGAGGCAAAGATCGCCCAGCTCCAGCAGGCCGCCGCAGACGCCGCGGCCGCGAAGGCCGTGGACGATGCCATCGCCGCGCTGCCCGTCGTTGACGCGCTGACGCTCAGCGACCAGGCCCAGGTCGCAGCCGCACGCGCCGCGTACGACGCGCTCACCGATACGCAGAAGGGTCTGGTTGAGAACCTCGACACGCTGACCGCCGCTGAGGCCCGCATCCAGGAGCTGCAGGAAGCCGCCGAGCAGCAGGCCATCGACGAGGCTGCCGCGAGGGGAGTGGACGCAAAGATCGAGGCGCTACCCGCCGTTGACGAGCTGACGCTCGACAATGCGGCCGCTGTCGCTGAGGCCCGCAGCGCTTACAATGCCCTGACCGAGACGCAGAAGGGCCTGGTGGAGAAGCTCTCCACGCTCGAAGCAGCCGAGGCGAAGATTGCCGCACTCCAGCAGGCTGCGGATGACCTTGCCGCCGCGCAGGCCGTGGACGCCAAGATCAACGCGCTGCCCGCCGTTGACGAGCTGACACTGGACAACGCCGCCGCCGTCGCCGAGGCCCGCAGCGCTTACAATGCTCTGACCGACGCGCAGAAGCCTCTCGTCACCAACTACGAGACCCTGACCGCCGCCGAGGCCAAGATCGCAGACCTGACCGCCGCACAAGCCGTGGACGCCAAGATTGCGGGGCTCCCGCAGGTTGATGTCCTGACGCTCGATGACGCCAACGACGTCGCGGACGCCCGCAGCGCGTACGACGCCCTGAGCGACGCTCAGAAGGACCTCGTCATCAACTACGATGCGCTCAAGGCCGCCGAGGTTCGCATCGCCGACCTCACCGCCGCGAAGGCCGTGGAAGACGCCATCGCAGCGCTGCCCGCCGTCGACGATCTCACACTTGAGAACGCCGACGCCGTCTCTGCCGCTCGCGCCGCCTATGAAGCATTGACCGACGCGCAGAAGCCGCTGGTCACGAAGCTCAGCGTCCTTGAGGCTGCCGAGGCGAAGATCGCAGACCTCACCTCCGCGAAGGCCGTTGACGACGCCATCGCAGCGCTGCCGGCCGTTGATGAGCTCACGCTTGACAACGGCGACGCCGTGACGGCTGCACGCACCGCGTACAACGCCCTGACCGACACGCAGAAGCCGCTGGTCACGAAGCTCAGCGTCCTCGAGGCCGCCGAAGCCAAGATCGCCGACCTCACCGCTGCGAATGCGGTTGACGAGCAAATCGCCGACCTGCCCGCCGTTGATGAGCTGACGCTCGACGACGTCGACGACGTTGCCGCAGTCCGCGCCGCCTACAACGCCCTGACCGACGCGCAAAAGTCGCTGGTCCAGAAGCTCGATGTGCTCACTGCTGCCGAGGCCAAGATTGCCGAGCTCCAGCAGCAGGCTGAAGACCGAGCTGCTGCCCAGCCGGTCATTGACGCAATCGCGGCTCTGCCCGCTATTGACGAGCTCACGCTCAACGACGCCAACGACGTCGCGGCGGCTCGAACTACGTACAACACGCTCACCGACGCCCAGAAGGCGTACGTCACCAACTACGAGACTCTGACCGCCGCCGAGGCGAAGATCACTGACCTCATCGCCGCGAATGCTGTTGACGAGCAGATCGCCGACCTGCCCGCTGTCGATCAGCTGACGCTCGGCGATGCTGAAGACGTCGCGGATGCCCGCGCCGCATACGACGCTCTGAGTGACGCGCAGCAGGCGCTCGTGACTAACTATCCCGTGCTCAAGGCTGCTGAGCAGAAGATCGCCGACCTCCAGCAGGCCGCTGCCGACCAGGCTGCGGCCCAGACTGTCATCGACGCGATTGCAGCCTTGCAGCCGACCGACGAGCTCACGCTCGACGACGCCGACGAAGTCGCGGCCGCCCGCAGCGCGTACGACGCCCTGACCGACGCCCAGAAGGCCCTCGTCACCAACTACGAGACGCTGGCCGCCGCCGAGGCCAAGATTGCCTCGATCCGCATCCCGCTCACGGACGCTGTCGTCAAGGTGACCAGAAAGGTCTACAACGGCAAGGCCCAGACGCCGCAGGTGACGGTGACCTTGAATGGCGCCCAGCTCACCGAGGGTACCGACTTCACGGTTGCCGACGGCACCTACATCAACGTTGGCACCTACGAGGTGACCGTCACCGGTACGGGCAAGTACGAGGGCACCGCCACCGGCACGTTCACCATCACGCCGAAGGCCGTCACGGTCACGGCGAACGACCTCAGCAAGACCTACGGCGAGACCGATCCCGAGCTTACCGCCGCCGTCAAGGGCACGCTCAATTCCGACAAGGTCAACTACACGCTTGCTCGCGCCGAGGGCGAGAACGTCGGCGAGTACGCCATAACTCTCACAGGCGCGAAAAAGCAGGGCAACTACACCGTGACGTTTGTGTCCGGTACGTTCACCATCGCGGCCAAGGACATCGCCACCACGACCGTGGCGTCCATCGGCGCCAAGACCTACACCGGCAGTGCGCTCAAGCCCACGCCGACCGTGAAGGACAACGGCACGAAGCTCGTGAAGGGAACCGACTATACGGTCTCCTACAAGAACAACACCAAGGCCGGCACGGCCACGGTCACCATCACCGGCAAGGGCAACTACACCGGTACCAAGACCGCCACGTTCAAGATCAATCCCAAGTCCATCGCTGCGAGCAGCGTGACCGTCTCGTCCATCGCCAAGCAGAAGTGGACCGGCAAGGCCATCAAGCCCACGCCGGTGGTGAAGGACGGCACCAAGACGCTGAAGAGCGGCACCGACTACAAGCTTACGTACAAGAACAACAAAGAGCCCGGCACCGCCACCATCACCATCACGGGTACGGGCAACTACACCGGGGCGAGGACCACGACGTTCAGGATCGGTGCCAAGACTGGCACGTGGAAGAAGAGCGGATCCAAGTGGTGGTACCAGTACGCAGACAATACGTATCCCAAGAGCCAGTTTGCCGACATCGACGGCGCGCGCTACTACTTCGACGGGAGCGGCTGGATGGTGACCGGCTGGAAGAAGGTCGGCAACTACTGGTACTACTTCCGCTCCGACGGCAAGATGGGCGCCAACGACTGGGCCAAGTCTGGCTCTAAGTGGTGCTTCCTCGACTCGGTCGGCAGGATGGTGACTGGTTGGCGGACCATCAGCAACGTGCGTTACTACTTCGACGCCAACGGCTACATGGTCACCGGTTGGAAGACCATCGGCGGCAAGGACTACTACTTCAAGTCGTCCGGCGCCATGGCCAAGTCCGAGTGGATTGGCAACTACTACGTAGGAGCCGACGGCGCGTGGGTGAAGGGCAAGACTAAGTAGCCCCTACAAGCGCATGTTGACACGGGGAGGCCCCCGCACGTCAACATTGGCATCAAGAACCTGCCAATGTTGACGTGCGGGGGCCTCCCCGTGTCAACATGCGCTGTGCTTGCGGGGGACTGCAGGTGAATACATACGGTTAGCCAGGGGTTGCAGGTGGATCCGTACGGTTAAGGGGCCTTATCCGTACAGATCCACCTGCAACTCCTCCTTATCCGTACCAAATCACCTGCAGCTCAGCGATAGCCGGACTAGGCAGCCCCTACCACACGTCCCGTTCAGCTCGTTCCGCACCCAATGCGACCAAACCGGCCCCCACAACGTCGCAGTAGGTGCACTCCGCACCCAATGAGTCACAACACGGGGCCAAAACGTCGCATTAAGCGCGCCACGCACCTGATGCGACCAAACCGGGCTCCAAAAGGTCGCATCAAGCTCCGTCCCGTGTCCGTCCCACACCCGCCGCACCTGCCACATTCTCAAATCCTTCGCAGCTCATGTGAAATACCGCACATCAACATGGGTACGTACCGAAACGTTTGCTATCATTCATAAGCTGTGTGACTAAGCGGGCGTGGTGGAATTGGCAGACACGCTGGATTTAGGTTCCAGTGGGGCAACCCGTGAAGGTTCGAGTCCTTTCGCCCGCACCAGTCACAGCTTCAAAACCGCACGGGGCGCGGCTGCGCCAGCCGCGCACGAGACACTGGAGGAACGTTGAAGATCACCGTCACCACCGAGAGGCCCGAGGCCAACAAGGTCATTGCTAAGATCGTCGTTGCCGCTGAGGAAGTCAACAAGGCTATCGACAAGACCTACAAGGACATCGCACATCGCTACAACTTCCAGGGCTTCCGCCGTGGCCGCACTCCGCGCCCGGTCATTGACGGCATCATCGGCAAGCAGGCGGTTATGGCTCAGGCCACCAACGACCTTCTCACCGAGGTCGAGCCTCAGGTTCTCGACGACCTCGACCTCGTTGCCATCGAGCAGCCCAGCTTTGGCGACGAGCCGGCGCTCGTCGAGCAGGGCAATGACTACGAGGCCGAGCTGACCGTCACCGTCATGCCCGAGTGCGAGCTCGAGAGCTATGACGCTCCCGCCATCAACATGCCGCCGCAGGAGGCCACCGAGGCCGAGATTGACCACCAGATCGAGCAGCTCCTGTCCTACCAGACCACCTTCGAGGACGACGACACCGATCGCGCCTGCGAGGCTGGCGACGTTGTCTCTTGCGACATCGCTGACAAGGAGGGCGCTGCCCACCTGGCTGGCAAGAACCGCACCCTCAGCCTCAACCCGGCTGGCGCGGGCGTGCCAGAGCAGCTCGTCAACGGCATCATCGGCATGAAGGCCGGCGAGACCAAGGACATCACCTGGACCGTCTCCCACACCCATGACGACGAGACCATCGAGCACACCTTCTCCGTCGACGTCACCCTCAACTCCATCAAGAAGGCCGTCACCCCCGAGCTTACCGACGAGCTCGCCAAGAACAGCTTTGGCTTCGACACCGTCGCCGAGCTGCGTGACGCCGTCAAGGAGGAGATCGAGGAGGACAAGGTCAACAGCCTGCCGCGCCTCAAGGAGGACCGCGCTGTTGAGGCCCTCGGTGAGCAGCTCGTCCTCGAGGAGCTCCCCGAGCCCTACCTGAACCAGGTCATGAACGACCTCGCCAACGAGTTCCTGCAGCAGCTGCAGAGCCAGGGCATGACGCTCGACATGTATCTGGGCGCCCGTGGCCTCAAGACCGACGACTTCATGGCTGACCTCCGCCGTCAGGCTACCGACCGCGCCCGTCAGTCCCTCGCGCTCGACGCGCTCGCCAAGAAGCTCGACTTCGTGGCCACCGAGGCCGACGTCATCGCCGAGATCACCAAGGCCGGTGTTGACAACGTCAAGGACATGTTCGCGCAGCTCAAGAACGAGGGCCGTCTCCCGGCCATCCGCGAGGCCATCCGTCGTTCCAAGGCCGTTGACTGGCTGGTCGAGAACGCTGCCGTGACCGAGGTTGACGAGATCGCCGAGCGCCGCGCTGCCGCCGAGTCTGAAGAGGCCGAGGAGGCCGCCGCGCCTGAGGTTACCGAGGACGCAGAGTAGGGTACATACCCCTCATATTGCAGACGCATGCCCCGGGTGCGCCAGCACCTGGGGCATGTTCACAAGAGGAGGAAACAGATGCATACCCCAACCAACATCCCGCTGATTCCCTACGTGGTGGAGCAGACCCCGCGTGGTGAGCGCAGCTACGACATCTACTCGCGCTTGCTCAACGACCGCATCGTCTTCATCGGCGAGCCCATCACCCGCGAGAGCGCCAACCTGGTGATCGCGCAGCTCCTGCACCTCGAGTCGCAGGATCCCGACAAGGACATCTCGCTGTACATCGACTCGCCCGGTGGCGAGGTCTATGCTGGCCTGGGCATCCTTGACACCATGAACTTCATCAAGCCCGAGGTTTCCACCATCTGCGTGGGCATGGCCGCCTCCATGGCCGCCGTCCTTCTGGCTTCCGGCGCCAAGGGCAAGCGCATGTGCCTGCCCAACTCCATGGTGCTCATCCATCAGCCCAGCTCTGGCGTCGAGGGACAGCAGACCGACATCCAGATCGTGGCCGAGGAGACCAAGTACATCCGCGAGCACCTCAACGAGATTCTGGCCAACGCGACCGGCCAGCCCATTGAGAAGATCAACGCCGACACCGAGCGCGACAACTACCTGCGTGCGCAGCAGGCGCTCGAGTATGGCCTGGTTGACCGCGTGATCACCTCGCGCACCGACCAGTTCGACACCGAGGAGTAGCCCATATGGCGCAAAACGAGTCAGAGCTGCACTGCTCATTTTGCGGAAAGCCCCGCAGCCAGGTTCAGAAGCTCATCAGGTCCCCGCACGGCGTCTTCATCTGCGACGAGTGCGTGGAGGCCTGTGGGCAGATTATCGCTGAGACTAAGGCCGACGAGGAAGTCGACGACATCGACCTCACCGAGCCCCTTCTCTCCGAGCTGCCCACACCGCACCAGATCTATGAGGAGCTCTCGCAGTACGTCATGGGTCAGGAGCAGGCGAAGCGCGCGATGAGCGTGGCCGTGTACAACCACTACCGCCGCATCATCACGGGCAACGACCAGGTTGACGAGGACGAGGAAGAGGTCGAGATCGCCAAGAGCAACATCTTGCTGCTGGGCCCCACGGGCACGGGCAAGACGCTTCTGGCCCAGACGCTCGCGCGCTTCCTCGAGGTCCCGTTTGCCATCGCAGACGCCACCACGTTGACCGAGGCTGGCTACGTGGGCGAGGACGTGGAGAACATCCTGCTCAAGCTCATTACCGCCGCCGACGGCGATGTCGAGCGCGCCGAGATGGGCATCGTCTACGTGGACGAGATCGACAAGATCGCCCGCAAGGCCGAGAACCTCTCCATCACGCGCGACGTCTCAGGCGAGGGCGTGCAACAGGCGCTGCTCAAGATCCTTGAGGGCACCGAGGCGAGCGTCCCGCCGCAGGGCGGCCGTAAGCACCCCCAGCAGGAGCTCATCCACATCGACACCACCAACATCCTGTTCATCTGCGCTGGCGCCTTCGTCGGCCTGGACAAGATCGTGGCGGACCGCATCGGCAAGAAGGGCATTGGTTTCAATGGCACGCTTGCCAAGAAGGTCGAGGACGACCAGGACAACCTGATGGAGCAGGTTATGCCTCAGGACCTGCACAGCTTTGGCATGATCCCGGAGTTCGTGGGCCGCATCCCCGTCATCACCTCCACCAAGCAGCTGACCGAGTCCGACCTGGTGGACATCCTCACCAAGCCCAAGAACGCGCTGGTCAAGCAGTACACGCGCATGTTTGAGCTTGAGGGCGTGCGCCTTGAGTTTGAACCCGATGCCCTGACCGAGATTGCCCACCAGGCCATCGAGCGCGGAACGGGCGCCCGCGGCCTGCGTTCCATCTGCGAGGCGACGCTGCAGCAGGTGATGTTTGACATCCCGAGTGATATGGACATCACGGGCGTGGTGGTCACCAAGGAAAGCGTGGGCGGCGCGCAGCTGCCGAAGCTTCTGCGGCAGGGTGCCGCGAAGCACCGCAAATAGCACCGCGCAAGGCATTTCTTGTCGGGCCCCAATTTCGCACGGTTAGCGTGCGGGATTGGGGCCCTCGCCGTTTCTTGCACTATCATGGGGCACGACATGTGGGCTAGAAGGCCATGAAGGGGATGGTTTCTATGGCAGAGCAGGGCGAGAAGCGCAGGGTCAAGCGCGTCTTCATTGACGCCGACACCGGCAAGCAGATTTCCGAGCAGACCGTCGTGACCGATGCGAAGGACGTTGCGACTGAGGTCAAGATCAAGAATGTCGAGGCTACTGGCGAGGTGGGCAACAAGCGCATCATCGCGGTGGTCCTCTGGATCGTGGCCATCATCCTTGAGGCGCTGGCCATCTGCTCGGTTATGCAGTCCAGCCCCCTCTATGGCAATCTGCCGTTCTTCGAGCCGCTCGTATGGATGATCATCTTCCTCGTGCTCGACCTCGTGTGCGTTATCATTGCGGGCCAGCTTTGGAAGAAGGCCAACCACATCGATCCGCCGTCGGAGAAGAACGCCTTCGAGTTCTTTGTGAAGTCGCAACTCGGCGCCATCCTCTCCGTGGTCGCCTTCCTTCCGTTCCTGATTATTGCCCTGCTTGACAAGGACGCTGATCAGAGGACGAAGACCATCGCCGCCATTGTTGCTGGTGTCGCCCTTGCCGTTGGTGTGGGAACATCCGCAGACTTCAACCCTGTTTCGTCCGAGGACCTGCAGGCCATGCAGCAGAACGCCATCGAGCTTGGCGACGGCACGGTGTACTGGACCGAGCACGGCACGGTCTATCACCTGAATCCGAATTGTCGGGCAATCATCAACTCCGCAACCATCTACTCGGGTGACGCGGCGGCCGCCTACGAGCATGGTCTTTCCCGTCCCTGCAAGTTCTGTGCGGCCGAGTCGGGAAGCGACACCATCAAGAAGATGTCCGAGGCCGGCACCGTGACCGAAGCGCCCGCAGCGGATACGACCGAGGCTGAGGCAGAGCCCGAAGCTGAGGCCGAGGCCGAAGTGGACGAGGCTGCGTAAGCGGATTCACGCGCGTATAATGCCAGCGGGGCGAGGGGAGACCCTCGCCCCGTTTTCGTTCTTGAAGAAACCGTGGTGGGGTTCGGTCGAAGGGCTCCTATCCGCAAATGGGTACCATCCAACTCAAGGCAGTTTCCTTGAGCCAGAAGGAGGAATGAGATGTATCTCGACTTTGGGGAGCTTGTCTCTATGATCATGGGCGTTTTGGTGCCCATCATCTTCGTCGTGGTCGTGCTTCGAATTGTTGCCGCCGCCATTGGTGGAGCAACGCGTCACAGCGGCACGGTCAACGACTCGTATCAGGGCTGGTTCTATGTGATCCAGCAGCAGCACGTGGGCGTGGTCGAGCGCCTCGGCCGCTTCTACCAGGTGGTTGGCCCGGGCTTCCATGTACGTGTTCCGATCATCGACCGCGTCCGTGACGTGAGCCTCATGACCGAGGACGAGCACATCACCTTTGATGCTAAGACCGAGGACAACGTCACCATCGAGCTGGACGTCTCCGTGCAGTACCACGTTGACTACTCGCAGCCCGTCGACGGCCCCAGCGGCATCTACAAGAGCCTGTACACGCTGACCGACCCGGTTGCGCAGATGAAGGACTACTTCGCTGACGCACTGCGCTCGCAGATCCCGAGCCGCAAGCTTGACGAGGTCTTCACCGAGAAGGACGCCATTGCGCGCGCCATCGACGAGATCGTCTCGGAGAAGATGAACGAGTATGGCTATGTCATCGTGACCACGCTCATCACGTCCATCAAGCTTCCCAAGGACGTCCAGCAGTCGATGAACCGCATCATCGCCTCCAAGAACGACCTTGAGAGCGCCAAGAACGAGGCCGAGGCCGAGCGCCAGAAGACCGTCATCGCGGCTGCCGCAAAGGCCGAGGCCATGGAGAAGGAGGGCGAGGGCATCGCCAAGCAGCGTGTTGCCATCGCGCAGGGCATCCGCGACTCCATCGACGTCATCCAGGGTGCCGAGCTCGATGCCGAGGAAGCCAACCGCCTCTTCGAGTTCACGCAGTACATCGGCATGATGGAGGAGTTCGCCCACAAGGGTGCCTCCACGGTCGTCCTGCCGAGCGAGTTCTCGCAGGCCTCACCGATGCTGCGCGACCTGCTGGTGAGCGACGCCAACCAAAAGGCCGAAGAGTAGCCCGTAGCCTCTTAGAAACTGAGAAAGGGCTGCCTCCATGCGTGGGGGCGGCCCTTTCGTTTGAGCGAAGCGCAAGCGGGTCCTATGCCAGCATCTCGTCAACTTCGAGCGGTGCGAAGGACGTGAGCGCCGGATGGTTCGTCAACGTCCGCACGATGCGCCAGCCGGTCTCACTCTCCACGGCGTTCTCTGGGGTCGGCCGGCAACCGAGGTTGAGATAGATTTTCACTGCGAGCCACGTGTTTGTCTGCGTGGGAATAATCACGTTGGTGTAGCCGAGCTCGCGCATGATGCGGAACGCCTCGCAGACCAGCGGCTTTGAGAGCCCGCAGCCCTGCTGGTCCCTTCGGACCGAGACCCAATGGAGCCAAGCTGACCCTGAGGTGTCCTGCCCGAACGGGTCATAGTACGCCGTGGCAGTTGCGACCTTCGTGCCAGATTCGTCCTCGATAAAGATCATCCGCTCCGGGAGCTCGGTCTCATGGCCCCCAAAGTAGCGGGCCCAGGCCGCCTCGCCCTGCTCGCGAGTGTCGAACTCCTTTGCGCTCTGCTCGATTTCGATCCACGTGTCACGGTCTCCGGGCTCATAGAAGACGAAGTGGTAGCCTTCGGGGAGCTTGTACTCGGGAATGTCGTCGAGCGAGCGGCAGAGCCTGAGTCTCCAATGAGCGATACGCTTGTCGTTGTTGTCAAATACCACGGTGTTCCTCCCGTCGCGCAGAAAACGGCCCCTTTTCCACTATACCGAATGCGGAACCATCCGTGTGAGCCCAACGCAGCCCGACCGAGCGACCGGTCGCGTGCGAGAGATTGGAGCTTAGTTACCACGAACTACGGTTTCCGTCTCGCAATCCTGCGATACGTTCAAAATCGATGCGTTCTGTGGTAACTAGCTAAAACACACAGTTACCACGAAGTGCATCAATACTGAAAGAATCCCAGTTGAGCCACGCCACATCCGAGTTTCGTGGTAACTATTTGCCTCAGCGCAGGATGGCCGACGGACAAAACCCCGCCTGGACGGGAAAAATGTCTCAGCCCAACAGGGTCTGGGCGTTCTTTGCGGCAATTTCGCGCACGTCCTTCCCGCGGATCGCCTCAAGTTGCGAGAGCGTACGCTCCAGAGACGCGACGATTTCCGCTGCGGAGAAGGGTTCGCCCTCCTTGGGCGGCAGATCGGTCTCGGTGAGCAGCTTGCCTTCGGGAATCTGGCGCGCGTACTCGCGCCCACGGCGCGTTGAAAGCATCATCTCGTTGATGGAGAACCAGCAGCCCGCGCGAACAGCGCGATGCAGCTCGTCGCTCGTGCCGCTGAACCAGTGGAAGATGCAGTGGCACTCAGAGAAGCAGTCCGTTCGTTCGAGCACGTCAAGTACGGCAGACGCGGACCGCACCGCATGGATGGAGATGACCCTGGTGCGTTCGGGGTGCGGCTCGAAGGTACAGGCGCGGATGATGCGCTCGAAGACGCACAGCTGCCGTGCATAGGACGAGGGGTCGGCATGGGCGGGGGAGTAGTCCAGGCCCACCTCACCCACATACGCCGAAGCGTCCACCTGTGCCACGGCAAGGTCGACGTCGTTGGCCGTGACGCGTCCGTCCGCGATCCACCACGGATGGAGTCCCACGCCGATGCGCACATTGGGCTGGTGGGCAAGCTCCCGCAGCGACGCCTTGTACTCATGCGGTGTCACCGTGTTGGCAAACAGCGCGAGGCCAAGCGCTTCAGCATCGCGCGCTACCTCAAGAGCGTTTGACATGAAGCCCAGGTGGCAGTGCATGTCGTAAAGCTCGTACGCCATGGCAATCAGAGCCCCGCCAGGTCGCGGATGACCTTGCTCGCGAGCATCTGCCCCATGATGGGCGGCAGGTAGCTCATGGTGCCCAGGATAGAGGCGCCCTCGCGCACAAAGCCGCGTTCGTCGATGTTGTCACGCTTGCCCTCGGCCTCGCGCGGCGGCTCGTCAGACCACAGCACCGTCAGCCCCTTGATGCCGCGCTTGCGGCACTCCTTGCGCATCACGCGCGCGATGGGGTCAATCGAGGTCTTCTCGATGGGGGAGAAGCGGAAGCGCGTGGGGTCCAGCTTGTTGGCGCCGCCCATGGCGCTCACCTCGCGCAGGCCCTCGCTCTGGCACCAGGCGGCGATCCGCAGCTTCTGCGAGATGGTGTCGATGGCGTCCACCACGTAGTCGGGCCGCGGGAAGGCGCCCAGCTGCTCGGCGATGCGGTCTTTGTCAATAAAGGCCTGCTCAGCGACCACGTCGCATGCGGGGTTGATGTCGGCCACCATGTCACGCATGACCTCGGCCTTAGGGCGCCCCACCGTGCTGTGAAACGCGAGCGCCTGTCGGTTGATGTTTGATGGCGTGACCACGTCGCGGTCGATGAGCACGAGTGACCCCACGCCACCGCGCGCCAGAGCCTCGGCACACGCGGAGCCAACCCCACCCAGCCCCAGCACCATGACGCGCGCCGACGCAAGGCGCGCCAGCCCCTCGTCACCCAGGATGAGCCTGAGCCTGTCACGTGCCGTCTCCATAGCGTCCCTCCGTTCCCTCACCTCCCACTGTAGCAATTCCTCGCCCGACGTGGCACATCCCCACGTTTACCGTGCGTTTGTGGCGCTCGCCAGAGGACGACCACGCCGTATCCGGCTGACGGAGAGGGACCCCTCTGCCCTCCTGCATGTGGAGCCGCATGAACCTTTGAAGGAATGGTGGAAGGCGGGCCCATCGCGACAACGTATCCCTCTCGCTCGTACTTATGGTGAGGAGATGCGAGAGACGAGCAGTGGAACCTCATGACTCGAAGTTGGTAAGATGGAGCTACGCGTCTCGATTGTGTTCGCATGACAGGACAGGCATTCGCGCGGCAGGGGGCGGTTCGGATGACGGGCAGGGAGAAGTGCAACAAGCTGAAGAAGATCAGGGCGGCCGTTGCCGAGAAGCTTGGGATCGACCTGCATCAAGTTGAGTGCACGTTTGAGGGGGAGTGCACGGGCACATGCCCGAAGTGCAAGCAGGAAGAGGATATCCTGAACGGAGCTATCCTTCACAAGGGTGCGGCTCTGGCTGGGGCGATGATGCTCGCAACGTCCATGTCGGCATGCGTCCCGTTTGGTGGCAACAGGACTGGCCTGGGCGGCAATGAACTCTCCGGCGCAATCGAGGTTGATACCGACAGCTGTCCTCCTACGGAAGGAGACGACGTCGAAGTCCTTTCCGGCGAGGTTGACGAGCAGGCGCTGCAGGACGTGGACGTCACGACGAGCAACGACAACAAGGTCGAGGATATCTACGTAGAAGACCTTACGGGCTATGTAGGGTGACGTGCATGAGGATCCACGGGATATCACGCAGGAGGCTCGGCACTGATGGCCGTGGCGTGACGGATCTTGTGGCCATGGCCGGTTGCCCCCTTGCATGCACGTATTGCCTGAACGGGAGGCTTCTCGCCGAGGGCAGCACCATAGAGATCACCGCAGGCGACCTTCTCGCTTCCGTTATGCAGGAGGCATGCTACTTCGTGGGCACCGGTGGGGGAGTGACCTTCGGCGGTGGCGAGCCGCTCCTTCAAGGGGAGGGCATCAAGGAGTTTGCGGCCCTGCGGCCCGAGTGGATGAGCCTTTCCATAGAGACTGCGCTCCAGGTGCCACAGGATGTGGTCGATGCCCTGATTCCGACGGTTGACCTGTGGATTGTTGACATCAAGTCGCTTGATCAAGATGTCTATCGCGGGTATGCGCACGGGAGCCTGTCCGTCGCACTGCGGAACCTCGAGGCCCTTATGGGGGTCAAAGAGAAGGTGCTTGTCAGGGTGCCCATCATCCCTGGATATAAGGACGAGCAAACGGCGCGCGCCGAGGCGGAGGCGCTGGTGAAGATGGGCTTCGAGAGGATTGATGTGTTTCCGTACGTCGTACGGTAACGGTTGGGCTTGGAACAGGCTCTTCAGGAGGAGCTTCCACCTGCATGAAACATGGTGTATGGGCATCTCATAGCATGTGATGCCCCTGACGTGCTATTATTCTTAGGTTGCAGGTAAGATGACTCACTGAGAGGCACATTGATGGAAGAGATGCCCAAGACATACGATCCGCAAGAGGTCGAGCCCGAGCTCGTTGAGCAGTGGAGGGAGGCCGGTTGCTATAAGCGCTCCAAGGGCGCTGAGGACCGCACCATCGTCATTCCGCCGCCCAACGTGACCGGCGTGCTGCATATGGGCCACGCCATGGACGACACCATCCAGGACACCCTCACGCGCTACTACCGCATGCGCGGATTCTCCACCCGCTGGATTCTCGGCACCGACCACGCCGGCATCGCCACGCAGACCAAGGTGGACAAGAAGTTGAAGGAAGAGGGCATCTCCCGTCTGGAGATTGGCCGCGAGAAGTTCCTGGACGCATGCTGGGATTGGCGCCGTGAGTACGGCGGCATCATCATCGACCAGATCAACCGCATGGGCTGCTCCATCGACTTCGATGACGAGAAGTTCACCATGAGCCCCGAGTACGCGAAGGCCGTTCGTAAGGTCTTCTGCGACTGGTATCACGATGGCCTCATCTATCGTGGCAAGCGCATCGTCAACTGGTGCCCCAGCTGCACCACCGCTATCTCTGACGACGAGGCAGAGTATCGCGACGAGAAGGGCCACCTGTGGCACCTGCGCTACCCGCTGACCGAGCCAGTCGACGGCGTCGAGTACATCGAGGTCGCCACCACCCGTCCCGAGACCATGCTGGGCGACACGGGCATCGCCGTCTCCCCTCAGGACCCGGACAAGGCCAAGTTCGTGGGCAAGACCGTCATGCTGCCCATCGTCAATCGCGAGATCCCCATCTTCGCCGACTGGCACGTTGACGCGGGCTTCGGCACCGGCTTCGTGAAGGTCACCCCGGCGCACGACCCCAATGACTACGCCATGGGCCAGACGCACGGCCTGCCGCAGATCAACATCTTCGACGAGCACGCGGTGGTCGTCGAGGGCTACGGCGAGTTCACCGGCATGGATCGCGACGAGTGCCGCGAGGCCGTCGTCAAGTGGTTTGACGAGCACGGCCTGCTGGGTGACGTCGACGAGCACCAGCACTCCGTCATGCATTGCTACCGCTGCGACTCCACGCTGGAGCCCTGGCTCTCCGAGCAGTGGTTTGTTGCCGTTGACCGCCTGAAGGGGCCCGCGATCGAGGCCGTCAAGAGCGGCGCGGTCACCTTCCATCCGGCGCGTTGGACCGACACGTATCTCACCTGGATGGAGAACCTCAAGGACTGGTGCATCAGCCGCCAGCTGTGGTGGGGTCACCGCATCCCGGTCTTCACGTGCGAGGACTGCGGCTGGGAGGACGCCCTCATGGAGGACACGGATGTCTGCCCGCACTGCGGCGGCCATCACGTGCATCAGGACGAGGGCGTGCTCGACACCTGGTTCAGCTCGCAGCTGTGGACGTTTGCCACGCAGGGCTGGCCCGATCACCCCGAGCAGATGGTCGGCCATCATCCCACCAAGGTGCTGGTCACCGCTCGCGACATCATCGCCCTGTGGGTTGCCCGCATGGTCATGAGCTCGCTCTACTTCGTTGACCAGATCCCCTTCGAGGATGTCTACATCTACGCGACCATTCTCGCCAAGGACGGCAGCCGCATGAGCAAGTCCAAGGGCAACGGCGTTGACCCCATGGACCTCATGAAGAAGTACGGCGCTGACGCCATGCGCTTCAACCTGCTCACGCTCATCACCAACAACCAGGACGTCAAGTTCGACGCCAACATCGACAAGAAGACGCACGAACTCATCGACAGCCCGCGTACCGAGCAGGCCCGCGGCTTCGTCACCAAGATCTGGAACGCGAGCCGCTTCGTGCAGATGAACCTCGACGGTTACGAGCCTGGCGCGCCCAAGGCCGAGACGCCCGAGGACGCCTGGATGCTTTCGCGCCTTGCCAAGATGGTCGCTTCCGCAACCAATGCGCTCGAGACTTACCAGCTGGGCGACTACTCACGCGATATCCAGGCATTCTTCTGGAACGAGGTCTGCGACTGGTACATCGAGCTCTGCAAGGGACGCCTGCTGGGCGGCGACGCCGAGGAGAAGCTGCAGGTGCAGCGCAACCTCGTGTACGTGCTCGACGTCTCGCTGCGTCTGCTGCACCCGGTGATGCCGTTCGTGACCGAGAAGGTCTGGGACGCGCTGCCCGCAAGTGGCCTCGACGCGCACGATGCTCCGTTCCTGATGCTTGCCGCCTGGCCCGATCCTGACGCACTGGCCGGCTTTGTGAACGACGCAGCCGAGCGCGAGTTCGAGCTTGCCCGCCGCGTGATCTCCGCCGCTCGCTCGACGCGTGCTCGCTACCGTCTGTCTCCCAAGACCGAGCTGGACATCTGCGTGCGTTCGTCCGTTGAGGATGCCGCGGTGCTCGAGCGCCAGCGCGGCTTCATCACGAGCGTCGGCCGCGTGGACCAGCTTGCGCTGGGTGCCCGTCAGGACAAGCCGATGGGCTCCATCACGGTGCTCGACGGCGGTCTCGAGATCTTCGTCGTGGTCGGTGGCCTGGTTGACCTCGCTGCCGAGGCCAAGCGCGTGGAGAAGGATCTCGCCAAGGCGGAGAAGGACCTCGCCAGCGTGACGCGCACCCTCAACAACCAGGGCTTTGTTGCCAAGGCAGCGCCCGAGGTCATTGAGAAGAAGCGCGCCCAGGCGGCCGAGCTCGAGCAGACCATCGCGCAGCTCAAGGCTCAGGCCCAGGACCTGGCATAACCAATCGGAGGTACGCCGGACATGGCGCACAAACTGATGGAAAAGGTTCTCAAGCTCTTTCGTCAACGGGGCACGATCTCAAGCTCACGCGTGATACTGGCCCTGTTTGGCGGGCTTATCATAGTGGGCACGCTGCTCCTCATGCTGCCGTTCTCCTATGCGGGTGAACAGCACGTCAGGTTCATTGACGCGCTGTTCACCTCCACCTCGGCGGTCTGCGTGACCGGTTTGGTGGTGCATGACTCGGCAACGGCATGGACGCCCTTTGGCCAGTTCGTCATCCTCGCGCTTATCGAGCTGGGTGGCTTGGGCTTTGTGACCAGCGTACTCTTCTTCCGCGTACTCGCAGATCGGGGTCGCAGCATCATCCGGCGCAGCATCCTGCGCGACGCGGTCTCGGTTCCGCAGATTGGTGGCATCAACCAGCTGCTGAGCTTCATCTTGTCGGTGTCGCTCGCGGCAGAGCTCATCGGCGCCGCGTTGGTCGCGCCGGCATTTGTTCGCGACTACGGGCTCATGGGCATCTGGTACGCCGTCTTCCACTCGGTCTCGGCCTTCTGTAACGCCGGATTCGACATTCTGGGCGGGCACGTGGAGTTCAGCTCGCTCATCGCGTACCAGACCGACCCGGTGGTCATCCTGGTGACGGCAGGACTCATCATCTTTGGTGGCATCGGCTTTCTTACCTGGGACGACGTGCGCAAGCACGGGCGCCACATCCGCCGTTACCGCCTACAGACCAAGCTCGTGCTCGCGGGCACGTTCTTCCTGCTGCTCATTCCGTTCTTGCTCTTCTTCTACTACGAGTTCCGCGGCATCGGGCTCAAGCGTCGACTGCTGCTGTCGTTCTTCTGCGCGGTCACGCCGCGTACGGCCGGCTTCGCCTCGGTTGATTACGGCGTCATGAGCGAGAGCGGCCGCCTCCTCACGGGCATGCTCATGCTCATCGGCGGCTCCTCGGGCTCGACGGCCGGCGGCATCAAGGTCACCACGCTGATGGTTGTCCTGATGGCAACGCGCGCTGTGCTCAAGCAGGAGCGCGACACCACGGCCTTTGGTCGCCGCGTCGAGCCAGAGCTCGTCCGCAAGGCCTTCGTGTTCTTCGTGATCTACGTGTCGCTGTGGGCCATCGGGTCGCTCTTCATCTGCGTGTATGAGGAGGTGCCGGCGCTCAATGCCATGTTTGAGTGCGCGTCGGCCCTCGCCACCGTCGGACTCAGCACCGGCATCACGCCGTCGCTGAGGATGCGCTCAAAGCTGCTGCTCATCGCGTTCATGTTCTTTGGCCGCATCGGCGGACTCACAATGGCGTATGCTTTCTCACAGCCCGCTTCCGTGTCGGCTGCGAAGTATCCCACCGAGCGCCTGGCCGTAGGATAGGCAGGCATATCGCTCCAACGTTTCTCACCTCGAGGAAAGGAATTCCATGGGCAAAAACGTCCTGGTGGTAGGTACCGGTAGATTTGGCCGTTACACCATCGAGACCCTTAACAAGCTTGGCCACGAGATTCTTGCGGTTGACCAGAGCGAAGAGAAGGTCGACAAGGTGCTTCCGTTTGTCGCGGGCGCAGAGATTGGCGATAGCACGGACGAGGAGTTTCTCCAGACCTTGGGCATCGACGACTTTGACCTCTGCATCGTGGCCATCGGAGATAACTTCATGGCGTCCCTCGAGACGGCGTCGCTCCTCAAGGACATGGGAGCGCGCAAGGTTGTTGCCCGCGCTACGAGCGATCTGCAGGAACGGCTCCTGCTGCGCTGTGGCGCGGACGAGGTGGTCTTCCCGGAGCGTCAGATGGGCCGTTGGACGGCCATCCGCTTCAGCGCAGATAACATCATCGACTACATCGAGCTTGCCGACGGCTACACCATCTTTGAGGTGGAAGTGCCGCTGGCGTGGATGGGCAAGCGCATCGTCGACCTCGACATCCGTCGAAACTACGATGCCAACATCTTGGGCGTGAGCGAGAACGGCAAGATGAACATGAGCATTTCCGCCGAAACCGTACTGAACAGGGGAGAGAAGGTCCTCGTGCTGGGGCCGCTCGAGCAGATGCGCAGGCTGTTCAGGCTGTAGGGCTGTTCGCTCGTCCACATAAGCGCCATCTTTACGGCTTCAAAACTGCCGATTGCGATGTGCCAGATACCGCCCACGCGACAGCGTGGGCGGTTCTCTTTTGCTGGGTATCATTACGCCATGCGTTTGTTCTGGCAATGACCGCACGAGGAGTTGATACGGATGAGTCGCGCGAGCAACAAAGAAGACCAGTTCTACAGCCTGTTGCTTACCTTGAGCAAGAACGTCTTGGCCGCCGTCACCGTGTGGGACGAGATCACTCGCGGCTGGCCCGAGACGAAGGCCCGCATCCCGGAGGTTCTCGATCTTGAGAACCGCTGCGATGCCACGGAGAACGAGATTCTCAGCGAGCTCAACACGAGCTTCATTACCCCGTTTGACCGCGATGACCTCGATGCCCTTGCGCGAAACCTGGGCGAGGTGGGCGACCTCGCAGAGGGGACGTCCGCCCGTTACGAGATCTTTGACGTGCACGACATGGTGCCCGAGGCGGCAACCATGACAGGGCTTATCGTTGAGTCGATGACCGACATGGTGGCACTCTTCGAGCGTTTCCACGACTTCAGGAAGGACCCGGTGGTCAAGGAGCTGGTCAAGAAGATTGGCGCCTTGGAGGACGAGGGCGACATCGTGTACCGCAATGCGCTCGGACGTATCTTCAACGAGCCCGATGATCCCATCCACGTCCTGAAGTGGAAGAGCCTGCTCGACCAGATGGAGCATACGCTCGACTACTGCAAGACCATCGTCAACAACGTGTCGGCCGTCATCATGAAGAACGCCTAAAGAACGTCGAAATCAAACAGCAGGTCCCCATGACACAAGGTGTGGCATGGGGACCTGCTGTTCTACAGAACTGCCTGTGGCACCAAGAAGGTTCTGCTCGCTCACAATGTCCCCTCTTCGAGCGTCCTCTCACTTAAGGACGGTGAGAAGCCTTTCACCGATTCTGTCGCATGAAATGACTACAACGTTCCATGACGAAATATGACAGTAGCTAACAGGTATAAAATTAGCTACATGTTGTATATCTGGAGCTCTACGGAGCAAGAAGGGGGGAAGCCATGGATTTCGTGTCAAGGAGGGGCTTCATAAGGCTTGCTGGTATGGGAGCTATTTCGGCAGTTCTCACGGCCTGCGGGTCGTCCGGTTCGGGCGGTGGCGAGGAGGTCGAGAAGTGGGGACCCGGAGCGACGCTGCGTGTGGGCTCGGACTGTGACTATGCCCCTCACAGCTGGATTCAGACCGATGATGCCAATGGCGCTATCGCGCTCCAGGATGGTAGCGGGTTCGTGGGCGGTTATGACACCAAGGTCGCCCAGATGATTGGCGATGCATACGAATGGAACGTCACGTTTATCAAGGTTGATTGGGATGGTCTCATCCCAGCTCTCAATGCGGGAAAGATTGACTGCATCATCGATGGTATGGGCGTCACGGAGGAGCGCAAGCAGTCCGTAGACTTCTCCAACTACTATTGGTCCAGCGAACAGGGCATCGTTTGCCTGAAGGATTCCCCCTACGTCAACGCCAAGAGCCTTGAGGATCTCGCTGGGGCAAAGGTTGCTGCGCAGATTGGTTCGATGTGGGAGGCCATGGTCGACCAAATCCCGGGTGTCGATAAGCAGGACTCTCTGGTCGACGGTAACACCATCATTGCCGCGCTGCGTGCCGGCAAGATTGACGCCACCATCATGGGCGAGACCGAAGCAAAATCGTGGATGATTTCCAACCCGGACATGCAGTATGTGACGTTCGAAGAGGGCAAAGGCTTCGAGGTTGACCTCTCCGATTGCTCCGCGGGCATTGCTGTTGCCAAGGGCAATGACGAGCTACTTAACAAGATCAATGCTGTCGTCGACACCATCACGCGCGAGATGCAGGAAGAGATGATGGACGCCGCGTTTGCTGAGCAGCCGCTCTCCGTCGCTTAGTCGCCATGTAGCAGCCGGCATCGCTGTCCGCCATCAGGGTGACGCGCGATGCCGGCTGTTTGCTTTAGGAAGGGAGGGGTTTGCATGGGAGATATACCGACCACATTTACCGGGTGGGTGAGCTTCCTCGTTGAGCGCTTCGGTGCGCAGTTTGCGAAAGGTACCGTTACCACACTTGAGATCGCCTTCCTAGGCACGCTCTTTGGATGCCTGTTGGGATTCCTTGTGGGCATTGTCCAAAGTCTCACGGTTGACCAACACTCGTCGCCCCTGATGCGCGTGCTGGTGAAGGGGCTCAAGGCGATCGTTGCCGTATACGTCGAGGTGTTCCGAGGCACACCAATGATGGTGCAGGCTATGGTTATCTATTATGGCTCTGCACAGGCGTGGGGCATCGACCTCAACCCGTTTATCTCGGGCATTCTGGTGCTGTCGCTCAACACGGGCGCCTACATGGCAGAGTCGGTGCGCGGTGCCATCACCGGCATTGACCCGGGCCAGCTTGAGGGCGCTTACGCAATCGGCTTCACACACGTCCAGGCAATGCTGCGTGTCGTCATTCCGCAAGCGTTCCGCAACTTGATTCCTCAGATAGGCAATACGTTCATTTCGGCTATCAAGGACACGTCCGTCTTGAACGTCATCTCGGTCACCGAGCTGTACTTCATTGGCCGTGGTGTCTCGAGCGCCTACTATCGTTTCTTCGAGACGTACTTCATCATCTCGATGATCTACCTGTTCCTCACCTTCGTGACCTCGCGACTGCTTGGAATCATGGAGAAGCACCTTGATGGTGCGAAGGACTACGAGCTCGTAGTCGATGACCTTGCGGAGGTGGCATAGATGGCAGATGAGATCCTGAACGTCGAGCATCTGGGGAAGAGCTTTGGTACGCACGAGGTGCTGAAGGACATCCACTTCTCCGTCGAGCGCGGCGAGGTCATCAGCATTATCGGTTCGTCAGGCTCTGGTAAGTCCACGCTTCTACGCTGCATCAACATGCTCGAGGAACCGAGCTCCGGCACCATCTACTTTGAAGGGAAGCCTATCTCCTATGCCCCCAAAGATCGTAGTGCGTTCCGCGCGCGTGTGGGCATGGTGTTCCAGAGCTTCAACCTCTTCAACAACATGACGGTCCTCAAGAACTGCATGGTGGGCGTCGAGGTGGTTAAGCACGGAAGCAAGGCCGAGGCAGAGCAGCTCGCCAAGAAATACCTGCGTCAGGTGGGTATGTACGCCTATCAGAACGCTCGTCCCAGCCAGCTTTCAGGCGGACAGAAGCAGCGCGTGGCCATCGCGCGTGCACTTTGCATGAAGCCCGACGTCATTCTCTTTGACGAGCCCACGTCGGCACTTGATCCCGAGATGGTGGGCGAGGTGCTTGCCGTCATCAAGGAGCTTGCCGAGGCCGGCATGACCATGGTCATCGTTACGCATGAGATGCTCTTCGCACGGGATATCTCTACGCGCGTGGTCTTCATGGACAAAGGCGTAATCGTGGAGGAAGGCCCGCCCGAGCAGCTCTTCAACAATCCCAAGCACCAGCGTACGGCTGAGTTCTTGAGCAGGTATCGCCAGGGGGAGTGACAACATGACGAGGAGATTCGTACGCTCCTCAGACTTTCAGACAAGGAGATTCACATGGATGCCCGTGAAGCCGTTGCGAAGGCTTTGGAAACACATGGTCCCATAGAGCAGATTTACTGGATTGGTTGTGGTGGGTCGCTCATCGACCTTATACCTGCCGACTACATGATGAATGCGGAGTCCGCCAAGGTGGAGAGCCGCGCCTATACCGCCAAGGAGTTTGTTGTTGCCACGCCCAAGAAGCTCGGGGCCCACAGCATGGTGGTGGCATTGAGCCATTCCGGTGGCACCCCCGAGGTGGTCGAGGCCTTGAAGCTAGCTGAGGAGCGTGGCGCGTTCATCTGGGTCATGACCTCAGGTGAGGGGAGTGCCGTAACACAAGGTCCATGGGACACCTACATCTACGTGTGGGAGGACGAAACGCCTCAGCGCGAGCTGGACTCAGCGCAGGCCATCATGGTGTGTGCCGAGCTTATGAAGGCACAGGAGGGTTTTGACGCCTACGATGCGGTCTACGAAGGCATCGAGAAGCTGGACGGCATTATCGCTGGGGCGAAGGCGAAGGTGGAGTCGGAGCTTTGTAAGCGCTTTGCCGAGCTTTGCACAAAGCACGACTTCTTCTACATCATGGGCTCAGGAGCTGCGTTTGCGCAAACGTACGGCTTCTCGATCTGCTCGCTCATGGAAATGCAGTGGCAGAGCTGCTGCTACATACACTCGGCTGAGTACTTCCATGGCCCGTTTGAGGTAACCGAGCCTGGCGTGTTCTACTTCCTGCAGATGAGCTCTGGCCCCTCGCGCGTGGAGGACGAGCGCGCGCTTGCCTTCGTGAAGACCCACACCGACACCTATATGGTTCTGGACGCGTTGGCGTATGGCATGGACGCCGTGGACGCACGCGTACGTGCCTACCTTGAGCCCATCATGATCTACTACATGAACGTGAAGTTGCGCGCCGCACGCGGGAAGGTGTTTGACCATGACCCGCACATCAGGCGCTACATGGGCATCGAGCAGTACTGACGCGCATGCCCCGGCAGGCATCCGCCCGCCGGGGCATCTTCCTGGAGGAGGAGGTCTCGCATGGGCATCGACGTGAGCGTGCTTGGATTCGGCGACAACGTGGTGGATATTTACGAGCACACGAACACCATGTATCCCGGCGGAAATGCGGTCAACTTTGCCGTGGCGGCTCGGCGCTGTGGAGTCGCGCGGAGTGCCTACATGGGTTATTTCGGAAGCGATGCGGCTGGCGAGCACGTGATTCGCTCCCTCGAGGAGGAAGGTATCGAGCTTGTCAAGTGCCGCCAGCTGCTCGGTCCTAATGGGGCGGCTTGGGTCACGGTCGTTGATGGTGACAGGGTGTTTCTCGGGTCAAATGGAGGGGGAATCCGCGGCGAGACGAGTTTCGTGCTCGACCGCTTCGATGTGGCCTACATCCGCCAGTTCGACGTGGTGCACACGGGCAACTACTGCTTCACCGAGCGCCAGCTGCCCAAGATTCGCGAGGCTGGGGTGCCCCTTTCGTTTGACTTCAGCGACGACTCGTCCGAGGCATACTACGACCGCATTGCCCCGCTTGTCGATTTTGCCTTCATGAGCTGCGGGGACATGACCGTTGCGGAAACCGAGGACCAGTTGAGGCGCGTGGTTGCGCGTGGCCCGCGCTACGCCAACGCAACGCGTGGAGCCGAAGGCGCCATTGGCTACGACGGGGAGCGCTTCTATCGCAGGGCTCCCGATCCGGTAAGAAACCTCAAGGACACCATGGCCGCGGGCGACACCTTCATCGCCGGCTTCGTGGTGAGCTGGTTCGACCTGTCCAAGCGGGGAATAACCGGTCCTGAGCGTGTCGAGCAATCACTTGACTTTGCTGCGGCAGCCGCGGCTCGTGCCTGCGAGACCGATGGGTCTTGGGGCCACGGTGTACCAGCCATCTAAGGCATCGGAGAACTCTGTCGTTTTGTCTTACGCCTGGCCAACCAGTACGATACTGATGGACCGAGACCAGGAGGTTCCGATGAACAAGATGGTAAAGAAGGCTCTTGCTGGAGCGATTGCGACCATGGGCACGGGTGCTTTGGCGGGGCTTGCCACGCGGACCGTCCAGTTCGTGCCGCCTAAGGAGGAGCCGCGCAACCCTGAGCCCGTGACCGTTGACATGGACACGCTCGTTGATGTCTTCTCACGCATCATCCAGTGCAAGACAGTCTCGTACTACGACCATTCCCTTGAGGACGAGTCTGAGTTCGATAAGCTCGTCGCCATGCTCCCGGAACTCTATCCGCAGGTATACAAGGCATGTACGCTTACGCGTCTTGACGGACGTGCGCTGCTCTACAAGTGGCCTGGTCGCGAGCCCGGTAACCCCGCCGTGCTCATGGCCCACTACGATGTGGTGCCCGTTGAGGAAGACGAATGGGATCACGACCCCTTCTGCGGCGAGGTCATTGATGGCGTGCTTTGGGGTCGCGGCTGCCTAGATACTAAGGTCACCTTCAACGGCGTCCTGTTCTCGGCAAATGTCCTCATTGCCGAGGGATTCGTACCTGAGCATGACGTGTACTTCGCCTTTTCTGGAGGCGAGGAAGTGAGCGGCATCGGGGCGGTCAAGATCGTCGACTGGTTTGTCGAGCAGGGCATCGAGCCCGAGCTCGTTCTTGACGAGGGCGGTGCCGTGGTTGCCGATGTGTTCCCTGGCGTGACGCAGCCTTGCGGCCTCATTGGCATCGCGGAGAAGGGCAACATGTTCGTGCGCCTTTCGGCCAAGTCGGGCGGGGGACATGCGTCTGCGCCTAAGCCGAACTCTCCTATCGTCGCGCTCTCCGAGGCCGTCGATGCAATAGAGACCAACCCCATGCCGATCAAGATGAGCGAGCCGGTTTCCAAGATGTTTGACACGCTGGGGCGCTACGCTTCACCGGCCTACCGCATGCTTTTCGCAAATCTTGATGTCTTCCTGCCGGTGCTTGACCTGATCTGCCGAAAGACCGGGGGCAACCTCAACGCCTTGATGCGCACGACCATTGCGTTTACGCAGATGAAGGGCAGCGCGGCACCCAATGTGATTCCACCGACTGCCGAGGTTGTCACCAACGTCCGCATCAATCCCGAGGACACGGTGGACGACGTGATGGCCTATCTGAAGGACGCGATTGACGATCCGCAGATTACGGTCGAGATGCTCGATGGCTGGAACCCGAGCCCCGTCTCGCGCACCGACTGCGAGGGCTACGAGCGCATCGCGCGCGCCGTGGCTGACACATGGACCGACTGCATCGTCAGCCCCTACGTCATGGTGCAGTACTCTGACAGCCGCCATTACGGCAAGCTGTCCGACCGCGTCTATCGGTTCTCAGCATATGACGCCACCTCGGAGGAGCTTGGCACCATCCACGGCAACAACGAGTGCATCCGTCTTGATGCCCTGCGTCACTCCATCGAGTTCTACACACGCCTGATGCGTCAGTGCTGAGATGTGGGCTGTTTGGATTATCGCAAGGTTGATGTGCCTGCATTCGAGGGTTTCTAGGAAGTAACCCCTGCGATTTGTTGGTATGAGGCCTAAAAATACTCGACATTCAGCTGGATGGGGATACTCCTTGCCGGACGGCACAATAGACTCAACGTCCACGTCCAGACAAGGAGGACAC
Source organism: uncultured Actinomycetes bacterium (assembly GCA_900314645.1). Taxonomy (GTDB): domain Bacteria; phylum Actinomycetota; class Coriobacteriia; order Coriobacteriales; family Atopobiaceae; genus UBA1367. The sequence continues at coordinate 68,568 of OMWB01000010.1, forward strand.
CATGCCGTTTTCTGTTGATGATAAGTGCAGGAAGCTCGCGAAGAATCCCGAGGCTGCGGCCATCATTAGCGAGTACAGCCCCGGCTTTACCAAGGACCCGCAGATGAAGATGGTCATGGGGCTTACCCTGCGTAAGCTTGCGAGCTTCCCGCAGGCAAAGGAGCTGGCAGACAATCTTGACGCGATTGACGAGCGCCTGAAGGCTATCGAAGGCTAGTGCTGCAAAAGAACGCGCGTGTTGAGGCGAGGCATACCTACGGGGTGCCTCGCCTTTGTCGTATGCCTAGAGTGCTTCTCGGATCGTCAATGCCTTCAAGACGATTTGGAGCCGTAAGCGTACGTCTGGGTCGCTGAGGTCTTCTCCGAGGATGCGCTCGATGCGTGAGAGGCGCTCGAGCAGTGTGGAGCGATGGACAAAGAGCGCGCGAGCCGTCTTGGTGACACTCATGTTGTGGTCGAGCAACATGCGTAGAGTGCTCAGATAGCTCGTCTGCGAGGATTCGTCGTGAGCCGCCAACCTTCGAAGACCCTCAGAGAAAAGCATGTCAATGGGCATGTCACCGAGTGCGTTGACGATCATGCTGGTCAGCGCATAGTGCTGGAACTCGTATATCGACTCGTCGGGATCTATCAGGGACCCGTTCTCCAAGGTGGTGCTCGCCTGTAGGAAGAAGAGTCGTGCTCGTGCAAGGTTGCTCACTGGATCGCTGATGGCCGCCTTTGCCTGCAGGGACGTGACAAAGGGCCGCAACCTCCTGAGCAGCTCGTCGTGATAGCTGCCGTGCTCGTCCTGCAGACCGGCGAGGTTGACGAAGGACACCACCGATGTGCGATGATGCTCGAAGGCGATGCTGCCAGGGAAGGCGCTCTCCACCATGGTGCAGACATAGCCGATGGGCAACTGGCTGAGGCGATGGCTGAGCCGGATGCGCACGCACACAAACGATTGGTCCGCATCCCGCGCGTCGAGCATCGCCTGTTCCTTGCCGTCGAGCGGGACCTCGTCAACAAGGTTCATCAGGATGCGCTTCAGCGAGGTGCCATCGGAGCCTGGTAGCGCTGATCTGCGTCTTATCGCTTGCACGAGTTTGGTTGCCAAGTATCCCGCCAGCTGAATGTCGCTTGCGCGAAACTCGCGGCGTTCGCGATATACCGTCAGGCAGCCTTGGTAGGCGCCCGAGTCAATGAGGTTGGCGTTGAGCGTCCGAGTGCCGAGCAAGTCGAGCACAAATGGTTCGGAAACGTCCATGGAAAGGTCGCGCTCAGCGATGTAGCTTGCGAAGGCCTCAGGGTTGAGAATCGTGCCCGCATCAAGCCCGGCGAGCGTCGTGAGGTCAGACGCGTCATCGCGGGCCCATTGTCCGAGGAAGGAGAACTGCGCATCGATAACGGACAGCGGGTTGCCAAACACATCGCCAGACTGCGAAAGCATCTCAGGTATGCTGGCGTCGGCCTCAATGATGGCGTCGAGTGCCTCCTCCCACGCATCGTAGCGGTCGAACGTGCGTTGAATGGTGTTGAAGGCAACGTAGAAGTCCACGTCAGGGATCTGGATGACGCAGCAACGTTCGGAAAAGTAACGGGTGCGGCGGCCGGGCCCCAGACAGACGATGACGGCACGAGGCTCGACGTGGACGCGTTGCGGTAACCGTTCCTCACGGAGTATGTAGAGGTGGTCGTCTCGAAACTCCCGCATCGTAGTCTCGAAGAGCTCAGGACGCCTGAGCCGGAGCGCCTTTTGTGGGTCACCCAAAAGGCGCGCATTCCATGCGGTTGGGAGATTGTCAAAGATGACGTCTGCGTTGAGCTTCATGCGCGAATTGCTCCAAACTGTATGGCTTTTGTCGCTTAAGCATGTGTGCATGTTCTCATTATGCCTGTGAAAGAGCTGTATTTGAGCAGGTCGCCGACGTAGGTTGAAAGATGACCGCTCATCCACAGAAAGCCATGTCTATACCCAACAAATCGTAGGGCTTAGTCCCTTCCGGTTCGACGGTTTGCACGCTGGTCTGACATGTTCTGCGGCGGCAGACTGGCAGGCAAGGACCCTTGCGCGCACGTCTTGCGCGCCCACAGGAAGGAGAGGACATGGCCCTGCTTGCTCATGTCGACACGCATCGTGGCGTGGAGACGGCCTTCGGCAAGATCATTCCCGAGAAGGAGGCATACAGCTACTGCTTGCGGACGATTGCTGCCTTCTCGGCCAACATCTTCCAGGTGATGCGCATTCTGAACGACAGCTGGGAGGACCGCACCGAGGCTATTACTGAGATTGCCAACATGATGAATTGCGCCGCATGCGCAGGTGGTGAGGACGAGCTGTTCCAGTATCTGAACGCATTCTATGACGAGTGGAACATTCCCGAGCTGGTCAAACGTGCCGCATGGATTGGCGCCATCTGGGGCGACTACGGCGACGAGGCAGAGGACATGGCTGGGCGCGTCATCCAGTTCACCGAGAACCGCGTGGAGAAGGAGCTCGACACCTGTCCGTGGGATATCGTGGGCTCAGAGATGTGCAACATGACCACCGGCATGTTCACGGCCAACTTTGACATCGCCGCCGGTGGTGAGCATGGGGCAATCACCAATGATGTGCAGCTCAACATGTGTGAGGCCCGTGGCTGCGGTAACCCCCACTGCCGCGTGGTGGCTGAGAGGCTCGACGCGTTCAAGCTGGAGCATCAGGGTTGGCTCGACCATCGCGGGCAGGCGCATGCGCCCGTGCACGATACGCCGTCCGAGCGCCGTGTGAAGCATGCTCAAGGACTGCGCAATGGCCAGTACGTGCAGGCCTTCGGCGAGGAGAACTCGCTTGAGTGGCAGTACAACTGGGTCGCACAGATGGGCTGGGTCTGGTCTATCAGCTTCCCGCTCATAGCCATCCGCGACATGGCCGAAGACGACGACGAGTTCGAGCGCTTGTTGCGCATCGTGTTCGCAACCGCGGGCAAGAACTCCTTCATCGATTTCTTTGCCCGTGAGGGCCTCCGCAACTGGCTCGACATCCCTCGCGAGATCGGGGACAACGATCCGCGCGTCATGGGTGCCTACATTGACGCCGTGCTGGGATGCCAGCTCGTGCCGCACGAGTGGGAGGCCTTCGATGCAGAGGGCGTCGAGATTCGCGTGTCGCAGGAAGACTTTGAGGGACGCTTTGAGATGGCGCCGCTTGAGGAGATCACGATGGGTTACGAGGCACAGTGGAACGGCGCATGCCACACACTCGTCTCACCGGAGTGGAGCGTCTGGATCGACGAGGATGACGACGACTACATCATCACGGTTGGCCGCAAGATCGACAACCGCGCGCTCTAAAGAGGGGAGTGATAGGAATGCTGTTCAAGGATGATGCTGTTGCGCGCGCTGAGGCCAAGGCCGTGCGCGAGAACTCGGGCTGGTATCGCTGGACCCACGACCTCGTCACGGTTACCGGTGCCGATGCCGAGAAGTTCCTCGACTGGATGCTCGTGAACACAATCGCAGGCACTCCCGAGGGTCGCGGCAAGTACACCACCATGCTCGACGAGCAGGGCACGATCATCGACGACCTCATGGCGTTCAATCGTGGTGGAGGCCTCTGGTGGCTTTCCACGCTCTATGGTCCGCATGCCGTGCGCTGGTTTGATGCCCATAAGGGCGAATACGACGTAGCCTACGAGGATGTCACCCAGGCATGGGATATGTATGCCATCCAGGGCCCCAACTCCGGCAAGGTGATGGAGGCGCTGCTCGGCGAGTCCGTCGATGCGCTCAAGCGTTTCCAAATCGTAGATGCGCATGTTGGGGAGATCGCCGTCGTCGTGGACCGTGGCGGCTTTACTGGCGAGCTGGGATATGAGCTGTACTGTGCGCGTGACGACTCCGCTGCTGTTGCTGAGGCTATTGCCGACGCAGCTTCAAAGTTCGACGCTCCGCGCCTCACCACACTCGAGGTGTACGTGCGCTCGCTGCCCATGGAGAAGGGCCTGGCACTTCGTCAGGACTACAAGGGCCTCACGCCCTACGAGGCCAATCTGGGTTGGTCGGTGCGCCTGGACAAGGACTTCTTCGGCAAGGAGGCTTTGGTCGCCAAGCACGAGGAGGGCGAGAAGCGTGCCTTCGTGGGCGTGGAGATCGAGCGCGAGAGCTATGAGGACATCGCCCAGAAGGAGATCCTGCGCAAGCGCGGTGTGCCCCGCGGCTACGTTACCCAGATGATCTACGGCTACACCGTGGACAAGAACATCGGCTTCGCCGTGGTCGACGCCGCCAAGTGCCCGCTCGGCACCCGCGTGACCATCGGTCCCAACGACAGCCCGGCCGTCATCGTCGAGCCTAAGTGGTGCTAGGAAGGATTAGTCATGTCAACCAATGAAGGCAAGGTCATACTGGTTGTCGGCGGAGCCTGCGGCATGGGTGCGGCTACCGTATGTGCCCTGTACCGTCAGGGCGCCAAGCTCGTGGTGCTCGACCTCAACGAGGAGGCGTGGGAGGAGCTCGTCGAGGACGAGGAGCTCACCGACGGCCCCGGCACCATCGATTTCGTGGGCGGCGACGTGTGCGACGCGTCCGTGCGCCAGGCCGCGATCGACATCGTGCGCGAGAAGTACGGCACCCTCGACAGCCTGCTCTACATTGCGGGCGTGCTCGACCTCATGTGCCCGGCGCACAAGACCGATGACGAGCTCTACGACTACGTGATGGATGTCAACGTCAACAGCTGCTTCCGCATGTGTCGCGACTGCCTGCCGCTGCTGTGGGATCACGAGGGGCTGCCTGCCAACATCGTCATCGTGGGCTCCGTGGGCGGCCAGGTGGGCTCGAGCGCCGGTGCGGCCTACATCACGTCCAAGCATGCGGTGCTGGGCCTCGCGCGCAACCTCGCGCACAGCTACCGCTTCCGCAACGTGCGCACCAATGTGGTGAACCCAGGCGCCTGCGTGACCGACATCCTGGGCAACGCCATGGAGAAGTGGCCCGACCGCGACATCATGGACCTCGAGGGCAACGAGCTCTACAACGTCCGCGGGGCAGTGGCGCTCGGCGTGGACTGGGATGGCAAGAACATCACTGGTTGGCCCGAGGACATCGCCAATGCGATCCTCTACCTCATCTCCGACGAGGCGCACTACGTCAATGGTGCCCAGCTGAACGTCGATGGCGGCTGGACCAGCTTCTAGGGGACATGACATCACTTCGAGTACGAGGGGTCCGGAGATTGCTCCGGACCCCTCGTTTCGCCTGTAGGCAGGAGCCTCGCTAGTACTCCGGCTGGGCGCGCGAGTAGTTCTCTGCGTCTTCCTTTGCCTGCTCTATCGCCTTGGGCAGGATGTCCAGGAAATGCTCGACTTCGTCGAGGGTGTTGTAGATGCCAAAGCTGATGCGAATCATGCCAGCCGTGTTCACGTCCACGCATTCCAAGAATCCCCTGGCAACGTCATCGGAGATACCCATGAGCCGCCACACGTAGGGGTGAGCGCAGAACGCCCCGCGCCGCGTGGCGATGCCATAGCTCGCGGCAAGTCGCTTTGCCAGGACATGCGTGTTCAGGTCGGAGAAGTTGAACGAAACAACGCCGACCTTGTCGTCAATGTTTGCTGTGTCGCCGTACACGATGACGTTGTCCATCTGGAGCAGGCCGTCTATGACCCGACGGTTGAGCTCGAGCTCGTGCTGTTGGATGGCGTCAAAGCCCACCTCGCGGAGCACTTCGATGGCCTTGCCCATCGCAACGGCACCCAGGTAGTTGGGCGAGCCCGCCTCATAGACCTCTGGCGCCCCCTTGTACTTCACCCAATCGTCGCCGACGATGCGCACGGTTCCGCCGCCATAGAACTGGGGCTGGTGCTGATTCAGAACCTCCGTAAGGCCGACCACCGCCCCGCCGCCGAAGGGGGCGTACATCTTGTGTGCCGAGAAGGCAAAGAAGTCGATGTTCTCCTCGGGGGTTGCTCCGCGCATCGAGAACGCGCGATGAGCCACGATTTGGGCGCCGTCGACGATGATCTTGGCGCCGTGGGCGTGCGCCATCTTTGCCACCTGATGCACGTCCGTCACGTAGCCCGTGACGTTCGATGCGGCGGTCACGGCCACGTACTTCACCTTGTTTTCCGAAAGCAGCCGCTCTATGTCGTCATACTTGATACGGCCCAGCTCATCTACCTCGGCATATATGACCTTGCAACGCTCACGCCAGGGGAGCAGGTTGGCATGATGCTCGGCACGTGTGGTCAAGACGAGGTCATCGGTGCTCTCGATGAGCGCGGAGGCGAGCTTGTTGATGCCGTCAGTTGTCGAGCTGACATAGAAGCAGGTGTAGGCCTCGGGGTCCGCGCCGAGGAATTCGAGGACCTTGTTGCGGGTCTGTTGGTAAAGCTCGGCCGAGTGGTCCGACTTCTGAGAGGACCCGCGTCCGATCGAGCCATACAGGGCGAGGCTCTTCTCGACCTCTTCCAACACGGGTACGAGAGCTGGTGTGGTCGCAGCGTTGTCAAACGCGATGGCCGCCTGCGAACTGCCGTCCTCAAGCGTGATGGGCTCGTCAATGCCAACAACGTAGCTGCGGATATTCTCCAGTGTGATGGGGGCTGCGGGAGTGCTGCTGTCCTGCGGCTTGCTGTCCGCGGGTGTGTCCTCCGCTTGCGGAGCGGGGGATTGTTGGGAGCAAGCGGCCAGCGCAGCTGCTCCTGGGGCCATCATGGCAAGCGCGGCAATCTTGAGGGCCGACCTTCTGTCTACATCGTGCATGGCCATTCCTTCCTAGATTGGCGTGATTGGTCTGGTCATATCAGTTTGCTGCGCATGATGGTAGCACGGGAGACCATGCGGGCGGCCTTTGCGGCTTGTTCACCAATTCGTAGATTTGCGGTTTCGTCGTGCCGAGGGACTTTGACCGCTTCGATGCCCTGTGCTAGAGTGTATACAGTATACAACCAAGGAGGGACCATGGCCACAGTTGTTGTCTCGGGTCGCGTGGACGAGGACGTCAAGCTGCGGGCGGACGCCATCATCCGCGCCGCCGGGTCCACGGTGAACGGCGTCATCAACGATGTGTGGCAGACGATCGTCGCTACCGGTCAGGTCCCCACTCCGTCCAACGCTGCCGACGAGCAGGCGGAGAGGCGCGCCGCCTTTGCCTCGTTCATGGAGTGGTTCGATGGGCTACCGCCCCAGAACGAAGCGTATGCAGGTATGACCGACGACGAGATTCTTGCAGGTAGGGTGGACGACTATGCATAGGCTCCTTCTTGACACCAACATCCTGCTCGACGCGGTCTCTCCCAACAGGCCCGAGCAGCGCGAGACGCACCGTCTGCTTGCCCGCTGCAACGGCGACGGCGATGTGGGAATCGCGTGCGCACTCTCGCTCAAGGATGTCTATTACGTCATGCACAAGCGCTTTGACGAGCCCACAGCCCGGAAGTCAGTAGGGTGGCTCACCAGGCTGCTGGCTGTCGGCCCCATCAGCGCTGAGGAGTGCCTGGACGCCCTCGCATCCGACGAGCCCGACTTCGAGGACGGCCTCATCAGGTCGTGTGCTGAGCTCAACGACGTCGATTTCATCATCTCGCGCAACAAGGACGCCTTTGCTGGGTCTACCGTGCGCTGCGTGACCTCCCGCGAGTACCTCACGAAGGTCGTCCAGCGTGACGAGGAGCGCATGGGCTATACGTGGACAGAGGCCCGTGGGAACTAGACGGTACGGTTGCCGGCCTCTGTTTGCAGCATGTGACACTGAGATGTTTCGTATTCGCACACGGTCAGGGAGGTAGCATATGGACACCAGTTTCATCACCATCAATACCCATAGCTCCATCCGATTGGAGACCAGGCGGGGGACGGTGATCTATGTGGACCCGTATGGGTTTGAGACCTCGCCCCATGACGCGGACATGATCCTCATCACGCACACGCACTTCGACCACTTCTCGCCCGAGGACATCGCGCGTGTCAGGATGCCACATACCGTCTTTGTGCTGCCTGCGACGGCCATGCTCACGTTCATTGACGCCGGCTTCACCGCCGAGGATGCGGCGTTTCTTGTCCCATACGAGCATGCGATGCCGCTTCCGGGGATCGAGATAGAGACCGTTCCCGCGTATAACCTCAACAAGCCTTTCCATCCTGAGGACGAGGCTTGGATGGGCTACGTGGTGGAGATTGACGACCTCCGCGTCTACGTCGCTGGCGATACCGACGACCTGCCCGAGAACCATGACGTTGCCTGCGACGTGGCGCTCGTCCCGGTGGGCGGCACGTACACCATGGACGCTCGCGAGGCGGCAGCCTTCGTGAACGTCCTCAAGCCTGCTGTCGCCATCCCTGAGCATTACGGCACGGTTGCCGGCTCCGCCGATGACGGCAAGGTTTTCGCCGAGTTCGTCGATCCTGGTATCGAGGTAGTGCTCAAGCTGTAGGAGCCGAGTGAGTGTCGGTTTGACCTCACGTGTTACGGTCAAACTGTTGCGGTCACGCATGGACCTTGACCTTGCCTCGCGGCACGGGCACTCCAAAGAGCGCCCCGTTCAGCCCAACACCAAAGCGGGTCGCGCGAAGCAGCCTCCCTAACAGCTCGACCCCGAGCTTCGTATCGACCTCTCCCTGTCTCGGCATCTGGGGAACGGAGCTCATCAGATCGACCCTCTTCTTGAGCTCGTCGTACGAGCACATCTCGTCAACGTTCACCACGTAGATGGTCCACCCCTCGTGCGCAAGCGCCTCGCGCCGCTTCGCTCCAAAAATGTACCCTTTACGGCAACTATTCGGACTGTCGTTTCGGGAGGCCGAATAGTTACCGTAAAGGGTACTTTTTTGCCGAGTATTTGTATACTTTCACAAAACGCATTCCTCAAAGGAGAGACGATGGACCTTGCCGAGAAGAAGCTTGCCCTGTTTGACGCGCATCTGAGCCATAGGGGGCTGCAGCACCTCGTTGACGTCGCTGCGGAGCTTCTCGGCAACCCGCTTTTCATGGCTGACATGAGCATGGGTATCGTCTGCAAGAGCTCCAATATGGGTGAGGGCGAGCAGGACTTTTCAGCCGAAGGCGACCCGGATCGCCAATATGGTCTTGCGAAGCAGGCTGCGGATGCGGGATTCATGGATTGGATTTACCATCATGACCAGCCAGTTATTGGCGAGTTTGAGGGTCAGCCCCGTTACCTTTCCGCCCGTGTGCGCGATGGTGGGCAGGTGTTGGGGCATGTGGTCGTTGTCGAGGTGAATCGGCAGTTCTCGTCTGACGACGAGGCGCTGCTCCCGGTGTTTTGTCAGACACTTTCCTATGAGCTCCGTCGTACGCGCAGTGACGGGTCGTCGGCGGGCGCATGCGGGCCGTTGCTGGGCGAGCTGATAGCGGGATCTACGCGCGAGGAAGATGACGCGCGCAAACGTCTGCAGGCCCTTGGTTTTGCGCTCTCCAAGACCGTTAGGCTTGTGCTCTTCCGTCCGATTGATGAGCGGAAGGTCATTTCGTTAGCGTATCTTCGTGCCCAGCTTGAGCAGGCGTTTCATGGGTCGATGGGCATCATTCAGGGCAATGAATGCCTTCAGGTGATTAACGGGACGCTGAGCATTGGACAGCTTAGCGAGAGAATCTCGAAGTCAGTCTATTGCGGTGGCATGGCCGTTGGTGTGAGCAGGCCCTTTGACAACGTTACGCTTTTGGACTGGGCGTATCGTCAAGCGGATGCGGCCATCCGCCTTGCGGATGCCTCTCGTGAGGGGGCAGTCAATACCTATGATGATGTCGCTGCACAACATCTTCTTGAGGTTGCTACTGCGTCAGATGCTCGGGCCCAGGAGGCGTTTGTCGTTCCGGAGATTGCGCTTATCGAGGCCTTCGACGCGCGCGACCACACGGACTACCTGCGGAGTTTGGCGACGTATCTCAACAGCGGGCGCAATGTGGCGAAGGCTGCCCGCGCGCTGGGCGTGCATAAGAACTCAATGTATTACCGCATCCAACGTCTTGAAGAGCTCGCTGGCATAGACCTCGCTGACGAGCGCACTTGCTTCCTCCTGCAGCTCTCTCTGGCGCTGAAAGGGTATGGTCCAAAGTCCTAGCATTTGGAAGATCTTCTAAACGCCCCTCCGCTTTGCTGTGACTATGCCTGTGTTCCTGAACGCAGTATCCTCGTACGCTCTCCTTAAGGCAGGCCCTATCAGAACAGCGTATGAGGAGGCAACATGTCCCTGGATAACCACGTTCTTCCCTTTGACCCTTGGCACCCCATCCCTGACCCTCCAGCAGCGAGCTATTCGTTCTCGCTCTCCATGCAGATCTCGCCTTACGAGTACACCAACTGGCGCGACGAGACCATGTCGTGGAAGACTACCTGCTACCTGCACGCAGGCCTTAATCCCACCGATACGCTCGCGATCCGCGGCGAGCGCGTGCTCGATTTCCTCGCCAAAGTCTGCGTGACAAACATGGATAACTTCGAGGTCGGTCGCATCAAGCACGGCGTGTGTGTCGACGAACAAGGCCGTATCGTTGTAGATGGCGTTATGATGCGTACTGCCGAGGACGAGGTCACGACGTACTGGATGTCGCCCCTCATCAACCATTACGTCAAGAACCTCTATGGCGAGGAGTTCGGTGTGACCGGCGAGGTCTTAACCGGCAAGGTCTTTCTCTTCCAGATCGGCGGGCCGAAATCCCTAGAGGTTGTCGAAAAGGCTACTGGCGAGAACTTCCATGATATGAAGCATCTTCGATTCCGCGATTCCACGATTTGCGGGCATCCCGTGAGGATCTGCAGGGTTGGCATGGCGGGTACGCTCGCATATGAGGTGCACGGGGCGTTCGAGGATACCTACGAGATCTACAGTAAGCTCTGGGAAGTCGGCCAGCCACTTGGCATGCGCCGTCTGGGTTCGCACTGCTACTGCATGAATCATGGCGAGAACGGTTATCCGCAGTTCGGAGTCCACTTCGCCTACCCTATACCAGAAGACCAAGAATTCCTCGACTATGTGCGCACGACTGAGGACAGGCTCCAAAACGGGATCTTCGTCGTCGAGGGCAAGGTCATGCTGGACGGGTCAGCTGCCGACAATCGTGACTACTTTGTGCACAACCCCTACGAGTTAGGATGGGGGAAGATGATCAAGTTCGATCACGACTTCATCGGCAGGGAAGCCTGCGAGCGACTCTCATCCGACCCCTCGACCCGCAAAATCGTGACCTATGAATGGAACGCCGATGATGTCGCTGAGGTCTTTGCAAGCCAGTTCAGGGGTGATGAGGAGGAGCCATACAAGCCCATTGAGGGACCGAGTGACACCACTTTCTGGTTGGGCGGTATCACTCATCACGATCTCGTCCTTGATGAGGCGGGCAACGTCATCGGCACCTCGTTCGGCCGTCAGAACGCCTGCTACTTCCGCCACATGATCTCGATTGGCTGTGTCGATCCGGCGTTTGCTGCCGAGGGCACCGAGGTGTACGTCGTGTGGGGCAACCCCGGCCAGCGTCAGAAGCGCATTCGTGCCACCATCGTGCGTTATCCGTACAACAACGTGATGCGTAGCGACTCAACCGATGTCAGCAAGGCCCAGTAACGGCAAGGCGGCGTCCCCAGCACCCTCAAAGTGAAGGAAGCATCATGTCCTCCCCAGAGTTCAAGCCCAGTCCCTTCCTGCAGAACCGCATCCCGCAGAACACAACCTTTACCAGCCACGAGGGAATGTTCCTTCCCATGTCCGATGACGGCCGCTTTCCCATCCAGCCGTTTTCCTACACGGGCTGGCTCGACGAGGAGCTCTCTTGGTACGACACCTGCTACGTCCATGGTGGCCTCAATCCCGCAATGAACTACCTCATCCACGGCATCGAGTACCTTGACTTCCTCACCGCCGCGAGCGTCAACACCTTCAAGAAGTATCCCGTGGGCAAGGCGCGCCACGTCATCATCTTGCAGCCCAACGGCAAGATCATGAACGACGGTATCGTGATGCGCCTTGCTGAGGACACCTTCTACTCCATGTTCCTGCCCGATCCAGCGCTCCTCAACCACCTCTTCTTCCAGGATCGCTTCTCCTTCGAGGTCGAGGACTGCACCGAGAGCCACTTCTTCTACCAGATGTGCGGCCCGCGCTCCCTGGAGGTCGTGGAGCAGGCAACGAAGACCGATCTCCACGACCTGGGCTTCATGTGGCTGAGGCAGGGCCTGAAGATCGCTGGTCACGAGGTCTTCGTGCTGCGCACTGGCATGGCTGGAACCCTGGGCTATGAGATCCATGGCCTTACCGAGGACTGCCAGGATGTGCTTGAGGAGGTCCTGCGCGTGGGGGAGCCTTACGGCATTCGCCAGCTGGGCAAGTTCACGTATGTCTCCTGCCATTGCGAGGGCTCCATCCCGCAGGGTACCGAGCACTACGCGTTCCCCATCCCTGGCGTTGAGTGGAACATTTCGGGCTCTCTTCCCGCCGACAGTGACCTCGTCTACCGCACTCCCATGGAGAACGGCTGGCAGAAGATGGTGCGCATGGACCACGACTTCATTGGCAAGGAGGCCGTGGAAGCAGAGCTCGCGGGCAACTATCGCACCGCTTGCACGCTTATCTGGGACGTCGACTCCATTGCCGAGGCCGTGAAGGCGAGCATGGACCCCACGCGCCGCGTCGACCCCATTGAGTATCCCATCGACTACGACTTCGTCTTGGGCAACGGCACGCTGCACATCGACGAGGTCTACGACGGCGACACCTTCGTTGGCTGTTCATCCGGCCGAATGTTCTCAAGCAAGACGCGCCAGATGATCTCGATCGGCACCATCGACCACGGACTTGTGGAGGAGGGCAGGGAGCTCGAGGTCCTCTGGGGCAACAAGGGCACCGACCAGGTGCGCATCAAGTGCCGTGTGAGCCTGTTCCCCTATATCAAGGAAGGTCGCAACGAGAGCTTCGATACCGAGACCATTCCGCATCCCGTGTTTGAGTAACGCCTAGCGGGGCGCGGGTTCCGAACCGCGTCCCACTCGCTCCAAAAATGTACCCTTTATGGCAACTATTCGGCCTTTCGTTTCGGGAGGCCGAATAGTTGCCGTAAAGGGTACGTTTTTGTCGCGGTACTAACGGCCCCGCCTATCCTGGCAGGTTGATGAGCACCAGCGCAAGGATGACGAGGGCGATGGCGACGTTGTCTCGCCGCGTGAGCTTCTCGTGCATGACGAGGGCGTTCGCTGCGTAGGTGAGGAGCACGACGCCCATGCTGAAGCCCGTGTACACCACGTAGGCGGGAAGCTCCATCAGTGCGCGAAGCATGAGGTCGGTCGAGAAGAAGTTGAAGACGCCGAGCATGGCCCCGCAGGCGATGTCGACACCTTGCGGCCGCTCGTGGGCTCGCAAGAGCATGACGAGGCAGACGGTAAAGGCCGTCGCGAACGTTATAAGGATGAACGCCTCCTCATATGCTGGATTGCTGGTGGCTTCGAAGACCTTGGGCATGGTGTCGGCGAGGCCGCCGGCGAGGACCATCGGCACGAGGAACCCCCGAGTTGCAGAGGTGGGCTGGTCGGACTGCGGGGCGGTGTCCGACGGGATGCTCAAAAGGGCGGTGGCCATGACCGCAACTGCGATGCCGCCCGCTCCGGCTAGGGTGGGGTACTCGTCGAACAGCACGATCGAGAGTGCCATGGGGATGACGGCGCCCATACGGAAGAGGGAGGACGAGACCGTGGCACCGTTGACGCGAACGTTCAACTGTAGCAGGGCAAATGTGGCGATGAACAGCACTCCCGTGATGAGGCCGAGCGCGCACACTCGCGTACCGACCTCGCCAACGGCAAGCCCGGAGCGCACGGCCGACAGCGCGGACAGAACCGTCGCCGTGAGGTAGTTGAAGAGCAGCAGCGCCCAGCGGTTTTCGCTGCGCGACCCCGCAAACTTCATCGTGAGCGCGTTGCCTGCGCTTGCGATTGTTGCCAGCAGAAGGAAAAGCATCGGCCAATCCCGCTCTTACAGCTCAAACTGCTCGTCGAAGCAGATGCGGCTTCGCCACGGCGCAAGCCGCGCGCTGTCAGCGAGTGCCATGGCCTCCGCGCGCATGTCGCGGTAGTGCATGGGAACCACCACGTCGGCGCCAACTTGCTTCATGAAGAGCTCGATGCCACGGTCGCCCTCGGCACCAGCCCGCGGCGTGATGGGAAGTAGGGCGAGCTCAATGTGCTTGCCTTCCAGAACCTCGAGGAAGTAGCTGCACTGCGCCTCACTGAACTCGTTGAGCTTGCGGTCGCGCTCGGGCCACCACCACACGCTGAGGTCACCCGCGTGATAGATGGTGCGGCCGTCCACGTTTACGCAGAAGGCCAGACCCTCGTCGGTGGAATTGAGCGTGGTGACCTCCATGCCCTCGTCAATCTCGTAGATCTGCTCGGGCTCGCATGCCACCACGTCGAGGTCGAGCTCGGGCGGCGCGTTGTGCGAGATGGGAGCGTCAACGATGTAGGTGGGCTCACATCCAGGGAAATGCTCGGCCAGCTGCCAAATGACGGGCACGTAGTGGTCCGCGTGCGCATGCGAGACAAACACGTACAGCTTGCGGTCAGGACGAATGAGTTCAAGGTCGTGAGCCAGCATCTCGTGCGAGATGGGATACCAGTCAAACAGGAGCGTGCGCTGCTTGAACTCGATGAGAAAGCCCGAGTGATAGAGGTGCGTGACGCGCATGGCACTCCTTCCATATGGCCGTTTGACCTGCTGTTTGTTCTACCGATTGATGAAGATGAGCCCGATGATGCAGAGCACGATGCCGATGAGCTTGCTGGCCGTCAGCGGTTCGTGGTAGACAAGCGCCCCCACCGCGAGCAGGCTGATGGCCAAAAACCCGCTCTGCACCACCGAGGCCGCACTCACCTGCCAGCCCACGCGGTACGCAAAGATGAACCCCACCTCGAGGCCCACGATGACAAATCCCAGCACAAACGGGGCCCAGTTGAGGTGCGCATACTCCTTGACGAGGTTGCCCCCGCGCGTAAACAGATGGTAGAGAACAGCCGACGCCATGGCGCCTACCAGGTACGTGACGGTAAGCGAGGCAAACGGGTTAAGGTCGCCTGGCACGCTCTTCGAACAGATCTGGTAGACGATGTTTGAGAGCACGACCAGCGCGATGGGCCAGATGTATGAGAGCACTGATCCTCCAGTGGACAGCCGCCGCAAGGCGGTCACAGATTACTTCCCGGTCTTCAGGAACTCCTCGAGACGGGCGTTGAACTCGTCAG
Organism: uncultured Actinomycetes bacterium; assembly: GCA_900314645.1. GTDB lineage: Bacteria > Actinomycetota > Coriobacteriia > Coriobacteriales > Atopobiaceae > UBA1367. The sequence continues at coordinate 83,777 of OMWB01000010.1, forward strand.
GATACTGCGCCGCCATGAGGTGGCCGCCCATTACATAGGTCGGCGTCTCGGGGCAGAGGGCGTTGAACCACGGCTCGGCGATGTCCGCCCAATGCTTTGCGATGAACATGAGCGTGGGAACCTTCTGCGCGGCCTCCTGAGCGATGGCACGGTAGTCAGAGAGAATCGCGTCGCCGAAGAGCTCGTGCGCGACCCAATACGGCGTGCGGGCGCCCATGTCCATGAAGTAGTCGTACTGGTCTGGCGTGATGTCGCCCTCCCACATGACCTCGCGCAGGTACTCGTCCCAGAAGGCGCGGCTGTTCTCGGGGCTGATGAGCACGCGCGTCATGACCTCGGAGAGCTCCGCGGGGCTTCCCTCGGTCCAAGCAGCGGGATCCTCGTTGTGCGGCAGCGGGCTCATGTCAACGCAGACAACGCCGGCCACGCTCTCCACCCCGGCCTGCTCGAGGTAGCTCCAAGCCTCAAGGTTGCCACAGCTCCATCCGATGAGCGTGGGCTTCTGGATGCCCAGAGCTTCCACCACCTTGATGAGGTCAGCTCCGTGGGTCTGGTAGTCGTTACCCATGGGGCACTTGGTGGAGAGGCCCTGGCCGCGCGGGTCGACAAGCACCACGCGATATGCGCCCTTGAAGTGCTCGAGCTGGTGCATGAACACCTCGCCAGAGAACGTCAAGCCCGGGATGAAGACGAGGGCAGGGGCGTCCTCGGCTCCGGCATCCCATACGTGAATCTGTACTCCCGGTGCAACGGTGATGAACTTTGACTCGGTGCGCTCTGCGGACATGGCTCCTCCTTCGGTCGTCGGGATGACGCACCCCATCATAGCGAACCACGTGTTCTTCACCTGCAGCGCATCTCGACATCGTCGACCAACGCTTCAACCGTGTGAACAACTCCGCCCTCCACACCCCAAGGTGCTAAGGTTGCTGATGTTCCATCGACTGCATGAGCAGGGGGACTGCATGCATACAGAATTCCTTATGGGAAACGAGGCCATCGCACTCGGCGCGCTTGCTGCCGGTGTCAACGTGGTGGCTGGATATCCCGGTACGCCCTCCACGGAGGTGCTCGAGACGGTTGCCAAGCGCAGGCAGGGCAACGTCTACGTGGAGTGGTCCGTTAACGAGAAGGCGGCCATGGAGGTTGCCGCAGGTGCTGCCTACGCGGGCGCCCGCGCGCTCGTCACCTGCAAGCAGGTGGGCCTCAACGTGGCGTCTGACCCGCTGATGAGCTTGGAGTACATCGGTGTCAAGGGCGGCATGGTGGTGCTCGTGGCAGATGACCCAGGCCCCATCTCGTCCCAGACCGAGCAGGACACGCGCACCTTCGCGCAGTTCTCCAAGCTGCCCCTCTTTGATCCGTCGGGCGTGCAGGAGGCCTACGAGATGGTGCAGGAGGCCTTCGAGCTCTCCGAGCAGCTGGGCACGCCCGTCTTCATGAGGCCTACTACGCGCGTGGACCACGGCTACGAGGCTAGTGAGGTGGCTGAGCCCGATGAGTGGCTGCGCAACGAGCCCGAAGGCTTCATCAAGGACTCCTCGCGTTGGGTCATCTTCCCGCGCCTCTCGGTGGTGAACCACGCCAAGATCGAGGCCCGCAACGCCCAGCTCTCCGAGATGTTCTCTGACTCACCGCGCAACTTTGTGGTGCCTGAGCAGGGGAGCGTTGTGCGCAAGGGCATCGCCACGCACGGCATCAGCTACACCTATGTGAGCGACAACCTGGACGAGGATAACCGCCCGCGCATCCTGCGCGTGGCCACGCCGTTCCCGTTCCCCGAGCGTCGCGCCGTGGAGTTCCTCACCGGTCTGGACGAGGTCCTGTGCGTCGAGGAGCTCGACCCAGTGATCGAGCGCGCGCTCATCGCCGTGTGCGGCAAGTACGGCCTTACCACTAAGATTCGTGGCAAGCTGACGGGCGACATCCAGCCCTCCGGCGAGAACACCGTGGAGTCGGTAGGCAAGGCACTGGCGAGCTTCCTGGGCAATGACGCCGAGGTAGACGGTCCCGCGACGGCACCAGCTGCTCCGCCGCAGCTGCCCGTCCGTCCGCCGGTCCTCTGCGCTGGCTGCCCGCACCGTGCGAGCTTCTACGCCGTGAAGAAGGCCATGGGCAAGCGCAAGACCATCTACTGCGGCGACATCGGCTGCTACACGCTCGGGAATGCGCAGCCGCTCGACATGGTGGACACGTGCCTCTGCATGGGCGCGGGCATCAACATCGCCCAGGGCGTCTTCCATGTGGAGCCCGACACCACGTGCTTTGCCTTCGTGGGCGACTCCACGTTCTTTGCGAGCGGCATCACCGGCGTGGTCAACGCCTTCTACAACCAGGCTAACCTCACCGTGATCGTTCTCGACAACTCCACCACGGCCATGACCGGCCATCAGCCCCATCCGGGCACCGGTCGCACCATGATGGGCGAGGTCGTGCAGAAGGTGAGCATCGAGGCGGTGCTCCGCGCCATCGGCCTGACCACGGTTGAGACCGTCGACCCGCTTGATCACAAGCTCGCCGTCGAGACAGTGCGCCGCGTGGCGGATGAGCCGGGTGTGAAGGCCATCATCTTCAAGAGCCCGTGCGTGGTGCTCGCGCGTCCGCAGGCCAAGAGCCACGTTGACGCGCGCGAGTGCATCGGCTGCCAGCGCTGCATTCGTGAGCTGGGCTGCCCGGCGCTCGCGCTCAAGGACGGTAAGGCCGTCATCGACGATACGCAGTGCAGCGGCTGCACGTTGTGCGAGCAGGTATGCCCCGTAGGCGCCATCTCGGGAGGTGAGCGACTGTGAGCGACAACATCGTACTCTGCGGCGTGGGCGGCCAGGGAACCGTCCTCGCGTCAAAGCTGCTGGCTGCCGCGGCCATGGATCGCGGCCTTCCCGTGAAGACGGCCGAGACCATCGGCATGGCCCAGCGTGGAGGCAGCGTCTTTAGCCATGTTCGCCTCGGTGAGGGCGCCGCGTCGCCGCTCATCGGCAAGAGCAAGGCAGACCTCATCATTGCCTTCGAGCCCGCTGAGGCCGTGCGTCAGCTCGCGTACCTGCGCAACGGCGGCACCGTGGTGGTGAGCGACCGCGCCATCGTCCCCGCGAGCGCCCTCGTGGGAGGCCCGGCCTACGACGTTGACGCCATCATGGCCTACCTGCGTGAACAGGTGGATAACCTGGTGGTTGTTGACGCTGCGGCGGCCGAGCGCGACCTAGGCTCGGCGAAGTGTCTCAACGTGGTGCTCCTCGGCGCGGCCGTGAGGACGGGCGTGCTGAGCCTCACGACGGACGACATAGCCGGCGCCATCAAGCGTCTCGTCCCCGAGCGCTTCCAAGACCTGAACGCTCGCGCCCTTGCGTATGCGGGTGATAAACAGTAACCGCACCAGCGAGGCGAGGACATGCCCTGTGCTCAAACAGTCCTCGCCTCAGGTCGGCTTACGCCGCGCTTTGCGCGGCTACCGACCTGGGCTGCGGAACTGCGCCAGGACATGTCCTCGCCTCTCTTGTACGTCAACCGTTTGATTGAATAGTGAAAGGAATCGACCCATGCAGATTAGCGAAAAGCAACTCGAGCAGGTGAACACGCAGGTGCAGCGCCTGCTGGCATCCAACAACTTCTATGGCAAGCGCCTGCGCGAGGCCGGCATCACGGGCGTCGCCTCGGTGGAGGACTTCTACAAGCTGCCCTTCTCCGAGAAGCATGACCTGCGCGAGGCCTATCCGCTGGGACTCGCCGCGGTGCCCGAGAACGAGATCGTCCGCATCCACAGCTCCTCGGGTACTACCGGCACGCCGGTCATCATCCCGTACACCCAGAAGGACGTGGACGACTGGGCCATCCAGTTCGCGCGCTGCTACGAGTTTGCGGGCGTCACGCCTGAGGACCGCGTGCAGATCACTCCGGGCTATGGCCTGTGGACCGCGGGAATCGGCTTCCAGGCCGGTTGCGAGCGCCTCGGCGCCATGGCCATCCCTATGGGCCCGGGCAACACCGAGAAGCAGCTGCAGTTCATGATCGACATGCAGTCCACCGTGCTGACGGCGACCGCGAGCTATGCGCTTCTGCTGGCGGAGGAGATTGAGAAGCGCGGCATCAAGGACCAGATCAAGCTCAAGAAGCTCATCACGGGCTCCGAGCGCTCGGGCGAGAAGATCCGCCAGCGCATCATTGACGCGCTCGGCGTGGAGTACTACGACATCTACGGCCTCACCGAGGTCTACGGCCCCGGTATCGGCATCAGCTGCCAGTGCGGCCACGAGATGCACGTGTGGAGCGACTACGTCTACCTCGAGATCATTGATCCCGAGACCGGCGAGAACCTGCCTGACGGAGAGTGGGGAGAGATTGTCCTCACCACGCTCGTCAAGGAGGGCGCGCCGCTCATCCGCTTCCGTACGCACGACCTGTCCCGCATCGTGCCGGGCGAGTGCGGCTGCGGCCACAACGAGCACCCGCGCATCGACACCATCACGGGCCGCTCCGACGACATGATGAAGATCCACGGCGTCAATGTGTTCCCGGCGCAGATCGAGGAGATTCTGGCGAGCTTCCCCGAGCTCTCGAGCGAGTACCAGATCCGCCTGAGCCACCTGGACGGCCGCGACACCATGCGCATCTACGTGGAGACCAACGGCAGCGTGGACTGGGAGGACCTGCGCGGTCGCGTGGCACGTCGCGTGCGTCACCGCATCGGCTTCACGCCGCTCGTCAAGATCGTCGAGCTGGGCGTGCTGCCGCGTAGCGAGAAGAAGACCAAGCGCGTCTACGACGAGCGCTACGACTGATATCTGCAGGGTTTTGCGTGCGGTTTTGCTAACAAAACGTGCAGGTTAGTTGAACAACCTGTGTACCTTTTGTTTCCTAACGGCCATTCGCATCGATGAATGGGTACTCTAGCAGCGCGAACGGTAACGTCTCCATGCAAAACGCTGCATGCGACAATACTTGGCTTTGAATGGGATAAAAGGAGGAACCATGCGCAAGACCAAGATGTTCGAAGGCAAGAGGCGCGTCTATGACACCGAGAAGGCGGAGGCTCTGGGAAACCGCGCCTTCGGCTCCTATGGCGATCCGGCTGGTTATGAGGAGACCCTCTACAAGACCAAGGGTGGCCTGTTCTTCTTCTGGGGCATCGGTGGCGAGGAGAGCCCGTACAACAACGGTGCTGACATCCGTCCCGTCTCCAAGGAAGAGGCTGACGCCTGGCTTGAGGCGTAAGTCGTAGTCTTACATACGTTGCAGGTGAAAGGCGTGCGTCGGAGCGTTCCGACGCACGCCTTTCGTATGGGCCTTCAAAACTGTACCCTTTGGGCGAACTACTCGGACTCCTGTTTGCGGAGGTCGAATACTTCGGCCAAAGGGTACAGTTTTCCTCGACGGGCTTTGCGTCACGGTTCGTCTGGGCCGAACCTCGTCCGTCGTGCGATACTGAGACACGCTGTAGTTGTCGTAGGCTAGGGGAGGCCACCCATGCCATCGCAGGCGCAATGGTCAAAGCTCAACGAGTTCCTCGCCCAAGTGGGTGCGTTCGATGACCCCATGTCGCTGGCGGTCAACACCCTTCTGCAGCTTCGAAAGCTTGTGCTCTTTGACCAGGCACGCATTTACTTCCTGGATGCCGACGGAAAGGTGTTTGACGAGTATCTGGTAGGGGTGAGCAAGAAGGTCACCAAGGACTACCACGGCTATTACAGCGAAGTGGATGGCGACCGGTATTCCGCCACAAAACGTGCCAAGGAGAAAGAACGCGCCATGCGCGAGCGGGCAATGGATGAGTCCTTGCCCAAGGGGAGACTGGCGCTTTACCAGAGGATTTACGTGGTGGATTGGTCGCAGGAGCCACATGACACGCGCTTCTATCGCGAGCACGTCGCCCCGCAGGGCATCAGGCACTCGACGGGCCTTGCGCTCCACGATGCGGAAGGCAGGACGCGCGCCTTGTTCTGTCTCGACCGCACCCACGATGCGGCGTACTCGCGTGACGACACCGTGATGCTGGGCCTTGTTGCCACGCACGTGGACAACATGTTCAGGAAGCTCTACACGCAGGTCCCGTCGGTGAGAGGTGATCAGATCGCCATGCTCACCGGGGAGTCGGGGCTTACCGAGCGCGAACGGCAGGTGTGCACGCTTCTCGTGCGCGGCATGTCCCCCAAGGCCATCGCGGAGATGTTTGGGCTTTCGGTGCGCACGGTGTACAAGCATGTGCAGAACATCCACGAGAAGCTGGGCGTTTCCTCGCAGCTTGAGTTGGTGGCAAAGCTTTCGGAGTGATTCTGTCGCCCAGCGGGTCGGGCATCCTCGCCCTACGCAACTTTGCGTAGGATGACGGCGCCCTTTTGTTGCTACCTTTCGCTTAACGAGTACCACCGTCAAGCGAAAGGACTTCCATCATGGCAGATCAAGCGCGTCAGATGCCCGATCCCGAGAAGCTCGCAAGCATGTCCATCGCCCAGTGCATGCCGCTCGGCGAGGCGCTCACCAACCTTTCTGGCAAGGTTGCCATCGTTACTGGCGGCGCCACCGGCCTTGGATTCAACGTGGCCAATCGCCTGTGCGAGGCAGGTGCCAAGGTCATGATCGCGAGCCGCAACCAGGCGCGCGGAGATGCCGCGGTCGCCGCGTTGGCTGCGAAAGGTTATGCGGCCGCGTTCCACTCGACTGACGTCAGCTCGGTCGAGCAGTGCTATGCACTGGTGGATGCTACCGTCGAGACCTTTGGCAACGTCGACATCCTCGTTACCTCGGCTGCCGGCTGGGACGAGCAGGCCTACCTCGACGTTACCGAGAAGACGTATGACCGCGTGCTCGACGTCGACCTCAAGGGCTCCTACTTCATGGGCCAGGCCGTCGCGCGCAACATGGTCGCCAACAAGACCAAGGGAAAGATTGTCTTCATCTCCTCGGCCGCGCATCTGGGCGAGGGCCCGCGTGGCGTGGGCATGAACACCTACTACCAGGCCGCCAAGGCCGGTGTCTGCGCCCTCACCACGGGTGCCGCCGCTGAGCTCAAGCAGTACGGCATCAACGTGAACTGCGTGGCCCCGGGCGGCATGCTCAGCCACGGCGTCTTCTTCGAGGGACGTCAGAATGGCTCCGAGTACGGACCCGAGTACGCCGCCTTCAAGAACGAGGTGCGCGGGTGGGCTTCCGAGAACGTGCCGCTGGCCTTCAATCCCGACCAGGTGGCCCTCATGGTGTACGTGCTCTGCACCCACGCGTCCGACTTCATGGATGGCGCGACGGTGGATGTCAACGGCGGCGCGCTCCTGAATGCGCAGCTCAAGCCCTTCTCCACCACCGTCTCTGGCTGCATTCCCGGCCCGCAGGCGTAAGACGACCGTCTGAGACATTTGGCAAACCGTATCGAGAGAGGAAGAACCATGGCAACTGGAAAGAACACCAACATCGAGATGATGCCCATCAGCACTGGCCGCAAGACCATCTGGCACCTGCAGCAGATGAAGAACAAGGGTCAGAAGATCAGCATGGTGGGCACCGCCTACATGGATCCCATCTGGGCAAGCTTGGCCGAGAAGGCGGGCGTTGACCTCGTGCGTTATACCGCTCCCGGCGAGTGCGGCGCCGACCGCGAGCGCAACATCTTCTGGTGGACCCGCGCCATTCGTAAGATGGCTCCCAACGTGTGCCTGAATGCCGTGATGCAGACCCCGCAATACAAGGATGGCCCCACGGCAGTCGAGAACGGCGCCCGCATCCTCACCGACGGCGCTGACTCCGTCATGTGCATGGGCGTCACCAACGAGACCCTGCAGTACATGACCGACAACTACATTCCCGTGTTCGGCCACGTGGGCTGCCTCTCCGGCTGGCAGACCGGCCAGTTTGGCGGCTACCGCCGCCAGGGCAAGACCGCCGAGGACGCCTACAAGATCTGGCGCATGGCCTATGAGTACCAGGAGTGTGGCATGCGCGGCATGACCATCGAGATGACCAACATCGAGGTCACCAACGCCATCGCCAAGAAGCTCGACGTGCCCGTCATCCAGGTTGCCGCTGGCGGCGCTGCCGACGGCTCTGTGCTCGTCATCTTTGACCTCTTGGGCTTCCTGCCCGACGAGGCCATGGCCAAGCATTCCAAGGCGTACTGCTCCATCCTCAAGACCGCCATGGGTGGCTACATGGCCTTCGACCACGACGTCAAGGAGGGTGGCTATCCGCAGGAGGAGCACGGCTGGCACATGGACGAGGGCGAGCTCGAGAAGTTCCAGAACATGCTGGATTCCGACGTCCACTAAGGACATGCGTAGCGGAGCCTGAGGGGCTCCCACGCAAAGCCGTAACCCGGAGGCATGTTGCTAACCCAGAATGGCTACCACGCGATTCCCGAATCGTGTGGTAGCCATTCTGGGTTAGCGCCTATCCCACAGCGTGGCATTGACCAATTCTAGGCATGCGCTTCTCCGCGCATCGCTGCTTGCCCATATCAAATGTGGTATCGATTACAGCATCCGCTTCCTCGTTGCTCCCATTTGCCGAACGGTGAAGAGCGACTCTTTTTTGCCATATGGCCTGCGTGTGAGAATCACCCCAAGGGGTTACAAGGCAATTCAAGCGAGAGGAGAACCATTATGGACAGGTCACTTTTCGATCGCACTCAGCTGGGCAGCATGAAGCTCAAGAACCGCATCTTCATGGCGCCGATGGGAACCACCGGTGAAGCGGATGGCTCCTACTGCAACGAGGGCATCGATTACTTCGAGGAGCGCGCTAAGGGCGGCGCTGGGCTCATCATCACGGGCGCCAACGTGGTCTCGACCAAGTACGAGCCGCGTCCCTGTACCGAGCTCTCCAACTTCCATCATGTCGAGCGCCTCAACATGCTCATTGACCGCTGCCATCACTATGGCGCCAAGGTCTGCGTACAGATCTCTCCGGGCCTGGGACGTCAGCAGTTTACCGATCCGTTCACCCCGCCGTATTCCGCCGGCTCCGTCGGCGCGTTCTGGTTCCCCGACCTGATCTGCAAGCCCTTTGAGGTTGAGGACATCCACTATCTGGTGGAGCGCGTGGGCTATTCCGCGAGCCTGGCCGTCAATGCCGGCGCCGACTGCGTCATGCTCCATGCCTACGGTGGCTACCTGCTTGACCAGTTCCACTCGGTCCAGTGGAACAACCGCACCGACGAGTACGGCGGCAGCCTTGAGAACCGCATGCGCTTTACGCTCGAGTGCATCGAGGCCATGCGCAAGAACATCCCGGCTGGCATGCCCATCCTGGTGAAGTTCACGCCGCATCAGCGCGTCGAGGGCTTCCGCACGCTTGACGAGGGCGTCGAGATGGCCAAGATCCTGGAGAACGCAGGCGTCGACGCGCTGCTCGTGGACACCGGCTGCTACGAGGAGTGGTTCCAGGCCATCACCACCATCTATTCCGCGCCGGCTCACAAGAAGGACGTGCAGAAGGCAATCCGCGAGGTCGTGAGCGTGCCGCTCATGGGCGACGGCAAGTACAACGATCCGGCAGAGGCCAAGGCCGTCATCGAAGAGGGAATCCTTGATTACGTCGGTCTCGCTCACCAGCTGCTGGCCGACCCCTACTGGCCCAAGAAGGTCCAGAAGGGCTGCGAGGAAGACATCCGTCCGTGCATCGGCTGCAACGAGTGCCTGCTTGCGGGCTTCTCGGGCAAGCACTACTACTGCGCCGTCAACCCCCTGTGCTATGCCGAGAAGGCCTACGCGCTTCCCAAGCCCGACCCCAAGGTCAGGCGCTCGGTGCTTGTGATCGGCGGTGGCCCGGGCGGCATGGAGGCTGCCATCACGGCGCGCAGGCGCGGCTTCCGCGTCAAGCTGTGGGAGAAGTCCGACAGGCTCGGCGGCACGTTGTGGGCAGCTGGTGGCCCTGAGTTCAAGGCCGATGTCATCAAGCTCATCCAGTCCATGGAGACCGAGTGCGCGAAGCTGGGTGTCAGGGTCAGACTCAACAAGGAGGCGACGCCCGAGGCGCTGGCCAAGGTCAAGGTGGACAAGATCGTCCTGGCTGCAGGCTCGACTCCCGCGATGCCTCCCATTCCGGGCATCGAGACTGCCACGCTTGCCTGTGACTACCTCACCCATAAGGCCGAGACGGGCCAGAACGTGGTCGTCATCGGTGGTGGCTTGGCGGGCACCGAGGCCGCGTGTGACCTTGCTTCCAAGGTGGAGAGCGTGACCATCGTTGAGATGTTGTCTGACATCCTTGCCGCGGCGAATCACTGCCTCAACAACGACCAGCACCTGCGCAAGATGGTCAAGGACCGCGGCGTGAAGGTCGTGGCTGGTGCCAAGGTCACCAACATAGCGCCGGACAGCGTCACCTACGAGAAGGACGGCGAGACGGTCACCATCGCGTGCGACACCGTGCTGAACGCTGCCGGTTTCCGCGCCAACAATAGTCTTGAGGAGGCCTGCCTGGCCGTCTGCGACGACGTCGCCGTCGTGGGCGATGCCGTGGGCCCGCGCAAGATTCTGGATGCCATCCATGAGGGCTATCACGCCATCCGTGTGATGGAGTAGCGCTTCGATTACGGCCTGATACGAGGCTGTGCGATCAGGGCGGGGTCGATTTCGGTCGGCCCTGCCCTTTTGGTGTCTCGGGTGAGGTTCTTCACGCGCGCGATAGGCTGCCGCTGGGGGAGCTTGCTCACACCGTGGGGCAAATAGTTACCACAGAACTCATGATTGATCGTTGCCCCAGTCAGGTGCGGCACCCTTCCCGCGGTGCGGTATTGGCCAACTTTGAGTATTCGTTCCGTCGTGCATCGCTGATATGCTCGTTCCAGATGGGTTCGTGTGCCGCGTGACGTTGGGGGATCAGCTATGGGCAACGAGGCGGTTGAATATCGCAAGAGAGAGCTGCGCAAGCGGTTTCGCGCCATCCGAAAGGAGCTGGGAGCGGAGGGCCGTGCGGCAATCGACACCCGCATTGAGCAGCGTCTGGTTGCGCTTCCCGAGTTTACGCAGACCGAGGTGCTGCTCGCGTACCTCGACTTTGGGCCCGAGGTCCGTACCCGCGGCATCATCCAGGCGTCATGGGATGCGGGAAAGACGGTGGCGCTGCCGTGGTGCGTACCCGGCACCCACGAGATGCGCTGGTTCAAAGTCGCTTCGTTCGACAACCTCGTGCGAAGCACGCTTGGGGTTGAGGAACCAGTGCCAGTAGATGAGAACGAGCAGGCGCTCGGTACTGGTCAGCGCATGATGGCGCTCGTGCCGGGACTCACGTTTGACCCGCACGGGTATCGTCTGGGCTATGGCGGCGGTTTCTACGACACGTTCCTCGCGAAGTTCGACGGTGTCTCGGTGGGCCTCTGCCGGGAAGCGCAGCTCTCAGACGACCTGCGCTCTGAAGGCATCATTGACGCGCATGACCTGCCCGCGCAGCTTGTGGTGACCGAGAGCCGCATCCTACGGCCCTAGGGATTGCCCAGCTGGCAGCCGTGCCTTCCCGCTACACTATCCTTTGCATGCAGCTCGTTCAAAGGAGTGCTGTGGACCTTACCAAGGCAAGGTTGCAGTTCATCACGGCGGTGGTGCTCTATGGCACCATCGGCACCATGACGCGCTTCATCAACCTACCTTCTGAGGTTGTCGTGTTGGTGCGCGGGTCGTTCGGCGCGCTTTTCGTGCTGCTGTTCCAGCTCTCGCAGGGAAGACGACCCGATGCCCAAGCCATCAATGCCAACCTTCGTTGGCTTGTGGCCAGCGGCATTCTCTTGGGTCTCAACTGGATCTTCCTCTTTGCGGCATACGCGCACACCACCGTCGCCATCGCGAGCCTCTGCAACTACATGGCGCCCATCATCGTCATCGCCATCTCGCCGCTCGTGTTCCACGAGCACATCGGTCCCAAGCGCCTGGCCTGCATTGTTGCGGCGTTCGTCGGCATCGTGCTGGTGTCGGACCTGCCCGGCGGAATCTCGGGCGGGGTTGACCTTACGGGTGCAGGCCTTGGTCTTGCGGGAGCGCTCGCCTTCGTGGGCATCGTGATCTGCAACAAGCGCATCGGGGAGGTCGATGCGTTCGACAAGGTCATCGTGCAGCTGGGCATCTCTGCCGTCACGGTGCTCCCGTACGTGCTCGTACGCAATGGTGGCATCCCCATCGGGGGAGCCGGCGCGCTCTCGTACGTGCTGTTGGCCGTGCTCGTGGTGGTGCAGACGGGCCTCGCCTACATCTTCTACTTTGGCTCCATGGGAGTGCTCCCCGTGCAAGAGATCGCCCTTCTGGGATACCTCGAGCCCGTGGTCTCGGTGCTCGGCTCGGCGCTGGTCCTGCACGAGCCGCTTGGTGTTGCAGGGGCCATCGGTGCCGCGATGGTCATCGCGGCTGCGGCGCTGGGGGAGACGGTGCAGGAGTAACCCAGCGCTGGTTGGGTTTGCGCTGCAAAACTGTACCCTTTGGCGCAAGTATTCGAGCTCTGAAAACAAGAGTCCGAGTACTTGCGCCAAAGGGTACAGTTTTCTCTCATCGTGGCCCTACAGTTGTTCCAGCGACACGATCCTGACCTCGCCATTCTCCGTGGTGAACGTGATGTCGTATTCCTCAAGGCGGTCGAGGATGGCCTGCCACTTCGCAAGGCGCTTGTGCGCATGTGCAGACTCGCGGCTCGGCATGAGTGACCATATGAGCTCCTGCCGAGCTTCTGCGTGTGAGCGGTTTCTGAGATGGCGACGCTGTGCCGAGAGGTCTCGTACGCCTTCCGCCTCAATGGCTTCGATCACCTGTCCAATCAAACGGTCAAATCCTCCGCTTTCCTCAAGATCCTCCTTTGTGACGGAGAAGACGACAAGCCCCAGAGCCATGAGGTCTCGGTCTCGCCGTTTGTCTGCCACGATGCACGAGCGAGCTTCGGCGAGGGCGCCCTCAAGCGCTTGCTCGTACGACGAGTCTTCAGGATGGCGGTCTGCTTCGACAGCCGTTCGCGCAATGTTCCGCAGCTTGAAGTGGTCTTCGCCGTCGTAGTTGAGTCCAACGTTCGTAGCCCGGAACATAACGTCGGGCACGCGGCTGTGTACGTCACTCAGACGCGCAAGCTCCTCGTTGAGTTCCTTGCGCGGATTGAGCGCAATGGGCCACAGGTCGTAGCCAAGCTCATTGGCGGGCAGGGCCAACAGCGTGGCGATGAGCGCCTCCATGGGGGACCACGCGTTCTCAACGATGCGGTCTATGGTGACGAGCGCCTGTTCTGCACCGCGAATCCAGTGCGCTTCCTGCGCAAAGTTGCGTAGGCGCTCCACCGTCGTCACGGGCTCAATGCCATACGTGACCGTGCCATTGCGCGGGTCGAGCGCGTCACGAGAGAATCGCCCACAGAGCTCCATACCCAAAAGCAGGTGAACAGCTGGATCCATAATGCGCGCAAGCTCGACGAACGTGAGCTCGGGCCCGCTGATTGCCACGTCATGGCCCAAATCGACGAACGCTCCGCCTGGATACGAGCCCGTACGATACGAGCAACGTACGCCCTTGGTGCGTATGCGGGTGCTCTTGTCAGCCACCAGCAGGTCAAGGGGACGCTTCTCGGTGAAGCTTGCCACCTCACCCAGAAACGCGAGCTTTTCGACGACGCGCTTCCGCGTCCAGCTGTGGGGTGGGGTTGGTGTTTGGCTGGGTATCTCACATCTGCGCTGAAAGCTGCCGGGGACTGTTCCGGCTCTGATGGCACGCATGACGCGCAAGGCTGTGAGGGCATGGAGTGTAAGGGCCATTTCGAGCCTCTTCTGGCAGACGGAGACAACAGTCGCGGGGTAAAACTGTACCCTTTAGCGCGGCTATTCGAGCTCTGAAAACAAGAGTCCGAGTACTTGCGCCAAAGGGTACAGTTTTCGCGAGCGACCTATGCGAAGTCGCCCATCTCGGCTGCCCAGTCGATGTCGGCTGGGCGTCCCTCCGCATCCATGGTCCCGGGCGTCCAATGACAAGCTTCCAGGTCAACGTGGTTGTCGTCGAGGAAGGGCACGCCCTCTCGCTCGAGCATGATGCGCTGCACGCTGGGCGCGCCGTCGTCATCGCGAGCCCAGAAGTGGCCGTCCTTGTACACCACGCGGTGGCAGGGGATGGCGCCTGGCTCAAGCGAGGAATGCATGGCGTAGCCCACAAAGAGGGCCTTGCGCGGCTGGCCGATGGCGCGGGCAATGTCGCCGTAGGTGGCTACGTACCCCTCAGGAATCTGCCTGACGACCTCGTATACCTTGTCGTTGAATGCGCCCACGGTCGCACCTCCTCATCACTGACGTGACCGCTCCATTCTACGCTTAGTGTCTGCCATATCAACTGAGTAATGTACGTGATGTATAATGCTCGCTTGATATGTGTACGATACTCAGCTGAATGGTGACGCGATGATACATGAGAACATTACAGACGCGGCGGCTTTCGGCTGCGCCGTGAGATTGGCCCGCAAAGAGCGCGGGCTGTCTCAGCGCGCTCTCGCGGAGCGATGCGGGTGCTCCCAACGCTTCATCTCGGAGCTCGAGCGTGGCAAGCAGACTGCTGAGTTGGGCAAGGCAATTCAGGTGCTTGCCGTTCTGGGGATGCGACTCCACGTAGAAACCTCAGACGTGCGCGGCAACGCACGCGTGGCAGTTGACGGGGTGACGAAGCGCGTTGCTGCAAACCTCTCAAAGACAACGCCTCGGGTAACCCTGTCTGACTATCTGTGAGGTGTCGCATGAGCAATGAAGCCCAGGTCATCGATGCTGCATATCAGAGCGTTGTCGCAGAGTGGATGGATAAGGGCATCGCGGACAGAGATCAGCTTGCTGCTGCGCTTGCAGACTATCGAGTTCGCTTTGCCTACCACTCGGGGACGATTGAGAACCCCTCGATCACCTATTACGACACCAGGGGCATCTTTGAGGATGGTCGCGTTATCGGTTTCACGGGTGACCCACGCACGCTCTTCGAGATCCAGAACCTAAAGGAATGCCACGAGGTCATCTTGGACGCCTTTGCGACCCGTCGTCCAGTCGACGAGCCGTTCATTCTGGAAATCCATCGCACCCTGACGCAAGGAACCTACGATGGGCGGCGATGGGCGGCAGTGGAGCGCCCCGGCACGTACAAGGTGGGGGACTACGTGGTCGGTGCAGGAGATGTTGGTGCAACCCCAAGAGAGGTGCACGCGGAAATGGTCGCGTTGCTCTCCGAGATAGCCCAAGCGCCGCAGGGCAAGGCGCTTACGGTCGCAGCATACTTCCATGCGGTCTTCGAGAACATCCATCCCTTTTCCGATGGAAACGGGCGTTGCGGCAGAGAGGTCATGAACTACCTGCTGCTGTTGAGCGGCCATCCTCCCATTGTGGTCTTCGAAGACGATCGGATGGCGTATTTTGGCTCTTTGGAGGCTTGGGACGCCGAGCGCGACCTCGAGCCTTTGATGGCCTTCCTTAAGGCCGAGACGGTGCGCACGTGGAGGCTTGGCTGATGCCTACTTCATGCAGGCAAAGCAGGCGATGGAGTTGAAGCACTGCACGCGTGCGCTTGTGTAGAGCGAAGAGAGCCGTGCTTGCAGGCTCGCGCTCGTCTCGAACGGCGGGGTGAAGAAGCCCATGGGCACGTAGAGGTGCTTGATGAGCCAGTCGGTGCGGGCCTTCTCGCCCTCCACATAGAAGCAGCCGCAAAAGGTGCCACCCGGTTTGAGCACACGGTACGTCTCGGCATAGGCCGCCTCCTTGTCAGGGAAGGCGTGGAAGCCGTTCATGGATAGCACCGTGTCAAAGCTCTCGTCCTCAAACGGCAGCGCGCCTACGTCGCCCTGCGTGAACGTGACGTTGGAAACGCCGAGAGCCTCGGCCTTTTCCTGTGCGCTCGCCATCATGTCCGCCGAGTAGTCAAGGCAGGTCACGTGGGCTAGCGGCAGCGTCTGGTAGAGCGGCATGGTGAGCACGCCCGTGCCCACTGGCACCTCAAGGAGCGAGCCCGAGAAGTCCTCGGGAATGGAGTCGAAGACGCAGTTCAGATAGGCCGCGTTGAGCACCGGCCCAATGCCCCACACAGCGCGGCTGATGGCGGTGCCGAGCACGGTGGTGCAGGTCATCATGCTGTCGTATATCGATGCGCCGCGCCCGAGCTGCTGGTAGGCGGTACCAATCTGGTCTTTGCGTGCCATGGGTTCACGCTCCTGGCTCGATGAGTCCTTACGCCCCGTAACCCATGTCCAGCCAGCCCTGGGCGATGCAGGTGCGCAGGTCCCAGTCGCGGCGGTTGGGGTCATCCACGCGATAGCTCCAATAGCAGCTGCCGATGCCCTGGTCCCACGCATCAAGCTGCGCGTCGGCAAGCGCACGGTAGAACGTGCGGAGCTCGTCGGCGTTCAGCTCGGCCTTGTGCGGGTTGTGGTTGCCCAGGCACCATTCGCCCACCAGCACCTGATGGTACTGTGCGGCACGGGCCACCTGCTCAGCAAACTGGGCAACGAGCTCCTGGTACTCCTCGGCGTCGTAGCGCTGGAAGCCAAAGTCGCGGAAGTTCATGTAGAGGTGCGTGTCGATAACGACATTGTCGTACTGGTCGGCGGGCAGCAGATCGTCCCATGACTCCAGCTCGAACTGATCGTGGAAGACGAGCGCAACCTCGGGTCCCACGATGGGGCGCAGACGCTGGTACGCACGGTCGTAGAAGTCAAGCAGCACCTCGCGCGGGATGGCCTTGGAGCGCTCCGTGCGCTCGGGATAGTCCTTGCCGTAGTTCTTGAGGTTCATGTTGAGGACAAACTCGTTGGCGGGCTCGTTCAGCGCCTCGATACCCCAAAGGGCGTCGTGCCCCGCGTAGCGACGGGCGATCTTCTCAAGCACGTCAAGCGTGAAGTCGATGCGCGCGGGGTCCTGCGCCCATGCGCACAGCCCCATGTAGCCGCCGTTGTCAAAGGCGTTCTGCGACAGCGGAACGGTGTGCAGGTCAACCAGCACCTTGATGCCCCAGCGGCGTGCCCACTCGAAGGCGTTGTCGAGGTATTCCGCGCATGCCGTGTGATGCTCGGTGCCAAAGAGGTAGTACGGCACGGGAATGCGTACGAGGTTGATGCCGCTCTGGGCCATCCAGACAAAGTCGAACTCTGTGATGTAGGTCGCGCGATGGCGCTCGAGCGCCAAGGCGAGGTCCTCGGCGTCAAACTCGTCAATGAGGCCGCGGTCGTCCTCGCTCTGCGCCTTCGCGAGGGGGCTTGCGCCCATCCACTTCTCAAGGACGAGCCAGTTGCCGAGGTTAGCGCCGCGAATCTTCATGAGTGCTCCTTTGCTCTGTGGAACGTGCACCGTTGATTGTACGCCAGCTCTGGCAGTAAAGCCGCGTCGGTCGACGCTCGCCGTTCCAACGTGCTGAGATGTCGGGACATTTGGTAACGTAAATAAGTTAGGGAAGAGGCCGTGCGGGCGAGGGGGCACACGCATGAAGAGGGCCGCGTTCCTCTCGTTTGACTGGAACTACGTGATCATGTCCGAATACTACGAGGGCATGAAGGCGTATCTGGATGAGCACGCGGGCACGCAGCTCGTCATCTTCAACGCGTTTGGCAGTTACGCAAGCTATCAGTACGAGGAAGGTGCCTGCGAGATCTTCAGCCTGTGCGACCCGGAGGACTACGACGGCTTCATCATCCAGGGAAACCGTGCGTGGCCGCCTGAGATGCGCCAGCGCGTCGCCGACGAGATTCTCGCGCTCCACAAGCCGGTGGTCTCCATCAACTACGAGCTTAAGGGCACCCATTACGTGGGCACGGACAACTACCAAGCCATGTATGGCCTGGTCCACAAGGTGCTGGTGGAGAAGAGTTGCAAGCGTCCGGCCTTCGTCAACGGGCTGGCGACGTCCGTGGAGGCTCGCGCGCGAGCCAAGGCGTATAGGGATGCCTGCGCCATGTGCTTTATCGAAGAGGCGCGCTTCTACCAGGCAAACTGGGAGATGGAGGAGGGTGCGAAGGCGGCCCTTAAGATGCTGCAGGACCGGGACAACCTACCCGACGTGGTCTTCTGCGCAAACGATGACCTTGCCGTGGGTGTGCAGGAGACGCTGCAGGAGCACGGCGTGCGCGTGCCTGAGGACGTGAAGGTCTCAGGCTTTGACAACCGCGAGATCAGCCTGAAGGCAAGCCCGCGGATCACCACCGTCGACCGCGACTACCACACCGTTGGGCGTACGGCCATGGAGGCGCTCGATGCCCTGATGGACGGCGAGCTTCAGCCGATGCACATCACCAGTCCTGCCAGGTACATCTTCTCGGAGTCGTGCGGCTTCCAAAGCGAGGCGGAGAGCATCGACTCCCTGGCGGAGAGCCTGTACTCTATCGACTTTGCCCTCAAGCACTTCTACGAGGTGTTGACGAACTTCCAACCCGCGGTGCTCAACGCCGACACGCTGAACGACATCCTGCGCGAATGCGAGCGCTACTTCCCCGAAGTCAGGTGCCCCAACGTCTATCTGATGCTGAACGACGAGTATCTCGAGCACGACGCCGCGCATGCGGTGACGGCCTACGGTGCGGTGAGCCTATTGGTTGCGCACAGCGGCCCGGGCGTGCGGGCATGCTGCGACGACAGCCACGTGTACCTGCGCTTTCCTACGCGCGAGCTGCTTCCTCAGGAAGTGCCGATGGGCCAGCCGGTCCATATGGTCTTTCCGCTGCGTCAGGGGACGACGTGCCTGGGATTCTTCGTCACCGAGGGCGTGTCTCCCATCCTGCGCTACGGCTTTCTCACCATCATCCTCACGCTTCTGGCCGGTTCCATCGAGAGCGTGCGCAAGAAGGAGATGCTGCAGCGGGTGAACTCCCGGCTGGACGAGCTGTACGTGCGTGACCAGCTCACGGGTCTCTTCAATCGCTTTGGCCTGGACCGCTTTGGCGTCATTGCGTACGAGCACCTGTTACGCGACTTTGACGGGGCGCAGTTCATCTTTGTGGACGTCGACAACATGAAGCAGATCAACGACGTGTATGGCCACGAGGCGGGTGACCGAGCGCTGCAGGATACAGCCGACATTATCAACCATGCCATCAAGGACGAGAACGCCTTTGCCATGCGCTACGGCGGCGACGAGTTCCTGCTGATCTGCCGGCGCGACATTACGGACAAGCTGCAGGCCGAGCTCGAGCGCCTGAAGCGCGGCGTGCACCGCTCGTTTGACCTGAGCCTCAGCATCGGCGCCTTCCAGGTGCTGCGCTCTGACCACTACACCGTTCAGGAGGCCATCGAGCGCGCCGACGCCAGGATGTACGAAATCAAGAAGGCCCGTAAAACCCTTCGTCCGTAGGGGACACCCAGCCCGGAGGTTTGTGTCCCACTTTGTGGGACACAAACCTCCGGGCTGGGTGTCCCACTACGGACGCGGCGGACAAAGGGGGTAGTCCCTAAGGACGCGGCTACTTGAGCTTCCAGAGGTTGTGGGCCGCCTCGGCGGTAACGGACTCATCGGTCAGCGCACGGTGGAGCGCGGCGGCATTGGCTTCATCAGACATCCAGGTGGGGGTACGGCCTTCGCGTTGGGCGTTGGCAAGTTCTTGCAGCGCCTTGGCGCACGAGTCCTCAAAGCAGGGGCCGATGTGCCAGCGGGCAACCTCGCGCAAAGGGACGATGGCGTTGGCCATGGCCACGGCGCTTTGGGGGAATGCCTGCGCAAGCGGCAGATCGTTCTCCGAGTCACCAAAGACAAGCAGCTCATCGGGGGTAAGGCCGAAGTGGTCGAGCAGCGCTTGGGCGCCACGAGCCTTGCTCCAACCGCGCGGCATGAGGTCGGCCACATGCTTGTCGAGGATGCAGAAGTCGATGGACGGGCAGAGCGGCTGTAGGCGCGCGACCACCTCATGCGCGTCTGCGACGCCAACCTCAAACGTGATGTTCACCTTGACGAGGTCACCGGCGGGAAAGGTGTCCAAGAAGGCGAACGTGATGTTCTTTGAGGCGCTGAACCGCCGAAGGACCTCGTCGCGGGTGCCGCCGACAATGCCACGAACCCCGTTCATGTCCGCCGTGAAGAAGCAGCCGGGGAGCGGTCGCACAACCTCGAGAGCTGCCTCGAGCTCCTCCCGGGGAAGTGGGTTGTGACAGATGAGCTCCCCATCGGCCATGACCTCACAGCCGTTTGACGCCACGGCCGTGCGCACGCACGCCTCGTCGCCGGCGAACTGCACGCGCAGGTCAGGGATGCCCCGGCCGCTTGCGGCACCCACGTAGACGCCTTGGTCAAGCAGGTCGTGGATGGCGGCGAGGCCCAGGGACGTGACGGTTTGGTGCGGACGAGGGACCAGCGTGAGGTCCATGTCGCAGAGGACGAGCTTAATCATATAAGTCACTCCAGATACGCGGGGTTGCGTGCTATGGTAGCAGAGCCATTGCCGTGCCTTTGTACCCCAAATACGCTACGCGCTACTATACAGATGATACGAAGCGCGACATGAGGACGGAGGGGGCGTGGCTTCCGTGAAGGTCAAGAACGTGGTGTTTGACATGGGTGGCGTTTTGCTCAAGTGGGAACCGCTACTCTATGCGCGCCGCTTTGCGGACAATGACGAGGACGCTGCCTTGCTAGCGCGTGTGGTGTTTGGCTCGCAGGAGTGGGCGTGGGCCGATGCGGGTGCTGTGAGTTGTGAGACAGTCGCATGGACGGCCAAGAAGCGGCTTCCTGAGCGGTTCCATGCCACCGTGGATGACCTCGTATTTCGTTGGTTTGAGAAGCGTGAGCTCATCGAGGGCATGGACGAGCTCATCCATGACCTGAAGCATGCCGGCTACGGCATCTACGTGCTCTCCAATGCTGCGGACTCGTTTGAGCTGTACAAGCACACGCTGCCTGGCTACGAGTGCTTCGACGGGATCGTGGTGTCGTGGGCCGAGCATGTGGTGAAACCAGATGCAGCCATCTACCAGCGGCTTGTTGACCGCTACGGGCTGGAGCCGTCATCGTGCCTCTTTGTGGACGACGTACCCATGAACGTCGAGGGTGCGCGCCGCGTGGGCATGCAGGGCTGGCACTTTGACGGCGACGTCTCGGCGTTGCGCGAGGCGCTCCTGTAGGCCGTTTGGCGGCTAGCGCTCGCCGCGGAGCTCACGACGCAGACGCACGAGCATGATTGCGGCGACGACAGCGCTTGCAAGCGTCGCGGCGGGAAGGTTGAGCCAAAGGCCGTTGAGCCCCAGCGGCTGCAGCACCACGAGCGCCACAAGGGGCGCGACCAACACCGAGAAGACTGAGAACAGCGACGCGGGCTTCGAGCGCTCGATGGCGGTGTAGAACGCCTGCGTGCACATGGGCAGCCAGCGCAGGAAGTATGCCACCGAGAAGAGCCTGAACGCGGGCCCCGCCATCGCGAGGATGGACTCAGATGCGCTTGCCATGAAGAGCAGCGTCAGCTCGCGCGGGAAGAGCAGCATGGCGATGGCGAGCGAGACCGAAATGGCCGCGCACGCCGCGAAGATGCGCTTCTCGAGCTTGACGACGCGGTCCACGCGCCGCGCGCCGAGGTTGTAGCCAACGGCCGGCTGCAGGGCGTCGCAGGTGCCGTAGAGCAGTGGGAACACCACGCCGCTTGCGTACATGAGTGCCCCATAGACGGCAACGGCGTCCTCGCCGCCCTGGGCGAGGAGCGCGGCGTTCAGCAGCACCGAGGTAACGCGGCCCGCGACGTTGTTCAGAAACGCCGGCATGCCTGCGTTGGCGATCTCTTTCGCAAGCTGAAGGGATAGGTGAGGCCGCACGAAACGCAGCTGCAGGCGTCCCATGAAGAAGGGCAGCATGCCAAGCAGTGCGCTGAAGCCCAAGGCAAACGAGTAGCCGAGCGCGGCTCCCCCCACCCCCATGTGACCAAAGTAGACGAGCGAGAACTCAACGACAGCGCCGAGCATCGCCATGAACAGGTTGAGGTAGAGGCTGCCACGGATACGCCCGCAGATGCGAAGGAAGTTGTCGATGGCGAACATGAGCGAGCTCACAGGCGCACCGAGGGCGTAGACGCGCAGGAAGATGATGGCGTCCTCGGCCAGCTGTCCCGTGGCGCCTAAGGCAGTCATAATGGCGGGTGTGGCGAACCAAAAGGCGACACCCAGCGCGGCACCAAGGAGCAAGATGCCCAACACCGCGCAGGTAAACACGTTGTTGGCGCGCTTCTCGTCCCCGGCGCCCAGCGCGATGGCAATGGGCACGGACGAGCCTACGCCCACAAGGTCACCCACGGCAAAGAG
The DNA here is from genome assembly GCA_900314645.1 of uncultured Actinomycetes bacterium. Lineage (GTDB taxonomy): Bacteria > Actinomycetota > Coriobacteriia > Coriobacteriales > Atopobiaceae > UBA1367. Next base: position 105,939 of record OMWB01000010.1, read on the forward strand.
GAGAATCACGAAGGGCATCGCGAGGTTCACCGCAGCAAATGCGGTGGATCCCAGAAGCTGTCCCACGATGACGCCGTCCAGCACGTCGTACAGAGCCGATGCCAGCATGGACACCGCGCCGGGAGCGGCGGCCAAGAAGAACAGGCGCGTGGGCGCCGTCAGCAGGTACAGCCTACGCAGCTCTTCCTCGTGTGACTGGTCGACTTCGGCCATGTGTACGGTACCTCTCAAAAGAAAAGGCCGAAGAGACAGGTGCCGCGTGGCGTGTCTTCTCCGGTCTGTAGACCCTCCGACTATGTCGCCATCCGACATGCGGATGGACGTTCTGCGAGATAGTGTGGCAGATGCATGTGTTCACGTCAACGAGCCCACGTTGCTGAAGGCCGCCTTCATATGTTCGTCCTTCGCACGGGGCCGCTCACGTAGGCGTATCATGGGGTCGTTCGGTTCTTGATGGGAGGCCCCATGAGCAAGGTTGCACGTTTGGCGAAGGCTGCCGTGGTGGCCTCAGGTGTCGCCGCTGGCCTCGTGGCTGGGGTCTGTGCGCTTGTCGCGCCACGGCGCAAGAATGAGGGCGTTGCCGAAACGTGGGAGGGGCTCTCAACGTATCGCTACGCGCACCGCGGGCTGCATGACAACCAGTCGCCCGCGCCGGAGAACTCGCTGGCGGCGTTTCGTCTGGCGCGCGAGTGGGGCTACGGCTCTGAGCTCGACGTGCACCTGACCGCGGATGGGCAACTCGTGGTCATCCACGACTCGCGCTTGCAGCGCGCGTGTGGCGTTGACGGCGTGGTTGAGGAGAAGACCATGGCGGGGCTCGCTGACCTGCGGCTCTTCGGTACGCAAGAGGGTATTCCCACGTTTGCCCAGGTACTTGAGGTGTACGAGCACGCTGACGGCCCGTGTCCGCCGCTCGTGGTGGAGCTGAAGACGCACGACGGCAACTACGCACAGCTCGCTGAGCGAGCGATGGAGGAGCTCGACGCGCATAACGTGCCGTATTGCGTGGAGAGCTTTGACCCGCGGGTGCTGTGGTGGCTTCGTCACAATCGCCCGGAGGTCGTGCGCGGCCAGCTGTCGGAGAACTTCCTCTTGGATAAGGACTCTGACCTCGATTTCGCGCGCGGTGCGACGCACGGGGCGCTGCTCTGCAACGTCTTTGCGCGGCCTGACTTTGTGGCGTATCGGCACGACCATCGCCGCCGTGCTGCGGTGTGGCTGGCCTGCAACCTTTTGGGAGCGCGTCTGGTCACGTGGACCATCAAGAGTCCGGTTGAGCTGGCGGAGGTGGAGGCTGCCGGGGGCGTGGGCATCTTTGAGGGGTTCGAGCCTGGGCCGCGCAAGCAGGAGGCCTAGGCCCGTTTGCCGCGCAGTACCTGAGCCAGACGTCTAAGCACGCGTGCGGTGGCGCCCCAGACAAGAGGGTCAGTTCCGCGGTAGAACGGTACGTCGCTAGTGCGGGCGCGCCAGGGGTACTGACGGCCGCCGGGGACGAGCTCCCAGGGATAGTCATCGGGGTAGTTTGGCTGGTATCCCACCTGGTAAACGTCGGGCTCGTGCGCGATGAGCCAGTCGAGCGAGAGCGTGAACGTGCGGTCGACCTCGGCGGGGGAGAACGTGCCCGCATAGCCACGGAGGGTTGCGACGAACGCATGGAGCGCACGGCCGCCCGGGCCATCGAAGGTCCCGAGAGATCCGAGAACGTCGATCTGACTTGGTCGCACGAGCAGCTCCTCGCAGGTCTCGCGGATGGCGGCGTCAAGCGGGCTCTCGTCGGCCTCAATGCGGCCGCCGGGAAGACAGACCTCGCCTGGTTGCACGGCCAACGAGAGGGCTCGTACCTCGAGAAGAATGTCGAGTCCATGCGCTCCCGGCACCAGCGGCACGAGCACAGCCGCCCCCACACGCGGCGTGGGGTAGTGCTCCAGCGTCCAGCGAATCTCCTCGGCGTTCATACGGCCTCCTCTCTGTCCCCATTCTCCCACTTATCGTGACCCCCGGCCCTCGGCGCGCCCGGCCCGGTGGGACACCCAGCCCGGAGGTTTCTGTCCCACAAAGTGGGACAGAAACCTCCGGGCTGGGTGTCCCACCGGGC
>OMWB01000044.1 GCA_900314645.1 uncultured Actinomycetes bacterium
ATTATCCTTCCTGTGTTCTCGCTGCCGTCGCCCTATGGTGTGGGCACCTTGGGCAAGGCGGCCCGAGATTTCGTGGACTTCTTGGCCGATGCCAGGCAGTCGTGGTGGCAGGTTCTGCCGGTGGGGCCGACGAGCTACGGCGACTCTCCCTACCAGAGCCCGTCGGCGTTCGCGGGCAATCCTTACTTTGTGGACCTCGATCTTCTGGTGGCCGATGGGCTGCTCACGCAGGCCGAGATTGAGGCACCCAACTGGGGCGACGACCCGGCGCGCGTGGACTATGGAGCCCTGTACGAGAGCCGTCTTGACTTGCTGCGCCGTGCCTGCGGTCGCGGGTGGCAGCGCGACGCGGACGACGTGGCGGCCTTTGCGCGCGACAACGCCGACTGGCTTGACGACTACGTGCTGTTCATGGCCGTGAAGCGCCACTTTGGCATGGCTTCGTGGTACACGTGGCCCGACGAGGACATCCGCTTGCATGACGCCGACGCATGCCGCCGCTACGAGCGCGAGCTGGACGACGACGTGCGGCTCTTCACCTATGTGCAGTATCTGTTCTTTAGGCAGTGGGAGGCCCTGCGCGCGTACGCTCACGAGCGTGGCGTGGGCATCTTTGGCGACATGCCCATCTATGTGGCGCTCGACTCTGCCGACGTGTGGGCTCACCCCGAGAACTACCAGCTGGACGAGCGCAGCAATCCCGCACGGGTGGCGGGCGTGCCGCCCGACTACTTCAGCGCGGACGGACAGCTGTGGGGCAACCCCCTCTACGACTACGCACGCATGGCGGACGACGGCTACGCCTGGTGGAAGCGTCGCGTGCAGGCGGCGGGACGCCTCTACGACATGGTACGCATCGACCACTTCCGCGGCTTTGCCCGGTATTGGTCGGTCCCGGCGGGAGCTGCGACCGCAAAGGGCGGGTGCTGGGTCTGGGGGCCGGGCGTCGAGCTCATAGACGCGCTGAGGAAGGGCAACCCAGACGTAGAGCTCGTGGCAGAGGACCTGGGCCAGCCAACGCCCGAGGTCATGGAGCTGCTGCTGGCATCGGGACTGCCGGGCATGAAGGTGCTGCAGTTTGCCTTCGATGGGCGCCCGGACAACGAGCATTTGCCCCATGGGATTCCGCAGAACTGCGTGTGCTACACCGGCACGCACGACAACGCCCCGCTCGGCCAATGGTTTGCCGAGGAGAGCGCGGAATGCATCGGGCTTGCCACGCGCTACATGGGGCTCTCCGAGGACGAGGGGCCGATATGGGGCGTCATGCGGCAGGGGATGTCGAGCATCGCCACGCTGTTCTTCGCGCAGCTGCAGGACTACCTGGGGCTTGGCGGGGAGTCACGCATTAACACGCCGGGGACGCAGGAGGGCAACTGGCAGTGGCGCCTGCAGGAGGGCCAGCTCACGGACGAGTTGGCACAGCGCATCGCAAGTGTCACGCAGCTGTACGGGCGCTGCGACTAGCGACCTGCCCCAAAAGGGAGTCTCCCCTGCCCCTCGTATATCAAGTGGCATCACTTAATATACGAGGGGCAGGTTTCGAAACCATTTGGTGAGACGTCCTCGGGCCTCACGATGCAGGGGCCGTCGCCCTCGTCCCTCAGCTGGAGGAAGAGGTTGACGTTGCCTCGCTCGAGGTCGTATGCCCTGAACGCCTTTCGCGGGTTGCCCCACGAGAAACGGAGGCCAGCGTCTTTGTGCGGCTCCTCGCGCAGCGCACCCTCGCGGAAGGCGTCACGGAGGTCGTAGAGCCAAACGACCTTGTAGCCCAGGTCCTGGTAGAACGTGTTGCGTTCGTTGAACTGCTCCGGCGTGAGGGCGCTCCTCTGGAACTCAACGACCGTCGTCTCGGTCAGCACGTCGGCCCGGTGGCGGACCTCTCCGAGCGTCAGGGTGATCTCCTGGTTCTTCCTGGGGAAACGCTCCTGCCAGAGGTGGTGCCATTCCGAGTCGTCGTACGAGCGAGACCACCCGTCGGCGCAGGACCCTCCGCCCTTGTGGGCAAAGTGGTGCCGGCGCACCTCGCCCTTCCTGGGGATCACTGGAGACCCGCAGGTTGGACAGAAGTAGTCCATGTTGCTTGCCGTGTCGTCGACGTAGACACGGGCATCGGTCGGGTTGAGCGTGAAGGTCAGCATGCCGGGGCACCTCCAACGTCATCACATCCATCTTATGCGAATGGTGGGCACGTTTCTCATTAGGCCGTAATTCGTTTGTCCTGCTTGGGGATGGGTGGGCGGGCCTATCCAAACACACGCCTCGCGCGGGCAAACCCGTCCGCCGCCGCGCCCATGGCGAGCCCCCCCACGAGCCATGCGGCGGCGGTGCGCGCAGGGGCATGGCCTGCGCGCCGCCCTCGTGGCTCCGTCTCCATGAAACCTGCACTTGGGGAGGGGTGTTTGCCCCTCCCTTTCGTGCTGTGTCGGTAGTCTCGCGCTACGCACCCAGCGCGCGCATCCTCCCTCCTGTCGGCATGCGGTAGCCCACGGCCTCGCACCAGTCGGAGAGGAAGCGGCGCTGCGCTGCGGTCACCTGTCTGTTGTGGCTCTGGAACGCCTGACGTATCGCGCCGCCCCTCACCTCGACGGTAACGAGCGGCGTGTCGGGGTCGCTCGTCTTCCGCATTAGCCAGAGGTCGGTCTGGCCGCTGGCGTACTTGTCGATGAACCCGGCCACGCAGTTGTGCTGTGCGTTGGCCTCGTCGAGAATCTCGCGCACGGTGGCTGCGGGGCGGATGAGGTAGCCGTCCGACTCGAAGCCGTTGCCGTCAAGCTCTTCGGCACGTATTGCGACGGCTGCGTCGCTGGCCTCGTGGCGGCGCATCTCACGCTCGCGCTCCAAGTGCGCGAGAAGCGCTGCGGGGTCTACGGGGTACCTGTCCTCCACGCCTCCCCTGACCCTCCGCTGCATGTCGAGCGCGTCCGCCCACAGCTGGACGTTGTAGGAGCGGGTGCGGCGGCGCTGGGCGGGCAGGTCGAGCAGGGAGAGGGCGTACTCGCACGCGCGGCGCGGCTCGAACGCGATGCCCCTCCACTCCATGGAGCGCAGGGCGCACGCGAGCCTCGGCAGGAAGTCGGCGGTGCCTCCCCTCGGGTGCTCGCAGGTCGCGCGTCACGTCCCGCCCCATGCTCTCCACGAACTGCGAGACGTAGAGCCTGTCGCGGAAGCACTCGGCGGTTGCCTCGTCGCGCCCCTCGCCGTAGAAGCCCGTGAGGCGAAGGGCGGCGCTCAGCGCCTCGCGGCAGTGGCTGTGCCCCATGGTCGGCTCCACGAGCCTCCAGACGAGGCTCACATGCTCCCACGTGCCGCTGAGGTTCCACTTGGCGTTGCCGCCCATGCGCGATGCCGCCCACGCCTCCACGCGTACCATGTCGCGCTTGCACATCTCGCGGAAGTCGCCGCAGCCGAGCATGGCGACGAGGGCGGCCCTGCCCTTCGCGTCGTAGTCCTGCAGCGGCTGGCGGCTCCATGGCGGCGTGAGGGCGTCCCCCGTGGCCCCCTTGCAGAAGGTTCCGAGCCTCGCGGTGGTGAGCGCGTGGCGGCTCCCCGTGCGCTCGTCGGTGACGTAGTACTGCCCCTGTGTTTAGCGACAATTTGAGTTGAGCCACCTCCGTCACCAATTAATGAGCCACCCGCGGGTGGAGAGGTGAGCCACCCCCAAGGCGGGAGGGAGGCGTACGGGGAACAGCTCTTTTGTCCTGTGAAAAGTGAGCCGGGCCGACA
>OMWB01000022.1 GCA_900314645.1 uncultured Actinomycetes bacterium
CCGTTTCGTACCACTCGGGAGGGGCTCGTTGGAACCTTATTCCGTTTCGTACCACTCGGGAGGGGCTCGTTGGAACCTTATTCCGTTTCGTACCACTCGCAGAGCCCCGTCTGGAACGCCATCGCGTTTGGTACCACCGTTTCGGGCCTTAACCCGTGGTACCAACCCAAATAGCGTTCCAGCACCCACCCCAGCCGTGGTACCAAACCAAATGAGGTTCCAGCCCCCACCCGGACGATCAGGACGGAGGCTTCTGTCCGGGTTTTCGCCTGTGTGGTATGATTTGTATGACTGAACATACCTAACACAAGACAGAGGAGGCACCCATGGCGATGCCAGAGGGCAAGGGGGCGTGGACGGCGACGGTTGGCACCAAGGGGCAGATCGTCATCCCCAAGGAGGCGCGCGACATGTTCGGCATCAAGCCAGGCGACACCCTCGTCATCTTGGGCGACGTCGAGCGCGGCCTTGCCATCCCGCCCAAGGAGCAGCTCGGCCAGTGGATCAGCGCGGCGTTCGAAGGAGGCCAGCGATGAGGGTGCTCTGGTTCTGCATCCCCGCCTTCGGGCACACCAACCCCACCATCGAGGTCGTGCGCGAGCTCGTCAGGCGCGGCCACGAGGTGCGCTACTACTCGTTCGAAGACTTCCGCGAGAAGATCGAGGGGGCGGGCGCAGAGTTCGTACCCTGCGACGCCTACCTGCCGCCCATAGACGAAAAGGCCGAGCGGCGCCTGCGCAAGGTGTCCACCACCGAGATGAGCGTGCAGTCGTTCCGCACCGTCGCGAACCTCGACCCGCTCGTATCCGCCGACGTTGCCTCCTGGCGCCCCGACGTGGTGGTGACCGACTCGGCATGCTTCTGGGGCAAGCTGACCGCGGCCAAGCACGGCCTGCCCTGGGTGTGCTCCACCACGACGTTCGCGTTCAACCAGCAGTCGTCCAAGTACATGAGCCACAGCGCCGCCGAGATGGCCGACATACTCTTCGGCCTGCCGCGCCTCAACCGCGGGATTCGCAAACTGCGGCCGCTCGGCTACGAGGTGAAGAGCGCCCTCGACATCGTGAGCAACAAACCCGACGACAACACCATCGTCTACACCTCGCGGCTGTTCCAGCCATGCTCCGAGACGTTCGACGAGGAGCACTACCGCTTCGTCGGCCCGTCGGTGCGCGACGTGACCCCGAAGGAGAAATCCGGACGGCCGCTCGTGTACGCCTCCCTCGGCACCGTGATCAACGACCGCCCCGACTTCTACCGCACGCTTATCGACGCGGTACGCGACACCAGCGTTGACCTCCTCATCTCGTGCGGCAGGGCGTTCGACCCCGCGCAGCTGGGAAAGATGCCCGCCAACGTGCGCGTCGAGCAGTACGTCGACCAGATGGAGGTGCTCTCGCGGACGAGCCTCTTCGTCACGCATTGCGGCATGAACAGCGCGTCGGAGGGCATGTGGATGGGCGTGCCCGAGCTGCTCTTCCCCCTCACCGGCGAGCAGCGCGCCGTGGCGCGGCGCGTCGCGGAGGTCGGTGCCGGTGTGCCGCTCGAGGAGGCCGTAGCTCGTGAGGCCGCGGCGCTGCGCAAGACGGTGCTCGCCGCCCTCGCGGACGAGCGCCTGCGCGAAGGTGCCGCCCACATGCGCGAAGACCTGCGCTCGTGCGCGGGACCCGTCGGCGCCGCGGACTTCATCGAGCAGGTGGCGGGCCTGAGCTGAGCCTCGCCCCGCCTTCCGGCCCCTTCGGCCCTCACCGAACGTGCGGAAACGAAAGCGGTGTTACCCTGTGGTAGTTGGCGCAAACACGACCGAGGTGGACGCATGAGCACCGAAGACCTGTCACAGGAGACTCCAAGCCGCACGGCCGGCGAGGCTGGCTGGCACGTCTCGCGCTATAACGTCATGGCTCAGGTGCCCGGCACCAAAAAGGTGGCGATAGCCAACCTGTACAAGGGTAACTGCGCGGAGTACACACCGATTGAGATGTACCTGCTCTCCGTCGTGGAGGAACTCGACGAGAACCATCCGGTCATCGAGCGCTTCGCGCGCCGCGGAGTCATCGCCAACTTTGACGAGCGTGCGGCGGTTGAGTTCTTGGGGAGAGCCGCGTGCGCCTCGCCGTACGCGATCGGGCTGACTATCTGCCCCACCATGGGCTGCAACTTCAACTGCCCGTATTGCTTTGAGGACCACTTCGCGCGCAAGATGAGCGCAAGCGTGCAGGACGACGTGGTAGCGCTGGCCGGGCGCATGCTTGACGCATCAAGGACGAAGGACGTCCACGTCACCTGGTTCGGCGGCGAACCGCTGCTCGCGCCCGACGTCATCGAATCGCTTTCCGGCCGCCTGATGGCGCTCGCGGAAGAGCGCGGCGGGAGGTACGAGGCGAGCATCGTCACAAACGGCTACCTGCTCACGCAGGATATCGCCGACATGCTCGGGCGGCTCAAGGTGAATTCCGCCCAAGTCACCATCGACGGCATGGGTGCCGCCCACGACGCGACCCGGCATCTGGCAAACGGCGGGCCCACCTTCGAGCGCATCACCTCCAACCTGCGCACCTTGAAGCTGCCCTTCCGCGTGACGATACGCCACAACGTGCATGAGGCCAACAAGTCCGAGATGGACGAGCTCGAGGCGTTTGTGAGGCAGCTCGCCGAAGAGTCTGGCAACAACCTTATGTACTACCCCGCACCGGTAACTGGCAGCGAGGCGGCCGATGAGCGCGGCGAGCAGGTGGGCCTCTTGTGCGCAACCGACGCCAGCGAGGTGAGCATCCGCCAGGAGGCGGGACGCTTCCGCGCGGGCCGGGGCCATTACTGCGGCGCGCACACCTTGTGGAGCGTCGGTATTGACGAGCGCGGCAACCTGCAGAAATGCTGGGAGTCCGTTGACAAGCCCCAGATTTCGTTCGGCACGGCGCACGATTGGGACCCGCATGACCCGATCGCCACGGCGTCGAAGCCCGACAACCTGCTCATGTATCTCAACACGGCCTGCCCCGTGCCCGACGACGAGTGCCAAGAGTGCGTGTGGCTCCCCTCCTGCGTGGGCGGCTGTCCCCACCAGCGCCTGTTCAGGGTCCGGAAGTGCATCGCCTTCAAGGATGATCCAGAAGGCTACGTGCTCGCCCTGCACGCGCGAATCCCCCGCAAGGAAGCAGCGGATGCTGCGGAACAGAAATAAGACGAGTAAGGAACACGAATGGACATCAAGGATTGGTTCAAAGGACTGGACGAGGACCTTCAGGCTAAAGTCAAGGCATGCAAGAGCATCGACGAGCTGAACGCGGTGCTGAAGGATGCTGGGCAGGAGCTCTCTGAGGACGTGCTCAGCGGGCTTGCCGCGGGCTGGGGCTGCAACGATGATTCCACGCAGATTCTGTGCCCCGTCAACTGCCCCGTCGTCATCTTCTAACTGCCCGACAAACACGTAATCGACCGAGCCAGAGGGTCCGACCCCCTGGCTCTTTTTGTTCAAGCGCGGCGATTGGCCCGAAGTGTACATTTACTCGCGGTTATTCGGGCTCTTCCAGAAAAGGCCGAATAACCTGATTTAGATGTACACTTCCCTCACGTGGCTTAACGAGCTCGTGGGACAAAAGGGATACTCCCCTTTGTCCCATCGGGGTTGAAGTATGCGCAACACTTGCTTCAATGGTGACAGGCACCGTTAGCAGCGAGCAAGGGGCAGCCATGGCGCTTGCAGACTACATCCAGTCAAAGCCGACCATCGAGACCGAGAGGCTGAGGCTCCGGCCCATGGCCGCCTCCGACGTTCCGGCGCTCAGGGAGTGGTTGGCGGACAGGTCCATCTACACGTACTGGGGGAAGGGCCCGAGCAGGACGGACAAAGATCCCGCGCTGATGTTCGAGAAGCCCGAGAGGCCGACGAAGAGCCTCCACCTAGGGATTGAGGAGCGGGATTCCGGCAAGGTCATCGGGGAGCTCTGGGTCTACCTCATCGTGAACGACCGTATGGCGACGGTAGCGATACGCCTGGCACCGAGCCGTCAACAGATGGGCTACGGCACGGAGGCGCTTTCGGCCGTGACCTGCTTCTGCTTCGAGCACACGGAGCTGCAACGGCTCTGCGCCGAGGTCGACGTCCGCAACGTCGCGTCCTGGCGGATGCTCGAGAAGTGCGGCTTCGTCCGAGAAGGCATGGTCCGCCAGGGCAAAATGGTCAACACGTGGTGCGACTACTACATCTACGGGCTGCTCCGGAGCGACGTGGCGGGGTGATACGGGAGAGGGTCGTCGACGGCAAACGAAAATAGTTACCACAAAAGCCGCTTGGCGCTTTTGAATCCTGCGATACGTTCAAAATTGATGGCTCTCGTGGTAACTGTGTATTCTAGCTAGTTACCACTAAACGCATCAATTCTGAACGTATGCCAGTTGGCTTTAGCCGAAAGCGCCTCTCGTGGTAACTATTTGCTCTGCGACGCCGCGACTGCCGGACCACAGGGTCCGGACCCCTGGCCCCAACAGCGCCGTCCAGTGCTCGAAGGCCCCGCTACGCGGTAGTAGAATGGGCCATGCAGCACATCGGGATTCGCAAGGGCGGCGCAGATGAACTACAAGGTAATCGACCGAGAGACCTACTACAGGAAGGGCGTGTTCCGTCACTTCTCGGAGGACTGCAAGTGCTCGACCTCCATGACGGCGCGGGTCGACGTCACGGAGCTCGTCGCGCACGCCAAGCGGACGGGCACGAAGTTCTACCTCAACTTCCTGTACATCCTCTCGAAGGTCCTGAACTCGCGCGACGACTACCGGATGGGGTACCTCTGGCAGACCGACGAGCTGATCTGCTACGACGTAATCAACCCCACGCAGTACGTCTTCCACGAGGACACGGAGACCTGCACCCCCGTGTACACGGAGTACTCTGAGGACTACGAGCAGTTCTACGCCGGCGCGCTGCTGGACGTGGAACAGGCGAAGCAGACGAGGGAGTACGGGCTGGACGCGGCCAACCACCCCAACTGGTTCGACGCGTCGTACATTTCGTGGCTCTCGTACGACTCGCTGAACATCGAGCTGCCCGACGGCTACCTGTTCTTCGCGCCGATCGTCAACTGGGGCAGGTACCGCGAGGAAGGCGGCCGGCTCGTCATGCCAGTGACCGTCCGCCTGAACCACGCCATCGCCGACGGCTACCTGGTCGCCAACGTGTTCCGGCTCCTGGAGCAGGAGATCGCGGCGTTCACTAGGGCGTGAACAGGTACCCGTCCCCTGTTCATGAGGAGGTGCAGGTGAGCGAGCTTCAGTTCATCACGCTCCGACAGCGTCCCGACCTGAGGGATGCGGCCGCGGCATGGTTTCACGCTGCGTGGGGCGTACCGACGGAGGCATATCTCCGTTGCATGGAAGACTACCTTCTCGGCGGGACGGAGCTCGGGTGGTACCTCTGCCTGCACGGCGAGCGCATCGTGGGCGGCCTGGGGGTCGTGGACAACGACTTCCATGACCGGAAGGACCTCTCCCCCAACGTGTGCGCCGTCTACGTCGAAGCGGACCATCGCGGGCAGGGCATCGCCGGCCGCCTGCTGGGCCTCGCGGTCGACGACCTGCGCACGAAGGGCATCACGCCGGTGTACCTTGTGACCGACCACACGGGGTTCTACGAGCGCTATGGTTGGGAGCTCCACAGCATGGTTCAGGGGGACGGCGAACCCGGCCTCTCGCGGCTGTACATCCATCGATAGGCAACGTTTCTTGCCAAGGGACTGCAGGTGAGCATATGCGCGAGCTGCTACATGACCCGTTCTACGAGCTGCTGGAGCACTACCCGCGTTGCGGCGTCGAGTACTGCCTGATTGAGGCCGACGCGCCGCACCAGGGGTATCGCTCGCACAAGGACGCTGTGCTGTTTGCGGCGCTCAAGGTGATAGAGCGGGACTTCGACTCGCAGCCGGAGGACGAGCCGTTCCCGTGGAGCCTGGATATGGCCAAGGCTCAGGCGCATCAGATTGACGCGGAGGCCCTGCTCCACGCGCCGGAGGTCCTGCGGACGGACCGCGTCGGTCAGAGGCACTACGACTGCGGGCTGCCCGACCCCCTGAAGGGCGAGCAGATTCCGTACTGGTACGCGTTCTGGGAGACCCCGCACCCCTCGGGATACGGGCCGGACGACTTCCGCAGGGTCAACGCAGCGCTGTTCCCGAAGGGAACGGACGGGCTGGAAGTGTACGAGTGGACCACGGACTGGTCCAACCTCTTCGACGACGGTCACGAATGGTGGGGCGCGGCGTGCTGGAGCGTGTACGACAGGCGCATGGGCAGGTACGTCGTCATGATTGCGTCGGAAACGGACTGAAAGGGACCACAAGGTCCGACCTTGTGGTCCCTACGAGCGTGAACAGGTACCCGTCCCCTGTTCACCGCACGCTACCTCGTCTTGCCTTTCACCCAGGCGCCGTTGAAGCCGACATAGTACTTGCCGCCGTCAACCCACTCGTTCACGGCCATGGTGCCGTCGTCCTTGAGCCAGTAGTCGCCCACCCATTTGTTCCTCGCCATGACACCAGAGCTCATGAAGTAGTAGTACTTGCCCTTAATCTGCCTCCAACCAGTGGCCATGCGTCCAGAGCTGTCAAACCAATAGGTGTTCCCTGAAAGCGTCAGCCATCCGGTCACCATCACGCCGTCGCTGCTCACATAGCACCAGTCGGAACCCGACCTCACCCAAGAGTCCTTCTGCATCTTGCCGTTCGTGCCGAAGTAGTACCACTTTCCCGAAATCTGCTTCCAGCCGGTCGCCATCCAACCGCTGGCGTCAAAGTAGTAGCGCGCGCCGTCAATGTTGGCAAACTCCGCCTTTGGATATCCGCCGTCAAGGTACTCGTACCACCACTTGCCACCCGACTGCCTCCACTTGCCACTCTTCGCGCCGATGGTGAACGTCACGCTCTTGCTGCTCTTGTAGTTGCCCATACCCGTAATGGTTATGGTCGCCGTACCGGGATTGACGTTGTTCTTGTACGAAAGCTTGTAATCGACGCCGAGCTTGAGCGTCTTCTTTCCGTCCTTGACGGTGGGCTTGGGCGTCACGTGCTTTCCGGTCCACTTCTGCACGGCAATCGACGACACCGTGACGCCATAGATCGACTTGCTCACAATCTTGAACTTGACCGTCCTCGTGCCGGTGTAGTTACCCTTGCCAGTCAGCGTCATGGTCGCCTCGCCGACATTGACGTTGTTCTTGTACGTCATGGTGTAGTCAATCGTGGGAGTCAGCTTGGTGCCACTCACCCTCACCTCGGCTGCCTGCTTGACGGCCGATCCCGTGTACGTCTTGTTCACGACCCCAGAGATGGCCGCGTCCTTGAGGGAGGCCTTCGTGATGCTGAACGTCTTGGTCACCGAGCCGGCGTAGTCCCCGATCCCCTGAACGGTCACCGACCCAGTGCCAACAGCGTCGCAGCCCGTGAACGCAAGCGTATAGTCGACATCCTGCTTCAGCGTTACGCCGTTGCTGTTCTTCACGGTTACCGTCGGCCTATATCCCGCAGAGACAAACGCATAATCCGGGACGCTGATGGTGCACATGGCGATGTCCACAGCACCAGACTCAAGCGACACGAAGGTGATAGCGCTGTTTTCCGCCGCGTAGCGCTCAGCCGTTGAGTCGGCGTATCCGTACAGGGCGTTGCCACTGTAGGCGTAATACCGGTGCGTATTGTTGTTGTAGCGATACCCGTAGGCATGGGAGCCAAACTCGGTGTTCTTGCCCAGAACGGTGAGCTCCTTCAGTTCCGCGCAGTCCACGAACGCATCCTTGCCAATGCTCTGCACGCTCGCGGGAATCGTTGCCTCAAGCACGCCCGACCCCCTGAACGCATTGGCGCCAAGCACGGCCACGCTTTCGGGAATCTCCACGCGAAGCAGGGCGGTGCACCCGTAGAAGGCAGAGCCGATCTCGGTGACGCTCGTGGGGATGTCGACCCAAGTTAGCTGCCTGCAAGACGAGAAGAGCCCGTCCTCCAGCTTGGTGATGCTCGAGGGAATGGAGACGGTTACCAGGCCGCAGTGTGCAAAGGCGGACGTGCCCAGAGACGTAACGCTCTCAGGAATGGTGACGCCCGTAAGGGCCTCGCACCCGTAGAACGCCTCCCGCGCGATGGTCGCAACGCTAGACGGAATGGCCACGTGCTCCAGCTTCTTGCAATAGTGGAATGCCTCACGCGCAATCGTGGTCACCGTCGTGGGAATGCCATCCACCGTCACCCTACCGTCGGGGCACAGCTGCAGCGTGGTCTGACCCTTGTCGTACAGCAGGCCGTCGGCTGAGGAGTAGCTTGGATTTGCCGGCGCGACATCAATGGCCGTCAGGTCGGGGCACTCCCCAAAGGCGCTGTACGTGAAACAATTCTCATAGTCGTTCTCCCCGAGACTGGTCACGCTCGCAGGAATAAACACCTGCGTAAGGCCCGTATCATTGAATGCCTTACCGCCTATCTCCTTCACCGTGTCGGGGATGGTGATGCTGGCAAGCTCCTCGCATCCCCTAAAGGCGTCCCCGCCGATGGTGCGAAGCCCGTCGGGAAGCGTCACCCATCCCAGTCTTGTGCAGCCGAGGAATGCCTCCGGCCAGATTGACGTCACAGTGCTGGGAACTTCGACGCGGCTCAGGGAGGTGCAGAGCCAGAACATGTAGTAGCCGAGGTAGGTCAGGCCCTCGCCGAGCGTTACGCTGTGAAGCTGCGAGCAGCCCTCAAAAACGTTGTTACCGATGGTGGTGACCGTTCCGGGAATGGAGGCGCTGGTCAGGCTGGTGCAACCCTTGAATGCGCAGCCGCCGAGCTCGGTAACGCCATCGGGTATGTCGATGGAGGTCAGGCCGGCGTTCTCAAAGGCATGCCCGCCAAGGTACGTCAGGCTGTCAGGAAGCGTGATGGTCTTCAGGCTGCGGCAGGTGCTGAACGCATTATCCCCGATGCTGGTCATGGTGCTGGGCAGCGTGACGCTTTCCAGGTCTCCGCATTGAGAGAAGCACACCCAAGGGAGTTCCGTCACTCCAGCAGGAATCTCGATGGACCGCAAGGAGCTTTGTTTGAAGGCGCTGTCACCAATCGTGGTGAGCCCCGACGGCAGCTTGATGTACACAAGCCCCGAGGCCTCAAACGCGCTTTCTCCGATGCTCGTGACCGTGGAAGGCAGCTCGATGTAGCGGAGCATGCCGCACCGGGCAAAGGTCTCTTCCTCGATGCTGGTAACCCCTTCGGGGATGTTGATGGAGGCGAGCTTGCTGCAGCCCTCGAACGCCTCTGCGCCAATGGTGCGCACGCTGGAGGGAAGCACCAAGGCTTCCAAGCTCGTGCAGGTGCCGAAGGCGTCCTGCCCTATGGTTGTCACGCCTTCTGGGATGGCAACCTCTTGCAGACTCGTACAGCCCGCGAACGTCCCGGGCTCGATGGCGGTGATGCCGGAAGGGATCGTCACCGAGACAAGGTTTTGCCAACCCGAGAACTCGCTATTCGCGATGGACGTCGCCCCGGGCTCGATAATCACGGAGAGCTTGTCGTAGGAGTCAAAGATGTCCGGGGTCCGGTTCCAGAGGTCGAAGCGGAAGTCCAACGCACCCGACCCATGGAACGTTAGGGTTGCGGTGGACCTCTGTGTAGCGGTGTCCCACCCCGGCACGAGGGTCCACGTGAAGGTGCTGCCGTAATACCCCGAGACGGTGCAGGTTCCCGAAACTGGGAAGGCACCTTCGGCAATCGAGGTGACGGTTGACGGCAGGGCAATGCTCGTCAGCGCGGGG
This sequence comes from uncultured Actinomycetes bacterium, assembly GCA_900314645.1. Classification (GTDB taxonomy): domain Bacteria; phylum Actinomycetota; class Coriobacteriia; order Coriobacteriales; family Atopobiaceae; genus UBA1367. Next base: position 9,767 of record OMWB01000022.1, read on the forward strand.
CATCGGTCAAAGGCCCATCCGCCAATCCACGTGACGCCTTCTGGGATGGTGACGGAGGTCAGGTTGGCGCACTCGGCAAAGGACCAGCCGCCAATTCCGGTCACGCCAGGCTCTATGGTCACCGTCTTGATTTCGAGGAGCTGGTCCTTCCAGGGAGCATTGCCCTCCTCGAACGACCACATGTCGCCCGACCCGCTGATGGTGAGGACGCCTTCCTCATCCAGTGCCCAGAGGAGGCTGTCTCCGCACTCCCCCTCTGCGGGGTTCGCGCCTGACAGGGCGGTCATGGCGAGGTCCTCATCTGGGGTTTCTTCGATTTGTGGCTCGTCTTGGGTTGCGTTCGGAAGCTCGTCGTCTGGAGCCGCTTCGGGCAGCGTGTCCGTTTCCTCGGGAAGCGACGGCCCCTCCTGCTCGTCTGACAGCTGCTCAGCATCTAGGGGCTCGTCATCGGCAGGCACGTCAACCAGAGCGGAAGTCCCCGCCTCGTCAACCAGTTCCTCCGGCGCTTCCTCGAGCTGCGCCTCAATGGCCTCCTCAGGGAGCGGCTCTTGTGGCAGTTCCTCGGCAAGGGCGCCTGTAGGAAAGAGTGAAAGCGTCATCGCAAATGCCAGCATCGATGCCGTCAGCGCTCTTCTTCTCATCATGGCCCACTTCCCTAGCCGCATTTCAACCTGACGCTCTACGCAACCAGTGCTTTGCGTCATAACGTTGGCACCATTTTACTGTAGGTCTTCGACGATGTTCACAAGCTGCGATGTCGTTCTGCCACGTCCATGTACCTTAGAATGCTGAGCAGGTCGGGAGGCGTGTGGAGGACAGGCGAAAGTGAGAATCGAAGCTGGTGACATACTGGTCAGGGACTTCGCCGAGGGCGACCTTCCGCTCATGCTGAAGTGGCTGACCGACGAGCGCGTGCTCGAGTACTACGAGGGGCGCGACGTCAGGTTCACGATGGACACGCTCGCCGCCCACTATCTCGAGGAAATCCCCGACGGCTTCAGGATGATCATCGAGTATGCAGGCGCGCCCATCGGATACGGGCAGGCGTATCGGCTGAGCGGGGAGTTGTTCGACGAGTACGACTACCCGGACGACGGCCGTGTCGTGTTCGCGATGGACCAGTTCATCGGAGAGCCCGCGTATTGGAGCAAGGGAATCGGCTCGTCGTTCCTGCGGCTGATGGCCGTGTACCTGAAGGAGGCCAAGGCGGCGGACGTCATCCTCCTCGATCCCCACAAGAGCAACCCGCGCGCGATTCGGGCTTATGAGAAGGCAGGGTTCAGAATTGTCAAATCGCTGCCGGCCCACGAGCTGTTCGAGGGAAGGTGGGAGGATTGCTGGCTGATGGAGAAGGAGCTGTGAGTTCGCGCCCGATGAGCTGGGGAGAGACCATCGCCGCTGCACCGCTGCCGCGGACGTGAACAGGTACCCGTCCCCTGTTCACGCTCCCACGTCGCATCGGGCGCGTCCCACGCTGGATGCGACGTCTGGAGGCCTCGTTCGTCGCATCCGGCGCGTCACGCACTACATGCGTATCCTGGCTATCAGTTCCACTCGCGAACGTCCACGATTCGGGCAATGCGCCGCTCGAGTGACCGCCTGATGGAGGGAAGCCGCTCCGTGAGCAAGGGGTTGCGCGCAAGAATCTCGATTGCCTCACCGTCGAAGCCATCCAAATCCCTTGGCTCGAACCAGCCCATGTCGCCAACCAGCAGGAGCTGTCGCGCGGGATTTGGATCGAACTGCTTGCTCTGAAAGCTAAACTCGCCGCGTTTAAGGCTAGCCAAGGGAACATCTGCCCAAAGACACGAGCCGGAATCAAAGATGGGCGCAGGCCGACAGGCCAGCGTCTCCACGTTTCTGACGATGCCAAAGTTACGGTAGTGCCTGTCACTATTTGCAATGATGTCATCGCAAACAATCATCTTCCACAAGGCGAGCGCGGCGTCCTCGACGCCGAGACTCTCGCAACACTTGACGTAGTGCTGGTAATGGTTCAAATGGTTCTGCTCGGGAACGAGACGGTCCACATAGATCGCTGGGACGAACTCCTCCTCATCGGTTAGAAAGTCCTCGCATGCGCACAGGATCGTGCCTGCATCGTCAACAAGGCGATAGCGAACGTACTCGTCCGCCTTCAGCATCCTTTGATGGAGGGCAGTTGCCACGGCTTCGTTATATGGCTCCTGATTGTTGGTCCCGCCCCCCTTGAGTAGCACGCGTTTGCCGCCCTGCATAACCCAATGCTTACTGAGGTTGCCATCTGACGTGTTGTCGGGATGCGCACCTACGGCAGTGGAAACGGGCGAATAGGGGCCGGTCACATCGGAGACCCTCCCGAAGTCATTGTTGAAGAAATTGATGTCGTCCCATACGAGCTGAGATCCCTCGGGGCAGACCCAGTACTGGTCAGAAAGGGAGAGGCCGAGGTTTCTCATAGCAAGCTCCTCGGGAACAAAGACGCCCGCGGCATCGAGGATCTGCTGTAGACCCGAGCGCGTTGCCGGTATGCCGCGTCCCTTCCACCACATGTCGAACGCAACGGCATCTGAGACGCCCCTCTGCCCAAACACACCGAGGGGGGCGCGGTCCCTGTCAAGGAGCTTCCCCACATGGGTGAAGCCCCTTCGTCTGCAGTTGTAGACCACCTGGCATACCTCATGCCCGCGGTTCATAAGCACGAACGCGACATCATCCCGGGCTGTCCCGATGCGCGGCCTTCCGCCCCGCGAAGACGTGGTTGAACGGCGTGCCTCGACCGAGGCTCGGTCCACTAGCCACCTACCACCAATCATCGTGCCATCAAGCTGACCGTTTCTGATGAGCTGCGTAATCCTCTGTGGCGTGACGCCAAGCAGGTCAGCAGCCTCTGCGGTAGAGATGAGGTTGGTGTCCATGTAAGCCTTTCTTATGCGAATGTATTAAATATAAGATATGATTATCTTAAAACTATTTCGCATGCGAAACAAGGCGTGCGACTGTTTACGCGATGCCAGCTGGCTTCAACAAGTGCGTAACTCTTTGGGGCGAAAGACGGACATGTGCGAAAATGCAGGCCGTCCACCTGCGCATATATGGAAATGAAGCTTCGGGAGTTACGCACTTGCTGGAGCTCCGGCGGCTGCTACGCGTCGAAGCTCGCGTTGGACCGTAGTAGACGAGGCCCAACACCTGCTACTATTGCGCAAACTCGGCATTGGGTGCACACGCTCTCCGTACATCCATCTGGAATCGGGCAACGGCAGCCGGAACGGAAGGCGAAACGATGGAACGCGCCAAGGAGCTCTTTCTTTACTACCACGGGAATCGCTTCTTTATGGACCTCAACGGCGAGCGCTATGAGTACGACAGGTACCACGTTCCCAAAGAGACAGAGGAGGCGTGGGCCAGGGAGTACGTCCTGGGCTTCTTTGAGTCGAAGGCGCGCGGAAAAGAGGCACTTCGCGCCTATTCGGCAGTTACGGAATTCGTAGAGCGTGACGAGCTGCGCGACTTCTGGGAGCGTTGCCTGTACTACCCGCTCAGGTCGGAGCACCTAGACGACGTCACCACCCTCTTCATGCTTTCCCGCAGCTACTACATGGCAGAGAACGCGGCGAAGAGGCGGCGCCTGTCGCGGAGGGCCGTGGACGCCTACGTCCGTGAGCTGGACGGCTACATCCGTCGGGTTCAGGAGCGCGCGGCCGCCGGGACCCTCACCAGGGACGACAGCTACGACATGAACGAGTTCTCCGACCCCGTGTACGTGGAGGACTACCTCGGCAGGCTGAGGGAGAAGTGGGCACGGATCTAGGGCAGAAGAAGGTCGTAGAGCCGCAATAGCCCGGGATCGTAGAGATTCCCCTGCAGCCGATGTGAACAGGTACCCGTCCCCTGTTCACGCAGCGTGAACAGGTACCCGTCCCCTGTTCACGCACGCACTCTGCGATACGCGGTCGATCGGGCAGCGCCCACCTTCTCAATGTAGCCCTCCGCCTGCATCTTCTGCAGGATTCGCTCGACGGTGCGCTGGCTCATGACGGGATTGTCGTCCAGTATCTGTCGCTTGGTCACCCGCCCCACAACCCCGTCAAAGTAGGAGCGCAGGATGTCCTCATTGCTCCCGGTCGAAGACAGCAGGGCATAGCGCTCGTCCAGCGTCCGGTAGCACGAGGCCATAACGCCCAGCATGTACGTCACGAACGGAATGTAGTCACTCGTGCCTTCATGCCACCCGATTGAGCTCGCCTGCAAAGCCTCGTAGTATGTCTCCTTCGTCCTCTCTATCTCGGCCTCGATGGACACGTACTTGCCCACGGTATAGCCGCAGCGGTACGCGAGGAGAAGCGTCATCAGGCGGCTCATGCGACCGTTACCGTCGTTGAACGGATGGATGCTCACGAAGTCAAAGACAAAGACCATCGAGGCCAGAAGCGGGTCATAGATGCCCGCATCTAGCTCGCGCGCATATTCGTCGCAAATTTGGGAGACTGCATCTGGGGTCCTCGCGGCGCTCGTCGGAACAAAGCGCGTAACCATGGTGCCGTCGTCCGACATCTCGCCGATGTAGTTGTCGGAGTCCTTCCACCGGCCCGCAAACGACACGTCCTGGAAGCGGTACAGGTCGTGATGGAGCTGGAGGATGACGCCGGGGGTTATCGGGATGTCGTCATGCCTCTCGTGTATCAAGTCGAGGACGTACCGATAGCCTGAGATCTCGCGCTCGTCGCGGTTCATGGGCTCGACCGTCTGCATCATGAGGCTCCGCAAGCGCTTGTCGGAAGTCGAGATGTTCTCGATGCGGTTTGACGAGCTCGTGCTCTGTATCTTAGCCACTTCGCAGAGCCTATCTAACACATCTGGCTGCGTGGCGAGGTAGAGGGCCTGCTTGCCCCGATGCTCCCTCACGTTGCCGAGGGCAGACATGACCTCTGGGGTCATGAGGCGCTGCAAGGTACGCCGATAGTCGAACTGAGCCATGTGTATCTCCGCCACTCGAAGAGTATCTTAGCCATCTAGCTAGTTTTGACGATTATACAACTCTGGTTGACGATGATACTAGCCATCGACACTGCAGGGGAATCTCTGCGGTTAACAGAGGACTGCAGGGGGATCTCTACGGTTATGAGCTCTTAACCGTAGGGATTCCCCTGCAGTTTCTCGCTATCCGTAGAGATTCCCCTGCAGCCGATGTGAACAGGTACCCGTCCCCTGTTCACGTCACTTGATAGCGTCCACCAGCTTCTGCCAAATCTTGACCATGGCGAGCGTGTCGAGCTCGCAATAGCGCAGCAGCTGCTCGCGGGTAATCGCGGCCTCTTCCTCGCCCATGTGCGCCAGCGCCACGAACGCGTTCATGGCCTCGCTGCCGTTGTGCACGCCCTCGAGCGCGTGGTAGTCGAGCTCAGGGTCGTCGGGGAAAAGCGCCGGCAGGACCGCCTTGATGGAGTTGGATCCACCCATGGCCCTCGCATAGTACCAGCCCTTTGAGAAGGGGGTCAGCAGGTCACGCATGTTGTCCGCGATGTCCAGCAGGTGCGGCGCGAGGTCGGGGAACATCTCGGCCATCTCTCGGATGCGCCCCTTTTCGAAGCTCATGTTGTAGGCAAGGGAACACACGCCCATGGGGATGTCGGAAACGAGATGCTCCGCGACGGAACGGCGAGGGTCACCATGTGCCTCGGCAAGGAACTCGTAGTGCTCAAGCTCGGCCCCCGCATCTCGAAGCACATGCAGGGAGTACTGCGTGGGAATCTGCTGGTATGGCCTCACGCCATCAAACGGCGGGATTGCTGGCTGCATGGTCTCGAAGTCGAGGAAGTACAGGGGAAACGAGAGGGTGTCTAGGAACGCGGAAACACCAGCGCGGTCAACAACTGCCTCGACCTCACTGACCGCACAGTCAACCTGTACTTGCTGCCGCGGATTCAGAGAGACCCCCTCCCCGGCAACGTCCGCGAGTGAGACGATCCCGCGGTCCACGAGATCGAGCGCCTTCCTCATCTGCACGCGATTCAGGTCGAAGACGCTCGTGCGAGGCAGGTGCCTCCAGCACCAGCCACGGTATCCGCACTCGTACGGGCTCTTGCAGTGCTGCCCGATGCTCACAAACGGCTCGCAGTCGCTGGCCATCAGCGTCTTGAGTGCCTCGATCCGCTCCCCCACCTCTTCAAGCATCTCAAAGACCTCGTCCGTACAGTCCTCGACCACGAAGAGACGCTGCAGGTCCAGCTCGCCCTGCCTCACGTACTGGTTGTTGACGTGCATGAGCGACACGCTCTTCACGTTCAACCGGCAATGCGTGAGCACCCACGTCTGGTAGGCCATATCATGGTAGTAGATGTCCTTAAGGTGCGTCGAGGACTTCACCTCAACGATATGCACCCCGTCTTCCTCGACGCGCAGGATGTCGACCATGCACAGGTTGCCGTCGAAGGAGAAGGTGGCCTCGCAGACGTTGGGCACGCCAGCCGCCATCAGCTCGCGCGTGTGAGCCATCATGCCGTCCCAGTCTGACGGGTCGAAGGGCACCTCCTTGAACTCACCGTAGTATCCCATGGCCAGGTCGCCGACCTCGGAGCCAGCCTGGAGGATGGCCTCGTTCATGACGGAGTCGTCGAACTGCTCGGGCATGTGGCATTCCATCCAGAGCATCTTTGGGCACTGGACGCCCCTGGTGTAACGTGATTTGGAAAGCCCTGCACTCATAGTTAGCACCCTTCTTCTGGGCATAGAATCGAGCAAGTTAACCTTAGCCCAAGCATCGGACAGAATAGTAAAACCTGCCGCATGCCCACGCCACCCGCATCAATAACTGTCCCCCGCCACCGCTAAGATAGCCCACGCGTTTTGACAACCGAAGAAGGAGGGTGCCATTTGCACTCGTCGAGTCATTCACCGTCGCGGGCCAAAGCGCAACTGCATGTGGTATCCGAGGGGGCGAGACTGCCGCTACATCGTCACGTACGTGGCAGCGGTGCTCGCGAGGGACCGCGTGCGGAAAAGCATCCGCATGACCAATGATCGGTACGAGTGCAAGGTAGCTGCGGAAACCGCAATTCCCCATCGAGAGTCGAAGACAGGTAAGGTACCGAGGTCATACTGGCATCCGTACTGCGGAGGGTATCACCTCACCAAGATGCCGCTGGAGGGGTATTTGGCGGCGGCGTAGGTATCGTCAACGCGCGAGTGCGGGGCGCCCTGGTAAGGCGCCCCGCTTCATTAGGAGTGACTGCGTCACGCTCTCCCGCAGCAACCGCACTAATCAATTCCTCGAGATAAACCTCGAATAGCGCCATTCGAGCAGCTGTCCGTCTGGCATAAACTCGCTCTTACGAGGCAGTCTCAGGCTGCAGCCATTCAGACGCGCATATCCTGTTCCGCTGAGCCTGTTGCTCGTTTCAACTACTAGTGATCCTGGTCTTATGGCAAGCAGCTCATGTTCGTACAGCCGAGATATATCGACACGAAGCAACAGCCCGTTGTTTACTACAAGAGACTCTTCGCCCCGACGCTCGTCAATAAGCGAGCACTCCAGGAACTCTGGCAAATCAACATCGGTGATGGCACAGGCGCCCTCATATGCATCAAACAACAGCTTCTCGAAAGCTTTCCATTCCCTACTTGATCGTGCGTACACCTGCGATTCATCCGGCAGGCGTACAGGGCCTCTGAGCGAAAACATATGCGTCGAAGCGTTGTAGGCATCCACGTAGGCAAGGCCCATTACTGTATAGCCACCGCTGGGAGCTTTCACCATGACGCCCAATGGCACGCCGTCGTTCATGCATGCGAAGAGTAAGGCGTTGTAGTCCTGATGTGTCTGACGTAGTCTAGATTTTCCCAAATGGGGAAATCTAGACTACGTCAGACACGCACTCAATAACGTGGTTATCCCTCAACCACACCCGCTCATTCCACACGCACTACAGCGGCGCCTTGCACCAAGGGTTCCAGCATCTTCTTGGTCCTCTCATACTGCCTCTTGGTACCCCTGACGGCAATCTCTTTGATGCCGGACATAAAGAAGGCATGCTCGTCCACCTTCTTGACGGTGCCGGGAATCTCGAGCCTGCGAACTCCTGACCCGCAGAACGCAAACCAGCCGATGTAGATGATGGAGTCTGGGCAGATGACCTCCCTCAGCACCTCCATCCTCGCCGAGCGGTTCTTCCCGTAGCCCATGGGCTCTCCGTCATCCCCATACGTGGCGAAAGCCTCGTCTCCGAGGCCTGTGACGACCCTTTTGCCAATCATCTCGGGAACGACCGCCACCTCGTCTGCGCCCTTGTAGAAGACCAGGCCGGGCTTGTCCATCCCCTTGACCTTCGCGTTTGCCGGGACACGCCTGAAGCCCCAGTCGGCCTTCGCCTTGGCCTCGTCCGCGTCAGAGACCGCTTGCACAGAATTGGACCTTTCGTTCGCTCTTTGGGCTGATACCTTCATCGCCTTCCGAGCTTCCCTAGATGCCCGCCTCGCGCGCTGATACTCTTCCTCCTTCCGTCTGTCCTCCGCGGCAGCCTTTGGGCTCAGGCGCTTGACGACATAGGGACGGAGCCTGCCTCCGCCGGTGTAGTTGATTCTGAACTCCATGCGCCATGTTGAGTCCGGAAACTCCGACTCGAAATCGTCCATGAAGAGCCTCGCCCGTTCGTCGATCTCGACCTGGTAAATGCCGTCGACGCTCCACGTGCGGAAGAACAGGCCGCCTTTGGAGGTATCCGTGAGACTATCCGAAGCGCCGAAACCACCTTCGCTCTCGAAGCGCTCGAAGTATTCCCTAGCGAGCTGCCTCTCGCTCTCGTCCCTCGGATCGAATGAAACAGTGAATTCGCATTCCTGGCCCGCCATAATCCTCACCCTCCGTCTGTCAGGTCGAGCTTTGCTCGATTGCGCCGTAATTGCGACGTAGACGCTTAAGACACTCGCCATGCGATGGCCTTGTTTCGCTTAACCGCCTCAATACTTAGAATGGCCGTCGTTCTAGCGTCCGACCCTCACCCACAGCGCGGGACGAATGCCATACGCCACCGTCGCGCCGTCGTTTGACCTCGCGCACACGCAGGTCTCTTCTCCGTCCTCGCCCTCCTCGTACTCGTCGCTGACGAAGGCTGGTGCATCGCCACTCTCCCCCGGGGACCTGAGCCACCACAGCTCACCATCCACGAAGAGATCGCCCGTGTATTCATACTCCCAAGCTTCTTCGATGCTAAGGAGGAACACCTTGTCGACCGTGTCGTTGCCACCGTTAGTCCCGAACACGGGGTTGTCATTGTTCTCCAGCTCGGTATCGCAGATCCTCGACTTCTCCTCCTCGGAGAAGTGCCGAACGATGAAGCTGCTGTTCAGATATGCACGGATATCGCTAGCCTCCCAGGTAAGGTCGGGGCCCACACCCTCGTCGTCGTGATAAGGACGTTCCTCAACGATGTCTTCGGAGAGGAGCAGCATCTTGCCTCCATCGGAGGACTTGTCAAGAACCTTCCAGGAAAGGTCACCGAACCTGACCGTCTCAAAGTACGGTCCGCCCTTAGTGGTCTCAAACCTCCACATGCCAGTACCTCGTATTCTCTCAATTGATGAAACCCTGCTTTTTGCGTCCTGGCTGCTTTATCCCGTACCCCTCGCACTTCTCATAGTTGAATCCGATGACGCCGCGCGAGATGGTGAAGCAGCGCATGGCATCCTTCTTGGAGACGTTGATCTTGGATCCGTCCGTGAGTACCACGTAGGTGAGGCCGGAGCACGACTGCAGGGCCTTCATCGAGGGCTTCTTCATGCCGTCGTGCAGCACGATCGAGCGGAGGTTCCAGCAGCCGGCGAACGCCCAGTCGCCAAGCTCAGTGACGTCGTCGGGCACGGCGAGCTCCCTCTCCGGGGACAGGGCGAGCACGAGCTTCTGTCCGTCGCACACGAAGGACGTCTCACCCTCAGACGCATCGGCGAAGCGGACCGACCTGAGCGAGCGCTTGACGCCCTCGAAGGCGTCCTTCGAGACGTACTCCACGGTGCGGGGAAGCACCAGGGACTCGAGCTTCTTGCACCTCGCGAAGCACTTGGGGCCGATCCCCACGACGGCCCTCTCACGCCCGCCCTCGAGAACCTTCTCGGGGAGGACGACTTCGGAAGACTCGCCCGTGTAGTCCGTGAGGCAGAACCTTCCGCCCACGCTGCCGAACTCGAAGGGGATCTCCTCCCCGTCGAGGCCGCGGAACTCGGGCCTGAGGTCGTCTCCAAAGCCGCGGTAGGATTTCCAGCCAACGTTGGACCTCGCCCTCCGCTCCCCCGTCCCGAAGTCGTAGCGGTACTCCACGTCCCTCGGCCAACGGAAGTAATCGTCGTCATTGACCTCCTCGTGGCACTCGAGCTCTATGCTCCTGATTGTGGAGAAGTCCTCTATCGCGTCGAGCTGCTTCTCCAGCCAGCCGCTGTCAATCTCGCCCGATTTGGCGTCCATCGAGTAGAGAATCGCGCCAAGCAGGTCCCGCGTGTTGCGTGCGCTCGCAAGCCTCTTAGTAGGGTCGTGGAACCAGAACGTGTAGAAGCCGCGGCACTCGACGTCGCCAAGGTCCACGACGCGGCCGGAGTCGGTATCGATCCTGATGGCGCAGTACGAGCTGCTGCTCGAGTTGGTGACGAAGTCCGCTCTGATTTTCATAGCCCCACTTCCAAACGATTCCTATGAATCCACCTGACGCATCAGCTATCGCCGTGCGAACAGGTTGTCTCTCATGCTTTGTGACGCTTATTCGATTGTGACGCTGCGAGAATAGGACTCCTCACCGCTCAGCCTGTCGAACCTGTACGACTCATGGGTGTCGCATCGCTTGTCTTCGACGTAAGCCCTGAAGTCGGATGAACTCACGCCTTCAGGTGCACAGCCCTTCTCAACAGCGATAACCTCCAGAATCCTGTTTAGGTCCTCTGGAGGGTAATAACCCCTTTCAAAGCGAGTGCCATCGTCGCCTCCCCAACCTGAGTCAGAGTAGTCCCACTCGATGCTCTTAACGTCGGTGCTGAAGTCGCCAATTCGACCCTCAAGGCCATCGTCCTCCCCGCACGTCTCGTTGGCGACGCCGACGACCATCGCGACCGCTTCAGCAACACTATGTGGCGCCCCCGTAAACGGGCTGTCCATGGCAGAGCCGGGAACCTCGTTGATGACCGAACCTTCTATCATGAACGGTGCGGAGCACTCCATCATGGACTCGAAGTCGTCAGGATCCGGTATCTCCACTCCCGCCATCTCAAAGAGTTCCTCGATGGCCGCCGCAAGCATGGGCGCATCGATTCGGATTGCGCAGTACGAGCTGCTGCTCGAGTTGGTGACAAAACTCGCTCTGATTTTCATATTCGCCCCTTCTGCCCTACATACCCAGCTTCTTCACTCGTATGACCGGCCTGATGCCGTGGGGGTTCTCGGCGGTTGATCCGTAACCCACGCAGTTGTCCGCATACGGGTCGAACATATCTGGCGTCGTCTTAAGGCTGGCCGGCAGCCTCATCATCCAGCAGGCGCCTTTCTTGGTAATCCTTCCGCTGTTCCTGAAAGATGCCAAGTGATGAAATAGGTCATGCTGCTTCGCGACCTTCGTTGGCTGTGCCTCCCCGAGCGGAAGCGGGTCGAAGAGCTGCTCGGTCTCCTCGCGCGAGAGGATGAAGGCGTAGTCGGTAGTCTCGAAGTAGGTCTTCTTGCGATTGTGCTTCGTCTTCACGACGCATGGAAGCAGCAGGGCCCTCTCCTCGTCCGTGAACGCGGAATCCAAGAAGCCCCCGTTGAGCCAGGACCTCAGCTCGCAGTCCTCCCATGTGGTCTTGTGCTGGCTGCTGTCAATGGGCCTGCAGTCAATCACGTCCTTCGTGATGAGCAGCATCGAGTCGTCGTCCTCGTCTATCGACAGCCACTCGAGCGGCGCAACCTGCCACTCGTTGTCCTTGGGATACCGGCCGAACGTGAAGCGCCTGAACTCGCCTTCCGGCCTGGAGGACTCCTCGAACGGGCGCGTGCCTCCCCACCTGAAGGGCACGTAGCCCCGCCTGGTTCTGGTTTCGCCCGGCCCGAAGTCGTGCTCGATACAGACCGCCTCGGTCCTGCCCTCGTCCGACGTGTAGCCGGCCTCGAAGGTGAACCTGCGCAGGGCGACCTCGCTGCCGCCCAACAGATTGGAGAACGTGCACTCTGGGACCTCGACGATATGGCTATTCACAAAGCCGAGCAGGCCTGCCGCACCGGGCACTTTCTCGAAGCCCCATGCCTCAACAGGCAGGTCGACGCCCCGAAGCGTCGCCTCCCGAGCCTCCTCGGGCCAGCCAGAGGAATCGACGCCCCAATCGAAGTCCGCTCCGCAGTCGGTCACGACGAGCCACAGGTCGCTGGCGTATGTCTCGGTGGAGAAGGTCGCCTTCATCCCGTCCGCAAACGCCACTTCAAGCGACAGGAACGCATCACCGATCCGCGTAAAAGGCATGGCAATCGCAGGCTGAGGCCGACCGCCAGTCGATCGGACTGCCTTCTTAGCGGGCTTCGTAGGCTGTTCGGCCTTGACGGGTGTCAGTCCCTCGGCCACCCCAAGCTTCTTGGCAGCTCGGGGCTGCCTCTTCGCCACGAGCAGGGCACTCAGAACGGCCACCGACTCGTTCTTCGCGTCGCCGATGTTGGCCAGCGCGAAATCCACCAGATTGTTTGCGATCTTCGCAGTGACCTTGGGCTCCTCCGACAGCAATTCGACGGACCTGCGCAGGACCGCGCCCGATCTGCCCCTGGCTTTCTTGCCGACGGCCTTTGACCAGGTCTTCGACTGCTGGAAGGCGAGGACCCACGCGAGCGTCTCCTCGTCGTCGGGCAGGAAGGGGACCAGCGTGGTGCTCAGCTGCTCCCTCGTGGCCATGGCCCTCGCCGCATCTGCCAACACGGCGACCTCACCCGCCTTCCCGAAGCCGAGGGCGTCGGGGCCCAGCTCCCTGACGCTCGAGGGGAGGAGGAACTCCTTGGAGCCCGCCCTCCATGCGCGGTCGGCGATGGCCGTCGCGCCGAACGCGCGGCTGCCTATGCTGCGAAGGCCCTCGCGGAACGTCACCTTGGAGAGCTTTTTGCAGCCGTAGAACGCAGACGTACCGATCTCCTCGAGCCCCTCTGGGAAGGAGACGCTCTCGATCCCGCAGGTTCTGCCCTGGTTCTGGCCGCTGAAGGCGTCGAACTCTATGCGTCTCAGAGTCCTTGGCATGTCGACCTCGGTGAGGTTGGGGCAGTTGTAGAACGCCTTGTGACGGATTGTTTCGAGGCCCTCGGGAAGTATTACCCTTTCGATTCGGTCGTTGTTGAGGAACGCCTCAGCTCCAATCTCCATGACGCCGTCTGGCACGTGCACCACAGAGTCTTTCCCCGCGTACTTCACGAGCACCCCATCAGCGATGGTGAAGTCGGGACGCTCGACGTAGCCCTCCGGGCCCACGCAAACGAGTTTCCCGCCGACATAGAGGGCGAGACATTTCTCCCTCTTCAGGGGGTCTTCAAGCCACTCACCGCCGCACGCCAGCTTGCTCTCGGGAACCTTGACCTCCACCCTGTTCAGGATGCCGCCCGACTCGTCATAGAACCGCCCCTCCCAGGCGTGATATGAGAGCCACCGCGACTCGAGCTCCACCGTCTCCACTTCCTGGTCTGGCCTGAAGGCACGTGCGCAGGGCTCGCCGGTCATGACGTCCCTGAGGTCAACCATGACGGCATCACCAGACGCGGCTGCGGGCATCTCTATCGGCGCAGCGGCAACATAGATCCTGCCCTCAAGCTCGATGCCTGTTCCCTTGTCAATGTCTGTGAGCTTCATTCGCCGTCCCAGCCTTTCCTTTCCCTGCTGTCGCACAGCACCACCTGCGGCATGAGCGGGCAGCCGCCCATGCAGAGCTCCCTCATCCCGCAGCCCGGGCACGCGTCGCGCATGCGGTCCCGGAACGCCTCGAAGGGCGCGCTGTTCCAGGCCTCCTCGATGGTGGTGCCGGCCTCGCCCCGCAGCGGCACCTCGTAGAGGCGCCGCTGGTCGAAGCTGCAGGGCACCATCACCATGTCCGGCCCGATGTAGCAGCTGAAGCGCCCGCCCTCGCAGGTGTCCAGGCTCTCGGGCAGGACGTTCCTGCAGTGGCGGATCGCTCCTGGCACCGTGCAGCTGTCCATGCCCACCTTGAAGGGGTGCGACGCATCCACCAGCCCGAAGAACCGTGCAACGCGCGGGTCGCCCGCCTTGAGCACGTCTGCCTCCGAGCCCAGCCCCGCCGGCTTGTGCAGCAGGAAGATGACGGCGTTGAGCCCCTCGGGGAAGTCGTCGTGCTCCAGGCGGGCGATGGCCTCGTCGATGGATCCGTTGCCGAGCACGTAGTGCACGTTGGTCCTCACCCCGGCGTCGAGCAGCATGCGGATGGCGGAGTGCGTGTAGTCGTTGCGGTACCAGCTCACAGCCACGGCGCCGCAGTAGCGCTTGCAGAGCTCCGCCTTCTCCGGCGTGAATGCGAATCCGCTCGTGGTGAAGTTGGGCACCAGTACGTTCTCGCGGCAGGTCTGGAGCAGCGCCTCGAACTCCTCGTGGCAGTCCGGGTCGCCGCGGCCGCCCAGCGCCAGCTGGTTGGTGCGGCCGCGGCACTGCTCGCAGATCCAGCGGAAGTCATCGAGGCTCATGTTGGGCTGCTCCACCACGGGCCCGCTCTGGTAGCACCCGATGCCCGCCAGCTGGCAGAGGCCGCTCCTGCCGTGGAGGCAGTGGCCCATCACGCCCACGTCGATGAGGTGCGGGAACGACGCCATGAGCGGGTCCACGCCCGTGTCGCGGCCCTCGTCGTCGAGCACGCCCGTGCGCACGTATGCGCCGGTTTCGGTGTCGAAGGCGCTGACGAAGCGGTATTTCTTGTCAACGATCCTGTAGCGCATGGGACTACCCTCCGAGAGACCAGAGCCGCCATCCCGAGCGATACTCCTCGGTGCCCGCAGCCCGGTCGACCTCGAGGACCGCCTCATAGAGAGGGGCTTCTTGACAAAGCCAATCCAAGAGCGTTTCGCCGCTCACGTCACTGGCAGGAATGCCAAGCTTCTTCGCAGCCCTCACCTTTGCCTTGCCAAGCTCGCCGGGCTGCCAGTCTCCGAAGTCACGCCATTCCGACCCGAACTCCCCGCGCACCGTCCTGTCAAATCGCCAGCTCACCGACGATATGGAGGAGGATATCTCCCCTGCTCGCCGCGAGAGTTCCTCGAGCGCCTCGATCCTCGCCGGCTCGCCGTCCTCGTCAACGTCCAGACCTTGAGCCTCTATGGAGAGTCTTATATCCTCCTCAAGCGCAGCAGGGATTCCCCCTAGCTCGCTAGGCGGCTTCAGGAGCGACTCCTCCCATTGCTCGATCACAATCGTGCTACCGGTCACGTCGCACTTGTCGAAGAGGATGTAAGACTCCTCGCCGGCGTCCCTGACCCACTCCAGCAGGTCGCGGATGATTCTCGCCAGCTCGTTCGAGACAATCCTGATCGCGACTGTGCTGCTACTGCTCGAGTTGGTGACGAAATCGGACCTAACCTTCATTGCTCACTCCTAAAAGCCCGCCTTCCAGCCCCTGTCGTAGGACGTCCTCCCCGTCTTTCGGTCATACGAGAACCTCACGTCGTAAGAGCCGTAACCATGCTGCGCTATCTCGTCCCTCGCCTTCGGGTCGTCCACGTAGCCGATGAACTCGCCTCTGACCATGTTGGAGAAGTCCCAGTCCACGCTCTCGATCTCGGACTCGATGCCGTCCTTGTTCTCTATGATCGAGCGAACGAGCGGGGCTACCGGTGCGGGGCTCTCGCCGGATTCCTCCAGCCACCTCGTCTCGCTGACAAGCTCCCAGCACAGCCGGTCGAGCACCTCGTCGAGCGCCTCGGGGACGGAGTACTCCGGGTCGTCGCCACCGCCGTACTCGTCCCAGTACCAGCGGACGATCCCATCCCCCGGATCGAACTCAAGCTCCTTCCAGCGCGGGAACGCCGGGAACTCTCCGAGCCCAGCCTCCCCGACAGCCTTCCTGTAGTTGTCGAGCATCTCAGCAAGGGGCTTGCACTTGATCCTCAGGCTCGCCGTGTTGCTGCTGCTCGAGTTGGTTACAAAGTCGCTGCGTACCTTCATGGTCGCCTCCTTGAATAGGGTCCCCCGCTGACGTCAGTATTCGAGTGCCCGAAGATAGCTGTTGGCGATGGCCAGGTCATCCGCCTCGCCGCCTTCGGGAAGCCAGAATGTGTACTCGAACCCACGCTCGCCCCCGTAGCTGAACTTGTGCTCAGAGACCGACGCGTAGAGCTTGCTGGGGTCGGGCAGGGCTGCGATTGGCCTTCGCTCTATGGCTGGCTGGGGCCTTGCAGACCCCGTCGGGTACGAGTAGTGAGAGGCGGCCCCGGCCGACGCGCCGCTATCCACGGTGGCAGCGGCGCCTGTCCAGCCTTTGTCCACCGCGTAAAGCACGTGGACGGGGACTCTCGGGGCCTTCTTTCCGTTGGCGAGACCGATGACCTGGGCGAACACCCTTCCGCCGACCGCGCCGTATGCCTCCGGCTTGCCGGCGCAGCCCACGATCGAGAGGTGGTCCATCTGGTCCTGGTATTTGATGATTCCCAGGTCGTGACCGCAGAAGTGAAAGTGAATGCGCCCGTAGGGGAGCCCGTCCGGCTCGCGCCCCACCTCGGGAAGCCACTTGACCACGACGTCCAGGTAGTCGCCGACCCTGAGCATCTCGTAGGCCTCGGGCTCCCCCTCGTCCTCGTAGACCATGCACACGGTGTCGAACTCGACGAACCGGGCGTCTGGCGCAAGGGCAAGAAGGCCCTCTTTGTCCATCCGGGCGGCGGAGTGGTACTGCTCAATGACATCGTTGGTAGGCCGGGGAATAGAGCCCTCCATCCTGCATTTCGAGATGAGCCCCTCTTCCTCAAAGTACTTCATCGCGCTTCCTCGCCCCAGCTGTGCGATGTAGTACTTGACCTGTTTCAGGTGGTCACGCAGTTCGGGGTTGTTGTTCACAAGCTCGCTAAGGGTGGTTGGCCTAGCCTTATGGGAGTACCTTGCCTTGAGGTTCTCGAGTAGCTTCTCGATCTCGCTGTCGTCTGACGGCTCCTCCTTCTTCGTCGACGTGTTTGTCTTTGTCTCCGTGCTTGCCTTCTTTGCTCTCCCGCCTGGGAGGATCCCTCTGCTTTTGAGAAGCCTTGCAGGCGTTGTTCCAAAGTATCGCTTGGACCAGAAGGGGATATCATCTAGTGCGGGAGCCAAGTCGGGATCCAATTCGTAGACACAATCCCTGAGCGTCGCCATGGTCGATGGCTTATTGTCGATGCCCGCCACGAGCTCGCCAAGCCGTACGAGAGCGGCCTCGTATCGTTCCAGGCACCTCCCCGGAACCCCGTCGTCCGACTTCCAGGTATTGCCACTCAGTTCTGGGCCACTGTTCCGCGTCCTTGAACTCGAGTCAATCAGCTCTACTCCTGAACGGTCGAGGGCCATATATAGCTCTTCGATACTGCGCACGCCCAATTCCAAGTCATTTCGGGCGAAATCGAGGAGGTCCTCTTCGTCGGAAAACGTCTCGTCGACAACTCGGCCTCCGTACTCACCCCTAAGTTTGAAAGTAACCTCGTCTGTCTTCGGGTTCTTGAAGAACACTCTGTCGGGATCATGGACATCCATGAAATCATCCGTGGCGCGGTATGCGGTCTTGAGCCCGGACCTACTGTTGGTGAGCTTTTCGATTGCCTCGTTCATCTGAATGTGGGACCACCGCATCTCGGTGTCGATAAGGATGCCCCATTCCAGCGTATGGGACTTCCTTCTACTGACCGAAAGAATCGTTCCGTCCACAGGCTGTTTTACGCCAAGTAAATAAAGCAGGTCTTCCGCGTAAACAGGGGACTCCATGGTGCAGCCTAGGCTTTCGTACGCTTTGGCAATCTCGGTGTACAGAGCACCAACCTGCTCACTAGAACCATATATGAAGTATTCGCCGTGCACGTGGTTTGCCATAGCTCTCTTTACTCCCTTCTGAGTGTTCAGCGGGTCATCATCCTAGGTCGCCGATTCATTCCACCAACTCCATCTTCGCCCTCTCCCGGTCCACTGCCCGGTTGAAGCTGCCCACCTTGCTCTTGAGCGTCTTCACCAGCGCATCGCCCTCGCCCGCGACCGCCTCGAAGTCTGCGGCGGTCGCGCGCTGCTTCATGAGCTCGTGCACCAGCGGGTTGCGACGGTCCTTCCACGCGCGGATCGCTACGAGCAGCTCCGCTGAGAAGTACCTGCGCGCAAGACCCCTCCTGTTCTCGCAGAGCTTCTCGAGCTTCGAAAGCTTGGACGTGATGCTCCTCTGCACGTTGGGGTTGAACGCGCCAGCGTGCGTGAGCGCCGACTCGAGGTGGTCCTCGATGATGGCGTACTCGATGAAGACCGCCTCGGGGTAGAACCCGCTGCGCAGCGCGCTCGACAGCCTCCGCGACTGCACGCGGTAGTTCTCGAACTTCTGCTGGTTGTCCGGCTGGTCAACCATGGTTGTCCTCCCTCCGATTGCCACGGGCATCAATGCCATAACCGCCAATCCATCTTGCGAAAATCACAGTCTGACGAGAACTGCCGGCCTTATTCCTGCCTGCTCCTTTGGCGGCAAGCCCTTCGTTAGGATGCGGCCGTCCCTACCTACCAGCACGAATTGGAAGCTGGGCGAGCCCTGCGAACGCAGCCACCACGCACAGGGCTGGATTGAGCCATCCAAGGCAATGCGCTGGACTGAACCGTGCAGGTAAGGCGTCGTATATGCAAGCCTTACAGATTCGCGCTTGAGATACCTCCTCGCCTCTTTGGAAGACAGGCAGAACGCCCTGTCCCCATCGATGAGATCCTCATCGACCAGCCCGCCGAGGCAATCGGGCCCAAACTGGACAATCCGCTCCCGCTCCTCGTCGTTGAGGTAGCCTTCCAAGAACTCGCCGTTCAGCCACTTCCGTGCCGCAGTCTTTGCCCAGTCGCAGCCCTTGCGGCCGAGCGCCATGTTAGCGACTATGTACTCAGAAAGCAGGAGGGCGTAGCCATTCCGCTTGCCGAGAACCCTCCATGCGACGGGAACCCCAGTGCTTGGGAATCTGCCGAGCGTGACGATGCCGCCCACCTCTGAGTCCTTGGTCGGAGCGGCCTCGAACGTCTCCCCCGCAAAGGCTTGTCCCGCCATCTCCTCAATTTCTGAGGCACGGGCCTCCGCAGCCCTCTCGTACGAGCCCTTCTCGCCGGGGTCGTACTGTAGGTCGACCACGGTGAGCCCGCTCATCATAGCGCTGAGGTACGCGGGGGAACCCGCCGGAGCGTGGACGACCGGGTGCCACTGGTTGCCCCAGTTCACGCTCGCTACCGTGCCGGGCACCACGATGTGCACCTGCGGGTCCCCCGGAACGTTGAGCCGCCAAAGACCTATGCGGGTAACGTCCTTCTTTCCGATGGTGCGCGGGACCAACGCTATGGGCGACGAACCCTTGTAGTCCGTTATCGAGAGTCCTTCGCCAGCGCTTCCGTACTGCCACAGCTTCCTAAGCTCGCTCACAGACCACGGGTTAGCTTTGCGGGCCTTCTTCGCTTTGGGACCGATCTTTGCGGCAATCCTTTCCAGTGCCTCAGGGACTTCAGGACTGGCGACCCCTTTTGCAGCCTCAGTGATGTCGTCGAGGTTGCCCGCAGTTATGTAGCCGAGACGGTACGCCCCCTCAATCGCAGCCCGTGCGCTGGGGGACGTCAGCACGTCGGGCCAGATTCGCTTGAAGTTCCTCCGCAGGTAGGTCCCGACTAGCTCCAAATTTCCAAAAGACGCTTCCGGCGGCGCGGAGAGACACGCTATCGCTAGTCGCTTCTTCGCGGACGACGCGAGCCTGTCGAATACCACGGCACTGAAGAAGCCTCCGTCGCCAACCGTACTCCCCGGCTCCTCCACCCACATCGCGGGCCTGATGGCGAGTTCCTTCGCATCGACCTCTAGCTCCTGGTAGACCATCCCGTCCGCCCACGCATTGATGACGCATGACGCGGTATAGGGGGCGTAGCCCGGCGAACGAAGCCAACTATCCCCATACGACTTGCGGCTCTTCCTTTCGACGAGCGCCTTGAAGCCAACTGATGAAAGGCAGAAGACCCGGTCGACGGTATCGTTGCCCCCAGGAGCGCCATAGTTTTCGCCATCGTAATTGACCACGCGAGCGGGGACGATCATCGCGCGCTCCTCATCGCCGAACCGGTCGACGAACTCCCTGTTCAGCCAGGATCGCAGGTCGCTTTCTTCCCACGTGACATTGATTCGCTCTCCGTGGTAACGCTTCAAGAGAACCTTGCCGGTGTCGTCCTTCAACTTCTCGGATGCCACTAGCAGAAGACGTCCTTCATCCTGCGCGATGACCGTCCAGTCTATGCCTCCCATGGTCCTATGCTCTCCGATGACAGAAGAATCAGTGGTGGAGCTCTTGGCCGATGTAGCCCGCACTGTCTTTGGCCGGGGAAGGTTCCATTTGTCGCAGAGTGACTCAAGCCTATCTAGGATGTGATTTCGTAGGTCGCTAACCTCCAGCTTTGCAACGGCGCGGTACGCCTTGTTAAGCACCTCGCCGTCCATGGGGAGCACGCCAAGGACCACGTCGGCAGCTTCCGCCTTTCTTCCCGGCAGCACGTGACGAGCGCCTTCGCGAAGTCGAACTTGTTCGTGGATACTCTCGAGCTCTTGTTCTGGAGAAGCCAGACGAGAGCGTCGAACGCCTTTCTGCCAATCACCCTGTTGAGGTCTATCGGCACCTCCGGGGCTCTCCTATGCCAAGCACGTTCGAGCTCGCTGACGTCATTCGCGCATGCCACATTCTCGTGATAGTTGTGGGGCATCGGAGCAGGCCGGCCCGTCAGCGTGTCGTGCATCTGTGCATAAAACCGGTCTATCTCTCTGTTGGTTCTGCTGCTCGCCAGACCTTCATAGTATCGGTACTCAGACGAGAGACGGATGTCTTTGGCGACGCCATCCTCCTTCAGGATCAACGTCCTCTGCCGGAAGCCCATGTTCGGTTCCTCTGAGAGGGCGTAGAAACCACAGGGCGAGGGAAGGGATTCAACAAAAGGCCCGAGATCCGCCGGTCCCCAACGAGTGTCAAAGCCCATCCGGAGCGTTGAGAGGCTCCCGTATCTGGAGACGAGAACCTCGGCGTCCATTTCTCCGTAGGGGCTGCTGGTCACCTCGGTGCTCAGGGCCTCCAGATAGAGGTTGCGAGGCTCTGAAATGTACTTGTTCGCCCATGATGCAAGGCCTTGCAGGGTGGCCTTCTCGTCAGGAAGTTCTTCGTCGACGACACCGTTAGCTCGAAGGTTTGAGGCCATAAGAAGAAGCGTCTCGCGGACCACCTTTTCGGTGCCGATTATCGCAAGGTTCGTGCAGCACTGGTTTGCCATGGTATCTCCTGTCTTATGACCCGATCGTCAGCCTTTCGCTTCTCCGCAACTTGTTACTTTGCCTCGAACTCCGTTGGGTCCACCCCGAGCCGCAAGGCGATAGTCAGCAGCTCCTCGCCGCTGGCATGCTCAACCTCAGTGACATCCACCAGCGCGGCGGCCATGTCGGCAAAGGCGGCCGTCCCGCACAGGTCGAGCAGGTACGACCTCAGAGCCTCGATGTCAATTTCCATTCTGGCACGCTTCCCTATGTCACTTGCCAAACATCATTTGAAGGGCGACTTACGTCGGCAGGCTGTTCAGCCGTCGCTCGAACGTGAGCTCCACGTACCGACGCACGAGCTTCTCAGGCGGCGTCGCGCCTTCCTCGGCACCGGTGTAGAACCCCTCGAGCTCGTCGAGCAGGCTCCGCATTTCGGCGTCGTCCGCAAGGTCCCCGAGGCCGCCCGCGAGGTACTCGCTGAGCATCAGCTCGATATCTCCCACCCAGCGTGGGTCCTCCGAGTAACACTTGTCGGGGTCAAGCCCCACACGCGCCTCGTCCAGCAGCTCCGCAACCCTGCGGGCCACGGGGCCATCGGCTCCAGCACCTGTCAACGTCTCAAGATTGCCCATGGCAACCACCCTCCCGAACTCGTCAAGAAGCGCAATTCTCGCTAGTACTTCACCTAGCCCTAATCGCCGTCATATTGCCCTCGGAACAAGCACCCTCACGTCGCTGATGCTGTCCCAGTCCGAAACGAAGGTAAGCATCGAGAAAGAGTCCGAATCCACCATCCTGTTCTCAGCCCCCATCGAGCTCTCGAGACACAGAAGGGTACTTGCGTTGCTGGACTTCTCACCTAGGGCAGCAACCAGCCTTTGGAACGTCCCGTGGCGCAGGTCGTGCCCACAGAGCTCGAATATGACGTCGATCTGCCCGATTCCGTCGTCAGCTTCATAGGAATCCGCGTCATAGTAGGCGAACTCCGCTTCGCCATCGTCCTCGCAGACTTCGATGAATGCGTCTGGCAACACCTGCGCGAGAATCTCTCCGTCGGCATCCTCACATGCCACGAGGAAGTCGTCCGAAAGCACCCGAAGGTAGGAGGGGTCGCCTCCCTGCCCCTCCACCTCAACCTTGACGGGCTTCGGTTCGACTCCGAGCAGAGCCGCCCACTCCTGCTCCGTCATGCGGATGCGGAGGGTGAGTGTGTCCTCGGAACTCCAGACCGTTTCCACGTCGCAGGACTTTGAGTCGACAAGCTTCACATCCCCGTAGCAGTCGAAGGCATCGATGCCCCAATCGCTCTCCCATATCATCAGGCCGTAGGACCCATTGCCCAATGTGCCTACCTCACCGAGAACCTTGTCTATAGATTCAAATGGCGCGCTGTCATACCCACCAACCTTCACCACGACGTCTGTGAAACCCTCACCGTCCTCATCTGACACCTCCTGGTATTCGACATCCCAATTGCTGCAGCTGAAAACCGCCATGACCTTCTTGGCCAGACTTCTTGCACTTTCCGAGTTCATGACGACGTGTGCCTTCGCCGAAATGTACTGCATGCTCGACATCACGTAACCTCCCTATCAACACGAATAAAACGCCTAGCTCACCAAGCTCAAGACGCTACTCGGCGAGCCAATGTCGCATGCGTTAATACACCCACGTTCCTTGCCGCCCCCACTCTCGCTCAGCTACAAAGTCGTGTAGCAGCCGTAGTCCTGCACCATCGCGGCGTCTCCCCTCCTCATCGACTCCCACGCACGCTCGGTCCCAGGGTCATTAATGAACCGACATCGTAAGCAGTCAACTTCGCGTGTTCGCAGTTTGCACCCACCCTAGGACACAATTCGGGTTATGTCCTTGCGTACGCACGCGCAGACGCCTCCTCCACAACCCAAGGAAGAGGCAGGACGCCTATTTGAGAGTTTGAATCACACATTTACACTCGAACACAGGGATTCGGTCAGTAACCTGTATAGGTTATTAACCGAACCGCATATTCACTGTGAGCTACAAGCTGACAGAGAAACCACTCGTGTTGACACACGCTAAGTGCTTTGCGAGCCTAGAGACGGGTTTCCTACCTGCATTGACTCCAAGCCTGCCGAGCAGCTTCTTACATCCGTCCTCGTCCATATCGCACACGACACGTAACTCATGCTTAGCTCGCGACGCACCTGTGTAGAAGAGCAGGCCAGGTGGCGGGTCATACTCGTAGCGAGGCTCTCTCCATGCGTCGCCATCCACGTCGACCAGTATGACCGCATCTGCCTCGAGGCCCTTGAACATGCGGCAGGTGGAGAACCTGACGCCGCCGCGCTTCCACTCCATACCCTGCCCGACGTGCCGCACGCAGCCCCGCAGGGCACTGCGGGCCTCAGTCTTGCACGTCAGGACCACGACGTCCCTCAATCCGTGGGACTTCAGGTCGGCAATTTGGGAGTCGACGTATGCCTCCTGGAGTGCGGGGTCGCTCGACGCGTACAGCTGGGGCGGCGCGCTCGCAGCCACTCCGTCGAGCACGTCCTCGGCCTCGTTGTCACCAAGCCCGCGCACGGAGCAGAGAGCGATCTTCTTGGTGTTGCGGCAGTTCACGTAGAGAGTCAGCTTGCAGTCGGCATCGTTGATGAACTCCGGCATCGCAGAGCCCTGCACGAACTGGCGCCTGTCGTAGAAGAGGTAGAAGGTCCCCTTCCGCGCGCTAACGAGTTCGAGGAGCAGCTCGAGGATCCCCGATCGCTCGATGTCCTCCACTCCGAAGTCCTGTCCCTCGTCGATGACAACATGTCGGTAGGGAAAGCCATCGTTGTCAGCGCATTCGAGAAGCCGATCAGCGAGGTCGTAGTAGTCGGGCTCGGGCGTCCCGCACATCTTGCAGGCAAAGCCGGCGATGGTCCTGACCTCGATGTTTCGCTCATCCGCAAGCTTCCTTGCCAGGTCGTCCCTCAGCATCGAGTTGTAGCAGAGGAACAGCACTTTCCCCTGCCGGGCGGCCTGGCGTGCTCGCTCCATCGCTATCAGGGTCTTGCCGGTGCCAGCCGCCCCGTTGATCACGGCGAACCGTTGGTCTCGTATGAAGTTGAGTATGCGCGTCTGGGAGTCGAGAAGCCTTGCGAAGACGACGTCGGTGAGGTCGTAGCCGAGCCTGCTCGTCGGAGCGATCGAGAACGCCGGGCAAAGGACCTTCGTCACGATTTCGCGGCCCTCTGCCGGGGTCAGGTCGGTCTCCCTGTTGGCGACGGGCATCGACATGATCTCGCGAATCCTGGGCTCGGGGTCGGCAAGGTCGTCCATGAACAGCGTGATGTCGAGGCTCGCCTCCGGCGGCAGCGAGGCCCCAGCGAAGTCTGACCTTTTGAGCGAGACGAGCCACACCGCATGGAGGAACTTGCACCGGTCCTTCAGCTGAGACGCCCTCCTCTCGTCGAACAGCTGGCGGATGGCCCACTTGGCCGTGTCCGCCTGCCGATAGGGGCCGCCGTACGGCATCTCCTTCCCCGAGCCGTAGTACCACGCCCCGTCCGAGCAGTGGACGGCCCCGGCCTTCGCCTCCACGCACAGCAGCCCGAGCCTCGGGTTGAAGACGACGAAGTCCACCTCCCGCTCCCTCATCTCGCCGCTCGTTAGAAGCATCCCCATCGAGTGTACGACGTAGTAGTCGTCAGGTAGGGTGCTTAGGGCGTCGTAGATGAGGTTCTCCCTGCTTGCGGGCTCGAAGTCCCTGGGCCCTGTCGAGGGTATCATGACGGCCATGCTACGACCTCCGCTCGAGGGCGTCGATCACCTCGGCTGGGTCGTCGGTGCCTGCGAAGAAGGTCTCCCATCCCGCAGGGTGCAAGCTGAAGCCCGCATCCTCGAACTCCCTCGTGGCGCGCTCCCCGAGGACGATGATGCGCTCCTCCTCCCAGGCAAGCATCGCGTCGGCCTCCTCGTCCCCTTCGTCGAAGAATGTGACCTCCATCCTCGGGTACGAGAGACGCCGCCCCTCGCCCATCTGCCCGAGCCTCGTGACGAAGTCCCTCTCCGCCTCACTCGCGCAAAGACCTAGCGCCAGCGAGCAGGCCCTTGCGAACCCCGACCCGCTCAGGTCGGTGGCGGACTCGAAGTCGGCGCTCAGGCGGCTGGTGCCGTCGTAGCCCTCCCCCTCAGCGTCGGTCCCGCGAACGTCGATGAGCCCGACGCCTCGGTCATCGAGCGTTCCGACGAGTAGCCCCCTGTCCAGGTACTTGTTCCCCGTCTCGCATGACGTCTCGGGCACGAGCGCGCAGCTGTAGCAAGCCGCAAGGTTGCAGGAGTCTGGGCCCTGGCCGTGCGACTCGATGCATACCGGGTCGCCGGAGCACCAGAGCGCTTTCCTCAGCGCGCCGAGCAGGATGCCCTCGAGCCTGCCGGGCGTCCCGGACCTGACGAGGCCTCCCAGCGACCCGTCGCTGCTGTCGGAGGCCGTGTAGACGAGCAGGCCGTGCATGTCGTCGTGCCGGTCGTTGCCGTCGAGGTACTTGTCGCAGTAGATCCTCTCCCGGAGGGATGCCGCTGAGTAGCCGCACACCTCGCTGATCCCGAGGGTAAGCAGATGCGCGAGCGTGTGGATCGCCACATAGTCGGGGTTGAGCACCTTCGGACTCTGCCTGCGTGCTTTAGTCGACTCATCGAGGTGGCGCTGCATCTCGGAGAAACGCCTCTTGACCTGCGGTCTCTCCCGCCACTCTGAGAGCCTCTCGCCATCCAGCTCGATGAAGATGCCCTCCCCGGTCGTCTGAATTGCCAGCGTCCAGTCAAGCGGTCGGCGCGAGAGCGTCCGACGCCGCACGGCAAACGACTGCTCCGCATTAACATCCGGCGAGAGTCTGCTGAAGCCGACAAGCGCCCGCGTAACGGTCAGCGTGTCGATGAGGGACACGCCCGTGAGGTACTCGTCCATGAGAGGGGAGTCGTACTCGGAAGCGTCGAGCCAGTGCCCCACGAACTCGCCCTTCTTGGGCTCCATAGGGTTCCGCAGGGTGAGGTACTCCTCGTGCAGGTAGTCGCCTTCGCTCAGCACGTCGTCGCCCTCGCTCTTGATCCTATCATAGGCCACCCTGAGCGCCTCGGCATCCTGCCCGCCGGTCTCGGCAACCATCTGTATGCCAAGATCCAGCATGCCCTTGGACTCCATCTCCGCGAGCCGCTCGTAGTTCTTGCTGGCGAGCGCCTTCACCTTAGGGTCGAGGCTGTCAGGTATGAGCACGGAGCTGACTGTGTCGGAGTAGCAGACGTTCGTGCCGCCCATCTGCACGACGCGCAGGTCGTGAGGGTCGGCCGTGCATCCGCTCGGGTCCCTCCTGTCGAGCCAAGGCTGGCGGGCGCCGCACGAGTAGCCCACCTTGACCAGCATGTCGGGGGACGATGCCCCGCTCAGCGACCGGGACCTTCCGCAGCTGCAGCGATACACGATGTCGCCCATCACGGCGCTCCCGCCGCGCGTCCGCCTCGTGATTACGTGCTTGGGGTCACCGGGGGATGGGCAGTCGTCGCCATGGACCCACTGCATGATGGGGAACTCGTCGATGTGCCCCTCCGGGCACACCACGATGAATCGCTCGGGGACCAGCTTAGGCTTGAACCGCATCCCCTTGCTGCAGTCGGGGTTGTTGCAGTAGGGGGCCTTGGCTGTGTCGAAGAGGCTGTAGTGTCTCATCCTGCCGCACTTGGGACAGTAGAGCCAGCCGGGGAAGCGCACCGACGGGACGAAGCCCTCGTCCTCTGAGGGTGGCGCGAGGAGGCGTTTCACCCCGATGTGCTTTGCGAGGCGGAGGTCGAGCACGTCCTGCATGTTCTTGGTGTTGAATCCGTCGAGCCCGGCGATCATAACCGTGGTGTGGGCGTCGCACGGGTAGATGGAGCCAATGCTGTACGCGCCGAGCAGCTGACCCATGCGCAGCGGGTACTTGGTCGACCCGGCCTTCTTCTCCTTGCCTCCGTAGCCGCCTCTTCCCGTCCTACCTGCCATTGCGCTTCGCCTTCCCCTCGTCCCCGTACTCGCCGTAGTGCCCCACGATCTCGATCTTGCACTCCTTGTCGACGCTCCGCATCGACGTGGGGACCCTGAAGCTGTCCCCGCTCCAGTAGTCGGGCTCCTCCGCCCCCCACTGGAACATGAGCGGGGTGGGCTCGTCCATGTTCTCCGTCTTGAGCTCCTGCCACCGGTCGTAGCGCCCGGATGACCACTTGTCTTCGATCTCCTCGATGTCCTCCTCGAGGCCGTCGAGCTCCTCCGGGTCAACCGCCTCGACCCTCCGCCTCACGGTCTCCACGGCATGGTCGAAGGCTTGGGCGTTTGGCTCAGTGAACTCCTCGACTCCGCCGGGAACGGAGCGGTAAATGCCGGCGAGGGTGCCGAAGAGCGCGCGATCGCGCACCTGTCTGCAGAACGCGGTGACACTCGACGGCTCGACATCCTGGTAGAAGCTCTCGTGGAACATGGCGAAGTTCTCGTAGTGGGAGCGGTCGCGGGGCTTCGTGGTGCTGTACACGACGAACACGATGCCCTTTGCGACGTCTCTGCCCACGCGGCTCGTTGCCTGGATGTACTCCGCCGTCGACTTGGGCTGGCCAGCGACGACCATCAGCCCGAGGCGTCCCACGTCGAGTCCCACCGAGATCATGTTGGTGGCGAAGCAGAGGTCGACCGCCCTCCTGTCGGGATAGGAGATCTTGAGGCTGTCGAGCCCTTCCTTTACCTCGTCGGCGCTCTTTCTGCCGGTGAGCTCGCGCCCTACGTTGATGTACCTCTTGGTCTCCTTGCCCTCGGCCCTGGCGCGCGTCATGCGCTCGCGGAGGCGCTCTGGGATGTCGCCCCCCATCCATGTCACCGCCTGGCCGAGCTCCCTCGTCGTGCCGTAGTAGCCGATCGTCGTCCAGTAGCGGTCGCGCCACTCGTCCGGCACGTCCTCCCATGTCGCAGGGGTCCACATGAGGTCGGCGTAGAGCCTGATGCTCGTGGTGGCTGCGGTGAGGTCTGGCACGAAAACGCCGACATAGCGTCTGCCACGCCCACCCTTCTGCTCGATGGAGAAGAAAGAGTCGTCGTAGTCGATTCCCGACGGAGGGAACTGGAACACGCTGTCCTCTCCGCAGGCATAGAGCTGGTTGCACTGCTCCTTGGCGCGGCTCACCGTGGCGGTCGATGCGACCACCTTGGGCACCAGCCTCCTGTCACTATCGTCTCTCGCGCAGAGCTCAGTAACCAGCGTCTCGTAGTGGGCGGTCATGGACCCCAGCGGGCCGGATATGAGGTGCAGCTCGTCTTGGATGACCAGCTTTGGCGGGTTGAGTCGCTCGCCCGTCGCGGTGATGCCAAACATCGAGAGCGCCTCGGGTCGGTACGGCAGGGTGGCGAACTTGTCGACGGTGCCAAGCACGAGCGATGGCGGCTCCTCGTATATGTCCTCGTCCACGACCTTGAGGGGCAGCCCGTCGCCCTTCGAGTACTCGCAGAGGTCGTTCGGGCAGAAGAAGCCTACGCTCTTGTCTCTCGACTTGGTGCGGATCCTGCGATAGGACTTCTTGCGGTCGGACTCCATATCGGTCCCGCACCACGGGCAGCACCGCACTGGGAACGCGTTCCTCCCGTCCTTTTTCGTCGCCTCGGACCAGGTTGATATCGCATCCTTCCTCGTGTTCGGTGCGGTGTCCCTCCCGACCCAGAGCCCGATGCTGAACTCGCGGTTTCCGAGGACGTCGGGCATGCGCCTCCGCATAGACTCGAGCGCGCAGATGAGCGAGGAGGCGCGGTCGAACTGCTGTGATGTGAGCAGGCGAAGCGTGTAGCGCATGATGACGGTCACGCCGTCGCTGCACCTGCCGCACAGGCGCTCGTGTATCAGCGTGAACGCCGAGAGCCCGAGGTACGCCTCCGTCTTACCGCCGCCCGTCGGAAACCAGATGAGGTCGACGATATTCCGCTCGTCGCACGCCTCGTCGACGATGGGGCGGACGTTGATGAGGATGAACGCGAGCTGGAAGGGGCGCCACGACCTTGTGTACGAGAGCGGCTCGTCGACGCTCGCCCGCTCGCCGCTCACCACGCTGTAGTGCAGGAACTGGTCGAACATCGCCTGGTTGGCCATGTGGAAGGCCTTCCTGGCGGTAGCGTTGCTTTCCAGTATGCCGAGTCCGTCCCTCATCCTATCGAGGCAGCTGCGGCAGAGGCCCACGTTGCGACGCGCGGCAGGAACGTGCTCCTCGGGGAGCCCCGGGATGCGGGACTCTATCCCGTCGATCCAGCTCGAGTACCTCGCGCACATCTCGGCGATCGAGGCCCTTGTCTCGTCCCACGACTCCGGCTTCCCGAACGACTCGAGCCCTAGCGAGACGCCCTCCATCATGGGGTGGTTGTGCCCCGTCGGATGGGTCTCCGCCACCGGCATGACGCGGGTCTCGGCCCAGAGCACCGGCCTCTTCTCGTCCCAGCCCGTGGCGCAGCCGTGGCCGATGGCGTAGTTCATGATGTCGCGATAGATGAGCCTCTTGCCGGCCTCCTCCTCGCTCAGCACCTCGTCTGCGTCTCCCTGCCAGACCGGAGGGATGAGCCCATCCCTTGATTCGATTCTCAGGGATGCCTGGTAGTAGCAGTCGCTGGGCTCGTCGGAGTTCCTGAGCGTGTTGCAGAGGGCCACCGTCACCACGTCGGCTCCGTCGATATGCCTCCTGAAGACGACCCAGAGTTCGAGGCCACGCCCGTCTAGTTTGTATCGCCTCGGGAGGCCCGGTCGCCTCGGCACGCGCACGTCCTCTACGCTGAGGGTATATGTCGCGGGATGACGGACGAACGTACGCTCGTCGGCAATACCCTGCTTCTCGTAGGTCGCGGCACGGGCGATGAATTTCACCTCGTCAGAACTGCGTACGGCAATGGTCATGCTGATGGCCGATTGCCTTCTGGCATTCGAGAGCGATATCGGCTCGTCGAGGTCGCCGTCCTCCTGCGAGGCGCCTGAGCCAGAGGAGTCGGGGACGTCCGCGTACTGAACGGCAGCGCCTGACGCATCTCCTGTGGCAGCGTCGGCCTCTCCTCCGCCGTCGCCATCGCTGAACTCGGCGAACTCGGAACCGATGGGATGCAGCACCCCCGCCGAGTAGCGCTCGGTTGGCCTTAGCTTGAGCGTCTCCTCCGTCTCGTAGTCGAGAGGACCGACGAACTCCTCGTAGATTGCCTTGTAGAGGCTGTCTCTCAGCTCGTTGTCTTGCTGCTCCGCTGTCTTCATGCGCTCCCCCTACACGATTTCCGCGCGTTCGACGGACACGTACTGAGGCTCGCCGACCGCCCTGACGGTCAGGAGCTCCACGACGCCGGTGCGATGCCTTGCCCCAAATCCGTTCACCGCGTCCTCGACGCCATAGACTCTGACGTCGTCTATGAACTTTCCGACCATCTTCTCCGATGCCATGCGTCCGGTCAGCCGGTGGGAGGTGCGGATTCGCTCTGCAGCAGCAGCTATCGACTTGACCTCCGCGTCAGTCACGCGTTCGCCCAGCCCCAGATACACCGCCCGGATGTCGTCCTCTGACTGCGGCGCGATACGGTTACCGGAAATCCAGCTGCGAACGGTCTGTTCCCTGCGCCTTCCTGGCAGTCTCCCGCTGATTGCGTCGACTATCTCTCGATCGGTCAGCCCCCTCCTCTTGGCACGGTCGACCGGGCCTCTCCAAGCCTGCGCCATGTCAAGGAGCTGGTCGTAATTGCTCAGGCCCTGCTCAGCTGTCTCGACGATATAGTCCCTATTGGAATGCGTGACGAGAACGACGTCGCCCCTTAGCACTGCGCTTGCGGACTTTTTCACAGGCTCGTCCTCAAGGCCCTCAAGGCAGTCAGTGATGACGGTGAGCCTTCCGGAGGCGCCTCGTCGTCCCTCTGAGGACGTGAGCCAGACGTGGGATCCGTCGTCGAAGATGATTGGTACGGCGCGTACCGACCTCTCTCCTCCCCGCGCCACGTCGCGCTGGATACGCCTTGCCACCACGTCGGTGACCACGGCCGTGGGAGAGTCGTCTCGCTCTCCGCCCAGTATGGACGGCCTTGCCGCAGCAACAGCTGCCGGCTTCTTCGGCTCCTGCCCGTAGGGCACGATCGAGAGCTCTCTGAGAGTCCGCCTCGTTGCCTGGGCGCATCGGTATGACGAGAGGCGCCATGCGCGCTTCGCAGTCTGCCACCACTCGATCTCGAGGCCCCCTTGCCCGTCGCTGTAGAGCAGGAGCACGACGTCCGAGGCGATGCCTGAGTGGAGCGCCCGATCCATGGTCCCACGGTCATACCATCCGCTGAACACCGCGCACTCGTCACCTTGGAGCCCTTTCCCCGCCATGAACTCGCGCGTATTGAGCACACTGAACCTATCTACCGGGCAATCGTTGTACTCAAGCTCATCCACCCAATAGTCGTACACGGATCCAGAGCGGCTCCTGTCAACGACGAGCACCACAGGCTGGCCGGCGAGGAGCCTGCCTGAAATCGCTTTATATGCAGCGTCCTCCTTCGGGAGCGCCCTGTCCGACCTGAGGCACTCCTTCACGCGCTCGCACGCAACGCGCAGGTCGCTCCAGTCCCAGCGATTCAGTATTCCGGAGTGCTCGATGTCGGAAAGCGCCTCGTCGACAGCTTGACGCTGCTCTAGGCAATAGTCTGAGGATGGAATCTCGGTCCTCCGAATGACAGATCCGAGCACTCTGAACAGCGTCTCTTTCGCGGCCATCACGTCGTCCGAGGAGGACGAGACCCTCCCCATTTTGTCGTAAATCACGGCCTTGGCCTGTGAGATGCCCGTGTCACCCTCCTCAACGGGTAATGCCGTCTCATGCCTTCCCTGAGCAACTGAGGTCTGTGCCTTCGTGAGCTTGAATTCGGGGAACGCCTTCGCCGCGACGCAGCGATCCCAGTCGAATACGAGGAAACCCTTTTCCTCGAGAGGCTTTACCCTATCAAGGGTCCATCGGTCACAGAACCCTATCATTGCAACGCCCTCGTCCACGAGCTCGTCGATATCATCGAATAGCGTGGTGTCGAGGAACTCCGGCCCAGGCATATCAAACGAGACGAAGTCGAGCTCGCCGCCGTCCCTCGCGTACTCGATGATGGGGTAGCCGTCCCCCATGCCGTCCTCTCGCGGTGCAACAACGAGTGATGGTGGAGCCTCGAAAGGCAGCCCGAAGCCCGATTTACGCTCACCCGTCGTCGCAAGATAGGTAATAGGCATGGTATCTGAGAGCGGAACGGGATAACCGTCTATGAGGATGTCACCTTTCTGGATATATGTCGGAGCTTCGTTGAGGTACATAGACGGTGACGTTATGTACCCAACCGCGGGCACGCTCTTCCCACACATGTCTTGGAGCATCCTTGCATTCTCGGGAAGCTCTCTGTACTCTTTTGCTGCTTGGTGCAGAGGTAGGTCCTCGCGACGGGTGAGCTCCGTATCGTCGCTGCATGTATGCACCACAGGCACCATGTTCCTAGTAAGGGCAAAGCTTAGCCCCCTATTCCTCTTGTACTTCTTGGTTGCCTGCGTAAACTTCACGTCATTGTCGGTGACTTCGGAGACGCGGAAGACACACCTGCCGACAGACGCCACCTCTCCGGCCCTCACCTCGTGCGCCCCACCCCCACTACCATCTGTCAGGTGAAGGAGTGAAGCCAAGAAGACGATGGCGAGAGACTCTCGCTCGAAGTCTGGGCAGCTCACGATTATGCCAGGGTGTCCACACTCTCTAGCCCGTCGGAGCAGCGCAAGGTTTGCACGGGTAATCGTGGTGAAGCCAACTTCCCCGAGGTTGTTGAGCTTAAGACTCGCATCGAATGGGAGGATAGGCTGCGACTCAAGCAGCTCTTTCCACTCAATTCGCTCCACCTTATTGCCCATAGCGCTTCCTTTCTACAGCCTCGCAGGCCTCGAAAATATCCGCTCTCGCCACTCGACAAGAGAGAAGAATTCCGAGACGCTCCACAGCCACTCCCGCTGCGACACCTTGTAGGTCGCATGCAGAGGGGTGGGGACGACAAGTTGGAGTCCCTTGTCACGCATGTCGTTTGTCTGGCGCACGCTAATCGAGGGTTCTAGCGTCACGAGATGCTTCACGCCAATCCTGTCCGCCTCCGAGAGCACCTGCCGCCATCTATCCTTACAAGTGGTCTTTGCGCCAAGCAGGGTTAGACCTTCAGGCGGGAACGACAAGTCGTGGTAGAGCTCCTCGGAGGGAAACAGGAAGTCAGGTTTCTCGTTATTCTCGGTAATCGCTTGGGCTGTGTAGCTGATTCCCCGCGCTTTGAGTAATGCCTCGAGCGAGTGCTCAAGAGACTTCCCCGCTCTCGACTTCCTCCTCTGAAAGAGGCTCATCGAGTATTTGAGAATCCCGTCCACGTCCATTGGATTAGTGAACTTCGGGAACTCGAGCTCCGCCTCATACCTCTCATATGCACGGAACAACAACTCCTCACGCTCGAAGGCAGCATATATGACTTCGTCCGGGTCGTCGTGGGCGTAATCGATAGTTCCCAACGTCGAGCGGCAATAGGACGAATACTCGAAGGTGGCCGGCAGTCCGTTGGGGTACCTGAAGAGCATGTCCTCGACGAGCTCATCGGCAGTTCTGGGGAGACTTACCTCGATTCCGATTGCCTCAAGCACGATGGAGGCTATCGCCCCTACGGGCATTCTCTCATTAGTGCCAACGTAGTAATCCCTCACGCGCTCGTCACCAATACCGAACAACCACTTGAGCTGTGTATCGATGGTGGAATCCCTGCGCGTGATTATGGCAGCGAGGCTGTCGTCCTGCATGACCGCAAGCGTAAGCGTGTCGCCAACACGCGCGTGCATTATGGGCTCGTTGTCTGAGTAGTAGAGCCTCCACTCGGCATGTCGGTTCGGGTTCTTACGCCTCGCGTCATACCATGAGAGGTAGCCTCTGTCTATGATCGGTTCTTCCTCGTCCTCAAGGTAAATAAACCTCGCAGGAATGCCCTTCCTGTCTTGGTCGCCGAGGAGAATCTTGAGCGGTGCTGATCCTTGAAACTCGTGTTGGTGACTCTTGTTCGCTCCGGGTATATCAATCCCGGGCATCTCCTTACACATTGCCCCCTTAACGTAATCTTTCAGCACCCCATAGTTCATTGCTTAGGCCTCCAGCGACCTTCTCATCAGACGTGCAACCGCAGCAACCGCTGGGACACACACAGAGTTGCCGAACTGTCGGTACGCCTGAGTGTCGGACACGGGGATTTGGAAGCTGTCGGGGAAACCCTGAAGCCTAGCGCACTCTCTCGGAGTGAGCCGCCTTGGGTTCCTTCCTTCCTGCCTCACCAACACTTCCGAGCCATCCTTGTAATAGCGAGCGGAAATGGTCCGCGTCGTATCCTCAGGTCCAATGAGGCCATATCCGAAGCCATTGCCCCTCGCCCGATGCTTCTCGGCATATCCCTGCAAATATGACCAAAGCTTGTCGCTGAGCGTATACTTGTCGTCAACATCAAACTCAGCAACATCGGCAAATATGCCGCCGCCCTCGGGCGGGACCTCTAGGTCACCCCAGTCGAAGTAGACGTCATCCCTAAAGCCTACGATGTAGATGCGCTCACGATGCTGTGGGGTCCACGCCTTGCCATCAATGATCTTCCAATAGACGTGATAGCCGAGCTCCTCGGTAAGGACGGACATGATAACCCTAAACGTGTTGCCCTTGTCGTGGCTCACGAGGTTTTTTACGTTCTCGAGAAGGAAAGCACGTGGCCTCTTGGCGTCGATTATGCGGGCCACATCGAAGAAAAGCGTCCCCTGGGTCTCATCCGCAAATCCCG
Organism: uncultured Actinomycetes bacterium; assembly: GCA_900314645.1. Classification (GTDB taxonomy): domain Bacteria; phylum Actinomycetota; class Coriobacteriia; order Coriobacteriales; family Atopobiaceae; genus UBA1367. Next base: position 45,018 of record OMWB01000022.1, read on the forward strand.
TCGCCCTCCCAAGGCTGTTCTTTTTGGACACCCCGGCAATCGAAAACGGCTGACAAGGAAATCCGGCAAGAAGGATGTCGTGGTCCGGAACCTCGTCGGAAGGCACCTTCGTAATGTCACCGACAATGGGGAACGGATCTGTGAAGTTGGCAAGGTATGTCTGATTGGAGTATTTATTCCATTCGCTGACAAAGACCGTTTGCAAGTCGGCGCCGAACGCCTCCTCGAACCCGAGACGTATACCGCCAATGCCAGCAAACAAATCTATGCTCCTATAGGTCAACTCAGACTCCTTGTCATCGGCGAAATGCACATCTGTGACTATACGCCTTATACCGGACATGAATGGCTAAAGAGGCGTCGACAGACACTAATGCTTGACATGTCTTCAGCGTTCTCTTGCCCTATAAAAGCAAGGGTTCCAACAAACTGCCTGAGAATTACCAGTGTGCAGCATGTGCCATTGAACGGCAGCCAACGGGGCGCATGGCCCCAAGCACCCAGACGTGCTTTTTTCTATTACGCAGCCCTGTTCCCCAACAAGAACCGCTTGTAATGGACCTCAAGCAGCTTCTCGTCAGGCCACAGCTTCTCGTCGAGCGGCACGCGCAGGCGCGGGTTCTCCCCTAGCACCTGCTCATATTCCTGCATGCCTGGGACATCTGCCAGTTCAATGCCCAAATCGTTCGGTCTGATACTTAGTAGATTCGCATCGTATAGGAGATGCAGGTCAGCACGAAGAAGCACGCCGTTCTGAACAATCTGGGACCTTCTCCCCCGATAGTCGTCGATGTGTGCAGCCTGGAGCACCTTATGTACCGACGTGCCACTGATTGCGCACTTATCTTGGTAAGCAGCGAACACCGCCTTGCTAAACTGCGCTTGCCTCTCTCGCTTCACCTGCTGTACGAATGCCTTCACACGTTCATCGGTATCGTCAAACGACAGCTTCCTTAGCTCTTCAAGCTGCTGTTGCTCTATCCCGGTAAGCTCAGGGATGGGCATCGCGCAGTACCGTTGGTCAACGTCCGAAGCCCTGTTAGCAGGACCGTGTAGCGTAAACATTCCCGTCTCGCGATTGAAGCGTTCTACAAAGGCCAGACCAAAAACGACGTACCCTCCGCCTGGCTGTCCCACCAGAACTCCAACAGGCACTCCGTCCCCGAGGCAGTTCATCAGCGGAGTGTTCTGGTCCCACTGTCTTTCACGACCCTCTTCGGTTGACTGCATCTGGTAATCAAGCAGCCAAGTTCCATACTTCTTGCCGTTACGCCATCCCCCACTGATGCTGCTTTCACCTGGCGTATGAATGCCACGTTGAGCAGCAAGTTTGATGGGAATCCCCTCAGGCGCGGACGACCCCATTGGAAGCCGTGGAATTCTCTTTCCTTCCATGCTCTGATACCAGCCCCAGGCTGGGATGAATTCAGGCGGCACGAGTTTTTCAGCACGCGCAACCGTGAGCGCATCTGGTGCGCTGTCATACTCGATTGTGATGCTTGGATACGTCATGGGCACATCCTTCGGTCTGATCAACCGTACCCACGAGTGTTGGTTTGAGCAAGATCTCGATCGATGAAGGCACTAAAGGGATAGCTAATCGAGATACCCTTGGCCCGACGAATTGCCCCTAGAGCTTCAGCCCCAGCTTGTTGATGAACTTGACCTCAGAGCTGTTGGTATAGAACGACGTCGTCATAGTACCTCGTTAATGGGACGGGCATGCTGCCATACGCGTCAATTCTATTCGTGACCAACCAGCAAGGAAAGATCTCCCCTCTTGCGAGTGTTGACCTGAAATGGCTCCAGGACGTCAGCATCAGCAGGTACTGGAGAGGCCAGACTGTTCATCCTCCCCGGCAGGCGCCAGCAAGGCCGTGAGCGCGCTCTCGTCCAGGTCCGTGAACCAGCGACCTCGAAAGATCCTCCCCCTCAACTCAAAGCCAGCAAAAAAGGGGTGTTGACCTGCGTCAACACCCCTGAACCGGGCACGCATTTTGTCCTACAAGCCCGACTCCATCCGAGCTATCCGTCTCTTAGAGACTCTGAGCTACCCGTTCGCAGGCGCAAAACTCTCCGTAGCATCAGGCACCTCGCTCGCGAGCGTCGTCTCCATGACACCGATGCTCTGCTCGATGGATTCGAGTTGCGCAGACAGCTCTGCCCTCTGTTCCTCGGTGAGCCCCTCCTCCTCGGCCAATCGCTGACGCAGATCCGAAGCAGTGAGTCTGAGACGCACGATTTCGTCGCTGGCGGAATCTGGGCCGGTGTCACTCATGAAGTCGAACGGTAGCGTAATCGTCGTATCCACATGAAACTTATCGAAAAGGGCAGGCAGGTCCACGACATACAGCGCCCAGGTGACGCACCCGAAGGCGAGCGTGGCAACGAAACCGATGTTCATCACATCGTAGGGCAGGCTCGCAATCCATTTCTCGAGCATGGGATACACAAACCACGCGATGATCGAACAGGCAGCACCAAAGGCCAGCGCATTCTGCAGACAGACCTGACCCATGATGTTGCCGAAGTTGTTGCGATAGTCCCAAAGCTCATAATGGGAATTCACGACAAGGCCTCCGCAGAACTCGATGAGCGAGCAGGTGAGCGCGTTTGCCACAAAGCTCAACAAATGCGCGCGCAGCCCCGCTCCATATTTGCGCTTGAGCCAGTCGTAGAGCGGATAGAGTGCCACGGCGATGAGCACGACGGCAGCGCCCTCCATCGGGAAGGGGTACAGCCAATCACGCCAGAGCATGGTGTTGGAGGGGTCGTAATCGCCCTCCACAAGCCCGGCAATGATGAGCTGGCACATGGCCATCTCCATCCAATGGCCGAGGACCGAGAACGTGATGAAATAGATGATGAGGTTGCGATAGAACGGCCACCCGCGCCGCTCAATCACAAAGGCTTTGCCCTCTTTCCATGGCCGATATGAGGACAGGTCGTTGACCAACGTTGCCTTGACGCGCCGTGAGAAGAGGAAGTAGAAGATCAGGAACAGGTAGAAGAGCCCGTCGCTTATGAACAGAAGCAGGCTAAACGAATGGGTGGTCACTCGGATGATAAGGTCGATGACCAAGCTTGCGATAGATAAGCCGATGATGAACGGGCGGGCCAGCTTGTAGCGATAGGCAAGCATCCACAGCGCCATGCCCTCGAGGATGACCGTTATCCAGTCCACCGCAAGCGTTATGCTGAGAGGAACGCTATCGCGCGTGGCCAACAGCAGGGCGATGACCGTCGCGAAGATATGCGCGATAAAGCCCAGCTGCACGACCCGCATGAAGCCCATCTTGTTTGGGGCGCTGAATTTGACGGCCTCATACGCGCGGCGAGCGCTCTCGGTGGCGATGCTGTGATCGGCATTGGCCTTGCGCCTTGCCTCGCGCTCGACCGTCTGGTACTCCCTTGCCCGCTCGTAATCACGCGCGCGATCTGCGGCGATGCGCGAGCGCATGGCCTGGTCAGCTTTCTCGTCAGACTCCATGGCAACGCTCAATACCGATACCGCCTCGAGGGCGTCGAGCTGAGCCTGATGCGTGATCTCACGCCGATCGGCTAGGCCGGTGTCTAGCTTCTCTGGGTCGAGCTCCTCTGGATTGGGCGACACCGCAGCCGATTGAGCGGCGTCCTTGGACAGCTCATCCCGACCCTCGACGCCTTCGTTTTCCATATCTGTGCCCTTTCATGACGGTCCATATGCCAGTATTCTGCAGCAATGGCATCGATTATCGCATGAAGGGCACGGTCTGTTTACCGCCTTGAATGAGAATGCGTCCTTGTGATGCAGCCCCTGCGAATGTTGACCTGAAATGGCGGTGGGGCGTCAACATCCGCGTGTACTGGAGGGGCCCGGGCGTCTATCTTGCCTGGGCCTCTCTCCTGCTCCTACTTCATCTCCAGCACCACATGGGTCGGCTCGGCGATGTCAACGTAGTAGCCTTCGGGAACCGTGATCTGGCCGGTTTCCCCCACCTTGAGCGTAATGATGTCGCCTACGTTTGCTGGCTCCTCCCAACCCTCGTCGTTAACGGCTACGCCCTCGTACACGTTTACCTGGGTCGGGTACTCGCCTGCATTGGTGACCTCATAGGTGCCTGCGGGGACGTAATACACCAGCTGCGTTTCCTCAAACTCGGTCCCAGCATTCCAAGTGCGCGACTCGCTGTACTCGTTCTCCTTGCCCGCGACGAGGTCGATGGTGAGCGCGGCTTCCGCGGGCTCAGCCTCAGCCTCCTGGCTTGACTCATCCTTCTCGGACGTGGGAGCCTCTCTCTCCTGCTCGCCCTTGTTGTCTTCGGGAGACGCCGCCTCTTCGACCTCCACGATAGGCTCTACCTGCTCTTTATTGTCACCACGAGAGCTCGTGCAGTTTCGCACACACCCTCCAAGCAGGAGGAAAGCTATCAGGATGATGAACCACTTCCTCTTGTAGAAGGGGGTCTTTGCCTGCTCTGTCTGACGATTCTTCCTAGCCATGTTCGGCTCCAATCCTTCCAATCTTTTGGGGCATGTGAAGCATAGGACTCTGCTGATTGGCATTCCTTAGCTGCGAGCTCAATGCCGGACGAGCTTTGAGATGGGATTTGGGATCTTTCCGCACCACCTCGAACTGCACAGCACTGTTCTGTTTTTGAGCTTCACAAACCTTGAGCCGCAGGTAGATGAGTTGCGGCCTTGAAAAACAGAACAGTGCTGTGCAGTTCGCGGCCCACGCAGACCCCGCCCAGCAACCATCGGACCACAAGGTCCGACCTTGTGGTCCGCTGCAAGCTACCCAATCCCCGCAAACTCACAGTCACCGATGATTGCGAACCCCTCGTCGCTGGGCAGTATCACTACCTTGACGAATCCGGTCTTCTTGTCGATTGAGATGGGCATTTCCCCAAACCCTTGCGCGCCGTTCTCGCGATAGACCGCAGCTACGTACACCTCGCTCGTCTCGCTAAGCTGGACCTGCTCGCACTCCAGCACCTCTTTCGCAATCTCGATGGCCTGTCAACGGTAATCTCCATGGCGTTTCCCCTCTCTGCGACCGTCGTGCGTTACCTCGTTGACCAGAACGATACCTGCGGCAACGACGCCCTAGGTCAACTGGGAGTTTACTTTCAGCGGCTCACCGCCCGATGATTCGAGCACTGGCTCGGTTCGCTGCCTGGCTGTTGCACGTTAATGTGGCGAAATCGGCCAAAATGGGGCTTTTTGCGAATGTTGACCTGAAACGACCCCAGAACGTAAACACTGGCAGAGCAGCTCCGGCCCCGCAAACGCAGCTCCGCCGCAGGTCCTGCTCAGTGGTATCATGTTGTATCGCAGCATTCACCGACGAGATAGCAGGTGCAAGATGGGCTTGATTGCCGCAGTGATCGCCACCGTCCTTTGCGCGGTCGCATACGTCAGGATGTACAAGCGCGAGCTTCCCGAGCCAATCGGCAAGCGGCAGGCGGCAATCCCCGTGGCGCTCGGAGTTGTCTCGGTCTTCCTCATGGTGCCCGCGTTCATAGGCACGGGGTTTCTAACCGCGTCAATTTCGGGTGGCCTCGCGGTGCTGACGTCCTCGCCCGTCCTGCGCTCCTTGGTCAACGCCTTTTTCATGGCCGGCTTTACCGAGGAGCTCATAAAGCTGTTGATGTTCCTCATCGTCGTGCTGGTGGTAAAGCCGAAGAACGTCTATGAGTACGGCCTCCTGTGCGCCGGCGTCGGCTTTGGCTTCACCGGCCTAGAGGACCTTATCTATGGGATGACGAACCCCGTGGGCTCTGTCTTCCGCGTGCTCTTCTTTGCCATGCACATGGTGTTTGGCCTGCTCATGGGTGTCGAGCTTGGGCTTGCGAGGTTCAACAAGCGTGCGGGCACCGGCGGCAGCGTCAAGCACACGCTTCTGGCCATGGTGCTGCCCGTGCTGTGGCACACCGTGTTTGATGCGTCCACAACCACCAACGCGGCGCTTAACGCCACGGAAGAAAGCGCGCAGATCATAGGGATTGTGGTCGCGCTTGCTGTGTGCGCGATCTCCATCGCGCTGCAGTTTGTGGTGCTCATCCGGTTCAAGCGCGATACCGAGAAGCTCTGCGGGATGAGCGTAGTTGAGGACGAGCAGCCGGCCGAGACACAGGAGTAGTCGCGAGCACAGGCGCACCAGCCCATCCAGACGTTACTCGGCCATGTTTGGCGCGAGCCCCTGGACGTCATGACCATCTCTGCCTTTCGGCGCGACTACTATCCCGTGCAGAGCACGCTGCTGGGAGCTCTGCTGAGGAAGGGCATATCGGTCGAGAACCTCGCGCGCGACCCCGCCATTGACCTGCGCGATCTTTGCAACGTGTGGCTCTCGCGTGAGGTGCAGGGAGCCGCGCTCCCCTTCAGCCGCATCGGCTGCATCGAGATGGTTTCGCTCCATAACCAAGACCAGTCCACCGACCTCGAGCAGTCCATTCTCAGCTCCATCCACGCCTACTTCCTCATGCTCGACCTTGCCACATGCGCCGGCATGTGCGTGGAGTCGCTGGGCCTTCCGGTCTTGGGCGGCGGCAACCAGCACGTTGCCACGGAGCTCATCAGCATCCCCGTGCTCAACGAGTGCCTGAGCTTCCTCATGCGCAACGAGTGGGTACGCGACATCCATATCATCACGAGGAATCAGGGGCAGGCGTACCAATTCGCCCGCGCGCTAGATACCTCGTACTCGTTTGCGCAGAGCTCAACACGGGCGGACGCCTCCGTGCCCGGCGCCAACGCTGCACAGACGGCCGACAAGCTGGCCTTCATTAGCTACTCCTCAGGTGACAAGAACATCGCTGACAACCTGTGCGTCAAGCTGGAGTCGCGCGGGATAAAGGCGTGGTATGCGCCGCGCGACGTCCGGTCGGGTGATTATGCGTCGTCCATCGTGGATGCCATCGAGCGCTGCACGCACTTTGTGGTGATCATCGGCGAACACAGCCTGAAGTCGCAGCACGTGCTGAACGAGATCGACCTCGCGTTCCATCGCCTCGGCAAGGGCGTCACGTTCTGCCCGCTGAGGCTCGACAAGGAGAAGCTGGGGCCAGCGTTCACGTACTACCTGTCGCGCCAGCACTGGATGGACGCCTGCGTACCGCCGCTCGAGCAGCGACTTGAGGAATTTGCCAATAAGCTTTCGGAAAACTAGGGTCGGCCGCGCCTACCTGCGGCGTTTTGGCTCGGGCAGCTCTGGCAGCATCGCGTCTACCAGCTCGGCCATGGACTCGCGGTCCTCGATGTCCACCAGCAGCATCTCCTGCGCGCCATCGTAGGGGACCTCGCGCATGGGGAGGGCCGCCCGCGAGGCGGCGGTGTCCTTCACGAGGAACCGGTCGTCGTAGATGCCGCCAAAGAGCTTGCCCGACGCGTAGAGCAGGTACTCGCCCATCATCTTCCGCGTGGTGACCTCCGGCACGTCGGCCAGCAGGTCGAGGACGTACCCCAGGTACTCCGCGCTCGACGCCATGGCGCCCCCTTTCACGTCTGCCGACCCCATTGTACGTGTTGGATCGCGCGGCCGAGCGCCTGCCGCGCTTGGCAGGCGGGTTTTCTCGCGTCTGCAGGCGCGTCCGTTGCACGTTATTCTGACGAAAATGGCCAAAGTGGAGCTTTTCGCGAATGTGGTGGTAAAAAACGCGAGTTTCTGTTTTTATTTCATTTAATGATGTAATGCCACAAGCCGTCTACCTGCGCTTTTGCAAAACAGGCCTTTCGGCTTGGTGTGCGTCTGCGCCGCTCGGTGGGTGTTACGCCCCTTCTGGGGCCCAACCGAAAAGACCTCAAAAACAAAACCGCAGGTAGACGCAGTGGCCGCCTCAACATCAATAAATCAACATTTGCAGAAGCTAGCTTTTTTTTGCCACCATCCCCTCTACGGGACCACATCACCAAACTTAACGTGCAACGGTAGCCAACGACCCGCCGTTGCCTCGGCACATTACCGGCAACGGCGGGATCTGACCAGGCTATGCGTGCCTACTCCTAGCCGTTTGCGCGCATGAGGTCCATCAGCGTGACGTGCGGGTTGCGGTAGTGCACCTCGGGGTTGGGCTCCTTGTACTTGGCGAAGCGGATGGCCGCCTTCGGGCATGCCTGGACGCAGGCGTAGCAGCCCGCGCAGGTCGTGTAGTCCCAGGTCGGCTTGTCGTCCACCATGGTGATGGACCGCATGGGGCACACGCGCGAGCAGGTGCCGCACCCAATGCAGGCGTCAGTCAGGCGATAGAGGGGGTTGTCGAGGCGGGGGTGCAGGTCGAAGGCCGGATTTGCCATGTAACCCTCGTAAAAGTCGACCTCCTCCTGCGTGGCCGGCTGGATGTAGCGCCTGCGAGCCTCAATGTCCGCACGCACGGCGGCGAGCTGCTCGTCCACCTTCTTCTCGGGGTCGATGCGCATCTGCTCGGCCATGTCGAACACCTGCAGCGCGTTGTCCACCATGATCACGGTGTTGTAGTAGTCCACGTGCCTGCCGGCAGCCTCGAGTCGCTTGCTTACGCGCTCCGCGATGCCGCCGTTGTGCATGCCGTACGTGGAGACGATGAAGAAGTAGTCCGCGTCGAACGTGGAGCCCGCGATGAACTTCTCCACCACGCTCGGCAGGTCAAACTCGTAGAGCGGCACAACGATGCCGATGACGTCGTCTGCGTAGTGCCGGTCGGTCTTGCGCAGTTCCTGCGCGATGCTGACGAGCTCGTCGTCGCCGCCAATCTGGCGCGCCGCATAGAGGCTGTTGCCCGTTGCTGTGAAGTAGAAGATCATGGCCCTCCCCTTTCCGTCTCCTGCTTGCTCAATTGTCCCACATACGGCAACCGATAACAACTGCAGAGTATCTATGACGTGTCATAAGTCCTTTGCATGGATCGGCACGGCGCTGTGAGACTTCCCGCGCTTCTCGAACTGCACAGCACTGTTCTGTTTTTCATGGCAGAAGGGGTCATGGCAGAAGGGGTTACCCCCTTTGCCATAACCCCCTTTGCAATAGTGGCAGGTTGTGGTCCAGCCGGCCGGCGCTGTGCCGTAGACTGTGGGTACCCGTTGTTCAAGGAGCCCGCCATGATCACAGAACACGAGATTCCGATTCTGGAATATGACGACAGCTCGCCCGAGGTCATTGCGCCAGACCACGACTGGACCGCTGGCGCGCTGCCGGAGAAGTGCCTCTTCGCGTTTCTCGGCAACGTGGTCCACGAGCACGCGGCCGCCCATGGCGCCCAGGTGGTCCACACGTTTGTGACCGTCACGTTTGACATACCGGTCTACGTGCTGCGCATTGGTGGCGAGGAGGGCGAGGACATCTGCCTCGTGCAATCCCCCATCGGCGCGCCAGCCGCGGCGCAGCTGTTGGACACGCTGGTGAGCTGCGGATGCCGCAAGGTAATCGCGGTTGGGTCGTGCGGGGTGCTGGCCGACATCGAGGAGAACGCGTTCATCGTGCCGACTCGGGCGCTGCGGGCGGAGGGCACGTCGTACCACTATCTACCTGCGGCTCGTTATGTCGAGCTTGACGAGGAGCCCATCGCCGTCATCGAGGAGACGTTGCGGCAGCACGGCCTTCCATTTGTGACCTGCGTCACAACATGGACCACGGACGGGTTCTTCCGCGAGACGCGCGACATGGTGCGGTATCGGCTGGACGAGGGCTGCTCCGTGGTGGAGATGGAGTGTGCCGCGCTCGCCGCGTGTTGCAAGCTGCGCAGAGCGAGGTTTGGGCAGCTGCTGTTCACCGCGGACTCGTTGGCGAACGTGCACGAATACGACGCACGAGACTTTGGGGCAGACTCGCACGAGAAGGCGCTGCTACTGGGGCTGGACGTGCTGCGGAACTGGCCCGCGTAAGGAGCATGGACAATGGATCGCCTGGACGCGTTTGAGAAGATGCTCGCGGACCTGCAGAGTCAGGCCGAGCTTGAGGCCGCGAAGATGCAGGAGCTGGAGGCCCAGGGCCGGAAGAAGTCCGCCACGTACCGGCAGTACCTCGCCAATCGCCTGCTCTACAAGGCGATGCTCGACATGTACCGGGAGTACGGGCTGCTGTAGGACCGCAGCGTTTTGAGCGCGGAGGTAGACATGGGTGTGACCATCCGTCTGATGACGATTGACGACTACGCGCAGGTACGGAGCCTGTGGGAGTCCTGCGCTGGCATGGGACTGCGTGACGCGGACGACTCGGCGGAGGGCATTGGCGTGCTTCTCGCGAGAAACCCCAGCACGTGCTTCGTTGCCGAGAAGGACGGCAAGGTGGTGGGGTCAATCCTTGCCGGGCACGACGGCCGGCGCGCCAATCTGTACCACGTTGCCGTGAGCCCGAGGTGCAGACGCCAGGGCATCGCGCGGGCACTGGTGGAGGCCGCAATTGACGCGCTGCAACGCGAGGGCATCCGCAAGGTGTCGCTCGTCGCCTTCGAGACCAACACCGACGGCAACCGCTTTTGGGAGAGCATGGGCTTCACCGTTCGCCACGACCTGGTGTACCGCGACAAGGTTCTGGAGTTGCCTTTGGGGTAGCCCCAAAGGTCGCTATGAAGGGAGGCGCTGCGGCCATGGCACTGACAGCGCTCGCAGCCTGCTCGGGTGGCTCGGCCGACGAGCCCGCGACCACGGACGCCGCACCCGCCGGTGACGTCGTCACCCGCACGGTCCAGGAAAAGTGCCGCACCGTCATCACCACCGACGGCGAGGTCGACGACCGCGACTCCGTCATCCGCGCGCTGCTCTACGCCAACGAGATGGACATCGCGGGCATCGTGCTCACCAGCTCCATGTACCACTACGCCGGCAACGGCGCCGACGTCGAGCCCTTCCGCTGGACCGGCACCCAGTGGCTCATCGACTTCCTCGACGCCTACGAGAAGGTCTATCCCAACCTCAGCGTCCACGCCGAGGGCTACCCCGAGCCGAGCTTCCTGCGCGAGAACACCAAGATCGGCAACATCACCAACCAGGGCGAGATGGAAGAGGTCACCGAGGGCAGCGAGTTTTTGAAGCAGCTCTTCCTCGACGACGACCCGCGCACCCTGTACGTGCAGACCTGGGGCGGCACCAACACCACCGCGCGCGCCCTCAAGTCCATCGAGGAGGAGTACTCCACCGCCGACAACTGGGCCGAGATCCAGCAGAAGATCTACGACAAGCTGGTCATCTACATCATCCTCAACCAGGACGCCAGCTACGACGAGTACATCGCCAAGGCGTGGCCCGGCCTCAAGGTGCTGAACGACGTCAGCAACTTCTGGCACTTCGCCTACGCGTGGCAGTACCATCCCGACGAGCTCAACACCACGCTGCACGCCGACTGGCAGCAGGCCAACATCGTGGGCGACCACGGCCCGCTGATGGACCTCTACGCGCTGATGGGCGACGGCAAGACCGTCGAGGGCGAGCTCGACGAGGAGCAGCGCGGCTGGGACTCCTACCTGGAGGCCAACCCCAACTACGTCAAGTACGACTTCATCAGCGAGGGCGACTCGCCGAGCTTCTTCTACCTGCTGGACACCGGACTGCGCTCGCTCGAGGACCCGAGCTGGGGCGGCTGGGGCGGCCGTTTTGGCGCCGACGGCAAGAACACCGTGGCCGACTTTGACCCGTACAGCCAGGCGTGGGAGGCCAGCTACACGCTCACCCGTTGGTTTGACGACATCAACAACGACTTCGCGGCGCGCGTTGACTGGTGCACTGCCGAGAAGTTTGAGGATGCCAACCACGCGCCGACCGTGAGCGTGAACCAGGGCATCGACGTGACCGCCGCCGCAGGCAGCGAGGTCACGCTGACTGCCGTGGGCGAGGATCCTGACGGCGACGCGCTCACCTATCGCTGGTGGCGCTACTTCGAGGCCGACACCTACGACGACGGCGTTGCTGCACCGGCGCTTGAGGACCTGGACGTGGGCCTGGTGCTCGACCGCACGGCCGCGCTTGCGGAAGGCGCCGTGCCAGACAGCATCGTGCTTGAGGGTGCCGACACCGAGCAGGTCAAGTTCACGGTGCCGGCCGACGCCAAGAGCGGCGACACCATCCACATGGTGGTCGAGGTCACCGACGACGGCGCGCACAACCTCAAGCACTACCAGCGCGTGGTTGTGACCGTGGCGTAGAGACGAACTGTTCCATACGCATGAGAAGAGGGCGTTACGTGGTCCGTGACGCCCCCTTTTGCTTTCGCACGCCTACAATGGTGCGCAGGAAAGCACAAGGAGGAGCCTATGGACGTCGAGAAGGCCAACGCGACTGACATTGACGAGCTCGTAGAGCTCAGAATCGCATACCTGACCGAGGACAACGGTGCCTTGGACAGGGTCGTCGAGGAGTCAATTCGCACGGACCTCCCCGGCTACTACGCAGCCCACCTGGGCAAAGACCTCCACGCCTTCGTCATCCGCGAGGGCGGCCAGATCGTGTCCTGCGCGTTCCTCATCGTGCAAGAGAAGCCCATGAGCCCGGCATTCATGAGCGGCAAGACGGGCATCGTGCTCAACGTGTACACCCGCCCGGAAAGCAGGCGGCAAGGCCACGCGCGGAAGCTCATGGAAGCGATGCTTGCCGACGCCAAGGCCATGGACCTCGCGGTGATAGAGCTCAAGGCAACGGAGGACGGCTATCCGCTCTACCAGGCGGTGGGGTTCGCGGACGACAACTCCAAGTATCATCAGATGAAGTGGGTCAATCGCTAGACTGCGTCAAGCGGGTAGCGAGGACAGCAAGGGAGCCGTCCATGACAGGCATCGTTATCTACGGTTCCGAGTACGGAACGGCCAAGCAGTACGCCGAGGAACTGGCACGGCGAACAGGGCTCGGAGCTCTCCCCTACGACGCCCTCGACGACATTAACAAATACGAGGTCATTGCCTATGTTGGTTCGCTCTATGCGGGCGGGGTCCTAGGAATGAAGCAGACCTTTGCCAAGCTCGCCACGTGCGAGGGCAAGACGCTCGCAATTGCGACGGTTGGACTGGCCGATCCGACGGACGCAGAGAACGTCGCGAACATCGAGGCAAACATGAGGCGGCAGCTCCCAAAGGAAGTGTACGAAGCCGCGCACATCTTCCACCTGCGGGGCGGGATTGACTATTCCAAGCTCGGGCTCAAGCACAAGGCCATGATGGCCCTGCTGTACCGCAAGGCGAAGGGCCTGCCCGAGGAGGAAAAGACGGCCGAGGTGCGCGCGATGATCGAGACGTACGGCAAGCAAGTGAGCTTCGTCGACTTCGCAAGCCTGGAGCCGCTCATCGCAGTCATGTAGCTCCGGTTGCGCTGGCGGCCTGCCCCGTCACGCCATCACCCAACGCACATTTTTTCAAACTGGGGCTTGCATCGGCGCCGACGTTACGGTAAAGTTTCTTTTCGCGTTGAAGAAGCATTGGGACTTCGTCTAACGGTAGGACAACGGATTCTGGTTCCGTCAGTGGGAGTTCGATTCTCTCAGTCCCAGCCATTCTTCGCTTACATATGGCCCGTTCGTCTAGCGGTTTAGGACATCGCCCTCTCAAGGCGGAGATCGCCGGTTCGAATCCGGCACGGGCTACCAAATCTTCGCAGGCCCTTCGGGGCCTGTTTTCGTATAGAAGTCGCCTCTCGCCGTCCAAAGGGACATTGAGGGGCGCGTCACGAGCACTTTTGCCTAGGCGAATCCAGCGGCCCTAGTGGCTCTAGTACTTCTCGTCCGATGTTGACTCCCAGCGCGCCTCGGATGTCAGCAAGCGCATGTTTGCCGTATGCTATCATCTCGCATGCATCTGCAGCACACAACGGGAGCTCACGTGAACGAAGACCAAAGGAACAACAATCGCCAGCTCGTGGGCATCGTATCGACACTTGCCGGAGCCATCGCCTGGGGCTTTTCGGGCACGTGCGTGCAGTACCTCTTCTCCTCCACCGCGCTTGACCCGCTGCTGCTCACCACCATCCGCCAGTTTGGCGCGGGGCTCGTGTTTCTGGCCGTGCTTCTGGCCACGCAGCGCGAGACCCTGCGCGCCATGCTCGCCGACCGCTCCACGCTGCTGTGCCTTGCCATCTTTGGCTCATGCGGGCTGTTCCTCAACTCGGCGGTGTATGCCACGGCCATCAGCTACACCAATGCCGGCACGGCAACGGTGCTACAGAGCCTCAACATCGTGTTTGTGCTCGTCATCTCGTGCCTGCGCGAGCGCCGCGCGCCGCGGCAGCTCGAGCTCATCGCGCTGGTCTGCGCGCTGGCGGCAACCTTCCTCATCGCCACGCACGGCGACCCGACGGCCATCCACATGCCCGTGCTCGGCCTCGCCTTTGGCATTCTTACGGCCGCCGCGGCCACGTTCTACACCATGTACCCGCGCCCGCTCTTCCAGCGCTGGGGGAGCTTCCCCGTCACGGGCATCGGCATGCTGCTAGGCGGCATCACCGGGCTCATCGTCTGCACGGCTGACGGGACCATCCCTGGAGGCGTCCCGCCGCTTGACCTGACGAGCATCGCGGTGCTGGCGGTGGCTGTGCTGGTGGGAACGTTTGGCGCGTACGGACTCTTCTTACACGGCATCTCTATCGTGGGGCCGCTTTGGGGGAACATGCTGGGAGCCGCCGAACCCGTCAGCGCGACGGTGATCACCGCGCTCTGGCTGGGTACGGCCTTCGCGTGGGCCGACTGGGTAGGCCTGGCGCTCATGGTTGCCACCATCTTCCTGGTGGCTCTCTCCCCCACGGGCGATTGTTGACAGGGAATAGTCACGCACCCCATTGCGATTGTTGACATTCGGGGGCCCTTTTGGGTCAACATCAGCTGGGGGGATGGCCGAATTCGGCCAT
>OMWB01000025.1 GCA_900314645.1 uncultured Actinomycetes bacterium
CACATCTTCATGGAGATCTGCATGACCTGCTCCTGGTAGACCATGGTGCCGTAGGTCTCGTCCAGGATGTCTGCCAGGCGGTTGTCGTAGAAGGCGACCTCCTTGCGGCCGTTCATGCGGTCGATGTAGTCGGCGACCATGCCCGCGCCCAAGGGACCGGGACGGTACAGCGCGATAAGGGCCACCACGTGCTTGAACTCGCGTGGCTGCATGCCCTTGATGGTGGCCGTCATGCCGGCGGACTCGATCTGGAACACGCCCGCCGTGTGGCCGCGGCCCATCAGCGCGAAGATCTCTGGGTCATCAAAGGGAATCTTGTCCACATCGATGTCGACGCAAGTTGCCCCCGGCTTAATGGTGGAACGCACCGCCTCGGGCATGCGCTCGATATCCTCGGGAGTCGAGTAGTTGGCCCTGATGTTGGCGAGGGTCTTCGAGATGACGGTCAGAGTGCGCAGGCCCAGGAAGTCCATCTTCAAAAGGCCCATGTCGGCCACGGAATGGCCCTCGAACTGCGTGATCTCTACGCCGCCCTTGGTGTCGAGCTTCGTGGGCACGTGGTCGTTCACCGGGGTGGGCGTAATGAGCACGGCGCAGGCATGCACGCCCTCACCGCGCGTGAGACCCTCGATGGAAAGGGCGGCATCAATGATGCGGTGGGAGTCGGCGTCCTTCTCGTATGCCTCCGCAAACTCGGGGCTAAACTGGTCCTCCTTGCCGTTGGTTTTCTTCAGCACATATTCCAGCTTTGCCTTGGGGTCGTTGGAGACCATCTTCGAGAGCTTCTGACCCATGTACACGGGAAAGCCCAGCACGCGGTTGGCGTCGTTGATGGCCTGCTTGGCCTTGATGGTCGAGTAGGTGATGACGTGGCTTACGCGGTCAGAGCCGTAGAGCTCGCGGACGTGCTGGACAACCTCCAGCCGTCGCTCATCGTCGAAGTCCATGTCGATATCTGGCATCTCGGAGCGCTCTACCGACAGGAATCGCTCGAACATCAGGCCGTTCTCGAGCGGGTCAAAGGTGGTGATGTCCATGGCGTAGGCAACGATGGCGCCCGCCGCCGAGCCACGACCCGGGCCGACGCCGATGCCGTGCTGCTTTGCCCAACGCACATACTCCTGCACGATGAGGAAGTAGTCGGCGAAACCCTTTTGGCAGATGACGCCGTACTCGTACTCAAAGCGCTCCTTTACGTTGACGCCGCCGACGGTCAGGTCGCGCCAGTCGTCTCCATAACGCTTTGCGAGGCCCTCCTCGCACTCCTTGCGGAAGCGCTCCTCGGAGGTCTCCCCCTCCTCCAGACCAGGGAACTTGGGCAGGTACGTGTGCGTCCAGTCAAGCTCATAGTTGCACTTGGACGCGATCTCGAGCGTGGTCTCGCAGGCCTCGGGGCACCACGAGAAGAGCTCGCGCATCTCCTCCTCACTCTTGAGGTAGAACTCGGAGCCCTCCATGTGCTTGCGGTTGACGTCATCGAGGTGCGAGGCGGTGCCGATGCAGCTCACGATGTCCTGCGTGGGCGCGTCATCGCGGTTGAGGTAGTGCATGTCGTTGGTGGCGACCACCTTGATGCCCAGCTTGTGGGCGAGCTTCACCAGCTGCTCGTCGAGGCTGCGATCATTGAAGCCGTTGCGGAACTCAAGGCCATGGTCTTGAATCTCGATGTAGAAGTCATCACCAAAGATGTCCTGATAGATGCGTGCCCAGCGCTCCGCCTCCTCGAAGTTACCGTCGAGGATGTTCTGCGGGATGATGCCCTGCACGCAGGCGGACTGGCAGATGATGCCCTCGTGGTACTCCTTGAGCATGTCGAGCGTGGTGCGCGGACGGTAGTAGAACATCTCATTGGCGGCCTTGGACATCATCTTCATGAGGTTGACGAAGCCCGTGTGGTCCTTGGCCAAGAGGATGAGGTGGTAGCGGCGCTGCCGCGTGCCCTTCTCGATGGTATCGTCGGTGATGAAGTAGGCCTCGCAGCCAAAAATGGGCTTGATGAGCGGCGCTGGCTTGCAAGCGTCCACCGCCGCAATTCCTGCCTCCTTGTTGGAGGGTCCACCAGCCGCGTTCCAAGCGGCCACGTCGCGCTCCCACTGGGCATGCACCCGGTCATGCGGACCGGCGTCCTCGGCGTCGGGCTTGGGCTCCTCGAGCTCCCAGTCCTTCGCAAAGCACTCGCGGTCGTGGCTCCACTGCTTGAAGTCCTTCTGGCGGCCGTTGTAGTTGCGGCACTCCGTGTCAAAGTCGGGGATGCCAAACATGTAGCCATGGTCCGTCAGGGCAATGGCAGGCATCTTGTACTCGACGGCGCGCTTCACCATGTCGGGGATGCGCGTAGCTGCGTCGAGGATGGAAAACGTTGAGTGGTTATGCAAGTGCACAAACGCCATGGGGTGCCTTTCTTCGGGTTCGCGAGTATTCATTCTAACCGACGGGAGCGACAAGTAGTGCCCTGCCGGTTCCCCGGGGCCAGACTTGGTCAGCGCTCAGTCCTCGCCTCGCTGCGCTCGGCTGCGGAAGTCGCGCTCGACCAAGTCTGGCCCCGGGGAACCGGCAGGGCACTACTTGTCGCGTTTCCATCGGCGCGAGAATGACGCTCGCCCGCCGCAAGGGCTTAGGTCATTCTTGGGGGTGTGAGGTTATCGAAGTTGTAGCTTACACTCACTGGTTGGCCGTCTCCTCTGTCTTGTTCTACGCATACGAAGGTGCAGGTCACTCGCTTATATCCTTGATTCATCATGACCCAAGCGTAGAAGTTGGCTTGCATCTCGTGGCGGGCGTAGATTTCGTCGAGGGTGAGGCCAGCGTCGCCGGTCTTGTAGTCGATGACTAACGCCTCGTCGGAACCTGGGTCGGTGCAGAGGAGGTCGATTGCGCCTTCCACGTACTGGCCATATTGAGAGTCGACCGCCTTGAAGAAGGGGACCTCCGGACGCACGAGCGCATGCGAAAGCGCCTTCGCGCGGACGTCGGAGCGCTCCCAGCGCTCGATAGCTTCCTCAAGGCGCGTCTTCTGCTTTGCGGAGAGGTGCCATTGGCGCGACAGTGCCTCGAGGCGCGCCGTGCTGTGGCCACTGCCCGTCTCGATCATGGTTTGGGCAAGCTCGTGGAAGGCGGAGCCGAGGTTCGTCGCCTTGTCGGTGTCCTCAAGGTCCTCGGGAGCATCAATGTCCTCGTCCTCGATGGCCGCCGTGATTCCCTCGTTCACGGGTTGGACAGGCTGCTCATCAGTCTGGTGCGGGTACGCCGCAGCCATGAGCGCGTGCGCGGACGAATAGCTGAAGACGCCCGTGCGGGCACGCGTGACCTTGGCCTGCGCAAGCGCAGGCACCAGCCCATCGGCGGGATCCACGTCGTACAGCGTGAACGTCGGCTCTTGCTCGGTAGTGTCCTCCACGGCGAAGAGTGGTGCGTAGACCTCCGGCATAGCGACGGGGTTGCCCTCGTCATCCTTGCCCAATGAGATGTGCCGCACCCGCGCGGGCTGTGTCCCGCCATAGTTCAGCGCAGACTCGCCCAAGACAGGAAGCTCCCCACCAAACAGGGTCGCTACAACCTGCTCGGCAAGCATGGGAGAAAGCTCTCCCTTGCTGCTTGCGGTCACGGTAAGGCCGAGTATCACCGACTCTCGCGCTCGCGTGATGGCCACGTAGAGCAGTCTGGCCCGTTCCTGCTGGTCACCATCGATGGAGGCATTGACCAAGAAGCGCGCCCAGTCAACGAGGTCCGATCCCTCGGTCACGCTCCCCGCATCCTTGCCAAGCATGTCACGCTTGATGTCACGGGGAACAAGCGTCGCGTACACGTGACCTGCCTTGTTCTCGCACGTAACGCCCACGATGGAGGTGCCCTGCGAATTGCCCCAGCACTCCGAGATGGCCACCAGCGGGAACTCGAGGCCCTTCGAGGCATGCACCGTCATGACCTGCACGGCACCACCTTCGCCGCCAGATAGCGACGCCGGGCCAACCTTGCTGGCATCAAGCCAACGATCAAACTCCACCGCGGCCTGGGAGGGGCCAAGGCCACCGCCACGCACGAGCTCACCCACGTGGCGAACGGCCGCCAAGGCATTGGCAAGCTGCGCCTGCCCATCGGCACCACCAGCTGCGCAGCGCGCGACCCACCCAGACTCGACGAGCACTGCCCGCAACACATCCTCGATGCGCCACGTCGCGAGACGCCCAAGCGCACGGGCAAGCACCTCGTGCGCCTCCGCGAGCCGCGGCGATGCCTGCGCGTCACCAGGCAGCTCAAATCCGAGAATGCCCACGTCAATCCCTCGACGGGCATAGGCACCGTTAAGCTCCTGCGTCTTGGTGGCAAGCAGGCAGAGGTCATCCGCCTCGAGCGAGAAGAGCTCGCTCACCAGCACGGGGAAGAGCCCCACCTGTGTGTCTTTGGGGTTGGCGAGCACATGCAGCAGCGAGGCGACGAGCCGCACCTCAGGCGCACGCGAGAAGGTGGAACCACCACTCACCACGCAGTCGATGCCACGCGCACGAAGCGCCTGCAGGTAGCAGTTGAGGTTTGTCATACGCCCCAACAGCAGCGCAACGTCCTCGGGACGCTCGCCGGCTTCGATGCGCTCGGCGATGCGGTCCGCGATGAGCCTCGCCATGGCATCGGAGCGCATGGGCGCCGTCGCGCCGCCACGCGCGGCAGATGAGAGCACCTCCACGTCAATGCGTGGCAGATTCCGAGCCCTCAGGCCATCTGGCCGCGTGGGACACGGGTCAAGTCGCATGAAATCAGGCAAGGGACCATCCAGCGCACGTTCCACAAACGAGAGGACGTCAGCATGGCTGCGGAAGTTCATAGTAAGGCGCACGTGCGCGGCCTCGTCGGTGGTCGCCTCACGGTCGCGGAACACCTGCACGTCTGCCGCACGGAAGCGATAGATGGACTGCTGCGCATCGCCCACCGTGGCCAAATGGCACGCGTCCTCTCCCGAGAGCATCTCGATCATCTCGACCTGCTGCGCATTGGTGTCCTGGAACTCGTCGACCATCACCAGACGGAACTTCGAGCCATAGCGCGCGGCAATCTCGGGGTGCTCGCGGAACGCCGCAAAGGTGCGCGAGAGCAGGTCGTCGTTATCCAGAGATCCAAGCTCCGCCTTCAGCTGGCAGTAGCGCTCGTCAACCATGCGCGCAATGCGCACCACTTCCTGCGCGCGCTCCCCCATCGACGCAAACGCCGCGACGAGGACCGCCTGAGCATACGTGTCCTTGAGGTCCTTTCCGACCTCCTTCATCGACTTCTTGCGATACGCATCACCCGGCTTGCCCAGCTGCGCCATCACCTCTGGCACGGCCTCCTTGCGCTGCCCGGGTGGCAGCAGCAGAAAACGTCCCAACACGTCGAGGTCATGCTCGAGGCGTTCCTCTTCTGTCGCGCCCTTTGCGGAGGCAAACGCCCCCTCGCTTCGGCCGAGCGTCAACGCGCGCTCGGAGTCGTCACGCAGATACCTGAGGGCATCAAAGGCATCAGGGGCGACACCCGGGAAACGGAGCGAGTCAAAGCCCTCGAGCGCGCTTCCCGCGGCATTGCGCACCCCGCGCACCATGCCAAAGACCGAGCCTGCCGCATCGTCTCCAGAAGGAGAGCGCAGCGGAAACGCATTGAAGAGCTCGGCAAACTCGGGGAGGTCCCGCACGTTGCGCAGGACCTCGTCGGTGGCCTGCTCAACGAGGTCCTCTTGGACCGATCCCTCCAACACCTCGAACTTAGGGTCAAGCCCAAGGTCAAAGGCATGCCGGCGCAGAATGCGTGAGCACATGCCGTGGATGGTGGAGATCCACGCAGAGTCGACTGCCAGGGCTTGGGCCTCCATGCCACCCTCGCGCAGACGCTCGCGAATCTTCTCCTTGATCTCCTCCGCCGCAAGACGGGTAAAGGTAATGACGAGCACCTCGTCGAGGCTCTCTATGAATGCGCCGCCATCCGAGCCTGACCCCGGCTCGAGCGCCCAGGCAACGCGCTCCGCGAGCGTCGACGACTTGCCCGAGCCCGCCCCTGCCGCCACGAAGAGCGGCCGGTCAAGCGTCTGCACAATTCTCAGCTGGTCATCGGTGAGCCTTCGGGCGGCCATCAGACGAGCCTCCTCTCGCAGTTGGCAACGGGGCACCATTCACAGGCATGCTTGTCCACTGGCTCCGCCTCTATGTGGCCTTGGACCAAAAGCGCGATCTTCTCAGCAATGCGCCGCTCCGTCTCGTCGAGAAGCTCCTCAAAGGAAAGCTTGCCCATGCCACCGGCCACCAGGCGTTCCCAGCGCTTGTCCGTGAGGCCACGGCCCATAACCATGTCTGCGGCGTTGGCGTCAAGCACACCAGCAATCTCATGCTGATTGCGCGCGCCGCCCTTGGTGGAGAGGTACACGGCACCAACCACCTTGAGCTGGGGAAACATGCGACGCACTACCTGAGCGTAGATGAGCGACTGCACTCGCCTGGGCAGTACGAGCGCATCGGCCGTCGCAGGGGAACCATCCGTAAATGCGTCATACTCCGCCGCGAATCCCAGAGCGCCTTTGTGCTTGTAGTCGATGACCACAGCCCGCCCGTGGGCATCCACGTCCACGCGGTCGATGGTGCCCACAAAGTCGACCCCCGCGTAGCTAACGTGATGGGCATGCGCCCCCGAGCCACCAAAGCGCAGCTCGAAGTAGCGAGGCTCGAACCCGCGGAACTTGCCGATCTCAAAGGCAGGGACATCGAGAAGGTCGCGCAGGAGGAGCTCGAGACGGTATTCCTCCGTTGCCGTATGGGGCACGAGCGACTGTGCTGCCACGGACGTGGCCTTCTGGTATTGGTGTGCCAGATGGAAGTCAAACTCGCTTCTAATCAATGACTGCACCGACGGAAGGTTCTCAGCTGTTACCGCCGACCCCGGAACAAAGGTGATGTCAGTCCCCTCAAGGTCCATGAGCTGCCCGGGCTTGACGTGGCCCGCCACTTCGGCCGCCTGCTGCATGTGCCGACGACGAGCGACCTCGAGCACGCGATGGGCAAACGAGCCCATCTGGACGGCGGAGAACGTGGCGTCAGTCGCGTCCAGCCCAAGGCGGCGCAGCGTAAACCACTTGTACGGACACTCAAGATATGACTCGATTTGCGAGGCCGAGAGCGACGGAAGCCCATCGGGCAGCGTCGATTGCCCCTCGCGGGGAACGATGATCATGTCAGCTGCGGCGGGACCCACTTGGCCTGCAGGGGCAACCGGAAGCACCTGCGTGGTCACATCCGGCTCGGCGTCGGCTACGAGCAGCCGGTCAGCCTGGCCCTCGCCGAGGACCGACCCGGGCATGCGCGACATCTCGGGGCCATAGCATGCAAGCGCCTCGCTCAACATAACCGCTGGATAGGTGGCCTGCGCATCGCAATTGTGCGTCACGCGTTCGAGCACCAACGTGCTGATGGGCACCTCGAGCATGCCCAAGAACTGACGGCGCGCGACGGCAAGGGGCGGCTCGGACTCATCAAGGCCCAATCGCTCCAAGAGCGCCACCGCCGCGTTATCCTTTGGTGAGAGCCCCCATTCTGCAGAGGTGAGCCCACAGATGACGAGCGCGTCCGCCGAGCGCGGCGGCAACGCGCTGGCCGCGCCTCGTGAGAGAATCCGCACATGGCAATCTCCGGCTCCCAGCTCCATACGCGAGCAGAGCACCGAACGCTGGGCAAGGTCCGACACAAGCGAGACCAGTTCCTCAAGTGGCAAGACCACCCGGACGCCCTTCTTCGAGGCGGCACTCACACCCATCGCACCAACGGTACGGGCGGCATCCTGAATGCTCGTGAGTGCCGAGACCGCCTCGCGACTACCGTCGGGATCAGCTTCCATCAGGGCACGTGCCAGCTGCAGCGCCGCCGTGCCCACGCGCCCACGCAGGACCGACGCCGTCGCCTGCGCCACCACCTTTGACGTGAGGCTCTCTCGCTGAAGCTGGTCGAGCACCATCTGCGGGGCAAGCGAGCGGTTCCCGCGCCACTTGGCATCGAGCTCCCAGGCTTGTGCGGGCTCAACCTGAGAGACTTTGGAAAGCAGGAAGTCAGTCAACTGACGCGGTGGCCACCAGGTCATGTCTCCCAGCTGAGCAACCGTACCTGCCGGCCCGCTCACTGGCTGGGGCCAATCTTGTGCAAGCGTTGCCAACCGAGCGACCACCTGCGCAAACCCCAAGAAGGCTGTCACCGTGACGTCTTCCGAGGCAGCCCGTCGCACCGGACTGGTTACGTGCATGCCGCGCGCAGCCAGACGAGGGGCAAGCCCGCGCCATCCAGCCGTGACGTCGGGAACCGCGACGACCACCTCGCGCGAGCCGGCATTCCTCAGATGCTCAACCTCCTGCGCGACCAGCTCCCACTCGGCCAAAGGGCCAGCTGGCTCGGCAAGTCTCACAGCGCCCTGTGGCGTAACCTCGCTCGCACCCAGCCCTTCCATCAGCGCGGCATGCAGCTCGGCCAGCTCTTCTGCGGGAGCATCCTGGCCCTCTACGGGATGGGCCACAAAGCTCGTAGAGAACTCGGCCGAAAGGCCCGCCTCCCGCGCCTCGGATGAGAGCACATCGGCAAGAGCGTTCGCTCCGCCCACATCAAATGCGGCAACCACCTGCACGGGAGCCTTTGAGGAAGCTTCCAGCAAGAGCCTTCTCACCTCACGCGCAAGCGATGAGAACCCTGCCGCCACAACTGCCGGATAGGCAGGCAGAAGCTCTGCGAGAAGCGTCGCCGCCTCGCAGCGCTCGACCAGATCACGCTCAGCAAGAAGCTCGCGATAGGCATCGAGGGTCGCGCACGCGGCACGCTCCCCCGCGGTCAGGGTATCCAGCCGCGCGTCAGTTGCGTCGCGTCCCTCTGAAGGCAGCCATACCAGGGAGCCGCGAGCCAGAGAGGCAAGCTCGTCGAGGGTGCCTGAGGTTGGAGACAGGATTGTCGGACACGAGCGCAGGGCCAGGCGCATGAGGATGAGGCGTTCGATGTCCGATACCATATGCCGGCCGTCTCCCCAGACTTCCCAGCGCTCGTCTATCCATGCGCCCGGTGTGGTCACGGTGACGCCAAGCCCAAGTCCCTCAAGGCTGGCCAACTCGCGCTGTACGTCGAGTGCTGCCGCAAAGGTTGGCACCAACAGCACGACATGTCCCGCGTGCGCGAGTCCCTGCCGCAGGGCCCCAATGACCGGTTCGCTCAACAGATGCCGGTCTGCTGTCAATGTGATAGTAAGAGACACGTCTCTCCTCACTCACCTCACCAAAGCTGCAATTCAAAGCCAGGCTTGGGTTTTGTTCTTACTGTGTCTTGTGCTCCTCGAGGCGCTCAAGCACCAGCCGATACCCGCCGGCCTCGCCATTCAGACACTTGGATACGCGGCTCACGGTAGTGGACGACGCACCGGTAGTGCGCGAGACATCCACATATGACGCGCCTTCGCTGAGAAGGGCCGCCACCTCAAGACGCTGGGCAAGGTCTGCAAGCTCACGAGCGCTGAGGATGTCGGCAAGCAAGGCCTCCGCCTCCTCAGGGGTCCGCAACGTGCAGAGCGCCTCATACAGGCGAGCGTTTGCTCGCGTTCCAGCGTCTCCGTCCTTGCGCATCCGATCTCCCCCAGCCAACGATCAGTCAGGTCTCTACCGCGTCGCCGAGCCATCGGTCTTGAGCTCGCCGGCGATCCCACTCTCCAGCTCACGACCCGTTCGTGCACGCCACTCCTGAAGTGCATCGATAGCCACCTTGAGAGCCGTCTCCGCAGCATCCTGCGCCTTGTTGGCGGCGGCATCTGCAGCCTTCGAGATGACGATGCCCGCAAAGCTGAACAGGAGGTCCTTCGTAGACTCGTCCATGTCGCCCAAGGCGTTGAGCACGGCAGTCATGGCCTGACGATTCTCCATGACCTCGGACATCTTCCGAGCCCCGCCAGCCTCAAGAGCGTCGAAGAACTGGTCTACGACCCTTGCGCGCTTGACAAGAGGTATTCCCGTGATCCACGTGTCGATGCTCTCTTTGATAAGCTGGCTCTCTTTGGTGAGGGAGCCCTCGATAGCCATGCCAAACGCATTGACCTGCCAGGTGAGTGGGTCATGCTGGCCGGCACCCGTGACACTGCTCTTGACGATAATGCGCGGATCGTCCTCGCGCTCGAAGATGATGCCCACCATGTCATAGGCGGGAACGATGCGCCGATAGCGATAACCCAGCTGCGAGCGTGGGCTCTTGGGCATAATCTCTGGCGCAAGCCCCGGTCCGTCGTTGCTCCATACGCAAAAGACATGTGGGCGCAGCGCCTCGTCACAGGTGAGTGCGGCATACACCGCGAGGTTTCCACCCTTTGAGTGCCCGCCCACCATCACGCGTCTGCCCCGCGTAAGGGCCTGGGCAATGGCTTCCTCTAAGTAGGCACGTGCACGGAGCTGCGCCTCGGTCACGGTGAAGCTCAGCATGAAATCCTCACGCCAGCCAACAAGCGTCGAGTCTGTCCCGCGGAACGACACGTAGGTGCACTTGTCGTCAAAGTCAATCTGGACAGCTGAGAATTGCAGCGACTTGCCTTCGTCAAGCTCTTCCACGTAGTCGTGTAGCTGCATTCTTGAGAACCGTCGGGACTTCAAAAGTGCAATGAGAAAGCTGTCCGTCAACTTAGCGAATGTCCTGACACGCTTCCTGATCTCACCCTGCGTCTCTTCCAGAATCACTTTACAGGCCTCACCCAGCGTGATGGATCCCTCTCCCGCCGGAGGAACGATGCCCGTGAAGTCCAGATACGAGATCGTCGAAAGAATCAGGTTGTCAACATCGTTGAACGGCCGCTCGGTGACCTCGATGTCTCCGCGCCACGTAAGATACTCAACGATATTTGCCACGCGCAGCCCCTTCCCTTCCTGTATATGCAAGTTAGTGTACCTAAACGAGCGGACAAAAAAGGGAGGGACGCAGGAATAGCGTTACCTGCGTCCCTCCCGAATGTGGGTTAGTTGTCAGAGGGGCCAGCCTTTACCAGCCACGGCCGCCCATGCCGCCCCCAGGGCCCATACCGCCACCGGGACCTCCCATGCCGCCCATCATGGACTCGGTGATCTCGCTCACCTGCTCGCCATTGACGTAGACGGTGCCGCCCGTGAACTCCGAGCCATATTCGAAGTCAAAGGCAAACTGGGCATTGATGTCGACGGTTCCACCACTCACATACAGGTATCCATTGGAGTCGAGCGCGTCCGTGTCGCCCTGAGCCATGGTGATAGAGAGGTTGCCGCCACGGATGTCGATGGCCGGGTCTCCGACGGAGTTGGACTTGTACGAGGCGTTGATGCCGTCGTCCCAAGCAGAGACAGAGATGTCGCCGCCATTAATCTGGATGTAGGTACCCTCGATGGCCTCTCCACCACTGAGCTGGAGCGTACCGCCATCAACCTGCACGTACGTCGTGGCATGGATGCCGTCGTCACTCGCGTTGATGTTGAGCGTACCGCCGCAGATGTAGACGTAGCCCAGCGTGTCGTCGTCCTCGTTCTCGCAGTGGAGGCCGTCCTTCTCCGTGGTGATGGAGATGTTGCCATCGGCAATGCGGATTGAGTCGTTGGCTTCCAGCGCATCGGACGCGGAGTTGATGACGTAGGTTCCGCCCGTGATCTTGAGGTCATCCTTGCTGGTGATGCCGTTGTCCGTGGAGTTGACCGTCAGCGTGCCCAAACCGTTCAGCACCAGATCATCCTTGGAGAAGATGACGGCGTCGGTGTTGGTCTCGCCATCCGCGACAAAGGTGCCGGTAACAGAAAGCGTGCTCTGGGTGCCCTCCGTGGTAGTGACAAACACCTTGTCAGCATTCTTCACGTAGATGGCCGGCCAGTCACTGTTGGTGATGGTCACACCGTCAAGCACCAGCTGCACCTTTGCCGCCTCGGCATCGACGATGACCGTCACGTCCTCAACGTCTCCCACCAGCACGTACACGCCCTCGTCGGTAATGGTCACGTCCTTGTCGCTCTCCAGCGAGAGATAGGTGGCGCCAACAAGGTCCGCCTCCTGCGCGAGGTCGCGCTCCGTGAAGAGGTCGGACGTGTCGATTGCGCCATCTGACGTCATGGCGTCCAGAGAAGTGATGACCGAGCTGGTAAAGGTCGACTGGGTGGCATTAGCCGTAGTGTTGGTCGTGGCGTCGGACTGTGCCTCCTGCTCATCGACGGAAGCTACGGCCGCAGCCTGAGTATCGCTTTGAACTTCTGCCTGCGCACGCTCGGCAGCACGCGCGCCACCACAACCAGCAATGCTCGCGGCGAGCGTCGAAGCGACGATGGCCGTCATGAGTCTCCTCATACTGATGTATTCCATGTGGGAACTCCTCCCCGATGTGGTTCTCATCGTGACGTGCCAAGGGTACGGCCCGAACCTTTGAGCTACCTGAAAGTGTGCGCATGTCCACATGCCTGAGGGTTCTTTCAGGTAAGTTTGCGCTCCCTGCGGTTTTCGGCATAAGAAGACTGAATTACGTATAGAATCGCCCTTTACATGTCTCAAGAATGGGTACAAGAGACGTGGACCAAAAAAGGTTAGATACTAAGGAGGTACCTCATGGAGTTCTTCGTCACGTGGCTTGTCACCACGCTCTCGACCATGGTCGCAATCGCCATCGTACCGGGCATTCAGGCTGTCGGCGGCTCATATGCCGGCCCCATCATGTGCGCACTTGCCCTCGCGGTGGTCAACGCGTTCATCAAGCCGATCGCAAGCTTCCTGTCCTTCCCGCTCACCGTCATCACGCTGGGCCTTTTCCGCTTTGTCATCAACGCGCTCATGCTTCAGCTGGCAAGCAGCCTCTCGGTTGGCCTCTTTGGCTCGGGCATCAGCATCGACTCCTTCTGGAGCGCAGTCCTCGGCTCCATCATCATCTCCCTGGCTGCCACCGTCTTCGGCTCCCTCCTCGGCCGCGGCTAAGCTAAGGAAACAGCACACCACGAAAATGGTTTCAGCCCAATCACTTCACCCGTAATGATTGATGACTGAAGCTGATCACGTCGCAGACTGCCAGAGAGCGCCCCGGGCACCTAGCCCCGCAAACATTCCGCAGAAGGCCCCCGATTCCACCAGGAATCGGGGGCCTTCGAGGACGTTTGCGGGGCTAGGTGCCCGGGGCGCTCTCTGGCAGTGAACTACGCCATGATCTTGCGGAAGAGCTCCTTAACGGTCTCATGATCGGCCTCGCGGGGGTTGCCGGGATAGCAGGCGTCGGCAAGCGCGTCAGAGGCGAGCTGATCGAGGTCGGCCTCAACCAGGCCGTCGCAGGTCTTGGGGATGTTGACGTCAGCGGAGAGCTGCTTGACGGCGGCGATGGCGGCGTCAGCAGCCTCGTCCTCGGTCATGCCCGTGGTGTCAACGCCCATGGCCACGGCCACCTCGGCCAGACGCTTGGTGACGACGGGCTTGTTGTACTCCATGGCAATCGGCAGCAGCATGGCGCAGGCCACACCGTGCGGGGTGTCATAGTGGGCGGACAGGGTGTGAGCCATAGCGTGGTCGATGCCCAGGCCAACGTTGGAGAAGCCCATGCCGGCGACATACTGGCCAAGGGCCATGCCCTCGCGACCGCTGCCCGGCTGGCCGCTCTTGGCCTCGGCGTAAGAGTCGCGCAGGTTCTGGGAGATGAGCTGGATGGCCTTGAAGTGGAACATGTCGGAAAGCTCCCAGGCGCCGCGGGTGGTGTAGCCCTCGATGGCGTGGGTCAGCGCGTCCATACCGGTGGCGGCGGTCAGGCCGGCAGGCATGGAGGCCATCATGTCGGGGTCGACGACGGCGACGTCGGGGATGTCGTTGGTGTCGACGCAGACGAACTTGCGCTCCTTCTCGACGTCGGTGATGACGTAGTTGATGGTGACCTCAGCCGCGGTGCCAGCGGTGGTGGCAACGGCGATGGTGAAGGTGGCATGGTTCTTGGTGTCGGCAACGCCCTCGAGGGAGACGACGTCTGCGAACTCGGGGTTCTCGGCAATGATGCCGATGGCCTTGGCGGTGTCCATCGCGGAGCCGCCGCCCACGGCGACGATGCAGTCAGCACCGGAGGCCTTGAAGGCCTCGACGCCGTCCTGGACGTTCTGGATGGTGGGGTTGGCCTTGATCTTGGAGAAGAGCTCCCACGCGATGCCTGCCTCGTCGAGCAGGTCAGTGACCTTGGCGGTGACGCCAAACTTCACGAGGTCGGGGTCAGAGGCAACGAAGGCCTTCTTGAAGCCACGACGCTGGATCTCGCCAGGAACCTCCTTGATGGCGCCCTTGCCGTGATACGAGATGTTGTTCAGGACGAAACGGTTAGCCATAGTGCTCTCCTCTCATTGGTTACACACACTGTGCGCCATTATGGCGCACAACCGTTAGTGCTATTGCACCATTTACCGAAGCTCACAACCGCTCAGTGGTATCTCGAAGTGTCCAGCTGAAAAAAGCGCCCCGACTTGACGGGGCGCCTTCTTCATCTGGGAATCCTTCTTTCGTGCGTCTCGGGGGCTACCCCCGGGACGCACCGACGGTCTTTAGCATTAAAAGTCGGCGTTGCCGACGGTGCGCGGATGCGGAATGACGTCGCGAATGTTGTCGACGCCGGTCAGGTACATCACGAGGCGCTCGAAGCCCAGGCCAAAGCCCGCATGACGGCAGCCGCCATAGCGACGCAGGTCGCAGTAGTACTTGTACTGCTCGGGGTCCATGCCCAGGGCGCGGATACGCTCCTCGAGCACGTCAAGGCGCTCCTCGCGCTGGCTTCCGCCGATGATCTCGCCAATGCCGGGCACCAGGCAGTCCATGGCCGCGACGGTCTTGCCGTCGTCATTCAGGCGCATGTAGAAGGCCTTGATCTCTGCCGGGTAATCCGTGACGAAGGTCGGACGCTTGAAGTGCTTCTCCGTCAGGTAGCGCTCGTGCTCGGTCTGCAGGTCACTTCCCCAATGAACCGGATAGTCGAACTTGGTGCCGGACGTCTGCGCCTGCTCAAGGATCTGGATGGCCTCGGTGTAGGTGACGCGGGCAAAGTCAGAGCTTGCCACGTGCTCGAGACGCTCGAGCAGGCCCTTGTCCACAAAGCTGTTGAACATGGCGAGCTCATCCGGGCAGCGCTCCATAACGGCCTTCAAGACATACTTGAGCATGTCCTCGGCCAGCTCCATGTCGTCCTCGAGGTCGGCAAACGCAATCTCGGGCTCCATCATCCAGAACTCCGCGGCATGACGGCGCGTGTTGGAGTTCTCGGCGCGGAACGTAGGACCAAAGGTGTAGATGTCCCCAAAGGCCAAGGCGAAGTTCTCGCCCTGAAGCTGTCCAGAAACCGTCAGGTTAGTGGCGCTGCCAAAGAAGTCCTGGCTCCAGTCAACGGCGCCAGACTCGGTGCGAGGCGGGTTCTCCACATCGAGCGTGGTCACGCGGAACATCTCGCCCGCACCCTCGGCGTCGGAGGCCGTGATGATGGGCGTGTTCACATACACAAAGCCGCGGCCCTGGAAGAACTCGTGGATCGCAAAGGCGGCAACCGAGCGCACGCGGAAAACCGCGCGGAAGAGGTTGGTGCGCGGACGCAGGTGCTGGATGGTACGCAGGAACTCACGCGTAGTGCGCTTCTTCTGCAGGGGATAGTCGGGCGTGGATGGGCCCTCTACCACAACCTCATGCGCCTGCAGCTCGAAGGGCTGCGGGCGATCGGGCGTGAGCGCAAGCGTGCCGCGCACGATGAGGGCAGCGCCGACGTTCTGGGCCACGATGTCGTCGTAGGTCGCCAGCTGGTCGCGGTTCAGCACGACCTGCAGGTCCTTGAAGCAGCTGCCGTCGTTCAGGACGACAAAGCCAAAGTTCTTCATGTCACGGATGGACTTGACCCACCCGGCTACCGTGATCTCTTGACCACCAAGCTCTTCTTGATCTGCGTAGAGGGTTGCGATCTTAATGCGCTCCACGAGAAACTCCTCCTTGTTGAGATGCGAACTTTTCAACCCTATTACTTTAGCACTCGGAAGCGATAAAAAGCTCGGCCCCCTCTGCTTGCTTTGCAAACACAGGGGGCCGATTCCTTGCGAATGATCGAACGCTCGCGCTATGCGCCAAGCGAAGCCAGGACCTCGGTCTCTGGACGAGTCGCGAAGTACGAGGTGGGGTACTCAGTGGCAAGCGAGCGGCCCATGTACACATCGGTACCGTGATGATAAATCTCACCGATGCAGTAGACAGGGCTGCCCAGA
The DNA here is from genome assembly GCA_900314645.1 of uncultured Actinomycetes bacterium. Taxonomy (GTDB): domain Bacteria; phylum Actinomycetota; class Coriobacteriia; order Coriobacteriales; family Atopobiaceae; genus UBA1367. The sequence goes on from OMWB01000025.1 coordinate 16,211, forward strand.
GGCACGACGTCCTCAACCAGGCGATACCCGCGGAAGACAGTCTGCGGGGTCTGCGGGGTGGCCGTCGTCACCGTGGTGTAGGTGTTGTGGTGCATGGAGTCAAGCACGGAGCTCAGCACCATACCCGTGATCATGTCGCTCATGACGTCGCCCATGCCGATGGGGCGACGATAGGTACGCTGCTGATAGGGATACGGCGGGCGCGGCATGGGACGTGGGACGGTGCTGTAGCCATAGCTGCCGTTGCCAAAGAACACATTGATGCCAGGGGTCATCTGCGGCTGGGGGCTCCTGCTGTTCGACTGCCCGCTGCGCTGGCCAGAGCTCGCGGGCTGTCCGCCTCCGCCGCGGTGGCTGAAGTTGGCACTCTGCCCACCGCCACGATGACCAGCACCACCTGCGCCGCCCGGCGCATTGGCAAACGACACGTGCGACCACTGCTTGGCCTCAGCCACTGAAGAGGAGAGACCCTCTGCCCCCGCAAACGCAAACGCCGGACGCGGCATGAGCCCTGCGACCACGGCATCACGCGCGCGGCCAAAACCATGCACGATGCCAGAGGCGAGGTCGCCCACGATGGACGTCACGCCATACGAGCCCGCAGACGTAGTGGAAGCTGCGCCTGACCCGTCGACCGCCTTTGCGAAGTCAGAGTTGGGGCCCTCGATGTGGTTGGTGGAGTTGATCAACAGGACGTGGTCACCAAACGAGTTGATGTCCACGTAGATGGGCGTGTCGCACGAGGCGTCTTTGAAGTAGAACGGGTCGAACGACTTCTCGTGGGCAACCAGCGTCTCAACGTCACCTGAGCCGCGATTCTCGATGCGGTAGCAGCGAATCTCGTAGTACGCAACCTGCTTGCGGCTATACGGAGCGACGACACCGCCCTCATGCTGTGCCGTACCCACCAGCTCGCAGTACTGGCGAAAGTTGGGTGACGTCTGCTCAAGCTCGTCCAGGATGGAGACCTGATCAACCACACGCGAGGTCTTCGTCAGCTTCATGTCCTCAACCATCTGCAGACGAGAGGCGCCACTTGAAGAGCCAGTGCCCTTCGGGGCAGGCGCAGAAGCAGAGGCGGTGCTCCTCATGCCAAAGATGACGAACACGACGATAAAGATGCAGAGAATGAAGAGGAACATTCCGAAATCCATGGCGTTTCTCCCAAAGAATCAAACGCGGATGCACAACGGGCAGGCCGAGCCACACGGCCCGACCTGCCCGACAGATTACGTGATACCGGTCAGCAACCTAGGTTACATGCCCAGCTCTGCCTTGAGGCGGTCAAGCTCGGAATCGATGGCGGCGTTGTGAGCCATGTCCTCAAACGCGGTCTCGGCGTCAACCTCGCCCACGTTGATGTCAGCGTAGGCCTCGGCCACGGACTCCTGCGCCACGATCTTAGCCTCGAGCTGGTCAAGCTTTGCGAAGGCGGAGTCGATGGAGGTGGAGTTCACCGACTTGGCAGCGGTCTTGGAAGCCTCGGCCATCTTGGCACGGGCAGCCAGCACGTTCTGGCGGGCACGGGCCTCGTCGAGCTTGACGCGCAGGGTCTGCACCTGGTCCTTGAGCTTGTTGACCTGCTCGGTGATGGCGTCATAGGACTCGCGCAGCTGCACGACCTGAGCATCGAGGCCCACCTTGACGTCGAGAGCCTTGCGGGCAAGCTCCTCATTGCCGTTCTTCAGGGCGAGCTTGGCCTTGTCGTTCCAGTCAGCGACCTTGGCCTCGGCGTCAGCCAGCTCCTTGGCGGCAACCTTCTGGGAGCCCATGGCCTGGCCCAGAGCCTGCGTCGCTTCGTCAACCTGCTGCTCCATCTCGATGATGAGCTGCTTCACCATCTTGACGGGGTCTTCCGCCTTGTCAATCATGTCATTGATGTTGGCCTTCAGAATGTCCGCGATCCTGCTGAAGATTGCCATTGTCTTCCCCTTTCTTATGGAACAGTTGCTAAACTGCTTTTTTCCCACGCCGAGCCGGTGCAACGCGCCGTAGGAACGCTAACGTAACAACCATATACCATCGCAAAACGTGAAATACACAGCTTTCGGCAAGTAGTTTACATGTGCGGTACATGTTTGAGATAATGAGTGGACTTGTTATGCTTGGTCATATAATGCAGAGTATTGTCTCTAGGAACGCGAAGAACCTCGTCAGCCGTCGAGAGCTCTCTGCGCTGTAGATTCGAGGCCTTTCCGCATGAGTGAGGAAACAATAGATACTGGCACGCTTCAGGCCAATGAGGACAGGCTGAGGCTCGCGGTGCTTGCCACCCTCGCGGTGACCAGCATCATTGACGTCTACCTGCTGGCCATCTCGGCGTCCACCCTCTCGCTGGTACCTTGGCTCCTGCTTACGCTTGCCTGCATCGTAATCGTGGGCCTCAACGTTCGCTGTCTTTTGGTGAGTGGACCCACCATGGGCATGATTCCCATAGCGCTCGCATCGCTGGCCCCTGCCTCCCTTGCGGGATCGAGGTCCTTCGAGAAGTTTACGGGCACGTGGTGGGCGTGTGTGGCCATCTCCTCATTCACGTTTGCGCTCTGCGCCTACATGGGTTGGTGGTTCCGCAGGCTCGAAAGCGCCTACGAGAAACCCGCTGATCCGCGCCGTGATGCCGTGCTGGTGGTGCTGGGCGGACTCGTAAAGAACGGTGAGCCCACCCCGACACTGCAAAAGCGTCTTGAGGTGGCAGCAGCCCTGTGGCGTGAAGCACCCTCGCGCGTGATTCTGGTAACTGGCGGTCCTGACCTCACGGGAACCACCACCGAGGCTGAGGTCATGCGTCAATGGCTCATCGAGCAAGAGGGAGTACCCAAAGAGAACATCCTTGTGGAGCCACACGCCATAAACACCTCGCAAAACATTGCCTACGCAACCGAGGCCCTCGCAAAGGCCGGGCTCTCGAAGCGCCAGTTCTGCATCGTGACGAGTGACTACCACCTCTATCGGGCGCTGGCTATAGCACGGCACCGGGGCATTGACGCCATCGGCGTTCCGTCACCCGTTCCCAGCAGCAGCGCCCTGCAGCAATGGTGCCGCGAGGTGTTCGTCATCCTTTCAAAGGGCTTCCACTAGGAACGTTGCCCATCGCGGCCCGCAACTCGCTATCGCATCGAAGGCTCATGGCACACGCGCTCGGCAAGCACGTTGGCCCAGTGCTCGGTATAGAACGTGTAGTACGAGATACCCCTGCGGCGCCTTGCGCGTTCGAGCGCGGGAACTCCTGCCCACGTGAGCGATGGCAGCACGATGACTGGCAAGTACAGAGGCCCCAAGATCAAAGCCTGCACGGTGTGGCCGTACTCATGAACCACCAGACGGCGCGGGCAGCCGCGCGGCACAAAGATGAACGGACCCAACGAAAGGCCGCGCCGGAGCCGCCACTCGGTAACGAGGGCACTGCGAAAGGTGTAGCTGGGACAGTCCTGACCTGCCATCACCTTCACCCCGGCGCCCAGCACCGTCTGCGGGAGTCCCCATGTCGCATGCACCAGGCGTGCAAGCCAAAAGCGCATCTTGCCCCCTATGACTCGAGACGTTGGGTCAGCAGCTGATGGAACAGCTTTGGATTGCCGTTTCCGTGCGAGGCCTTCATACACTGCCCCACCAGAAAGCCGACGACCTTCTTGTTCCCCGCACGGTACTGTCGCACCTGGTCATCACACGTCTGCAATACGGTTTCCACGATGTCTGCAAGGGCCTGCACGTCAGTAGACTGGCGCAGCCCTCGTTCATCGGCGGTCTTCTCTGGGTCGCGGTCGGTGCCCGCCACCAGCTCTACCAGCTCGCGTGCCTGGGCGAAGGTGATGGCGTCGCCAGCCAACAGGCGCGCAAGACCCGCAACCTGCCGGGGCATGAGGTCCTCGCGGCCAAACACAAGGTTCACCACCACGTTGGCAACCATCGGCACCTCAGACGTGTCCACCGCCTGCGCCGCAGCCTCGAAGAGCGAGGCCATGGCAGGCTCTCCGGCTATCCGCGCGGCATCATAAGGCTTCAGGCCCCAAGCGCTCACATAGCGGCTGCGCTTCGCATCTGGCAGCTCGGGCACCCGGGCACGACAGCGCTCGACAAACTCGTCTGAAAGGTCGAAGGGAACCAGGTCAGGGTCAGGATACATGCGGTAGTCGTCTGCCGTCTCCTTGACCCGCATGACCACCGTCCTCTTTCGACTGGGCTCCCAGTGCCGCGTCTCTTGCAGGACGATGCCGCCCGACTCGAGCACCTCGGCCTGGCGGCATATCTCGTAAGCAAGCGCATCATGCAGGCTCTTGAACGAGTTGAGGTTCTTCAGCTCGCTCTTGGTGCCCAGCTCCCGCGTGCCACGCCTCCGCAGGCTCACATTGCCATCGCAGCGCATCGAGCCATGCTCAAGCGAGCAGTCGGAGATTCCCAGCGTCAGGAAGATCTGCCTCAGCTTTTCCATAAAGAGGCGCGCTTCCTCAGGAGTCCGCAGGTCAGGCTCGGTCACAAGCTCTATCAGCGGCGTGCCGCAGCGGTTGTAGTCGATGAGGCTCTCCGTCGCTCCGCCGATGCGTCCCTCGGCACCTCCGAGGTGGTTCATCTTGGCAGCGTCTTCCTCCATATGGATGCGCAGGATGCGGATGGGAGCCACATAACTGCCATCAGGGGCCTTCTCAATGGCGCCCTCCGGCCTCTCACGTGCGCCGTCCCCCGACACCTCAAGGTCAAGATGGCCGTGCATAACAAAGGCGACCGGCCCCTGCGTGGTCTGGAAGTTCTTTGCCATGTCGGGATAGAAGTAGTGCTTGCGATAGAACATCGAGCGTCGCATGACCTCGCAGTTGGTGGCGATGCCCGCCATCACGATGGACTCGATGGCCTTCTCGTTGGGCACCGGCAGCGCACCCGGCATGCCGAGGCAGATGGGGCAGACGTTGGCGTTGGGCTCATCGTCGTGGCTGAGCTTGCAGCCACAGAACATCTTCGTCTCGAGTGTGGTGAGCTCGGTATGAATCTCAAGGCCGATGATGGCCTCCCAGTCCTGCAGGACTTCCGAAAGTGGGCGCATCAGAGTTCACCTCCCCCACCGGCAAACGAAGGCGCGACCATGCCTGCCGCATCGCCGGCTTGCTCGAGCGCACGAGCTATGGTGAGCAGCCGTGCGTCTGCAAAGGCAGGGCCTTGCAGTTGCGCCCCAATGGGCAGTCCGCTCTCCTCGCCCAGCATCACCGGCACGCTGATGCCGCAGTTGCCGGCGATGTTGTTTGAGATGGTGAAGATGTCCGCGAGATAGAGCGCGGCTGGGTCCGAGATGGCCCCATGCTTCCAGGCAGCCGTAGGACTTGTCGGCATCAAGATCGCGTCGACCTGCACGAACGCTCGCTCGTAATCGGCTGTGATGAGCGTGCGCACTTGTTGCGCCGGAAGATAGTACGCGTCATAGATGCCGCTGGCGAGCAGATAGGCGCCCAGCATCTGGCGCCGTTTGGCCTCTGGTCCAAACCCATGGGCACGCGAGAGCGCCGATTGCTCGGCCAAGGTCTTGCATCCCGGCTCTTGGTAGCCATAGCGCACGCCATCAAAACGAGCAAGGTTTGAGAACGCCTCGCACGAGGCGATGACGTAATAGGCAGAGATTGCCGATGCCATGTTGGGCAGGTCGACCTCGACGATGCGTGCGCCGGCCGTCTCCAGCCGCTGCGCGGCGACCGCCATGGCAGAACGGACCTCAGGAGCGAGGCCTTCCGCCTCCATGAGCGCCGGAATGATACCGATGGCGCAGCCTTCCACTCCGTCTTCAAGATGAGAAAGGAAGTCACGCGTGGCATCCTGCGATGTGGCGTCATGGCAATCGCGGCCGCCGTGGGTGAGCGCGCCCATCGTGACGGCAACGTCTTCCACGCGCCGCGCGAGCGGGCCCACCTGGTCAAGCGAGCTGCCAAAGGCCACCACCCCATAGCGGCTTACCATACCGTAGCTGGGCTTCATTCCCACCACACCGCAGAGCGCGGCTGGCTGGCGGATGGAGCCTCCCGTGTCGGTGCCAAGCGCGATGGTCACTTCTCCGCTGGCAACGGCCGCGGCACTTCCTCCCGATGACCCGCCAGGGACCCGGCTGAGGTCCCACGGATTGTTCGTGGGGTGAAAAGCGGACGAATCGGTGGTAGACCCAAAGGCAAACTCGTCCATGTTGAGCTTGCCGAGCGGCGTCGCCCCCGCATCAAGCAGGCGCTGGACGCACGTTGCGGTGTAGGCGCTCTCGTAGGGTTCAAGCATGCGGCTCGCACAGGTGGTGCGAGTACCCATGAGGTTCATGTTGTCTTTGAAAGCCACGGGCACGCCAGCCAAGACACCCAGGGGACGGCCCGCAGCGCGAGCGGCATCCGTCGCTGCCGCGGCTTGCAGGGCGAGGTCGGCGCTCACCTGGAGAAACGCCTGCACCTGGGCATCACGCTCGCTGACCGCTTCAAGCGCGGCCTCCGCAACCTCGGTAGCCGTAAAGTCACCGGCGGCTATGCCCGCGGCGATCTGTCGTGCGGAGAGCTCGTCAAGACGCGCCATCTATGCCGCACCCCCATCACCCAGTATCGCGGGAACGCGAAACGAGCTGCCCCGCCGAGAGGCGGCGTTGGCCAAGGCCTCTTCAAGCGACAGGCCCGCAACCACCACGTCTTCGCGCACCACGTTGGTCAACGCGCCGATGGGATGGAACGTGGGCTCCACGCCCGCAAGATCGTACTCGCGGATGGGCTCGAGCAGGGCCACCGCGTCGCGCAGGTATGCGCACATCTCGTCGAGCTCATCATCCGTCAAGGCGATGCGGGCATACTCGGCAATGCCAGCAACGTCCTCTCGCGTGAGCGGCTGGTCTGGAGACATCGCTCCTCCTTTGGGGTGCATGGTCGCCTCATCATTGTAAAGGCATCGAGCGTGTGCTGGGGCGCACGCCTCCCACGCATAGGCACACCGCTGGGCGTGCGCACAACCGGTCGGAACCTCCAACCTGCTAGACTATTACTATCTACGACGAGGGAGGCCTCATGAAGAAAACCTTGGTATATGGTGCCGCAACGGCAGCCGTGGTCGCCTCCCTTGGTGGGTTTTCGCTCTCGGCCTGTCGCCCCGGGGGAAACATCGAAGCCCTGTACGGGCCGCCTCCCATGGAGGATCCGGACAAGGTGGACCCACAGGATATCGAGGCACTCTACGGCCCACCGCCCGGGGAGGATCCCATACCTATCGGAGAGCCCGACGATATCGACGAGCCCATCGAGGATGTATACGGACCTCCCGTCACTGATGTCGAGTTGCAGCCCGCGCTGTATGGCCCTCCCGTTACCGACTAGCCAGACAACGCCATGCGTCAGACAGACCCCGTGAAGATCGCTGGCCTTGAGCGCCAGCGCCGTCGCTTTGAGCGCAACGCTCAGACGCCCACGCTGCAGCAGCTCTTCCTCGAGATCACGCCGCGTTGCAACCTGTCCTGCATCCACTGCGGCAGTCGCTGCGACGAACACGCGCAGACGAGCGAGGTGTCGCTCGAGGAGTTTCGCACCGTGCTCGCCCGCATACGCGAGGAGTTTGGGAACCGCGTATTCATCGTCCTGACCGGCGGCGAGCCCATGCTCCGCACGGACATCTACGAGCTGGGCGATATCATCTGTGACCTCGGCTTTTCTTGGGGCATGACCACCAATGCCACGCTCATCGACGAGCGCGCGGCCGAACGGCTCATCGCGAGCGGTCTCAAAACGGTGTCAATCAGCATTGACGGCACGGCTGCGACGCATGACGCCGTGCGCCGTCATGCCGGCGCCTACGATGCGGCCATACGCGGCGTCAAGAACCTTGCGGCAACGGGCGGACTCAAGGCGCTGCAGGTTACCTCGGTGATGAACCACCAGACCATCGGCGAGATTGACGAGCTCTTTGACATCATGGTCGACCTGCCCATCGACAGCTGGCGTCTCGCCAACGTGGAGCCCATCGGCAGCGCACTCGTCAACGCTGACATCCTCTTCCAGCCCGAGGACTTCGCACGGCTCTTCGCGTTCATTCGGGAGAAGCGCGAGCAACAGTGGCCCGTCTCATACGGGTGCTGCCATTATCTTGGCCTTGGCTACGAAGGCGAGCTGCGCGACTGGTTCTGGCTGTGTAGTGCCGGTATTCACATCATGTCCGTCATGCACAACGGCGACATCGGCAGCTGTTTGGACATCGAGCGAACGCCGCAGACCATCTTTGGGAACATCAGACGCGACGACATCACGGAGGTATGGAAACGCGGCTTCGGCATCTATCGACAGGCAGACGGCCTCGCCGACCGCAACGAGACATGCGCCGCGTGCTCACAGAAGCGCTGGTGCCGAGGCGACTCCGCACACAGCTGGGATTTCCTGCATGACGAGCCCCGCATCTGCATGCTGCGCGACCTGCCAGGCTTTATTCCCATCTCGCAGTCGTAGCTACACCGCGCTGCGGTAAGCCGTACGCTCTAGCGGTTATCAATCCTCGTGACGTTGGCAATGGTGATGGTCAGGCGGCCGTCATCCTCTCGCGTGAATTCGATATACCCTGGACGATCAGGCAGGTCGGAGGGGAAGCTGATCTCGACGCCCGTGTCCGTGCGAATGCGGTGGGTCTTTGCCATACGGTTTGCCACGCCACGGCGCACAGGCACCTCCTCAGGAAGCTGCCGCTCTCGAACCTCCTGCTCAAAGCGCTCGCGCAGGTCCTCGCGACCTCCGAAGACCTCTCGGCCCACCTCCACCGGCTCGACCTTCTCCTCGCGCTCCGCAGCCTCGGCAAGCGCCGCCTTGGCGCGAGAGACCTCCAGCGCCGGCGTCAACCCGGCATCCTCGGCAACCTCCTCGACAATGTGCGACACAGCCGCGAACACGTCCTTACTCGAGGCGCGTGCATGGCAGCGCAGGAACTCGTCGGCAATTACGTTGACCTCGCGTCCCGCGATGAGGCGAGGCTTGTCGGAGAAATCGATGTCCAGCGTCTCCTCGTTGACGAGGAGGTAGCTCACCACCTTCTGCGTGGGGCTCGGCAGCATGCCGTCATGTCGATAGATGCCGTTGAAGCCGCCGCCCACCTCGTGTGCGAAGGAGAGCTTACGTGGCAGCACCATCACGGCAAACCAACGCTTGCCTGACGACTCAAACGCCGCGTCGAGCGCCGCATCGTCCAGCTTGCCGTCCACCTTCATCTCGCCGGTGTCCTCGAACTCCGCCACCAGCACGTCGCACTGCTCGACGCTGTCAGCCCGACGCAGCTCCTCCCAGAACCACTGCGCAACCTGCACGGAGATGCCCACAAAGGTGTTCTCGCCAGAAAGGTACTGCGAGAGCTGCTCCGCGAAGAGGCTTCCCTCGGCAAACTCGCCATGGCGGCTCTCCGCGCTGGCAGAGATACGCCTGAGATGCCTCTGCACATATGACTTGACCTGCTTGTCCTCAAGGGGCAGCTCCTCCTCGGAGAGGTAGGCGCTGCCGGACTCGAAGTCAAAGGCGTGCAGAATGGCATGGTTGGTACGGATCATGGCGATGGCTCCCCCTACGTCACAAGTTCTGGACGCACAAGGATAGCGCACACACGGGTCACCTATCGACGAGGTCTGCTCCGCTCGATAAGCTTCGCGTATACATGCTCCACAAACCAGGGCTCGGTTGAGCGCGCGAGGGCCTCCTCGGGCGTGAGCCAACCAACCTGGCTGTTCTCGTCGGGCTTGGCGCGCACTGGCTGGTCGACATCCGCCTCAACCAGATAGGTCACGTTCAGGTGAAGATGGGAGGAGACGTACGCGCCGCGCTTTATGTGGCCATCAACCGTCAGCACCTCAAGTGAGAGGGGCTCATCGCCAACCAAGTGCACCTCATCAAGGCCGCTCTCCTCTCGAACCTCACGGAGCGCAACCTGCGCCAAGTCGCGCTGGCCATCTGCATGGCCGCCGAGCCATGCCCATGATTGGTACAGGTTGTGATACGCCATCAGCACCAGCTTGCGGTCATGAGAAACCACCCATGCAGAGGCCGTAAAGTGAGCCGGGTCTCCCCTTCCCCAGATGCGCTGGAGCGCGGCGGAGCCTGATGCTTCTGCCGCTTCCAGCAGCTGCAGCATCACCAGACGGTCTCGCTCTTCCTGCTCACAACCAGGCCAAAAAGCCTCTAGCTGCGCACGAAGCTCCATATCTGTCCCTCACTCCTGCTCAGCATCTGTCTGCCGAAGCATCACCTTGCCCACGATTCCGGCAAAGAGCTGCTGGAAGAGCGTGCCCACGATGACTGGGAAGAGGGCACCGGCAGGAAGATAGGAGGCAGCAAGCACCGCCCCGGCAGAGATGTTGCGAATGCCGCAGTCAAACATCATGGTCACCGTGACGTCATCAGGCTGGCGGGTCGCCCGGGCAACGGATCGGCCAAACACGATGCTCGTCGCGGTCACGCAGGCAACAAAGATCGCAATCGCAACCAGCCGCGGCGTGAGGTTGAGCATGTACTGCGAGATGCCCGTCGAGTTTGTCGCGATGATGATGGGCACGAGGATGCTTGAGAGCGGCGCCATAACTGGAGAGACCCGCTCCTTGGCTCGTCCCTGGCTCAGCTGGTTGCAGGCCACGCCCAAGATGGCGGGGACGCCCACCATATAGAGCATGTCTCCCATCATGCCCAGAACGTCCACCTCAACAGCCGCTCCACACAAGAGCTTGAGGGTCCAGGGAATAGAGAAGGGCGCAAGAATCGTTGAAATGAACATCATGGTAAGCGCCAGGGCAACGTCGCCCCCGTACATGCCAGCCCACATCACGGTGGTAGCACCAACGGGGACGCTGGCCTCCAGCACCAGGCCCACCACGGTGTCTGGAGCGTCGCCAAAGAAGGCACCTGCCGCCAGGCACACCGCAACCGGGGCAAGAACGTGCACCAAAAGCACCGTCAAGAACACGGGCAATGGCCGTCGCAAGGCGCCCACCAGACTCGCCACGTCATTCTTAAGCGCATTCTGGAAGGTGACGACCGCAAAGAGCGTGGGAATGATGGGCTTCAGCGGCATGAGCATCTGTGGCCACAGCACACCCACCACGATGCACAGCGGCACGATAAACACCATGTTGGCCGAGATCAGCTTGCCCAGCCGCTTCCACGCTTCCATTGTCCTCCCCTCGGATGGAGAAATGCTACCACGCCGCTTCGGAAACGCCCCATGCAAGCGAGACTCCGCTTGGCAAACGGCCGCCCGGGGGACTGCACCCTGTGCACGTGTGGTGTGCGCCACAATCAACAATTGAAATCTACACGGCTATCGGGGTAAAATCCCGCACCGTAGCTAGGAATTACAAAGCACCACCCAGATCTACAGGAGAGAGGCATCATGCCAGACACGCTGCTCAGCATCCAAGGGCTCTCGGCGGGAACCGAGGACACGCCCATTCTTCATAACATCAACCTTAGTGTCGACGCAGGCCAGACCCACGTTCTTATGGGCCCCAACGGCGCCGGCAAGTCCACCCTTGGCCACGTCATCATGGGTGACCCGACCTTCCAGGTGACGTCTGGCTCCATCACGTTTGATGGCAACGACATCACCGAGCTCTCTCCTGACAAGCGCTCTCTGGCAGGCATCTTCCTGTCCTACCAAGCCCCCGTCGAGGTGCCGGGCGTGCCTCTGTACAGCTTCCTGCGCACCATTTGCCAGATGCGTCCCGAGCTCAAGACCACCGCGCGTAAGTTCCGTCAGCGCGTGGCTGACATCTGCAAGCAGCTTGAGATGGACGACTCGTTCCTCACCCGCGAGCTGAACGTGGGCTTCTCTGGCGGCGAAAAGAAGAAGATCGAGATGCTGCAGCTGCTGCTCCTTCGTCCCAAGCTGGCCATCCTTGACGAGACGGACTCCGGTCTCGACGTGGACGCCCTGGCCATCGTGAGCCGCGGCATCGAGGCCTACCGCCAAGAGTGCGACGGAGCGCTACTCATCATCACGCACAACACGCGCATCCTCGAGCGCCTCGATGTCGACCGCACTCACGTCATGGTGCGCGGTAACCTCGTGGGCGCGGGCGACGCCGCGCTTATCGATGAGATTGACGCTAACGGCTTTGGCCGTTTTGAGGCAGCCTTGGCCGCGAAGGGCGGTGCGAACTAGTGAGCGAGACTCCCGAGAGGAAGCGCTCCGAGGTCGCTGACGTCGACCGCTCCCTCTATGACTTCGTGATGCCCGAGGAGGGCTACGAGCGTTACGACGACGGGCTGACGCCCGACATCGTACGCGCCATCTCTGCCAAGAAGGACGAGCCCCAGTGGATGCTTGACCTGCGCCTCAAGGCGCTGGACACCTTCCACGAGATGCGCATGGCCGACAACTGGGGTCCCGACACCTCCGGCCTCGACATGGACCACATCTCCACCTATGTGTCGCCCAAGACCAAACAGGCGCGCAACTGGGACGAGGTGCCCGAGGACATCAAGACCACCTTCGAGCGCCTCGGCATCCCCGAGGCGGAGCGCGAGAGCCTGGCGGGCGTCGGCGCTCAGTACGACTCCGAGATCGTCTACCACAACATGCGCGAGGAGGTGGCCGAGCAGGGCGTCATCTACTCGACCATCGAGGACGCGCTGCACGATCCCAAGTGGGAGCCCGTGGTTCATCAGTACTTTGGGACGCTCATCCCCATGCGCGACCACAAGTTTGCCGCGCTGCACTATGCGGTGTGGTCGGGCGGATCGTTTGTGTACGTGCCGGAAGGCGTGAGCCTCTCCTATCCGCTCCAGAGCTACTTCCGCCTCAACGCAAGCGGCGCAGGCCAGTTCGAGCACACGCTCATCATCGTCGAGCCAGGCGCTGACCTGCACTTTATTGAGGGCTGCTCCGCTCCTAAGTACTACGAGGCCAACCTGCACGCCGGTGCGGTGGAGTTGTTCGTGAAGGACCACGCGCACCTGCGCTACTCCACCATCGAAAACTGGTCCAAGAACATGTTCAACCTCAACACCAAGCGTGCCACCGTGGGCGCTGACGCCAAGATGGAGTGGGTCTCGGGAAGCTTTGGCAGCCATGTGAGCTACCTCTACCCCACCACCATCCTCGCAGGGGCGCGCTCGAGCTGCGAGTTCACGGGCATCACCTTCGCCGGCGCCACGCAGGACCTCGACACGGGCTGCAAGGTCATCCTGAACGGAGCGGACACCACCGCCTCCGTCGACACCAAGTCCATCTCCAAGGACGGCGGCGTCAACACGTTCCGTAGCTCGGTGGTCATTGGTCGCAAGGCAGACCGCGCCCGCGCGACCGTCAGCTGTTCGTCGCTCATGCTGGATGACATCAGCCGCTCCGACACCATCCCCGCCATGGACGTGCGCAACGCCACGGCATCGGTAGGCCATGAGGCAACCATCGGCCGCATCAGCGACGACACCATCCTGTACCTGATGAGCCGCGGCTGCTCTGAGGCCGAGGCCCGCACCATGGTGGTCAACGGCTTCGCGAACCCGGTCAGCAAGGAGCTACCGCTTGAGTACGCCGTCGAGATGAACAACCTCATCAAGCTCGAGATGGAAGGGGCGATTGGCTAATGGCCGCAACTAAGACGCTGGCACACGTCAACGTGCCCGCTGCGCAGACGTGGAACTACCTGCGCATCAACGACATCTCGTTTGAGGTGCCCGTTCCCACCACCAAGGGCGAGGTGCTCGCCCGCCTGCCGCGCCTGTTTGACGCGGTGGAGACCGGCGTAGGCGCCGAGGCGGCGAGCTGGATCGTCAGCGCTTCCGGCGACTCCCGCTATGTGGAGGTCAAGGCCGGCACGCACCGCGCCGAGCCCATCGTGATTGACATCGACGCCGCTACGGGCGACGTCCGCGATACCGGCGTGCTGGTGCGCGAGGGTGCGGAGGCAACCGTGGTAGTTGCCGCCCATGGTCACGCTGACGAGCCTTCTACCTCGGCTTCATTGCTCCGCATCGTGGCGGAGCGCGACGCTGTGGTGCACCTCGTCGAGATCGTGGCCTTGGGCAAGGGAGCACAGCACCTTGAGGGCGTCGGCATCGACGCAGCTGACGGGGCCCTCATCGAGGTCCGCCAGTATGCCTTGGGCGGCGACAAGGTCGCCGTCGGCATCTGCACCAACCTCGCAGGCCGCTCCGCGCGCCTCGTCCACGACATGCGCTACATCGCCAGCGGCTCCGAGCAGCTCGACGTCAACCATCTGGCACGCCAGCGCGGCCGCAATACGCGCTCCGAGATCGTGACCTCGGGCATTTTGGCCGACTCCGCCAAGAAGACGATGCGCGAGACCATCGACCTCATCCACGGGGCCAAGGGTGCTACCGGAAACGAGATCGAGACCGTGCTGGTCACCGGCGACAACATCGTCAACAAGACGCTGCCCACCATCCTCTGCGACGAGGACGACGTGGCAGGCAACCACGGCGCTTCAATCGGCTCGGTGAGCCCGGAGCAGCTGGGCTATCTGGCCGACCGTGGCATCTCCACCACCGAGGCCGAGGCGCTCTTCGCGCGTGCCATCTTTGATGACGCCGTTATCCATGCACCGGAAGCCATCTCACGCGCCGCGGCGCTTTCCCGCGCCGAGGAGGTCCTCGGATCCGAAATCGCTCGTGACGTGGCCGAAGGCCTTGGACTTGTGACCGATGGGGAGGACGCATGAGCCTGACCGCAGAGCAGCTGGCAACCATCACCGAGAGCCCGTTCAAGCAGGACTTCCCCCTGCTTGCTCAGAACCCTGAGCTGACTTTTCTAGACAGCGCTGCCACCGCTCAGCGGCCGGCCGTAGTCTTGGATGCCGAGCGACGCTTCTACGAGACTATGAACGCCAACCCGCTACGCGGCCTGTATCGCCTCTCCGTCGAGGCGACCGCTTCCATCGAGGAGGCACGCAAGCGCATCGCCAGCTTCATCGGAGCGCGTGACGAGAAAGGCCGCCCGCAGGCAAATCAGATCGTCTTCACGCGCAACGCCTCCGAGTCGCTCAATCTCGTGGCCCACACGCTTCCCGAGGTCGTCAACCTCGGCGCTGGTGACGAGGTCGCCATCACTATCATGGAGCATCACTCCAACCTCATCCCGTGGCAGCAGGTATGCCGTGCCACCGGCGCTACCCTCGTCTACCTGCGTCCCAACGATGACTTCGTCATCACGCAGGGCGAGATCGAGGCAAAGATCGGCCCCGCCACCAAGATCGTCTCCGTGACGCATGTGTCAAACGTGCTGGGTGTGGAGAACCCCGTAGCCGCAATCGCCGCACGTGCCCATGCCATGGGCGCCAAGCTGGTGGTTGACGGTGCGCAGTCCGTACCCCACCTGCCAGTTGACGTGCGCGCGCTCGACTGCGACCTGCTCGCCTTCTCCGCCCACAAGCTGGGTGGCCCCATGGGCATCGGCGTGCTGTGGGGAAAGAAGGAGCTGCTCGACGCTATGCCGCCGTTCCTCACGGGCGGCGAGATGATCGACTCCGTGACCGAGACCGATGCCGTGTGGGCACCCGTTCCCGCGAAGTTCGAGGCTGGCACGCAGGATGCGGCAGGAAGCTATGCCACCGACGCGGCTATCGCGTACCTGCAGCAGTTTGGCATGGAAGCCCTCGAGGAGCGCGAGTGCCTGCTGGCAACCTACCTTACCGACTCGCTGGCGGCCCTCCCCTACATCAAGATCATCGGCCCTGCCGACGGCAGTCGCCATGTGGGCGCCGTGGCGTTCAACGTGGACGGCATCCATCCACACGATGTGGCCTCCATCTTGGACATGTCTGGCGTCTGCATCCGCGCCGGTCATCATTGCGCGCAGCCGCTGCTCGCTTGGCTGGGCGAGCTGAGCACCTGCCGCGCGAGCGTAGCCTTCTACAACGACAAGGCCGACATCGACCGTCTGGTCGCTGGCCTCGATATGGTTTGGAGCGTGTTCCATGGCCGTCAGTAGCGCCACCCCGGCAAGCCTTTACAACCCGCAGTTCATGGACCACGTGAACAACCCCGACTACAACTACCAGCTTGAGGACCCGACGCACGTGCACGAGGGGGTGAACCCCTCCTGCGGCGACGAGCTCACCTTCTCCATCCGCATCGGCGATGACGGGACCATCGAGGAGGCCGCTTATCAAGGGCACGGCTGCGCCATCAGCCAAGCCTCGGCAGACATGATGAGCGATCTCGTGACCGACAAGACGCCCGAGGAGGCCCTCGAGCTGTGCGACCTCTTCATGCGCATGGTAAAGGGCGAGGTCGAGGACGAGGCCGAGCTCGACCGCCTAGAAGACGCTTCGCTCCTCAAGGACATCGCGCACATGCCCGCCCGCGTCAAGTGTGCGGAACTTGCGTGGCGCACCCTCTCCGAAATGCTTGGGACAGACGAGGAGGCTTAGGGCAATGGCTGGTGGGTTGTTCTCAACGAAAGGACGTTATGCGCTGCGTGCCATGGGAGACCTGGCCACCCACGAGGGCTGGATCTCGCTGGGTGACGTGTCAGAGCGACAGCACATCTCCCGCAAGTACCTCGAGCAGGTCATTTCGCTCATGCATAAGGCGGGATACGTCGAGAGCCTGCGCGGCAAGGGAGGCGGCTATCGCCTTACACGCAAGCCCGAGGAGTACACCTTGGGAGAGATTCTGCGCGCCGCCGAGGGCTCGCTTGCGCCGGTCGCGTGCCTCGACTGCACCTCAGGCGAAATCTGCCCGCGCATGGAAGACTGCCCGACTGTGGGCATCTGGCGCGACCTCGGCAAGCTGACCTCGTCGTTTCTTGATAGCAAAACCCTCGCCGACATCCTTGTCGACGAGGATTTCAGAAACGAGCAGGGCGAGTAGGCACTACCACGCTATTGTGCAACGTCTCCCGAAGACGTCGTACCGCTCTCTGACAGCCCCTGATCCGTCAGGGGCTGTTCTTGTTCTGCGACCGGTTCCTCAGCAGGAGGCTCCTCCGCCGTCTCGGTTATCTCGGGGACAACGGAGGGCTGGCCGGCGTCGGCAGCAGCCTCGACGGAAGCTCCCGTCTCTGCGCTCACGTCGTCGGTAGTTGTTTCGGTCTGGGCAGCCGCTTCCTCGACGAGCTCGTCAACCTTGTTCTCGACCTTGTCGGCCACCACCGCGGCATCTTCCTTAACCTCCGATGCGGCATCTTTAGCGTCCGACGCGGCCTCCTTTGCCTCCTCCACCACGGCAACAGCCTCCCAGGTGGTGGGGCCAAGGCCAGCGCCACGCGTCGCAAAGGCAATCACCGCAGCGCTCACAAGCACCGCAGCCAGAGACACGCAGGCCGCAAAGACGGCAAGGCGCCGTGCGAATCGGCCAAGATCGTGAGTTGGGGCATGTCTCAAGTGGGCCTCGCTCGAAATATGCTGGCCAAACGCGATGGTGGGCTCAGCCACTTCCCTAATGCGTTCAGCAGATGCCGTCAGCATGCCCTTATACACCTGCGTAGAGACGGTAGAGATGACGGCCGCGACCATGGCGCCGATGAGCGAACCCGCGAGGCCTATCTTTGAGGTGAGGAGAAACGAGGTGGCCGCGGTAAGCGCACTTGCCGCAACGGCCGTGAACGAGAAGTCATCGAAGATGCCGTGCGGCTTATTCGACAACTGTGACATATAAATCACAACCTTTCTTCGACGCCTTGAACCAGCACCTTTCTGCTCGCTGGCCATTTTTGAGGCGTCTCCGCTGAAGCACACGAGTATAGCCACTTATCGAAACCCGAACGTATCTCCACGAAGATGTGACACTGCCTGCATGACCATTACACATGTCTGTTTCAAAGCCAAAAGTGTCGCCTGCGGCACGTTTGAGAGGAGCGATATCGTGAGCAGAGTTCGTCGCGTAATGGTGGGAGTCGCATTCGCGGCCTTGGCGTTTGCCCTAACCTGCTGCGGCAAGACTGAGACCAAGCCCGCCCAAGACGAAGAGCCAACAGCCGTAACCGAAACGGTTCAGGAGCCCGAGGAAACCCTCGAAGAGGAAGAGCCCACAGACGTCGAGAGCGAGCCTACAGAGGACGTCGCCGCGGAGGAAGGCACTACCGAGGTTGTCCAACGCATCGGTAGCCCCGAGTATGGATACGTGTCCGTGCCTTCTACGTGGGTGAAGTTCGTGGACACCGACGGCAACACCTCTGTCCAGTACTGCGATCCGTCGGTCAGCTACATAGTCTCGCTCAATATCTTTGACCTGAGCAATGTCAGCGATGAAGAGCGCGCGAACTTTGGCGCCTATGAGGGAGCGTCCAGCGTATGGGCAAACATCGAGGATGACGGTGGGCAGGACATCACGGGGGCAACGGTGACTTTGGCGGGCAGGGAAGCTTACCAGGTATACGCCTACTTCCCTGATGACGGCACCTTCCTCGTGACTTGGTGCGTCGCCGATGACGCGGGCGTCGTCCACTATGTCGCCGCCGAAGGCCCCAGCGACGGCCTCATGGATCTGGTGACCCTTGTAGAGCAGTCTTACTCGTTCACCGAACAGTAATGCGCCTTACACCGCAAGAATCTGCTTCTTGGCGAGTCTGCTTTAGCAAACTCACACTTCTCGCGGTATGATTGCCAAAGTGTTTGTCAACCAACGTATTTTGGAGGTTCACATGCTTGTTTCCGCAACCGATATGCTTAACGCTGCCGTCAAGGGCCACTACGGCATCGCAGCGTTCAACACCAACGACCTCGAGTGGACGCGCTCCATCCTGCAGGCCGCTGAGGAGCTTCAGAGCCCCGTCATCATTCAGTGCACCGCTGGCGCCGCCAAGTGGCAGCAGGGCTTCAAGGTCGTCAAGGACGTCGTTGAGGACCTCGTTGACTACATGAACATCACCGTCCCCGTCGCCATGCACCTCGATCACGGCTCCTATGAGGACTGCTTCAAGGCCATTGACGCCGGCTTCACCTCCATCATGTATGACGGCTCCCACGAGCCCACGTTCGAGATGAACCTCGAGCGCACCGCCGAGATCGTGAAGCTCTGCCACGGCAAGGGCATCTCCGTCGAGGCTGAGGTCGGCGGCATCGGTGGCGTCGAGGACGGCGTCGCCTCCAACGGCGAGCTCGCTGACCCCCAGGAGTGCAAGGCCATCGCCGACCTCGGCGTTGACTTCCTCGCCTGCGGCATCGGCAACATCCACGGCCTGTATCCCGAGGATTGGGCTGGCCTCTCCATGGATCGTCTGGCCGAGATCAAGGCCCTGACCGGCGACCTCCCGCTCGTCCTTCACGGCGGCACTGGCATCCCGACCGCCATGGTCCAGGAGGCTATTGACAACGGCATCGCCAAGATCAACGTCAACACCGACCTCCAGGTCGCCATGGCTCGCGCCACTCGCGCCTTCATCGAGTCCGGCAAGGACCTCGAGGGCAAGAACTACGACCCGCGCAAGCTCCTCAAGCCTGGCTTCGACGCCATCGTCGCTCGCGCCAAGGAGCTCATCGTCGACTTCGGTTCCGACGGCAAGGGCTGGGCATAAGCAATTGACGTCGACCACTAGCTGCGGTTGACATGACGGACGCCCCGGGCTCGCCCCGGGGCGTCTTCCTTTACCTGACCGGGGCGTCTTCCTTTACCTGAGGTCGACGGCAAGGGCTGGGCATAAGCTCATCGCTGCATAGCAGCTTAACCTCAGGGCCCCGGAGCAATCCGGGGCCCTTTTCTTGCCGTCGGGACCGAAGCCGGCGCGCGGCGCTCTTTGCCGCGTTCCCTATACTTCGGTTCTGACGGCAAGGGCTGGGCATAAGCAATTGACGTCGACCACTAGCTGCGGTTGACATGACGGACGCCCCGGGCTCGCCCCGGGGCGTCTTCCTTTACCTGATGCATAGTTCCTTCCAGTTCAGGACCACTGTGCTACTCTTGTTATCTGTATAAGTCTGAGAGTTCGAGACTGAGCGAGGTGAGACATTTGGCAGACGGTGACAGTCATAGACCAGGCATACATAGCAGGAACGGAGCCGATGTCCAGAGCTTCGCAATGACGGCACCTGTGGCCACACTCTCATAGTTAAGCCCTTTCTCAACCGACTCCGCTTGGCCTGTTAGTCCAGCCTGGATATACATCCGGCTGGCTTTTCTTATCCCATTCCTTTGCGTTGGATGACGGAGACAGAGAGCATGGCAAACGGAAAGAACTCGCACGCTGACGATGCGACGATGACTACGATGCCCGATTACGAGAACGAGATCATCACCGTTCTCAGGGGCAGCGTGTTCCCTCGAGCGATTCAGGAATTGCTTGAGGACTACCACGGCAATGACATTGCCCAGGTCATGGAAGACCTCACCCCGCAGGAGCGCTCCCGCTTCTTCAAGATCGCCTCCTCGGACCTTCTCGCCGAGACCTTTGAGTACCTCGACGAGGAAGATGCCATCGCGTACTTCCACGAGATTGACCTCTGGAAGGTTATCGACATCCT
Organism: uncultured Actinomycetes bacterium; assembly: GCA_900314645.1. GTDB lineage: Bacteria > Actinomycetota > Coriobacteriia > Coriobacteriales > Atopobiaceae > UBA1367. The sequence goes on from OMWB01000025.1 coordinate 36,585, forward strand.
CTCAAAGCTCGACGCCGACAAGGCCGAAGACATTCTTGCAGAGCTTGACAAGACTAAGCGCGCACTCATCATCGATGCGCTGAGCCCCGAAGTCAGAAGCAGCATCAATCTCATTGCCTCATTTGATGAGGAAGAGATTGGTAGCCGCATGACGACCAACTACATCACGCTGCACCAAGGCATCTCTTGCGAGGAGGCGATGAAGGAGCTCGTCAGCCAGGCCAAGCGCAATGACAACATCTCAACCCTCTTTGTGGTGGATGATGACGGCGTGCTCTACGGTGCCATTGACCTGCGGAAGCTCATCACCGCCAAGCCGGACGTCGACGTCAACGACCTCGCTGTGACGTCATTCCCGTACGTGTACGCGAGCGAGAAGATTGACGACTGTATTGAGCGCATCAAGGACTATTCCGAGGACTCGATCCCTGTGCTCAACAACGCCAACTGTCTGCTAGGTGTCATTACGGCATCAAGCATGGTCGAGCTGGTCGATGAGGAGATGGGTGAGGACTACGCAAGGCTCGCCGGCCTGACCGCAGAGGAAGACCTCCAGGAGACGCTTCTCGAGAGCATGCAGAAGCGCCTCCCGTGGCTGCTTGTCCTGCTTGCGCTTGGCGTCATCGTCTCGAGTGTCGTTGGCGTCTTCGAGCGGGTTGTCGCCCAGCTGACGCTCATCATGGCGTTCCAGTCGCTCATCCTCGACATGTCCGGTAACGTGGGCACTCAGTCCCTGGCAGTCACAATCCGCGTCCTGATGGATGAGAACCTCAGCGCGGGCCAGAAGTTCCAGCTTGTAGTCAAGGAAGTGAGGGTGGGACTCTGCAACGGCCTCATCTTGGGACTCATCTCCACCCTCCTCGTCGGAATCTATATCGCTGTCGTAAAGCAGCGTCCCCTGATGTTCTCTTTCGCCGTTTCGAGTTGTATCGGCACTGCCATGCTTGTGGCAATGACCATCTCGAGTGCCGTGGGAACCCTGATTCCACTCTTCTTCAAGAGGATCAACATCGACCCTGCCGTCGCGTCGGGCCCGCTCATCACCACCATGAACGACCTCGTCGCTGTCGTGACGTATTACGGACTGGCTTGGGTGCTGCTCATTAACGTCCTGCACCTGGGATAGTTCCTCACACGTACCCCTACAAATGGGACAGGCACCGTTGTTCGGAAATCCGAACAACGGTGCCTGTCCCATTTGTAGGGGCATCGTCTTCTATCCAGCGAGTCCCGCCAACACGGCACGCTTTGCTGCGAGAAACTCCTCGGTTACCGAGAAGTCGGGCACGTCAATCCGCGCGACGTCAATCACGCTGCCCACCTCAGTCGGAATACCCGCGGACGGTGTGCCCACCAGCACGTAGATGCGGTCCGCCATGAGTGCCGCCTCGTCCACGTCGTGCGTAATCACCACCGAGGCTAGGCCAAGCTCACGTGACATGTCGCAGTACCAGCTGCGCATTTCGCCACGGGTGATGGCGTCAAGCGCGGAGAACGGCTCGTCAAGCAGCACCACGTCGTTTCCCATGAGGTAGGTGCGCATAAAGGCCGCCCGCTGCCGCATGCCGCCCGAGAGCTGCGAGGGCCACGACCGCTCCGTGCCCTCCAGACCGAAACGCTCAAAGAGCGGAGCCGCCTTCGCACGGGCCGCCTCCTTGCTCTCCCCCGCTATCACCAGGGGCAGGCACGCGTTGTCCATGATGGAGAGGTGCGGGAGCAGCAGGTCCTTCTGCAGCATGTAGCTCACGCTGCCAGGCACCCCCGTGATGTCTGTGCCACGCAGCAGGACGCGGCCGGAGAGCGGGGTGGTGAGGCCTGCCAGCGCATGCAAGATGGTGGTCTTGCCGCAGCCCGACTTGCCCACCAGGCAGACCACCTGCCCGGCAGCCACCTCGAGGCTCACGTCACGCGTGACGAGCGTCCGCCCGTCCCACGAGAGCGTGAGCCCCTCGGCAATCAAGGCCTGCTCATCGTGCGTGCTCACGAGAGGTAGTCCAGCGTGTAGCCAGCGTTGACGTCAAGCTGGTGCTCGACCAGGCCCTCGTCGTTCAGCCACTGGTAGAACGCCGCCCAGCGTGCGGGGTCGATCTCGCCCCAGGCGCTCGCGTCAGAGATGTACTCCTGAGAGATGAACTCCTGGGCGGTCTGGATGAGCTCCGCGTCAAGCTCGGGCACGGCCTCGCACAGAATGGCCGCGGCCTCGGCGGGGTTCTCCGCCGCAAACTCATAGCCGCGCTTGGCGGCGCGAATGAAGCCCTTGACCAGCTCGGGATTCGCCGCGGCAAAGTCGTCGTTGGCCGCGATGACCGGGGTGTAGTAGTCAAAGACCGGGTCCATGTCCGCAAAGCTGAAGTAGTTCACCGGGTAGTCCTGCAGCTTGGCGTTCTGCACGGCCCACCACTCGTAGACCCACACGGTGTCAAACATGTTGGCGCGCAGGCCCGCCACCTCGTCATCAACGGTGTAGGGCACCATCTTCACCTTGGAGTAGTCGCCTCCGTCGGCCTCGACGATCTGCTTGATGGTCGCCTGCTCGATGGGCATATTCCACGTGGCGTAGACATGGTCCTCCATGCCCTTGGCGCTCGTGATGCCGTCCTCGGCACGGCTCATGATGCCGCTCGTGTTGTGCTGCACGATGGCCGCGACGGCCGTGTACGGCATGGGGTTTGCCGAGGCGAGGCTGTTGGCGATGTAGTCCTGATAGGAGACGCCCATGTTTGCTCCGCCAGACCCGATGAGCGCGTCCGCGCCATCGTCAGGAACGGGGACAATCTCCAGCTCGATGCCCTCCTCGGCAAACCAGCCCTTGTCGATGGCGACATAGATGCCGGTGTGGTTGACGTTGGGCGAGTAGTCGAGCACGAACGACACCGGCGTCAGCACGTCAGGAGTCGCGCCCTCGCCGCCCTCGTCAGCCTTCGAGCCGCCACATGCGGCAAGGGCCAGCGCGCCGGCGCCGGCCGTGGAGAGCAGTGCCCTTCTCGTGAGGTTCCTAGTCATGATCCTTGCTCCCTTCTGCCCTCTTCCAGGGCATGGTAATGTGTTCAAGCAGGTCGACGAGGCGCATCAGGGCCAGACTCAGGGCGCTGATCACCAAGATCGAGGCAAACATCTTGTCGTACGAGAACGACTTGCGCACGCGCGTCATGTAGACGCCCAGCCCACTCGTACCGCCCAGCCACTCGGCAATGACCGCGCCGACGATGGCGTAGGTGGCGGAGATGCGCAAGCCGCTGAAGAGCTGGTCGGCGGCCGCCGGCAGCTTCACGTAGCGGAAGACCTGCCAGCGCGAGGCGCCCATGGTGCGCATGAGGTCCACCATGTCGGGGTCGACCGACTTGAAGCCCGAGACCAGCGACACCGTGACCGGGAAGAACGTGGTCAGCACAATGAGGATGACCTTGGGCGCCAGACCGTAGCCAAACCACAGCACCAGGAGCGGCGCGATCGCGATGGTCGGGATGGTCTGCGAGATGGTCATGAGCGGCTCAAAGGCCAGGTAGAACGTCTCGAAGCGGTCCATGAGCAGGGCAAAGACCGCGCCGACGAGCACGCCGATGCCGAGGCCCGCAGCCGCCTCGGCGAGCGTCGTGAGCGAGTGCTGCGCGATGAGCGCGACGTCCTTGACCAGAGCCAGGACCACTGCCGACGGGCTAGGCAGCAAGAACGGCGGCACCAGCCCCGTATCGCAGGCGAGCTCCCACACCGCCAGCAGCACTGCCATGGCAACCACGGGAACCATCACGGTCCTCAGGCGAGAAGGGCGTGCGGCGTGGTCGCTGGAGATGTGCTCGGACGCGAGTTGTGCCATGGCCTACGCCACCTCGAAGTCGGCGCGCGGCGCAAATTCGGGGTCGCCCTCGTGGTACTTGCCAATCTTGTGCTCGGTACTCATGACGTCGCCGTCGGGACGGAAGTCGATCTTCGCATAGGTCATCGCGTGCGCGCAGCCCGCCTTGGCGCCAGCCAGCTGGCACTCGCGCAGAAGGTCCATGCACTGGTCGTACGGGCCTTCGATGGTGGTCTCGAAGGGACCGACGTAGTAGTCAAGGCCCGAAGCGTCGATGGCCGCGATGACCTCGTCAACGATGCGGCAGGTCTCGTCGTCGGAGGTGGCGTCCATCGGCAGATACTGGATGGCGATAGCGCAGTTCATGCTCGCTCCTCTCGGCGGGGCATGAAAAAGCCCCGCATATACGCAGGGCCCCTGGCGGTATCGCTAAGCTCCCTACGCTGGCATTACCCAGATCAGGTTGGAGGGTCGTGGAATTGGGTTCCACCTCTCAGCCGGGCCAAATCCCCAGCTCCCCGTGTGTGTCCATTATAGCAGAGCTTCCCGTGACTGCAAAACTGCAGGTAGAAGGCTCACAGTCGAACCCGTTCAACTTGTTCGCAGAGTACGCAACGGTCGAAAGGTGAGCGTCTGCCTCGTTCGCGACGTTAACCTAAATCCGCGCCCCCTGTTGGACTGTTTGTTGGATTGTTGGGGGGAATACCCAAGCAGGTAATGACAAGGGGGACGCCATGAGGTACTCGGACGGGACTGCGGTGGAGAAGTTGGACCGTTTTCGTCCCTACATTGCATCGTCCTCTAAATCGTGGCCTTCGATGCCCTCGTCCATGGAATCCGCCTCACGCTCCAATGCGCTCGCCAGGTTTCGGACGACCGAGGCGTCGCACGCCTGCGACACAAGCTCGTCTAGGGCGATGGACGAGCGGACGAGGAACCTTGAGCCATCGCCCGGGTACGGCTCGGCGCCCGATGCCGGAACCTCGCCGAAGAGCAGGTAGTCGCCTTCGCCGTCGGGGACCTCGATGCAGGAGACGACCTCGGCGTCGGGGCTCGCGCACCGCAGGGCCTCCATCAGTTCCGATACCTTCACACCTGGCTCCTTCCTACGCGGCGAGGCGGAGGCTCTCGCGGTACCTCATCGGGCTCATGTAGCCCAGGTCGCTCTTGACCCTGACGTCCCTGTACCACCTGAGGTAGGCGCCGAGCATCTCCGCGAACTCATCGATTGTAACCCCTGCCCAATCGCACCCGTAGAAGAACTCTATCTTCAGCCTCCCGAAGAAGCCCTCGCATCTGGCGTTGTCGGGGCTGCACCCCTTCCGGGACATCGACCTGACGAGCCCGTACTCATTGCAGATCCCTATCCACCCGGGCCAGCGGTAGTGGCAGCCGCGGTCCGAGTGGATCTTTGGATGCTCGCCCTCCCCGAGCTGCCCGCACGCCCCGAGCAGCGACGAGTTGGCCATCTCGGCGTCGGGCGAGGCGGAGATCGACCAGCTCAGGGGCATGCCGTCGAAGCAGTCGATGATGGGCGAGAGGAACACCTTGCCGGCGGGGATGCGGAACTCGGTGACGTCTGTCACCCACAGTTCGTTGGGCCTCTCGGCGCGGAAGTGGTGCCTGCCCCGCCCGTCGCGCAGCAGGTTGGGCGGGGCGGCTGATATCTCGCCCTCGTAGGAGCTGTAGCGGCGCCTCTTCTTGGCGGTGCGGGCGACCAGGCCCTCGTCCCTCATGATGCCGCGAACGGTCCACTCGCCGGCGCCGACCTGGGCGGTGATGCGCCTGTATCCGTACGTCCCGCCGCTCGCCCTGAAGGCCGCCACCACCGCCTCCCTGACGGCCGCACGCTCCGCGCCCTCGCCCCTGGCCTGGGCGTTCCTCGCGTACTCGTAGCTGCTCTTGGCCATCCCGACCGCGGGCAGGAGCTCGCGCAGCCTATACTTGGACCTCAGCGCCGTCACCATCGCTGCCTTCTCCGCGTTCGTCAGCAGTTCCGGGTCGGCGCCTGGGTCTTTTTTTACTATCTCGAGGGTTGCCTGCCGCACGTCGAGCTCGAGCTGCACCCTCCTGAGCTGCATCTTCGCCTCTCGCAGCATGTCCTGCAGCTGGCCGACGTCGTCGGGCAGGTCGTCGTACTCCTTGCTCACGGGGACACCTTTCTCTCCGGCTTCCCCGCCATTATCCCCCATGATCTCCCTGCGCCAGGCGTAGGGGGCTGTCCTCGACACGCCGTGCCGCTCGGCGACCTCGGCGGCAGGCCCCGTCCGCGCCTCCAGCTCGGCTACGACTCGCACCCTCTTCTCGATCGGGACGGGCTCGCGCCTGGGATTGGGGCTCCGGCGCCTGCGCTCGCCGGGAGCGAGCTCGTCGACCCACCCGCCGAGAGTCTGGCGGCTCCTTGGGTACCCGAGCGCCCTCATCGTCCTCGTCAGCCTCTTGCCATGGCAGAGGTAGTGCTCGACTGCCTTCCGCTTCTGACCGTCCGTGAACCGCGGCTCGCGGACTCTCTTGGCGACAGGAACTTCTCCTGTCTCCCTAAACTCCTTCCACCAGTTCCTCAGCGTGTGCCTGTCGGGGTAACCCAGCTCCGCTATCGTGTCGGCGTAGCTGTGGTCGAACCTGATGAAGGTCTCGATCGCGATCCTTCTCTGCTCGGCGCTGTACATGCGGCCTCCCTCCTGGTCCCGTTTTGGTCCAAGATCCCCACCGCAGTCCCGACGGATCGATTAGGTTGCTCCATGACAACGTCTGGCAGGCTCGGTACGTGTATACGGTGGAGTCGGAAGACGGGCGGGTGCACAAGAAGGCGGTCGCACGCAACTTCCGAGCGGATTCTCACATCGAGGCTCTTAAGGAGAGGGATCGAATCCGCGAGCAGCTTGAGCGAGAAGCCCTCCTCGAGGAGCTCGTCCCTGCGGCAGCGAAGGCTCCCCTACTCTCAAAGTTCATGCGCGACCAAATCGATGGCATGCTGAAGTCGGGCGTCATCGAGAAGACCACGCATGCGAAGTACCACAGCGAGGCCAACCTCATCCTCCGCTTCATGAAGGACGTCCAAGTCAGCAAGGTCACGGGAGCCATGGTGCGGAAGATGGACCAGGAAATGCTTGCCGCCGGATACGCAAGGGAGACGGTTGCGCGAGCCCACAATGCGCTCAAACGCCACCTCTACTCTGCCCAGGAGAAGGGCTACATCGCCAGCATGCCCATCACCAGGTCGAACAGGCCCCCTCGACTGGAGAGAAAAGATCCCAATGGGCTTGACGAGCAGACTCGCAGGAGGCTACTGGGGATCATCGATGGGATGCCGGACACCCCGTTCACCCTGGCAATTCGTCTCGGGCTAGGCGCAGGGCTGCGAAACGAGGAGGCTATTGGCCTCAAATGGGACTTCGTCGACCTTGAACATGGAGTCATTAAGATCAGGAACGTCATCTCGATGGCGGGCGGCACCCCCATCGAGAAGGGCCCCAAGACCGCAGCCGGCAGAAGGGACATTCCCATTGACCCCGACCTCACCAAGAGGCTTCGGGAAAGAGCCAAGAACGTCTTTGGGTCGGAGGACACCTCAAACCTGCAGGGCCTCTACGTACTCGGATCGGACGACGGAACATTCCTCCGACACGCAGACCTCACGCGAACGTTTCGCAGCTTTGCCCTGCAGCATGGGATCTACGGAACAACTGGAAAGGTCGCATCCTTCTATTCCCTCAGGCATACCTATGCCACCATGCTGCTTAGGGCCGGTGTCGATGCGAAGACGGTCGCAAGCCTCATGGGGCATTCCAACGTTGCCATGACGCTCAACATCTATGCAAGCACAGACCCTCAGGCGCGAGCTGCGGCAGGCGCGGTCGTCGCGGATCTGATGGCACAACGATAGACATTGATGGAGTCTCTATGACTTGGCCTCTTAGGGCCGCTTAGGGCCGCTTTCCCACAGTCCTCGCGCAACCGAATTAGTTCCTACAGAATATGCTCCTGCCATTCCGAACTAGACGAACGAAGAACGGCAAGGAGATGCAACATGGACGGACGGACCACGAGAGCCGCCTCTCTAAGGGACAACTCCCCCCTAGCTGACAGACCGGAGTGGATCGGCCCGAGAGACCTCATGAAAGTCTTCGGAATCGGCAGGACAAAGGCCTTCACCGTCTGCCAGTCACTCCCCCACATCTACATCGGGCGTGCGATCCGCGTCAACAAGAAGACCGTGGCCAAGGAGCTCATCGAGAAAGGGAGGCTGCCTTAGGAATAGTCATCACGGATTGCCATCCCCTGGCTCCTATTGTCGGGATAGTGAACTATGGGGCATCGCAATCATCTTCCCTCACACGGTGCCCTCCCTGCGAGCCCTATCCTCTTTCTGCAGCTCATCAGCGAGCCTTGCCACCTCGACTAGGTCCTCTCTTGACGAACCCTTCCTCTCCCTGATCGGCTCGTCAAGCCAATCAGGCCGCACGTTCGGGTAACGATCCTTGAGCAGCTCGATGAGATCACGGAAGGCGTCCTCGATAGCCCAGTCGAACTTCTGCTCGTCGGTCTCGTTGTCGACGAGAATCCTCAGCTCCGGGGAGCTTCCCGGACGCCCAGGGTCGGAAAGGCGTGCGAACAACTGCCGGGCGATGTCTGCGAGCGGGGTGTCAGACTCCACGAGCCTCGCCGCGTCGACAAGCCCGCGGACATAGCCGATGGCTGCCGACACGTCGTAGTACCTGGCGGGCATGCTGATGGTCTCGGAGCGGACCTTGTGGTCTGCTTTCTCGTGCAGCAGGTCGAGTATCTTGAGCGAGAGGTCGCCGATGTCCCTGCCGTCTGGCTCAGAGGCGTCATGCCAGACGATCTTGCGGTTGACCGACTCGACCGAAGCCCCGCACCTGAGGCACGTGCACTTCAGTTCACGGTCGGCGGCACCGCAGAATCCCGGGAGGACCTCGTAGGAGAAGTCCCAGCCGCGTGGGCCGCGCGGGTACCTTCTGTGGCACTCGGCATGCTCGGCCTTGAAGCGCTCGAGTGCCTCCCGCTCGGGCTCGGTGAGGTACACCTCGAGCTTTGCCGGCACGGGCTCTGCCTCCTCGAGGTCCCACTTGAAGACCGCGGTCTCCCCGTCTTTGTTGATCCAGGCGCTCCTGATGGCGCCCTCTGCCTGCAGCCTCTCGAGCTCGGCGTCGAAGAAAGCCTTGAGCTCACCGAAGTCGTCGAAGTCGTGGTACTCCTCACCCGTGGCATGGTGCCAGCACACATGGCCGTGACCGCCGTAGTAATACCCCCTGAGGAAGCCCTTCCACTTATCGCCTTCCGAGGGCCGGGTGACCATGGCGGCCTTGTCCTCCGGGACAAATGCAATGAACCTGCTAGGGTCATCCGGGTCGTCGAAATAGAGCCGGCCGCACTCCTCGCACTGGTAGAAGGACTGCTCGTAACGCATGGGATCCTGATATGGACCCAGGGGCTTGCCGAGCGCCTCGCGCTCGTGCGCCTCCCAGTAATCCTCCCAGTCGATGTCAGAGATCATGTACGCCTTGTAGGGCAAGAAGTCCGTCGTGTCGGTGATGAGATGACCGCACTCGCACATGAAACGCATGATGGCTCCTTCTTGAGATTCTTGTCGGCACCTTGAACATAGCTCCAAGGCCGGACTTTATTTATCGGAGCTGCATATGATGAACACACCACGGCATCCGTGATCGGGAGCAGCCGTGGCGCCGGCTGTCGGCGGGCCCGGTATGGCCG
>OMWB01000031.1 GCA_900314645.1 uncultured Actinomycetes bacterium
AGACCGGCCCCCTAATGTCAACAATCGCCTCGGGTTAGATCTCGTTTGCCTCGCGCATGCGCCATTCGCGTGGGGTGTAGCCGGTGGCTTCCTTAAACGCCGTCTGGAAGTGGCTCTGTGACGAGAATCCCGTCTGATACGCAATCCGCGAGATCTCGAACTCGGACGTATCCAGCAAACGCCGTGCGCGCTCGATGCGTACGCGCCGCACGTAGGCGGCGAAGGTCTCGCCGGTCTCCACCTTGAAGCGCGTGCACAGGGTCTTACGGCTCACGCCGCACGCCTCGGCCACCGAGTCTCCGTCAAGCGGCTCGTTAAGGTGACTGCGCACGTAGGTCATCGCGTGGTGCGAGATGGGATGCGTGTACGCACGGCCCTCAAGGCATACGGCCTTGGTTAGTTCAAGCATCATCGGCAGCATGAGATAGTGCACCAGCTCCTCGTTGCTGGTGTCGTTGGCAAGGCGTTGGTAATTCTGCACAATCTCAAAGCAACGTCCCACGGGAAGGCCGCCGTTTCGTGCGGCCTGGGCACACGCGTGGCCCATAAACGCCACGGCCGAGCGTCCTTGCAGAAGCGGGTCATCCGATACGCGCATTTCCATCAGTGGCATATCGGTCCTGATGAAGTGGATGAGGCCGTCTGAGTCTCCCTGAGAGATGTACGACGCGAAGCCCTCGTACTGCTCGGCAATCTCGCGCGAGGACACGTCCGTGTTGACCGCCACGAAGTACATGCGCTTGGAATATCGCACAATCTGCGAGAGGTTGTCCTCCTTGGCACCCTCGTTCACAAACGAGATGGCGTCCATGATTTCCTGCTCGGTGAGCAGCGTTGAAGTAATCCAGTCGTGCGACTCGTTATCCATGAGTCCTCCAAAGTCTCCCAAATCTGAAAAAAGTGGTAACACAGCTGGTATCTCGTGGGAACCCCCCTCTCCATAATTTCAACAAGAAAGCAATCCGTCAAGGCAGGCAAGCACTACGTTTGCCTGCTTATTGCGGCCGCTTTCTTGGTTGAAGCCGAATCGAGAAGAGAGAGGAAAGCCATCAATGAGGTACCTGCTTTTGGTCAGCCATGGCACGATGGCACCCGGCGTGCACAGCGTCATCAAGATGCTGCTGGGTGAGCGTGACGATGTGCTCAGCTACTCAATGGAGGACGGGGTCTCTGCCGACGCATTTGTCGCCGGTCTTGAGGGCGTCATCGCCCCCATCGGACCCGATGACTCTATCGTCCTGCTGGGCGACATCATCGGTGGTTCGCCGCTCACCAACACGCTCAACCTGCTCACGCAGAAGGGCCTGCTTGCCAAGACGACTGCCTTTGGCGGCATGAGCCTGCCCATGGCGATCAGCGCCCTCATGGCCATCGACGATGACCTCGATGACGCATCCCTCGTCGCTTCCGTGGTTAGTGAGGCAAGAGAGGGGGCGAGGCAGGTCGAGTTGGCGCTCGACGACGATGACGAGGAGGACCTGTAAGAGTTGATCCCATAAGACTTGGGAAGGGATGGTAGGAAAACCATGATTTCGTTTGTTCGTATTGACGACCGTATGATTCACGGCCAGACCGTCACTCGCTGGAGCATCGAGTATCCCTGCGACGGCATCATCGCCGTTAACGACGTCGCTGCAAGCAACCCCGTGCTGAAGGCTGCTTACAAGGGCGCCGCTCCCGACAAGAAGATCTTCGTGTGGACGATGGATCACTTCAAGGAGAGCGCTGACAAGGTTCTCAAGAGCCCCACGAAGTACTTCCTCATCACCAAGAACCCGCTCGACATGAAGGAGATCCTCGTCGACTTCGGGTTCAAGCCGTCCGACGTCAAGCGCGTCATCGTCGGCCCCTGCAACGACCGCCCCGGCACCACCAAGCTGGGCAACAACCAGTCCATCACCGCTGAGGAGGCTCAGGCCTTCGAGGATATGACCAAGGCTGGCTACACCGTCGAGTTCGCCCTGGTCAAGGAGACCTCGATTGGCGAGTGGCCCAAGTTCCGCGGTCAGTTCAACGTTAAGTAAAGGAGAAGCTCCATGGGCATTTCTATGGTACAGGCCATCTTGCTTGGCCTCTTCGCATGCCTGGCATCGCTTCCGGGCATGGGTGGCACCACCATTGGTAACTACACCCTCGGCCGTCCCCTGGTCGGTGGCCTGTTCGTCGGCCTCATCCTTGGCGACCTCCAGACCGGCATCATCGTCGGCGCTGCCATTCAGCTCGTCTACATCGCCCTCGTGACCCCCGGCGGCACCGTCTCCGCAGACGTCCGCGCCGTCACCTACATCGGCATCCCTCTGGCCATCCTGGCCATCCGTGCTCAGGGCCTCGATCCCTCGTCTGAGGCCGCTGCTGGCCTCGCCGCCTCCCTCGGCGCTGCCGTCGGTACGCTCGGCACCGTTCTGTTCTATGGCACCGCAACCATGAACCTCGTTTGGCAGGGCATTGGTTGGAAGGCCATGGATGGTGGCAACTGGAACACCATCAAGAAGACCATCCCGCTGGTCGACTTCGTCTTCCCGTGGATCAGCCACATCGTCTTCTCCTTCATCCCCACCGTCGTCATCTGCCTCGCTGGCGAGTCCATGGTCGGCCTCATGAAGGACTACCTGCCGATGGACGGCGTCGCAATGAAGACGCTCTTCACCGTTGGCTCCCTGCTTCCCGCCGTCGGTATCGCAATCCTGTGCAAGCAGGTTGTCCAGAAGCCGCTCGACTGGGTCACCTTTGCTTTCGGTTTCATTCTGGCCGCGGTCATGGGCTGCAACCTCATTTGCTCTGCAGTCATCGCCGTGTTCTTTGCCCTGATCAACTTCAAGATTGAGCAGCTCAAGCTCATGCGTCCGGCCATCGCCGCTGGTGGCGCCGCAATTGACGACGAGGAAGAGGAGGACATCTAATCATGGCTGACCTCAAGAAGGTATCTGCGGGTGCGCGCAAGAGCGCATTCCTCCGCTGGATCTATGGCAACCTGACCTGCTTCTCTCAGGAGCACATGCAGACCTTTGGTTACCTTGCCGCTATGCTGCCGGTCGTCGACGAGCTCTATGACACCGAGGCTGAGAAGGTTACCGCCCTTTCCACCTATCGTACGTTCTTCAACACCGAGCCTCAGATCGGCACCATGGTTGTCGGCCTGACCGTCGGTCTTGAGGAGGCCCGCGCTAACGGCGAGCCCCTGGATGACGACACCATCAACGGCATCCGCGCCGGCCTCATGGGCCCGCTTGCCGGCCTTGGCGACTCCATCATCGTCGGCACCTTCATCCCCATCCTTCTGGGCATCGCTCTCGGCCTCTCCAATGGCGGCAGCGTCCTCGGCCCGCTGTTCTACATCATCGCGTGGAACCTTGCCATGTACTTCGGCATGAAGTTCGCGTTCGATCAGGGCTATGAGCTCGGCGGCTCCGCCGTTGAGGCTCTCGTTGGCCCGCAGTCTGCGGCTCTTCGTGACTCCATCGTCATGGTCGGCACCATCGTCATCGGCGCCGTTGCCGCAACCTGGATCAACATCACCACCGCTCTGAGCTTCCAGTTCTCCGCCGACAGCGGCCTGGTGCTTCAGGACACGCTTGACTCCATCTTCCCCAAGTTCCTGAACATCTTCTTCGTGTGGCTGTGCTGGTATCTCATGACCAAGCGTAAGATGTCCCCGACCGTCGTCATGGGCCTGCTCGTTATCGTGGCTCTCGTCGGCGTCCTTCTGGGCTTCTTCGATCCGGGCCTGTCCTACTAAGGCCTACCAGAGGGCGGAGAGGCAAGATGGCGTTTCGGGATTTGCTGCGATCTGACGGCAAGGGGCCGAAACTGTATCGGCGGCCATGGTCCGAGACAGATAATCCCCTTGTGGCAGAGGCGCGCGCCCAAACGCTCGCGATCCAGCAGTTGCAGCTCTGGCTACGCCTTGCCTACTCCGCCCTCGCCCTTGCGGCCCTTCTGGGCTATTGGGGCTTCACTGACGGGAAGAGCATCCCTGCCGGCATTGCTGGTGTGGTGCTCGGAGTGTTCTCGCTTGCAGTGGTCATCATCTTGCGCACGGGTATTGCCAATGGCCGTCGCAACGTGGAAGCCATGCTCGAGACCCTGCGTCCTGATAAGGAGCAGAAGACGCAGGAAGATGCCCCGTCAGCCTAACTAAGACCTCTTCGGTGCCCCCTCCTCTTTGGAGCCCCGCGTGCCCTTCCCCACGCGGGGCTCCGCCCATGTGGAGACTGGAAGCGCCTAGAGCTGTAGTGCGTCCTGGGGGCTACCCCCAGGACGCACTACAGCTCTAGGCGGTCTGTGCCTGACGCCTCTATGCGGTCGCGCAGCTCCTCAATGATGGGGACGCCGGCTGAGGTGCCAATGCGGCGTGCGCCGGCTCGTACCATGGCGAGGAAGGTTTCTGCATCACGGATGCCGCCTGCTGCCTTAACAAGCACCTTTCCACGCACGTTGGCATGCATCAGCGCCACGTCCTTCACAGTGGCACCGCCTGTGCCAAATCCGGTAGACGTCTTGATAAAGGTGGGCTGCACCTCGCAGGCAATCTCGCAGAGTTTGACCTTCTCGTCGTCGTTCAGATAGCAGTTCTCAAAGATGACCTTCGAGGGCACGCCCGCCTCGTTGCAGACGGCTACGATCTGGCGCATCTCGTCAGCCACGTAACCCCAGTTATGCCGTTTGACCTCAGTGAGGTTGACCACGTAGTCAATCTCGGTGGCACCGTTGGCAAGGGCGTCCGAGGTCTCAAACACCTTGGCGGCAATGGATGTCTGTCCCAAAGGGAAGGCGATGGCTGCTCCAACATGCACATCGGTTCCAGCAAGAAGCTCGGCGCAGAGCCTTGCCTGCACCTGGTTAATGGCGACCATCCTGAAGTGGTATTTGCGGGCCTCATCGCACAGCTTATGCATGTCATCGGGCGTGGCATCGGCATGCAGGTTGGTATGGTCAATCAGTTGGGCAAGATCATCAAGTGTCCAGGCGCTCATGGGTCCTCCCTTGTAGAACCAAGTGGCTTTGCTTGAGTATCCGCTGGGCTCGCGCGACACGTCAATTCAATGACGTTACCGTTTGAGGCACGTAAAGGTGACACAGATGAAATCGCGCGAACACCTCAGTTCATACAATGATGCTATCTACCTGCAGTTTTGTGATTTGGGGATTGAAATAGGCATCTTCGACAACATCTTACGCAGGCATGGCCCGCGTCGAGGGTTCAATAGAGGGACCATCGACCTTGAAGGGGGCATGAACGTACGTGAGGTAGGGGGATTCGCCTGTCCCAATGGTCGGACGCGCACGCATCGTTTCATACGGTCAGGTTCAACTGCAGGGCTTACCAAGGCAGATGCTCGAGCATTGTGGCAGTACGGAGTGCGAAGCGTCGTTGACCTTCGTGGACATGATGAGGCCATGCGTGCTCCCGAGACCCTATGCGAGTTGCTGCAAGTTGCCTACATCAACGTGCCATTCTTTGAATACGACATCACCGATCAGGTATTGAACAAGGGGGATGGGGCTGGCGGCTATCTTGCCGACACCTATTTTCAAATGCTCGCCAACTACGGGGCCGTGCAACAGGCGTTCTCGTTCTTTGCCGAACAGCCTGCGCGTAGCTGCACCTTGTTCCATTGCGGTGCGGGGTCTGATCGTACGGGCATCATGTCGATGCTGCTGCTGGGGCTTGCCGGCGTGGGGCGAAGCGACATCATCGCCGACTATGCCTACTCCTTTGGATACATTCCCGAGGTGAATGCGGCGCTCTTTGAAGCTACGGCAGCCTCGGGTAACAGAGTGCGCGCGGACCTACAGTTGCGCATCAATGCCATCTCGGTGGTGTACGACCGATTAGTGGAGCACTACGGCTCAGTCCCTCAGTTTCTGACGCGGGCTGGCGTAACAGATGAAGAGCAGAGGCTGGTGCGGACGCGGCTGGTCGGGTAGGAGGGCTTGTGGACAAGGCATCAAGGCGCGAAAGGCGGGATTATTTCCTCGCGTACACAGAGGATCAAAAGCGTGTTGAACGCGACCTGAAGCGAATGGCCGAACTCACGAGAAAGCTGATGCAAGAGATCAACTGGGGAGCTCGCGACGATAAAAGGCAGCAGGATGATGACGTGCGGGAAGAGGAGCCAGAGCCAGTCGAGTTGACGCCCGCTCCGGCCTTCACCTCAGAGCTGCTCGAATCGAATCCCACTGACTTTGAGAGCCGTCGCGAGTTCTTTGTGCGTGCTTATGACAACCCAGACAAGGTCATGGCTGACCTTCACTACATGGCCGGACGAGCAAAGGACCTGACCGAGCGAATAGACCAGGGACAGCACGACCGTTCCTTCAATGATCACGACTACGTAACGCTCGATGTGCCTCCCTCGGAATACGGGAAACTGTTCTCTCCGGTTAGCGGTGAGGTTGTGCCCTTGTGGGAGCTGGATGACTCCGAGTTTGCTGATGGTTCGTGTGGCGACGGTCTCGCCATCCTTCCAACGTCTGGGACCTTGGTTGCTCCCGCAACCTGTCGCATCACTGCCCAACTGCCCTCCCGCAACGCGATAGGATTGCTGACGCAAGATGGGATACAGGTGCTTATTGCGGTGGGCTCTCAGGCGGAGCGTTACGAGGGTGGCGGCTTTCGTCAACATGCTTGGCAGAATGATACGGTCAGGCGAGGCACGCCGCTCATCTCGTGGAACAGGCGGCAGGTGGCTCGGGCTGGTTACAACGACGTAGTGGTGTTCGTCATCACGAATACGGAGGAGCTTGAAGAGGTCAAGGTGCTGAAGTGGGGCACCGTGAAAGCGGGCGACATCGTTGCCAAAGTCTTCTGGTAAGGAGCTGAAATGAGCATTCGCATCGTGTTTACGGACGTGGACGGCACGCTGGTGGATAACGAGCACCATCCTATCCCGGCGTCCGCGCAGACCATCCGAGCTGTTGCGGCACGTGTCCCCGTGTGCCTTGTCTCTGCGCGCTCGCCCGAGGGACTGTATCCCATCCATCGGCAGCTGGGGTTTACGGGGCCGATTGCGTGCTTCTCAGGTGCGTACGTGCTTGACCACGAGGGCAACGAGCTCTATAGCAGCGTGATCCCTACGGCGGATGCGCTCGAGATCAAGCGCTACCTTGAGAACGAGCTTCCGCATGTGGTGGCGGCTACCTATGGCTTCCACGACTGGATTGTGGATGACCGGTCTGACCCGCGCATCGTGCGCGAGGAGTACTTCGTTCAGGCCGAGAGCCGTGAGAGCAAAGATCTTGCTGGCACTTTTGGAGACCGAGGCGTGCACAAGTTCTTGCTGATGGGAGAGCCCGAGGACATCGTGGCTGCACAGCGTACGGTAGCTGCGCGCTACCCACACCTCAACGTGGTGCGCTCCAACGACATCCTGTGTGAGGTCATGAGCGGGGAGGCAACCAAGAGCAACGCGGTACGACTGCTCTGTGAGCACTATGGCGTGAGCACAGCGGATGCGGTGGCGTTTGGTGACGGGCCCAACGACATTGACATGCTACAGGCCGCAGGAACCTCGTTTGCCATGGCAAACGCCGAGTCAACGGTGAAGGATGCGGCCACGCGGGTGATTGCTTGGAGCAACGAGCAGTGTGGCGTAGCTCGCATGCTTGAACAGCTGATGCTTTCGTAAGCTTCTCGACGAACAAAAAATACCAGCAAAACGCTAGGTATTACAGTCCCTACCTGCGGTTTCGTTTTCATGACCGCAGCACATGCGGCGCATGCGCTGGTGACGCGCAAGCCTATACTCTTCTGGTCTACTACCGAGAGGAGCTATCCCATGGCAAGCATCGATACCATCGCCATTCACGCGGGCTACCAGCCTGGCAACTCTGAGCCGCGCGCGCTTCCCATCTATCAGTCCACCACCTTCAACTACAACTCGGTTGACGAGGTTGCTGGCCTGTTCGACCTCACCGCTGAAGGTCACATGTATAGCCGCATTTCAAACCCCACCTGCGAGTTTGTTGAGAAGAAGATTGCCGCCATGGAGGGTGGCGTAGGCGCCATCCTTACGAGCTCGGGCCAGATGGCCACGCTCATCTCCGTGCTCAACCTGTGCTCTTGCGGCGATCACATCGTCTCCAGCGCTGCCATCTATGGCGGTACCGTCAACCTGCTCTCCTTTACGCTCAAGCGCTTTGGCATCGATGCGACCTTCGTGAGCCCGCGCGCCTCCGTGGACGAGATTCGCGCTGCGGTCCAGCCCAACACTAAGCTTGTCTTTGGCGAGACGGTTGCCAACCCCGCGCTTGCCGTGCTCGATATCGAGGCCTTTGCAACGGCAGCCCACGCCGAGGGTCTGCCGCTGATCATCGACAACACGTTCCCCACGCCCGTGTTCTGCCGTCCCATCGAGTGGGGTGCCGACATCGTGGTGCACTCCACAACCAAGTACATGGACGGTCACGCGACCTTTGTGGGTGGTGTCATCATTGACTCTGGCAACTTTGATTGGGAGGCACAGGGCGACAGGTTCCGCGATTTGGTGGAGCCCGACGAGAGCTACCACGGTGTGGTATACACGCGCGACTTTGGCAGGGCTGCCTACATCACGAAGGCGCGTTGCCAGCTGGTGCGCGACCTGGGCGTGTGCCCGCCGGCCGTGGCTGCCTTTGCGCTCAACCAGTCGCTTGAGAGCCTTTCCGTACGCGTGCGTCGTCATAGCCAGAACGCGCAGCGCGTTGCCGAGTGGCTCGAGAAGCATCCCAAGGTGGAGAGCGTGAACTACCCCGGTTTGGCTTCCAGCCCTGATCACGATCTTGCCCAGAAGTACCTGCCGGAAGGCATCTGCGGCGTCATCTCCTTTGTGGTTGCCGGCGGGCGAGACCGTGCCGCCAAGCTGCTCGACTCCCTGAAGCTCGCCTCGATTGAGGTTCACGTGGCCGACAGCCGTACCTGCGTGCTGCACCCTGCGAGCTCCACGCATCGTCAGCTGACCGACGAGCAGCTTGTTGCCTGCGGCGTCGAGCCGGGCATGGTGCGCTTCTCCTGCGGTCTCGAGGACGCTGACGACATCATCGCTGACCTCGAGCAGGCCCTCGAGCAGATCTAAACGAGTCAGGCTCTACCAGAGCGGTTTAGTGCGCAGCCCCCGCTGGTCCAGTGACTGGCGGGGGTTGCGCACTAAACCGCTCGTATTTGGCGGAAGATGCACAATAATGAAAGATAGCTACGTCGAACCTGAAAGAAGAAGCGCAAAAATGCTTGAATTGTGGAGATGTAGCTGCTAAAATGTTCAAAACCATTCAAGTCCAAGCAAAAACAAGCAAAGGAGATCAGGGATGATTGCCGCAGAGCGCAGCGACCGCATTGTCGAGCTCGTTAACCTCAATGGCAGCATGTCCCTGACTGACCTCGCGCAGGAGCTTGATACCTCAGAGTCCACCATCCGCCGAGACCTCATGCGCCTGCACCAGCAAGGTAGGCTGCGTCGCGTTCGAGGTGGCGCCATCAAGGTCACCCAGGCGGAGTTCGTCGTCGCGGACGCTACGTTCGCAGGTCGCCAAGAGCTCAACATGCCGCAGAAGCGCGCGATTGGCGCTTTTGCGGCAACACTTATTGGCCCCAGCGACTTCGTGTTCATCGACGCGGGTACCACCACGGAGTGCCTCGTTGACGCCATCACCGAGACCCACGCCACCTATCTCACCAATTCGTTGCCCCACGCGCAGAAACTGCTGGCAAAGGGGTGTCGCACGCTCCTCCCAGGCGGGGAAATCAAGCAGGTCACCGAAGCGCTTGTTGGTGCAGAGACTGTTAACTTCATTAGGCGTTACCATTTCACTATTGGTTTTTGGGGCACGAACGGGGCGGACTTGGAGACTGGCTTCACCACCCCGGAGTTCAGTGAAGCGGCAGTAAAGCAGATAGCGCTCGAGCAAACCGTTCGTCCGTATGTTCTCTGTGATTCGAGCAAGTTCTCTCAGGTCTCGCTCATCACGTTTGCGGACTTTGACCGCGCGCACGTCATCACCGACGAGCTTGCGGACCGAAGCTATCTGCAGTCGGGTAATGTGACAGAGGTGGGTAAGCGTTAGTTGCCCGCTGGCAGGCAAATATGGTCCAAAACCTGCCTGAGAGCGATATAGTGGTGACAATCTGCGCGGGGTGCCGCGCGGCTGTCTATAGCAAGGCGTTCGTAAGTTTGGAAGGGAACGTAGAAAGGGGAGCAGCAGATGAAGATTACTGATCTGCTCAAGGTTGAGGGCATCAAGGTTGGCGCAACAGCTGCCAACCAGATGGATGCCATCGACCAGCTGGTGGCGTTGCAGGACGCCTCTGGCAACATCAAGGACCCTGCCGCGTATAAGCAGGGCATCCTCGCTCGCGAGGCC
This sequence comes from uncultured Actinomycetes bacterium, assembly GCA_900314645.1. Taxonomy (GTDB): domain Bacteria; phylum Actinomycetota; class Coriobacteriia; order Coriobacteriales; family Atopobiaceae; genus UBA1367. The sequence goes on from OMWB01000031.1 coordinate 10,336, forward strand.
GAGTTCTCCACCGCGGTGGGCGACGGCATCGCAATCCCGCATGCCAAGGTGGCTGCAGTCAAGAAGCCTGGTCTGGCTGCCATGACCGTCCCCGGCGGCGTTGACTGGAACGCTCCGGATGGTGCGCCGGCAGACCTCATGTTCATGATTGCCGCTCCCGACGGCGAGGCCAACACGCATCTTGAGATGCTCGCCAACCTCTCCGCCATGCTCATGCATGCCGACTTTGCCAACGCTCTTCGCGCTGCCAAGACCCCCGAGGCCTTCCTGAAGGTCATCGACGACGCCGAGGCTGCCCGCGAGCAGGAGCAGGCCTCCAAGGCCGCCGCTGCCGCCAAGGCTGCTGACGCTGGCAACTGGCCCAAGATTCTGGCCATCACCGCCTGCCCGACCGGCATCGCCCACACCTACATGGCTGCTGAGAACCTCGAGAAGAAGGCCGCCGAGATGGGCTTCACCCTCAAGGCCGAGACCCAGGGTTCCGCTGGCGCCAAGAACATCCTGACCGCCGAGGAGATCGCTCACGCCGAGGGCATCATCATTGCCGCCGACAAGAACGTTGACCGTGCTCGCTTTGCTGGCAAGCAGGTTTACTCCACCAACGTCTCCGCGGGTATCAATGACCCCGAGCGCCTTATCAACATCATCCTCAACCATGAGGCTCCCGTACAGGAGGGCACCGCTGCTGGCGCTGGCGCCGCTGTGGCAGAAGACGACTCCCTCGGACACACCATCTACAAGCACCTTATGAACGGCGTCAGCCACATGCTCCCGTTCGTCGTGGGCGGCGGTATCCTCATCGCCATCGCTTTCCTGATCGACGGCATCTTGGCGCCTAACTCCGGCGGCGACTTTGGTTCTGCCACTCCGCTTGCTCACTTCTTCAAGCAGGTCGGTGGCGACGCCTTCGGCTTCATGCTTCCGATTCTGGCTGGCTACATTGCCATGTCTATTGCTGACCGTCCTGGTCTTGCCGTGGGCTTCGTGGGCGGCACGCTTGCCAACGCAGGCTACAACTGGAGCTGGCTCTTCGGCGGCAACGCCGTCGGTGGCGGTTTCCTCGGCGCCCTCTTTGCGGGCTTTGCTGCTGGTTACTTTGTCCAGTGGCTCGAGAAGATCTGCGACAACCTGCCCGACGCTCTTGAGGGCATCAAGCCTGTCTTGCTCTACCCGCTGTTCGGCATCCTGGGCATCGGCGTCATCATGTTCACGGTCAACCCGCTGTTCGCTGGCATCAACACTGCCATGACGAACTTCCTGAATGGCCTGGGCACCTCCAACCTCGTCCTGCTCGGCGCCATTGTCGGCGGCATGATGTCCATCGACATGGGCGGCCCGTTCAACAAGGCTGCTTACGTGTTCGGCACGGCAATGCTCGCTGAGGGTACTGAGGCTGGCCAGATCATCATGGCTTCCGTCATGGTCGGTGGCATGGTTCCGCCGCTGGTCATCGCCCTGTCCACCACCTTCTTCAAGAACAAGTGGACTGAGGATGACAAGAAGGCTGGCCTGGTCAACTACATCATGGGCCTGTCCTTCATCTCCGAAGGCGCCATCCCCTTCGCGGCTGCTGACCCTGTTCACGTGATCCCGTCCTGCATCATTGGCTCTGCCGTTGCAGGCGCGCTTTCCGCGATGTTTGGCTGCACCAGCCCTGCCCCTCACGGTGGCTTCTGGGTCATCCCCATCATCGGCAACCCCGTGATGTATGCCGTCGCCCTGCTCGTGGGCTCCGCTATCGGCTGCGTTATCTTGTCCTTCTGGAAGAAGCCTGTCGAGGAGTAAACACGCACCTGATAGTGCTTGCACTCTAGGAGCCCGGACGTCCCTTCCCGCGTCCGGGCTCCGCCCTTATCTAGACAAAGTGGGCGTCTCGTCAGACGCCAAAACCGTGTGAAAAAGAGTTTGCAAATGCCCCGCTCGACCCCCGTGGTTGAGCGGGGCATTTGCATAGGAAATCAAATGAGAAATGACACTTGTCGCTGACCGAAAAAGGAGGCATATGCACTTCAAATGTCTTGACTTGCAGATGGCATATGCAATCATAAATTCGGTGTCGAATTGTGTGTAAATGCACTATGCATGCTTTACAGACCATGCATTTGCACATAACAAGGGAGAGGAGTTCATATGCCGCAAACGTCGTCAGCGTCAGCCGCGAGTGCGAAGAAGGGAGGCGGAGCCCTACGCAACACGCTCATCTACATGCGTCAGCACTGGCAGCTCTACGTGCTGTTCATGATGCCGGCATTCGTGCTCACCATCGTTTTCCGGTACATCCCCATGGGTGGCGTGCTCATCGCATTCGAGGAGTACAACCCGTTCCGTGGCGTATTTGGCAGTGAGTGGGTTGGACTTGCACACTTTAGGCGTTTCCTTAGCTCGCCTGACTTTATGCGCTATCTCACCAACACACTGAAGCTGAGTATCTACGGCCTCCTTTGGGGCTTCCCCGCACCGATCCTTCTGGCATTCCTGCTCAACCGTGTGCTGAGCACCAGCCTCAAGCAGAAGATTCAGCTTGTGCTGTATCTGCCCAACTTCATCTCCGTCATCGTTCTCTGCGGTATCGTGCGCATCCTCCTGTCGCCCACGGGCCTCATCAATATGCTGCTCGGTACCAACTGGAACTTCATGACCATGCCTTCCGCCTTCCGCACCATCTACATTGCCTCTGGTATTTGGCAAGGCGCAGGCTGGGGCTCCATCATCTATACCGCGGCTCTCTCCAACGCCTCCAAGGACCTCAAGGAGGCTGCCGTTATTGATGGTGCCAACATCCTTCAGCAGATCAAGGCCGTTGAGTGGCCTGCCATCCGCGACACCGTACTCATTCAGTTCATCATGAGCGTCGGTAACATCATGAGCGTCGGCTTCGAGAAGGCCTACGCCCTCCAGACCGACCTCAACCTTGCCAGTTCCGAGATCATCTCGACCTACGTGTATAAGGTCGGTCTTCTCGATGGTAACTACGGCTTCTCTACAGCCGTCGGCCTATTCAACACCGTCATCAACGTCATCCTCCTGATCACCATGAACGAGGTCGTAAAGAGGATGAACGATGGCAAGGGCATGTACTAAGAGGGGAGGGACGGCAATGGCAAAAAAGAAAAAGAGCGAGTTCCAGAAACTCCCCACTGAAGATAAGATCATGACTGGCCTGGGCTATGCCTTCCTCGGCTTGTTCTGCATCGCCATTATCTTCCCGATGGTCTACATCGTACTGGCGTCCTTCGTTGACCCAGTTACGCTGCAGAATCAGGGTCTTACGTTCGACTTCTCCAAGTGGACATTGACGGCTTACGAGCGTGTTCTTTCCAACAAGCAGATTTGGGTTGGCTTCAAGAACGCCCTTCTGTACTCGATTCTGTTCACGATTCTCTCGATTGTGGTCACGCTGCTGGCGGCCTACCCCATGTCTCGTGCAGACTTCAAGGGCAAGGGATTCTTCAACCTTCTCTTCATGATCACCATGTTCTTTGGTGGCGGCCTGATCCCGACCTACTTGCTCATCAGCCGCCTGCACATGCTCGACACCATCTGGGCAATCCTGCTGCCTGGCTGCTTCGGCGTGTACAACATGATCATCGCGCGCACCTACTATCAGGGCATCCCCAGGGACCTCCAGGAGGCTGCTGAGATTGATGGCGCCAACGAGATGGTCTACTTCTTCCGCGTGCTGCTGCCGGTGTGCACCCCCATCATCGCCACCATCGCGATGTGGAACTTCGTCGGCATGTGGAACAGCTACTTCGACGCCATGATTTACCTCAACAGCGCGTCCAAGCAGCCGCTGCAGCTCGTCCTTCGCTCCATCCTGATTCAGAGCCAGCCGGAGCCCGGTATGGTGTCCGATACGCAGAGCACTGCCCAGCGCGCCCAGCTCGCTGAGCTGCTCAAGTACGCGACCATCATCATCTCGAGCCTCCCGCTTCTGGCTATGTATCCGTTCTTCCAGCGTTACTTCGACAGCGGCATTATGGCCGGCGCCGTCAAGGGCTAAGCCTCTACGGCAACCTCAGTCATTAGTTGGTTCTTCACAGAAAGAAGGATTACCTCATGAGCAACCTCAACCGTCGTTCGTTCCTGTCCCTCTCCGCCGCAGCTGCTGGCGCCTCTATGCTCGCTGCTTGTGGTGGCGGCAGCGGTGACGCTCCCGCCGGTGGTGGCGCTGACACTTCCGTCGATCCCGCTGACCTCACGCTGCCTCTCGCCGAGACCGCTACGATCACCGGCCTCACCAACTATCCCGTCGGCTCTGAGCCCGAGCCCAACAACCGCACCATCTTCAAGCGCCTTGAGGAGGAGACCAACGTCCACGTCGATTGGAAGACCATCCAGTCTGACCAGTGGGGCGACAAGATCTCCCTCGAGATGTCCAACATCAACACCCTTCCCGACATGGTCTTCAACGCCGGCTTTGGCGACACCGAGCTTCTGAAGTACGCCAAGCAGGGCGTCATCATCCCCGTCGAGGAGCTCATCGACACCTATATGCCCAACCTGCAGAAGGTCTTCGAGCAGGCTCCCGAGTATCGTGGCATGTGCGAGGACGAGAACGGCCACATCTGGGCTCTGCCTTGGATCGAGCAGCTGGGCTATGAGAAGACCGCCATCCAGACCGTCGGTAACATGTCCTTCATCAACAAGGACTGGCTGGATCATCTGAACCTCTCCATGCCCACCACCGTTGACGAGTTCGAGGCTGTCCTGAAGGCCTTCAAGGACAACGCCGCTGACCTCAAGAGCACGTTTGCTATCGACGGCGACGTCATCCCGATGTCCTGCATCCTCAACGACGGCGACCAGGATCCCTACATCCTGATCAATGGCTTCGGCGAGGGCCTCGGCGATCCCGACCGCGGCAAGCACATCGCCGTGACCGATGACGCCAAGGTCGTCTGCGTCGCCAACACCGAGGGCTTCAAGAAGGGCACCGAGTGGCTGCACAACCTGTATGCTCAGGGCCTGATTGACGCTGAGGCCTTCACGCAGGAGTGGAGCACCTACGTGGCCAAGGGCAAGAGCGGCCGCTACGGCGTGCTGTTCTCTTGGGACGTCGCCAACATCGCTCAGGTCACCATGGACGACCTGATCGCCGGCAAGGGTTGGGTGCCCCTGCCCGCACTGCAGGCTGACACCAAGAACATCACCCCGCAGACCGGTTCCTTCACCTCTGGCTTCCAGCGTGGTCGTTGCGTCATCACCGCTGCCGCCAAGAACCCCGCGCTCGTGGCTACCTGGCTCGACAAGATGTATGATCCCCTGCAGTCCGCGCAGAACAACTGGGGCACCTACGGCGAGGACGACGAATTCGACATCTTCGAGATGAGCACCAACGCCAACGGCGATCCTATGCTCAAGCACACCTGGCTGGGCGACGCCTCCCCGGTCGAGGTCCGCGAGGCCGAGTCCGTCAATGGCCCGCTTGCCATTCTGGACAGCTACTATGACGTGTACGTGACCTGCCCGGACGACGCTCAGTATCGTCTTGACTGGATCAAGAACATCTACACGCCCGATATGAACCTCAAGTATTGCTACCCCAACGTGTTCATGAACACTGATGACACCACCACGGTTTCCAACCTCATGGCTGACATCATGAAGTGCATCAACACCTTCAAGTCCAACAGCATCATGAACGGCTTCACCGACGCCGATTGGGATCAGCTCCAGGCTGACCTCGACGCCTACGGCCTGCAGCAGTTCCTCGAGATCCACCAGAAGTATCTCGACGCCTATCTCGCATAGGCACTTTTCGGTCGCGGGTATGTGCCCGCCCCATCACTCTCCCTGTGGGGCGGGCACTGGCCCGAGGTGGTAAAGGTCAAGAATGCGCTGTGATGGCGCGCCAATGGAGGTGCAAGGTATGCGACGGGTGGCGGGACCAAGCTTTCCGCTTTGGGAATCAAGGGGTTATGAATCCCACTTCAGCAACTACGTGGATGAGGAGGAAAGGCCTTTCCTGCACCTCACTCCGCTCGTAGGCTGGATGAATGACCCCAACGGGTTCTCGTACTATGGGGGCAGATACCACCTGTTCTACCAGTACAACCCCTATGACACGAAGTGGGGCCCCATGCACTGGGGTCACGCGGTAACTGACGATTTCATCCACTGGGACTACCTGCCTGTAGCGATTGCTCCGGACATGCCCTACGACGATGGTGGTGGCTGCTTCTCTGGAAGCGCCCTTACGCTGCCCGACGGTAAGCACCTGCTTATGTATACCGGTGTTGCTCCTGGTGGACGCAGGCTCGACGGCAAGGCAGTTGATCGTCAGGTACAGTGCTTGGCTATTGGCGATGGCCATGAATACCAGAAGTATGAGGACAACCCTGTCATCGGCGAGAACATGCTTCCCGAGGGTTGCACGTCCGAGCATTTCCGCGATCCCAAGATTTGGCAGGAAGCCGACGGTACGTACCGTTGCGTCGTTGCAAACCTCGCTGAAGACGAACTCGGCCAGATTCTGCTCTTCTCGAGCGACGATGCCTTCCATTGGAACTATGAGGGCGTGCTTTTGAAGAACGACGGCACGTATGGCCGCATGTGGGAGTGCCCGGATTACTTCGAGCTTGACGGCAAGCAGCTGCTCATGTTGAGCCCGCAAGACATGCTTCCCGTGCGCCATGACTTCCACGGAGGAAACAACACGATCTGCTTCATCGGCCACGTCGATGAAGAGACCGGTTCCTTCGTTCCGGAGAGCTGCCAGACGGTTGACCACGGCATCGACTTCTACGCCACGCAGACCACGATGACCGCCGATGGTCGCAGAGTCATGGTCGCCTGGATGCAGAACTGGGATACGGTTACCTCCGTCGATCCCGATGACCGCATCTTTGGCTCGATGATCATTCCGCGTGAGATCTCCGTGGTTGACGACAGGCTGTATCAGTGGCCTGTGCGCGAGCTCGAGGCGCGTCGTCGCAATCGGGTGGCCTATGAGGGCATTCATCTTGACAGCGCGCTTCTCAGTCTTGATGGCATTTCGGGTCGTTGCATCGACCTGAACGTGACCGTGCGCTCAGCAGACGAGAACAACCCGTACAGCGAGTTCACGCTTTGGTTTGCACAAGACGAGACGTATCACTCTTCGCTTCGTTATCGCCCCTCAAAGGGTGAGCTCAAAGTCAATCGCACGCGCTCTGGTTCGCGCCGTGCCTTTAAGCATTACCGCAAGTGCATCGTCGGTGGGGAGAGTGACGAGCTTACGTTCCGTCTCATCCTCGACAAGAAGAGCGCTGAGTTCTTCTTCAACGACGGTGAACAGACCATGACCATCACGATTCCTACCGACCAGTCAGCAGACGGCATCTCATTCTTTGCCGAGGGCAGCGTCCTTCTGGACGTCGAGAAGTTTGACCTGGCTGGAACCACCATGAACCAACAGTAAGCGTATAAAGAGAGGCAAAGAACAATGGCTGAAGTCATTTTGAAAGACATTAAGAAGGTATATGAGAACGGCTACGTGGGCACGCACGATGTGAACATCAGCATCGCTGATAAGGAGTTCATCGTGCTGGTCGGCCCGTCGGGCTGCGGCAAGTCCACCACGCTGCGCATGGTTGCTGGCCTCGAGGAGATTACCGACGGCGAGCTTTGGATCGGCGGCAAGCTGATGAACGACGTGGCCCCCAAGGACCGCGACATCGCCATGGTCTTCCAGAGCTACGCTCTGTACCCGCAGATGACCGTGTACCAGAACATGGCCTTCTCGCTCGAGCTGCGTAAGACTCCGAAGGACGAGATTGACCGCAAGGTGCGCGAGGCTGCCGAGATCCTCGAGATCACCCAGTACCTCGACCGCAAGCCGGCTGCCCTTTCCGGCGGCCAGCGTCAGCGCGTGGCCATCGGCCGCGCCATGGTGCGTGACCCCAAGGTCTTCCTGATGGACGAGCCCCTGTCCAACCTGGACGCCAAGCTCCGTAACCAGATGCGCGCCGAGATCATCAAGCTGCGTCAGCGCATCAACACCACGTTCATTTACGTTACCCACGACCAGACCGAGGCCATGACCCTTGGTGACCGCATCGTCATCATGAAGGATGGCTATGTCAACCAGATTGGTACGCCGGTTGAGGTCTTCAACAAGCCCGTCAACCTGTTTGTCGCTGGCTTCATCGGCATGCCTGTCATGAACTTCTTCGACAACTGCAAGCTGCTGCTTGAGAACGGCGTCTACTATGCCGAGATCCGTGGCGTCAAGTTCAAGCTGAGCGACTTCCAGCAGAAGGCCCTGAAGCAGAACAACCAGCAGCCCTGCGACATCGTTGCCGGTATCCGTCCGCAGCACATCCATGTGGGCGAGGGCCAGCTTACCGCTAAGGTCGAGGTCTCCGAGATGATGGGCTCCGAGTACAACATCCACGCTCGCTCCAACCAGGACGAGGTCGTCATGGTTGTCCCGACCGTTGGTCTGGATACCGACGTCTCCATGGGTGCCACCGTGCAGTTCACCACCGCTCCTGACCTCATCCAGCTCTTCGACAAGGCCACTAGCAACAACCTCATCTGGTACGACGAGGTGTCCGTGTCTAAGCATGAGCCGGTCTGCAGGGAGTACGACTTCTAAGGTCCTTCCAAAGGCCTCATGCAAGGCCTTTCTCCCTTCTGGATGCCCCGTCCCTTTTCGTGTGAGGGACGGGGCATTTTCATAGTGAGGGTCACCCTGCCTGTGTCCCAAGGACCACACGTGCGAGATCACCTGCTCGTAAGCCACGTATGTCCAAAAGGGGCTACCCCCTAAGGACGCGAGGCGCCTCGCGTCCTTAGGGGGTAGCCCCTTTTGGACATGGTTATTGAGTGACGTGCTCCAAATAGGCGAGGGCGGTATCAAGACGGGGCGTGTTGCCAATGATGCCGAGGTAAACGTCATCAGTGAGGTCAACAAACGGCCCAAGGCCGCTCACCTCAAAGGCATTCGTAACGCGTTCGGTCTCTGCCTCGTAGGTCTCGGCTTCACCGAGGTCATACTCCACTTGGTTGTCCTCGATGATCACGTCGTTCTCGCGTATCAGCTTGGCAAGGCTATCGGGTAGGCGCGAGGTGACGGCCGAGAGATCGAGTAGAAAGCCGCTGTGCGAGAGCAGGTCATAGGATTGCTTGCTCATGAGCACCACGTCGAGCTCCTGCGCGTCGATGGTTGCGAGCACCTTCAGGCGCGAGGCGTATGAGAGCTGGTGGTCGCTCGAGAGCTCGGGGTCAACCAGATACAGGTCTCGATAGATGACGACCTCGCTCTTGCGGGGGCTTTGCCCCTGCGCCGTGACAAATTCCTCAGCAAGGACGGGATCCGCGTCCTCCGCGACGGAGACATTGGCCATGCCCACATACAGCAACGGGGCCTTGTGCGTCAGCTGGTACTTCAGTACCGACCCCAAGGCGATTATCGCGATAAGAATCAGCACCAACGGCAGCTTGTAGTACGCGAAGATGTAGCCGGCCTTCTGCGCCAGGCTCATCGCCCGAAAGGCATCGCGATGCGCCTGGCGCTCGTGCTCCGGAAGCTTCATGAGAGGTCGCCACCGTCAACGTCGGCCGCCTGGTTCCTGCTGGGGTCAATCGAGCAAGCGCGAATGACGGGGGAGAGCAGGTACGAACTCAGAATGGCGCACATTCCCTCACCCAAAAGCAGGATGGGGGTAAAGAACCTGATGGCGAAGACCGCCATCGCAAAGTGGATGGCGAAGACCACTATGGTGCAGTTGAGGTAGTGCGTACCAATGAGCAGCGCGTTAATCATCATGTTCTTGGTGGTGTTCACCACGCTTGCCACGAGCGGGAAGACAAAGATGAGCTCGATGGTGTAGGCCACGCATGCAGCAAACACGATCGCCAAGATGATCGTCCAGAAGGTGGCCATGGCGATGTTGGCGGTGTTTCTCAGGTGGAACACCACATAGATGTCCGTTCCTAAGAAAATGCCGACGCCCAGCAAGATGAGCCAGATTACTGTGGCTTGACGGAAGTTCTCCTTGAAGGCGCGGAAGAACTGCTGCCCAAGGGCACCTTCGCGGTCTTCGGCAATCTTCAACGCGACGGAATAGAGCGCGGTGGTAGAGGCGCCCATGGTCACGATTGGCAGCGAGCAGACAGCCCACAGCAGATTGAGATAGCAAGCCCAGGCGATCTTCATAAAGATCCGGCTAACCCTGCCTTCATACGAGAAGAATGCCACGTGTCTGCTCCTTACTAGCTACGCTAGGCCTCTTAGGGCCTCTCCGTTGAAGCTCGTAGAATGAGTTCTGTCTCGGTATATGCCTGTCGATATTCGAGGTCGGGCTCCTCAATGCGTGCACGCAGCATCTGGACTGCCGTATACGCCATGATTTGCGTGTGGATGTGGATGGTGGTGAGCTGCGGCATGCAACGACGAGACTCTGCGGAGTCGTCAAAGCCTGCGAGCAGCACGTCCCTAGGCACGTCGAGTCCCATTGAGCGCAGGGCTTGTAGCGCGTCGAGCGCCACAAAGTCGTTTGCGCACACAAAGAGTTCGGGCAGCTCATTAAGTACGGAAAGAGACGCTGCGATGCCGGCGACGTGGTTTTCATGGATACACCATCGTTGGCTGACTGGTTTGCCCGCCGTCAACATGGCAAGTCGGAAGGCTGCATACCGCTCGAAGAACGACTGGCAATGCTCCCACTCGCCAATGAAGCCAATGCGCTCGATGCCACGCGAGAGCATCTCATTGACGAGCCTCATGATCTGCGTCGTGTTCTCCATATAGAGCTGGTCGGAGGGAAGGTTCTCGCCGTGAAGGCGAGCGGGACCGTCCACGAACAGGGTCGGGATGCCAAGGCCACAGACCATCTCGTCATACCCAAGATCGAACATCTCGATACATAGAATCGCGGCCACGCGCTCAAGGTCAAGCGTACGCGGCAGCGTCTGGTTTTCGATGTTCTCCTCAGTGACTCTATGCGTGTTGAGGTTATAGCCAAACTTTGAGATTTGGTTATGAAACGCATCGAGCATGAGTGACGAGAAATGCGGGGTCGCGAGGTAGACCGTCGAGAGCAGGGCGATCTCGTTCTTTCCTGGCCGTGCAGCTGGAAGTGATCCGGCGGCGTCTCCTTGCATAAACGGAGGCAGAGCCTCGAGCAGGGCAAACTGCTTGTAGCCCATCTCAGCGGCCTTTTGGATAATGCGCTGGCGTGTAGCCTCGGCAAGACCGTCCGAGTTATTGAGCGCCTTAGACACCGTGTTGCGCGAGAGCCCAAGCTCATCCGCTATGTCTTGAATCGTCACTCGTTTTGCCATACGACCTCACTTTCTGTTCCCACAGGCCAAGTATAGCATCGGGAAAGAACATGCCCTCAATCTCACAGAAGGCATGTTTACATTTTGCACGCTTGGTCGGACAAAGGGCCCCTTTGTCCGGCCGTAGGCTAAATGTCGCGGGCGAGGGTGATGACAGGGTATCTGCCCGTGTCGTCGCGTTTGCCAGTGGGCGAGAAGCCCTGTGCGTTCCAGAAGGCCTGTGCCTCCTCCGCAGCCTCGGGAATCTGCAGCTCAAGATGACGGTAGCCTTGCGCGCCAAGCGCCGCGCGTACGTCGGCAAAGAGCGCAGATCCCACGCCTTGGCGCTGCTTGTCCGCTGCGACCATGAACCACCTGATGAGCGCGCTCGTGGCGTCGGGAGTCCCGCAGACGAGGTCCATGACGGCCACCAGGCCGTCCAGATCGTCGTAGAAACCAACCAGATGGGCACTGGTTGCCCCCTCGGGCTTTTCTGAAATCATGTTCGTGAGCTGCGCCTTGTTGGGTCGCTCGTTCAGCCGGCGGTAATACTGTCGGTTGGAGCGCATCAGCATGAGCACGTCGGTAAGGTTGCTGCCTTCCAGCTCATGCGCAGCAAGCTCGGTGGAAAGCGCCTCGATATTGAGGTCGGCTTGGCCTTCTGACCCCTGCTCGTGCTGGATGACCTGCCGGAACTGCGTCTCGTACAGCTCACGGTACACGCCGTTCAGCGCCAGCAGCTCCTCGTGGGTGCCAATCTCGGCGATTACGCCGCCCCTGACCACCATGATCTTGTCAGCCTTGAGAATGGTGGAGAGGCGGTGGGCAATCACGATGCTGGTGCGTCCTACCATCAGCTGCTCGAGCGCCTCTTGGATGGCGTTCTCGCTGATGGAGTCAAGCGCACTCGTTGCCTCGTCCAAGATGAGGATCTTTGGGTCCTTCAGCACCACGCGTGCGAGTGAGAGGCGCTGCTTCTCGCCACCGGAAAGCTTCAGGCCGCGGTTGCCTACCTGCGTCTTGTAGCCGTCGGGCTGTGCCGAGATGAAGTCGTGGATGTTGGCGATGCGGCACGCTCGCTCAATCTCTTCCATGGTGGCGTCTGGTTTGGCATAAAGCAGGTTATCAAGGATGGTGCCGTTGAAGAGGTAGGCCTCCTGCGTCACAACGCCCACGCATTGCCGCAGATACGTGAGGTCGAAGTCGCGCACGTCCACGCCTGCGACGCTCACCGAGCCAGCATTGACGTCATACAGGCGCGGGATGAGGTTGACCACCGTAGACTTGCCCGAGCCGCTGGGTCCCACGATGGCGTACATCTTGCCGCCAGGGACCGTGAAGTTGACGTCGGTCAGCACGAGGTCGTCTGCGGTCTCGTAGCCAAAGGCCACGTGCTCGTAGGTGATGGTGGCCATCTCGCAGTTGGGTTGCTTGCCGTTCTCGGGGGATACGATGGTGCTCTTGCGATCCAGGTAGTCAAAGATGCGCGTGAACATGGCAAGCGAGCGCGTGAAGCTTACCTGCAGGTTGAGGAGACTCTCAACTGGGCGGTACAGACGGTTGATGAGCGTGACTGTGGCGGTGACGGTACCCACAGAGAGCGTGGGGTCAAGCTGATTGATGATGAGATAGCCACCCGCGAAGTAGATGAGCAGCGGCCCAAGCTGCGTAAACATGCCCATGACCACGCGAAACCACGAGCCAGAGCGCTGCTCCTTGAGCGAGAGGGCCGTGACCTCCTCGTTGACGCCCACAAAACGCTCGTACTCACGCTTCTCGGCAGTGAACATCTTCATGAGGAGCGAGCCTGAGACGGAAAGCGTCTCGTTGATGAGCTGGTTCATCTCGTCGTTCTTGGCCTGGCTCTCGAGCAAGAGCTTGAGGCGCACCTTGCCAGCGCTGCGCGTGGGCAGGACGAGCAGCGGCAGCACAAGAATGCCCACCACGGCGAGTTTGGGACTCATGGAGAAGAGCGCAACCAACGTGGTGACAACCGTCGCCACGTTGCTCACGATCTGCGTGAGCGTGCCTGAGATAACGGAGCTGACACCAGAGATATCAGTGTTCATGCGGGTGACGATGTCGCCCTGCTTCTCGGTGGTGAAGAAGGCGTGCGGCATCTGTTGCAGGTGCTGGTACATCTCGTTCTTCATATCGAAGATGATGCGCATCGAAATCCAAGAGTTGATGTAGTTCTCAAGCACGCCTACGAGCTGGCTGGCCAGCATGGCTGCGAGCGCGGTGAAGAGCAGGCGGATGAGCAGGCCCAGGTCGTTGCCTACGAGCGCGGTGTCGACGATGCGTCCGGTGATGATGGACGGCAAGAGGCCCACCACCGATGACACGAGGATGGCGATGAACACAAAGAGGAACTGTAGCCAGTACGGTGTGAGATAGCTGAGAATGCGGAGCAGGAGCTCTTTGGTTACCTTGGGGGCGTTTGCCTTCTCTTCCTCGGTAAGGAATTGCTGTCCGCGCATACCGCGCATGCCGCCCGACGCTTGCATGATGCCTCCTCCAGTGGGGTTCCAAGACAGGATAAAACAACCCAGGGGCGAACGTTGACATCTCGGGCCCGTTTTTGGTCAGCAACAGGGCGAGGGGGCGCATTGCGCCCCCTCGCCCTGTTGCTGACCAAAAACGGGCTGACCAAAAACGGGCCCGAGATGTCAACGTTCGCTTAGAGCGGTTACTCCTCGGGAGTCTCCTCCTCAGCGGGAGCTGCCGGCTCTTCCTTCTTGCCCAGGTTCTTCAGGGCGTTCCAACGCTGGTCAAGCTCAGCCTCGATCATCCAGCGCTGAATCTTGCCTGACGCGGTGCGCGGAAGCTCGCGACCCAGCTCGACGACGTCGGCGAGCTGCTGGCTGCGCTCCCAGTTCTGCATGGCGCCCTTCAGGCGGCCAAGCACGGCCTCGCGCGCCTCGGTCTTGAGGTCATCAAGCACCAGGACGGGCATGCCACGACGCAGGACAACGGCGATCTCGCTGGTGCCCAGCTCCTCGGCGATCTGCTGCTCATACTCGGGCAGGAAGATCTTGTTGCCACCAGGCATGACCAGCACTTCCTTCTTGCGGCCCTTGATGTGCAGATTGCCGTCCTCGTCAAAGCTGCCCAGGTCGCCGGTGTGCAGCACGCCGTCAACCAGGACCTCGGCGGTGTCGGCGGGAAGCTTGTAGTAGCCCTGCATCATGCTCTCGTCGGACTTGATGAGCACCTCGCCGTCCTCGGCCAGAGTGATCTCGCAGCCGTCGCAGACGGTCATTGCAAACGGGTTGTCGCCCATGCTGATGGCGACGCCCGAGCTGGTCTCGGTCAGGCCATAGCCAAACGAGACACGAATGCCGCGGGCCTTGGCCTCCTCGAGGCGCTCGGGCGAGCAGTCACCAGCGCCGACCAGGATGGTGTGAAGCTCAGGATTGACGAGGTCACGGCGAAGCAGGTGCTCAAGCAGGATGGGAACCACGGAGGTGACCGTGGGGTGGAAGTAGGTCCAGTCATCAAAGACGTGGCGGCCGCCGCGGCCCAGTGCCACGGTTGCGCCAGAGAGGAGCGGCCACAGCAGGCCACAGACGAAGCCAAACACGTGGCCCAGCGGCAGGACGCACAGAAGCACGTCGCCAGACTCGATGGGCAGGGTGCTGCTGCCGTTGAAGGCGGCGGCCATCAGGCTGGAGTCGGTGAGGGTGACGGCCTTCTGGCGTGACGTGGTGCCGCTCGTGAAGAAGAGGATGCGGCCGGCGCCGTCAACCTTGGTGCCCACGAGGGCGTTGGAGAGCGTCTTGGCGCGCTCGGGATTGGTGCACCACAGAGTGTCTGCGTCCACGTAGGGAAGCAGCTGGCCCAGCATCATGTCGTTGACCGCCGCGTCGAGCATGGCAATCTGCAGCCCAGCGATGTTGGCGGCAAAGATCTCGCGTACGCACTCATAGCTGCCATCGCAGAGAATGGCCGTGCAGGACTTGCCCTCGGCCTTCAGCTCCTCGACGCGCGCGGCGACGTCATCAGCAAAGTCGCGCCACGTCACGCGGCAAAGCTTCCCTGCGCGCTCGCACAGAAGCATGATGGCGTGCGGACGGTCCGCAGCCATACCCTCAAGAAACTCCTTGAACCCCTTGTAGTCCACCAGCGTGCTCTTAGCCATGGTGTTGCCTTTCTGTTGATGTCCGATCCGACATGCACACCTAGTTTCGCATATTGTGTCATCTAATGACAGAAGCCACACGATAGCAGCATGATTGCGTTTTTGGGGACGGTCACCAGATTTGTAACACGCTTGCGACAGAGCAACGACGCCGAAGCCTTTGAGCGCCGTAACAACCTGTTAAACTTGTCTAGCACGTGGGAATTACCCCCTGTGTAAAACATAGCTCTAATGTGACATCTCAATAGAAAGAGGATTCCATGGGCAGCGTAGCGATTATTTCTGCTGTTCTGACGCTCTTTGCAGGCGTCGGCGTGTTCCTCACTGCGTGCGAGACGCTGAGTTCCAATCTCGAGACCCTGGGCAGTTCAAAGCTTCGTGGACTGTTCGCAACTGCAGCAAAAAGCAAGCTGCTTGGCGTAGGCATTGGTACGCTTGCCACCGTGGTGATCCAAAGCTCGAGCGCTGTTACAGTTATCGCTCTTGGCTTTGTCAGTGCGGGCATCATGAGTCTCACCCAGGCAGCGACGGTCATCTATGGCGCCAACATCGGTACCACTATCACGGGCCAGATCGTGGCATGGGGCATCTCCGGAGGCGGCGGCGTCTCTACGACAGTCATCTTCTCCGCGCTCACGGGCCTCGGTGCATTCATCATCTCATTCTCCAAGAACGATCGAATCAAGACCATCGGCGGCATCCTTTGCGGCCTGGGTCTCCTGTTCGTGGGCCTCTCCATGATGAGTGGCGCCATGGAGAGCTTTGCCGAGAGCGAGGGAGTTCGCGATTTCCTCTCGAGCTTTGACAACATATTCGTGCTCATTCTTCTCGGTGCCATCTTCACAGCCCTGATTCAGAGCTCGTCGGTTATGACCTCCATCTGCATCACCATGGTGGTGGCGAGGCTCATCACGCTCAACCAGGGCATCTACCTTTCCATGGGCGCCAACATCGGCACCTGCGTCTCGGCAATCATGGCCGGCATGGCCGGCTCCGCCGACGCGAAGCGAGGGTCATACATCCACCTCATCTTCAATGTGTTCGGCGTCGTGGTCTTCACGCTCATTGGTTTGGTCATAGAGCTGTTCACGGGAGGAGCGGTCACCTATGGCACCATCTTTGGCAGCATCTTTGATGGCATGCCGCAGGTGCAGCTGGCCATGTTCCACACGATGTTCAATGTGGTCGCCGTGTTCCTCATCCTGCCGCTTACGGGAGCCCTCGTTGCGCTCGTTCAGCGCATCGTGCCTGACGAGCCCGAAGAGCCCGAGGATGCCGTCACCACCTTCTACATCGACGAGGGCTACCTTGTCACGCCGCCCATCGCCGTGCAGCAGGTTAAGAACGAGATTGTCAGCATGGCTGGCTTTGCCCTACGCAACTTCGAGTCGGCCATCCAGATGGTTACCACG
>OMWB01000013.1 GCA_900314645.1 uncultured Actinomycetes bacterium
GGAAGTGTTGCTTGAAGAGTTGTTCACGCTCTTTCCGCTGGGTGAGCCAAGGCATCAGTACTGCGGTCATTTGCTTCATCACCAAGGTAGGCTGCGGCACATCGCTGGTGACAAGATTGCTACGCAGCAGTTCCTCGCGTACCACGTCGTGCATGGAGTAGACCAGTTGTTTGCAATGTTGCCTTTCCATTTTGCGAATCAGTTTGGAGAGCTGTCGTAACATGCCTGCCATCTCTTTCCGCTGGTTCAGCATGGAGCGTTTCATGACGAGGTCTTCCTCCTCGCGTTTCAGCATCCGCTCCTCATAATGGTGGAGCGAGTCGAGGTGGTTGGCCATCTGGTTCAAAGATTGTTGACATGTAGTAGCGTCTGCATTGAAAGATTCAGGTACAGACCTCGGGCTTTCTTCGCCGTTGGTGGCGATGACGTTCTTGTACCACTCGAAGCTCTTCTTCTTGAAGCGCTTGCCGGAGCCCTCGCCGCCGTCCTGGATGTCGACGTAGATGAAGCCGTAGCGCTTGCGGTACTCGCCGGTGGTGAAGGACACCACGTCGATGCAGCCCCACGGCGTGTAGCCCACGAGGTTTACGCCATCCTCCTCGACAGCCTTCTTCATCTCCTTGATGTGCGCACCGAGGTAGCTGATGCGGGCGTCGTCCTCAACGGTGTTGTTCTCGTCGAGGTCCTCGTACATGCCGATGCCGTTCTCGACGATGAACTGCGGCATGCCGTTGTAGCGCTCGTCGAAGCGCTTGAGCATGATGCGCAGGCCCACCGGGTCGATGGTCCAACCCCAGTCGGTGGCGCCGAGGTACGGGTTGGGGACGTTATGCGGATCGTTGGCGCTCGTGGACTCGGAGATGTCGACCTCAACGGTGGAGTCGACCACGCTGGAGGCGTAGTAGCTGAAGCCGATGTAGTCCACGGGGCCGGCCTTGAGCGCGGCAAGGTCGTCGTCGGTGATGTCGAGATCCCAGCCCTTGCGCTCAAACATCTTCTTGGCGTAGTTGGGGTAGACGCCGCGGCACTGGACGTCGCCGAAGAAGAAGATGTGGTGGTTGGCGTCGTCGGCCATCAGCACGTCCTCGGGCTTGCACTCGCGCGGATACGTGGGGCCGGAGGCAATCATGCAGCCCACCATGAGGCTGGGGTCGATCTCGTGCGCCACGGCGACAGCCTTCGCGCTCGCGACAAACTCGTAGTGCGCACACTGATACATCATCTTCTCGGGGTCGTCGAACTCGGTGAAGACGACGCCGGAGTTGGTCCAGCCGAAGATGGGGTTGGAGATGTTGAACTGGTTGCCGATCTCGTTGAAGGTCATCCACCACTTGACCTTCTCGTGGTAGCGCTCGAAGCAGACCTTGGCGTAGCGCACGAAGAAGTCGATGAGCTTGCGGTTTGCCCAGCCGCCGTACTTCACGCAGAGGCCATAGGGCATCTCGAAGTGGCTGAGGGTGATGACCGGCTGGATGCCATGCTCGAGCATGCAGTCGAACATGTCGTCGTAGAACTTGAGGCCCGCCTCGTTGGGCTCGAGCTCGTCACCCTCGGGGAAGATGCGGCTCCAGCTGATGGACGTGCGGAAGCACTTGAAGCCCATCTCGGCAAAGAGCGCGATGTCCTCGCGGTAGGTGTGATAGAAGTCGATGCCCTTGTGGTTGGGGTAGTACTTGCCCTCGACGACGCCCTCGGTGATCTCTCGGGGCACGCCGTTGGCGCCGCCCGTCATGACGTCGGAGACCGAGAGGCCACGGCCGTCCTCTGCATAGCCGCCCTCGAGCTGATGCGCTGCGACGGCGCCGCCCCACAGAAAGTCCTTCGGTAGTGCCATAAGCTGCTCCTTCCCTTTCGTGCGGACCACGTCCGCTCCCTTGGTATACAAGAGCGGCCGGACATGTTTGCCCGGCCGCAACAAAACCTGTCTTACACCTGCTCGAGGTGGAAGGCCAGCGCTCCGATGAGGTTGGCCTCGTTGCCATACTTGCAGGTCACGATCTCTGGCTTGGAGAACGGCAGGTACGGATGCATCTCAAACAGCTTGTCGACCGCGTCGCGAATGAGCGTCGTGGTCTCGGGGCGCGCGGAGATGCCACCGCCGACGGCGTAGCGCGGCAGATCGAGCACTGCCTGCAGCGTGATGATGCCCGAGGAGGCCCAGACGGCGTAGTCGTCCATGATGGCCTTGGCATCCGGATCGCCAGCCTCATAGGCGTCAAACAACATGACGCCGTCCGCGTTGGCAAGGCCCTTGGCCAGGCCAAACTTAGGAACAATGGCGCCAGCAGCGATCTTGCCAGCCCAGATGGCACTGCCCGCATGGCCCTCGTGGATCGCGGGGAAGTCGCAAACCAGCCAGGACAGCTCGCCCGCACCGCCAGAGACGCCCATCCACACCTTGCGGTTGAGGACGATACCGCCGCCCACGCCGGTGCCCAGCACGAGCACGGCACCAGAGTCAACGTCGGCGAGGGCGCCTGACCAGCTCTCGGCGATGGCCGCGCACTTGCCATCGTTTGCGATGGTGCACGGCTTGCCAAAGATGGCGCCGTACTTCTCAGCTGCGGGGTAGTCATGCAGCCACGTGAACGCGCCGCCCGTGTATGCCCAGCCCTTGGCCGTATCGATGCGGCCCGGCATGGAGATGGCCACGCCCTCGTAGTCGTAGTCGGCCACCGCGTCGCGCACATCAGCGAGCGACTTCAGGGTCGCCTCCTCAGACATCGTGTTTGCGGGAACCTTTCCCTGCTCAACAAAGTTGGCGTCCTCGTCCATGATGGCGTACTTGATGAACGTGCCGCCGATGTCGAGCACCAGATACTGCTTGGCCATAGCTTCCTCCCCAGGTGTTGTCGCGTCATGACAATACAGCCACCTTCAAACCTATCATGGGAGTGGCAATTGCAACACAGCGCATAGGTGGCTGGTAGCAGCCTTTCGCCTGTAGGGAGCTTGTTGGATGCGCTCCTGCGCGGCTTACGCCTGTTGTGCGACGTACTCGTCAACCAGACGCGACGCGACGCCTACGCAGTCGTTGCAGCTGCAGCGATGTCGCTTGAGGTCGAAGCACTTGACGTACCCAAACTCCGCCTCAAAAGCCCGCTCGAGCTCGTCGGCACGATCGATGCCAAGGTCGGCGAGCACCTTCTGTGCCGTCAGGAGCGCTCCGCACTTACCTTCAATGCTCCTCGGTGCAGGCGGGTTGCCGCCCGCCGTATCGATGTCGGAGAACGCTCGGTATACCGAGTTCGAGCAGTTGTTTCCGCTCTTGTGAATGTCACGCGCCGTGGCCTCATGATTCATGATTGATGCCCCTCCCCTACGCGAACTCACGCGCCAGCCAGTCGATGATGTCCAGAGACTCGTACAGGGGATCACCGTCAATGAACAGGCACGGAACCTGATGCTTGCCACCAACGCGCACGAGCGTTGCGTCCGCCTCGTCATCGGCGTGAATGTTCTTCAAGGTGATGCCCTTCCACCCGTTCTCGCGAATGGCACGAAGAACGCGCTGGCAGTAGGGGCACTCGGGATAGTAGTAAAGATCGAGCTGCTTGGCCATGATGGCACCTTTCTCCGTTGTTGTCGTGACCACACACAGTATGCCACGCCCCAGCCCTCCCCTCCCGCGGGAGGGGAGGCATACTACGTCGTGCGTCGGTGGCGCATGGACAAATGAGGGGCTTTGCCCTCCGCGGTGTGCCTTCATGTAGAATTGAGCATTAGTGTGTCGCCGGGAGGCATGTTGGATAAGCACCTGAAATCATTAATCGCCAAAGCACAGAACGCAGTGTCGGAGTTTATGCAGAGGTCCCCATGGGCAATGCAACTCATGCTCCCTGCCGCGATTCTTTGGCTTGAAGTCGTTTTCAAGGCGTCTACTACGGGAGGGTTCTTCCCCTCAATCCTTTTCATCGCAGCGTTTTCGGCGGCGTTCGGATTGGTGGGGACGCTCGTCTCATCGCTCAGCGCCAGTCCCCTGGTCAACCGCGCCATCCGCCTTGCGCTGCTCGCCCTTCTTGGCTTTGCCTTTGGCGTCGAGTACTTCGTGTTTTGCCAATTCAAAGTGTTCTATGACCTCACCACCGTCATCGGCGGGGCAAATGGTGCGGCGCATGGCTTCTCTGACCACATCGCGGCCCTGCTGCTCAGCCCTTCGGGCATCCTCCACGTCGTGCTCTTCCTTTTGCCCTGTGCTCTGTATGCCCTGGTTATGAGGCATGACCCCGCCGAACGTCTCAGCCTGGACTGCCTCAAACGCGTTGCCATCAGCGCCGTCTCGGCACATCTTGTTGCGCTGCTGCTCATCTCGTTCTCAAGCGCTTACAGCGTCACCTACGTTGAGCGCTATTCGTTTTCTTCGAGCGTCCAGAGCTTTGGGTTCCTCACGAGTATGCGCAAGGAGCTTTGGCGCCTCATGAGCGGCCCGCAAGAGGTCGCATTCCGAAGCGTCGCTGAGAGCCCGAGCGAGGCTTCGACAGAGCCTCCCGCCACCGAGGGCGAGTCCGAAAAGGGGGCAGACAAGCAGGACGGCGAGACTTCGACCAAGAAGAAGGCCACCGGATCCGGAAAGAAGACGTCGAGCAAGAAGGCCGTGGCTGCGCCCAACACGCTCGACATCGACTTTGCCGCCCTTGCCGCGACCACCGACGGCACCTGGGCCGCGCTTGACCAATACGTCGCAGCTCAGACCCCGAGCCTGCGCAACGACATGACTGGTCTCTTCCAGGGCTACAATCTCATCTTCATCTCTGCGGAAGCCTTTTCGGCAGAGGCGATCCGCGAAGACACCACCCCCACCCTCTATCGCATGGCCACCAAGGGCATCCAGTTCACCGACTACTACCAGCCCGCCAGCGCAGGAACCACCGGCGGTGAGTACCTCAACATCTTTGGCATGCTGCCCACTGACGGCGGAGCGTCCGTCATCGATACGGCCGAGCACAACAACTATGTCACCATGGGCTTCACGCTCAACCGGCTGGGCTACGATGGCTGGGCCTTCCACAACAACGACTACACCTACTACAGCCGTGACCTCACCCATGACAAGCTGGGTTACAACCACGGATACATAGGCTACGGCAACGGCATGGAGCAATGGGTGAAGGAGCAGTGGCCCGAGAGCGACCTTGAGATGGTGCAGGGCACCTGGGAGAACCTCTACGGAAACCTGGGCGACGCCAAGCATCCCTTCAACGTGTACTACATGTCCGTAAGCGGCCACAGCCTGTACACCTACGACTCCAACGCGATGTCCAAGAAGTACTGGGACGAGGTGGAGGACCTCCCCTACTCCGAGGAGGTCAAGGCCTACCTTGCCTGCAACATCGACCTCGACCGCGCCATGGAGTACCTCATCAAGCAGCTCGAGGAGCGCAAGATTGCCAAGCGCACGGTCATCGTCATCGCCGCCGACCACTTCCCCTATGGCCTGGACGGCGACTCCCTGGGAGCTATGCCAGTGCTGTCCGAGCTGTACGGCCATGAAGTTAACTCGCTGCTTGACCGTGACCACAACCGTCTCATCATCTGGAGCGGAGCGCTCGAGAAGCGCAAGGAGCCGCTGGTGGTTGACACGCCCACCTCAAGCATGGACATCCTGCCCACGCTGCTCAACCTGTTTGGCGCCGAGTGGGACTCGCGGCTGCTGCCGGGTCGCGACGTGTTCAGCGACCGGGATGCGCTGGTATTTGACATCAACTACGACTGGAAGACCGAGCTGGGAACGTATCTCTCAGACGGCGACACCTTCATCCCCGCTGAGGGTGCCACGATTCCCGAGGGCTACGTCGAGCAGATGCATAACATCGTGGCGGATAAGATCAGGTACTGTTCTGCCGTGCTCGAGAGCGACTACTACCGCCATGTGTTCGGCGAGCCTGAGGACGTGAATGCCGCCAACGCAGCCGGAAAGAAGGCGCTTGAGGGCGAGACGTCAAGCGAGGACAAGCTCGCCGGCGACATCATCCGCCGGTTCAAGGCCAAGCACCACTTCAAGTAAGAAGGCCGCCACGCTGAGGTGGCAGCCTTCGGAGCGAATCCGCTGCAAGTTATGCGAGGCCATCGGGCCTGGGCGGCCGGCGCGAAGCGCCTTGCTGCTGCCACGGCTGCCCCTGTGGCTGTTGCCACGCCTGTTGCTGCTGCCAGGAAGGATCTTGCTGCCACGCCTGTTGCGGCTGCTGCTGCGGCTGCTGCCAGGCAGGCTCCTGCTGCCACGCCTGCTGTGGCTGTTGCCAGGCCGACTCCTGCTGCGGCTGCCAGGCGGGCTGCTGCCAAGCCTGCTGCGGCTGCGCGTATGGCTGCTGAGCATCCCACTGCTGGTACTCCTGCTGCGCAGGCTGGGGGGCCTGCACGCTCGCCAGCGGCTGCTGTGCCAAGGCCTCGGCGTTTGGCGCGAGCGGCTGTGGCTGGTCGTACGCTCCATAGTACGGATAGTCTTGGGTGGGCGGCATCATCTGTGGCGCATAGGGCTGCACGTAGGGAGCTTGCCACTCGCTACCGGGTTGCAGCTGCGGAAGCTCCTTCACAAACGGGCCGTGCTGCGGAGCCTCAACCTTCATCAGATATCGCACGGCCTTGATGAACGTTGGGAGATACAGCGCGATGATGATGAGGTAGAAGACGATGGTGGAGACACCCTCGTCAGCCTCAGTCGTCACGTACTCCGTCTCAAACGTTTCGCCAAAAAGGCCCGTCGAGACAACAAACAGCAGGTAGTCATCGATCGCATGCACCATCATGGCGCCGACGAGACTCTTGGTCTTCAGCACCACAGCGCAGAGCATCACCGCATAGATGCCCGTCTGGCAGATCTTGCACAACGCCTGCACCACGGTGTACCACTTGGTGAAGTCGAAGTCCTCAGCCGTGACATGCGCGCAGCCAAAGGCCAGAGACGACAGGGCCACGCACCACAAGATGCCCTTCTTCGTACCACCAAAGCGCGCGAGCAGCCCACCAAAGAGCGCGCCGCGGAACATGCCCTCCTCTGCCACGCCGATGGCAAGGCACAGTACCAGGGAACTGAGACACCGCAAGAGCCAGCCCTTGTGGACCACCTCGCCCGCCATCACATAGTCATACAGGTCCCACACCATGAGAATCGCGCTGAGCACGATGATCCACCACATGAACTTCCAGCTCTCGATGATGGCATCGCGGTCAAAGCGCAGGTAAGCCGCGCCTCCGAGGGCAATGATGGTCCCTACCGCCACCACGGCCTCGCCGAGCGTGTAGGAGATATCGATGTCCAACCCGAACAGGGACCCCACCGCATAACCAACCACGCCGCCCGCCGTGATCAAAAAGAACGACAGCAGCGCCGCGATGAGCTTTCCGGTTCCGTTACTGGTGCGTGACTCGCCCATAAGCATTCCATTCTCGCGCCGTACACTTATGCGGCATGCGTGCCACATACTGGCTTGTTACCCAGTATAGGAAAGGAGCGGCACATGATAGTGAGACGAGCGCAAGAAAAGGATATGCCCGGCATCATCTCATGCCTCGAGCAGGTTCTGATGGTGCATTACGAGGGCCGGCCTGACCTCTTCAAGCCTCACACCCGCAAGTATACCGACGAAGAGCTGCTGCAGATCATCGCTGACGACGAGCGGCCCATCTTCGTAGCAGTTGATGAGGACGCGGCTGACGGCGCCATCCTGGGCTACGCCTTCTGCGTCTATGAGGTTTACGCCGGGCACAACAACATGACCGACCATCGGACGCTCTACATCGATGACATCTGCGTGGACGAGGCCGCCCGCGGAAAGCATGTGGGCACCACCATCTACCAGCACGTCATCAACTTTGCCCGCACCGAGGGCTTCTACAACGTCACGCTCAACGTGTGGAGCTGCAACCCAGGCGCGCAGGCCTTCTACGAGGCCATGGGGATGAAGCCGTATAAGGTTGGGATGGAGACCATCCTGTAGCATCCCGTCGCGCGTCTCAAAAACGTAAAATTAAACAGGTACCTGTGTTTTATGGAGGCCTCGTGGAGAAGACCATGCGGGCTTCCAATTACACAGGTACCTGTTATTCTTATACACGACAGTATCGAGGCGTCAGGGGACGCCGACGAGAGGAGACTTTGCATGAACGCAGAAGAGACCGAGATGACCAAGCACGAGCCCTCCGAGGAGCTCTCCTTGGCACGCAAGACCGCCCGCATGGGCATGCTGATCCACCGCTATCGCACCGCAAATGCCCGCACCCATGGCGCTGTGGGCGATCCCACCCGTGGCCAGGGCCGCGTGCTCGCCCTGCTTGCCGTGAAGCCCGAGACCACCCAGCGCGAGCTGTCCTTCCTGCTGGACATGCGCCAGCAGTCGCTGTCCGAGCTTCTGGCCAAGCTCGAGGAGAAGGGCTTCGTCACGCGTGAGAAGTCTGAGCAGGATGGTCGCGTCACGGTGGTGAAGCTCACCGAGGCCGGCGCCGCAGCCGCCCCCACCGCCCAGCAGATGGGCAATCACGACGACGTGCTCGACTGCCTGTCCGACGAAGAGCAGGAGCAGTTTGAGACGCTGGTCGACAAGGTCATCTCCTCGCTCGAGGAGAAGCTGGTTGCCCTGGGCGTCGATCCGTATGCCCCGCCCCGTGATCCCCGCGGCCCGCGCGACGAGCGTGGCCCGCGTGGCGACCGTGACGACCGTGGACCTCGTGGCCCGCGCGGTGATCGCGACGACCGCGGCCCGCGTGGTGACCGTGGACCCCGTGGCCCGCGTGACGAGCGTGGCCCGCGTGGTCCCCGTGGCGACCGTGATGACCGCGGCTTCCGCGGCCAGCGTGGAGGACGCGACCATGGACGCGACGAGGGCTTCCGCGACCAGCGTGGCCCGCGCCGCGAGCGCCGTGGCTGGAATGAGGGTGACGAGCACCTCCGCCAGGCATAGGCGAGGCCCATCATCTGCTTGAAGGCACGGTGACATAAGGGAGAGATCATCGTGCTTACAAGAGAGGCCCTTCGGAAACGTTCCGAAGGGCCTCGTTCTTTTGCGTTTGAATGCTGTGGCTACTCGGCAGCCTCCTCGCTCGCCGTGGCGTTGGCAACGATCTCCTCCACGATTGCGTCAACGTCGTCCTCGGCCACCGCGGGCTCCTCGGCCACGGGCTCGGGCTCCTCGGCCGCCGGCTCGGGTTCCTCGGCGGGTGCCTCGGCCTCGGCCTCTTCAACCTCCTCCACCTCGGCCTCTGCCGGAACGTCCTCTACCTCGACGACGTCCTCTGCCTCGGCCTCCTCGGCCACGGACTCGGGCTCCTCGACTTCGACAGGCTCCTCGGCCACAACCTCGGCCTCGTCCTCGGAAACTTCCTCGACCTCGGCGTCAACCGGGTCGATGACAGCCTGCTCAACCGGCACTTCGCCCTCGGTGTCGGGCACCGCGCCAATGAAGCCGTCGCAATCAAGGTCGCGGCCGGTCTTCAGCTCGATGAAGTCAACCGCCTTGTCAAAGGCAACCTGAGCGGCGGTCGCAGCCTTCTGCACGTGGGGACGCGCCTGCTCGACCACGGGCGCGGCCTTCTCGGCAACCGTGTCAACGACCGGCTTTGCCGCGGTAGCCACCTGCTCGACCACGGGCTTGGCGGCTTCCACAACCTGATCGGCAACCGGCTTGGCGACGTCAACCACCTGCGTCACGACGGGCGTGACTGCTTCCACAACCTGACCGGCAACCGGCTTCGCGGCCTCGACGGCCTTCTCCACATGGGGCATTGCGGCCTCAACGACCTGGCCAGCCTTCTCGGCCGCGGTCGTCATAGCGGGCTTGAGGCGCTCAAGGAGGCTCGCTGCCTTCACGCTCGCGTCCTCTGCGAGGTCGCCAACCTTCTCCAGAAACTCGTCCTTATTGAAAGCCATGTCGTCCCCTTTCGTTATGCTAGCCCCATTCACGGGATGCTCTGTATATACCTATACAACCGTTCATTTATGCATGGTTACACAACGCCGACACCTATCCGATGGTACGGCGAACGGCATCCGCCCAACCGCTCAGCAGCTCCTCAGCGCGAACGCGCGACATCTTGGGCGCAAACACGTCGTCGCTCGAGCGCAGCGCCTTCAGCGCGTCGGTGTCCTTCCAGTAGCCCACGGCCAAGCCGGCAAGGTATGCGGCACCCAAGGCCGTGGTCTCGGGGTTCTGCGGACGATGCAGCTCGCAACCCAGCACGTCGGCCTGGAACTGCATGAGGAAGTTGTTGCGCGAGGCCCCGCCGTCGACGTTGAGCTGCGCGAGCGGCGCTCCCGAGTCGGCCTCCATGGCCTTGACCAGGTCAGAGATCTGGTACGCCATGGACTCCAGCGCAGCGCGGACAATATGGTTGCAGTTGGTGCCACGCGTCATGCCCACGATGGTGCCGCGCGCATCGGGCTTCCAGTACGGGGCGCCCAGACCCGTGAAGGCAGGCACGAGGTACACGCCGCCCGTGTCGGTCTCGGCAAGGGCCATGGCCTCGGAGTCGGCCGCGTTCTTGAGCAGGCCCACCTCGTCACGCAGCCACTGTATGGTTGCGCCAGCCATAAAGACGCTTCCCTCAAGCGCATACTCGAGATGGCCCGTCCCCGGAGCCGATGCCGCAATGGTGGTGACCAGGCTGTTCTTGGAGTCGCAGGCCTCGGCTCCGGTATGCATCAGCAGGAAGCAACCGGTGCCATAGGTGTTCTTCGCCTCGCCCGCCTCAAAGCAGCATTGGCCAAAGAGGGCGGCCTGCTGGTCTCCCGCAACGCCCGTGATGGGGATGCCAAACGGGATGCCCTGGTAATGGGTCTCGCCGAAGAGGCCCGACGAGGGCTTGACCTCGGGCATCATCGAGGCGGGAACGGTGAACAGGTCGAGCAGCCACGGATCCCAGGCGCCCTCGTGGATGTTGAAGAGCATCGTGCGGCTTGCGTTGGTGACATCGGTGGCATGCACCTTGCCGCCCGTCAGGACCCAGATGAGCCACGTGTCCACCGTGCCAAAGATGAGGTCGCCTGCCTCGGCGCGCTCGCGCGCACCGTCGACGTTGTCAAGCAGCCACTTAATCTTGCTCGCCGAGAAGTAGGCGTCGGGCAAGAGGCCCGTCTTCTCCTGGATCGTGCGCGCAATCTGCGGGTCTCCGCAGAGCTCGTCCACTATACGCGCCGTGCGGCGGCACTGCCAGACGATGGCGTTGGCAACAGGCTCGCCCGTGTTGCGGTCCCACACGAGGGTGGTCTCGCGCTGGTTGTCGATGCCGATGGCCGCGATGTCGGCAGCCTTCAGGCCGTTGCGTGAGATGAGCTCAGAGAGCGATCCGATCTGCGAGAACACAATGTCCTGCGGGTTGTGCTCAACCCAGCCCGGCGAGGGGTAGATCTGCGGAAACTCGCGCTGCGCGACGTCCAGCATGCGCCCCTCGCGGTCAATGAGAACGGCACGCGACGAGGTCGTTCCCTGGTCAAGTGCAATCACGTACTGTTCAGCCATGGCGTTTCCTTTCGTTCCTATGGGCTGAGCTATCGGTTTCTACGAGGCCTGAGGCCCGTCGACATGAGCCTCAATCCATGCGAGCACGTCGTCGTACACCTTCTGATGCTCGGTCTCGTTGAGAATCTCGTGACGCATGTTGGGATAGATGGTGCAGGTGACCTCCCTGGAACCCGCTTCCTTGGCCATCTTGGCTGCCGTGCGCACGCCCTCGCCATTCGAGCCAACGGGGTCGGCATCGCCGGCGATGTAGAGAAGCGGCAGCTCGGGCGGGACCCGCACGCAGCACGCCGGATCGCACACCTCGCGGGTAAGCCCCATCAGCGAGGCATATCCTCCAACGGAGAACGAGAAGCCGCTGGCGTCGTCGGCAATGTAGGTGTTGACGTTGTCCTCGTTATACGAGAGCCAATCGACCGGCGTGCGGGCGTTCTTGATGGCCTTGCTGTAGGCACCCACGCCCATGCCCTCGATCATCGGGCTGATCGTGTCCTCGCCCTTCAACGCGGCGATGACCTTGCACGCAAGGATTCCCATGGACGAGGTCGCGGGCGGAATGTGGCCCGTGCCGCAGATGATGGCTCCAGCAAGGCCCTTGCCCTCGCGCGCGATGTAGGCACGCACCACGAAGCTGCCCATGGAGTGGCCGAAGAGGAAGTGCGGCGTTCCCTCGGGGACCTTGTCGTGGATGATGCCGCGCATGCGGCCCACGTCCTTGATCATGGTCTCTTTGCCCGTCTTGAGCGGCAGCTTGCCCCAGCGGTCGCGCTGCGAGCTGCCCGCGTGGTTGATGTGGTCATGGCCACACACCACATAGCCGTGGCAGGCCAAGAAGCGCGCGAAGTCTCCGTAACGTCCCAGGTGCTCGGCCATGCCGTGTACCACCTGCACCACGCCGCGTGGCTTCTCGACGGCGCCCCACGGATCTTCTGCCGCGGCATCGGGGCCCATGTCCTTGGGCCACCAGATATAGCCGTGAATGCGAGAGCTGCCGTCTGAGGAGTCAAACCAGATCTCTTCGCGCTCGATCGACTCCTTGTCAATGACTTCTCCCATGATGCGTCCCCTTCGTTGCCGATACATAGCTGGTAAGCACGTTACGACAACCACAGGCTGCCCAAGGCAACCATTCGACCGCCGCATGTCCTATGTCGGGGAGAGGGCTCCTAGGAAGCACATGAAAAAGGCCCTCCGCTTGTGGCGGAGGGCCCCGTGATCGCACGTGAAGGCAGGCCGCTATGCCTCGGCCGCCATCGTCTTCTCCATGTCCTCAAGCACGTACGGCAAGAAGTAGCGAATCTGCTTACGCCACCAGGGCCAGTCGTGGTTGACGTCGTTGCCCCAGAAATCGCACCACACAGGAATGCCCTTGGCGCGGCAGTTATCGCGAATAACGCGCAGGTCAGCGATGCCGTTATCCTCCCATGCGCCCTGGCCCACGCAGAGCACCAGCTGACGCAGGCCGTAAATCTTGACGTAAGGATGATCGGCTGGCATGTTGGGCAGGAAGGCCGTGATGCAGTTGCCGTACAGCACGTCATTCATCCAGTCGCCCCAGAACCACTTGGTGTCGTACACGCCAGAGAGGGCGATGCAGCCCTGGAACAGATCAGGACGACGGAACGCGGCGATGGCTGCGTGGGTCGCGCCCATCGAGCACCCAATGGCGAGCGGGCGGCGGTCCGTGCCGTTGATCTCGTGCACCAGCGGGATGAGCTCGTCGGTGACATAGCGGAAGTAATCCTCCTGGCGCTGGGCGCGATGTGCCTTGTCGCCCCAGGTGTCAGACCAGCTCTCCTCGTCGATGCTGTCAATGCTGAACAGCTGCAGCGTGCCGCCTTCGATGTAGTCGGCCAGCACGTCGATCATGCCAAAGTCCTCGAAGTTGTTGCACTTGGCGTCCTGCACCTGGAAGACCACCACGGGATAGCCGCCATCACCGTACACGATGACGTTCATGTCCTTACCGACGGCCTCGCTGTACCGAGTAATGTAGTCGCGTCTCATGATCTCTCCCTTGCATCGGGTCCCTATGGGTTGATGCTAGCAAGCAATTGATGCGTACGGCAGGCAGATGGGAGCGCTATTTGGTAAGCGGCAGCCCTGAGAAGTCCGTTACCTCGTCGAGCGTGGATGCCACGGCCTTGAGGCCCGCGAAGTCTTCGGTGGAGAACCGCGCAAGGAGCGGGCTGTCGATGTCCAGCACGCCGATGACATCACCCGCTGCGTGCAGCGGGATGACCACCTCGGAGTTTGAGGCACTGTCGCAGGCGATATGACCAGGGAACTCGTGCACGTTGGGCACGAGCTGCGGCTCGTCAGCCGCGGCAGCGGTTCCGCAGACTCCCTTGCCAAAGGCGATGTGCACGCAGGCCACCTTGCCTTGGAAGGGACCGAGCAAAAGCGAGCGTTCTTGCATGCGGGTGTCTGCCAGATAGAAACCCGCCCAGTTGAGGTCGGTGAGTGTATCCATGATGAGCGCCGAAACGTTTGACAGGAGCGGCAGCCAGTGGGCATCTTCCTCCGCAAATGAACGGACCTGTGCGCAAAGCAGCTGGTAATCGGGCTGAGACATGGGCATCCTTCCGCTGAAACTGGTTTAGACAGCTTAACATGTACGGCGGCTTCATACTCGGAACTGGAACGCATGGGCTCGTTACCCAGCGAAGCCTCATTACTACCAGCTTTTTGCGGTTTTGGGAAGGTCAAAAAAGATATCGCTCATTATCAATGATGCAACTATCGAAAAACTGCAGGTAGAGCAATACATCAATAATCAAAGCAAGTCGCAAAAGCGCTGCTATGAAAAAATGACCTTCCCAAAACCGCAAAAAGCTGGTACAAATGCGCGATTCAAGCTTTACAAGCCCTAGATTGACCCAATCTAGGGCCGGCAAACGTGGCCATGAAGCCAAGTTTCGCCCGTCACAGGGTCACTTTCCACGCGCAGGATGCCACCTGGCTCGTGGAGCTCAAGCGCAACAGCCCCGCCTCGCTTCTCCGCAAGGTATCTTCCCACCGCCGAGCTTCCGCTCGCGCAGGAGTTTTCCCAAAAGACGGTGTCGCCACCGGGAACAAACACGAGGGGCGTCATCTGAAGCTCAGAGTCGTCGCCCTCAATAAACATCAATCCGAGGCCATCTGCCCCCAGCTCAGCACACCACGCCCGCACAGCCTGCTCGGCAGCCGCTCGATCATCCAACAGCCAGTAGAACGCAGAGTGCGGCTCAATAACCAGGTGCGAGATGCCCTCCATACGAACGAGCGGCAACTCAGCGGAAGTATCTTCCCATGTGAGCGGGAAACGTTCGCTTGACAGCGCCTGCGGCATGTGCACACTGCCAGCAAACGAGCCGTCGTTCATGGCATGCAGTCGAACCTCCACCGGATGAGCCGCGCCAGAAACGCGCGCCAACACACTCCCCGCCTCAAGACCCGACCACAAGGCATAGGCCGCGGCGGCGCTCATCGTCGCATTGCCGCAGAACTCGCCGCCAGCCATGCGAAGCTCCACGTGCACGCCGTCGTCCGCCTCCGCATCGGCAATAAACCGCACGTAGCCAACCTGTTCCACCTCAGGATGCTCGCGCATGACAAAGGCGGCGACAGCGGGTTGTGCATCGATGACGACAGGGGTCTCTACCAGCGCGGTTATGTTTCCCGTTGGGTCGAAGATGCTGTAGCGCAGTGGCTCCCCACAATACGAGACCGGCACGGTCACGCCTCCCCTAGCGCTCGAACACCCGTAGGAACTGCTTGGTGCGCTCCTCCTGTGGGTTGTCGAAGACGTCGTGCGGGTCGCCCTGCTCGACGATGACGCCGCCGTCCATGAACAGCACGCGGTTGCTCACGGCCTTGGCGAACGGCATCTCGTGCGTGACCACCACCATGGTGGTCTTCTCCTCGGCTAGCTGGCGGATTACCTTCAGCACCTCGCCCGTCAGCTCCGGGTCAAGCGCCGAGGTGGGCTCGTCAAAGAAGAGAATCTCTGGCTTCATGGCAAGGGCGCGCGCGATGGCGACGCGCTGCTGCTGGCCACCGGACAGCTGGTAGGGATAGGCAGTGGCACGGTCGGCGATGCCCATCTTGCGCAGCAGGTCCATGGCGGTCTCCTCCGCCTCCTCCTTGCTGCGATGCTGCACGTGGATGGGCGCGTCCGTGAGGTTCTTCAGGATGTTGTAGTGCGGGAATAGGTTGAACTGCTGAAACACCAGGCCGCAGTAAGCACGGAACTTCCGCAGCTCCTGCGGGGACACGTACACGGCCTCGCCATGCTCGTTGGTGTGCGCCGCGCGCTTGCCCATATACAGAATCTCGCCGCCGTCGATGGTCTCGAGGAAGGTCGCGCACCGCAAGAGCGTCGACTTGCCCGAGCCAGACGGACCGATGATGCTGACCACCTCGCCGCTGTCTACGCCAAAGCTGATGTCCTTCAGAACCTCGTGGTCGCCGAAGTGCTTCTCGATGTTGTTCATCTCAATAATCATGACGTCTCCGTCTCTCAGGGTTAGCCGCCGCAGACCGTGAACCGCCTATTTGTAGTAGTCCAGGGCCTTCTCGATGCGGAACATGATGAACTCCACCACGTAGTTGGCCACAAAGTAGAACACGCCCGCGATGAAGAACGGCGTGAACGAGGTCTGCGAAGCAGAGATCTGCTTGGCCAGGGAGAAGACCTCCTGGTAGGCCAAGGTAAAGGCAAGCGACGTGTCCTTTACCAGCGTGATGACCTCGTTGGTGATGGACGGCATGATGCGCTTGATGACCTGCGGAAGGATGATGCGCATGAAGGTCTGCGTCTTGGTGTAGCCCAAGACCTCGGCGGCCTCGTACTGGCCCACGGGAATGGACTCGATGCCACCGCGATAGATCTCGGCGAAGTAGGCCGCGTAGTTAAGCACGAAGCCCAAGATCAGCGCGGGGAAGCGCCAGTTGCCGATGGACATGCCAAAGAGGTAGAACGGGCCGAAGTACCACACCAGCAGCTGCAGCATGAGCGGCGTACCTCGGATGATCGAGATGTACGCACGAATGAAGCCGCGCACCACGGCAAAGCGCGACTTCCTCAGCAGGGCAACGATCATGCCCAAGGGAAGCGACCCAATGAGCGTCAAGGCAAAGACGCCAAAGGTGCGCAACATACCAGTTGCCATGGTGGAGAGCATGGTGGAAAACGTCATCGTAGTCCTACCTCACGGTTGTACTGACATGGACAACGGCCGGCACATCGGGTGGAGCTCCGACGTGCTGGCCGTTAGCTTTGTACGATGGGCCTTGGCCCTCGTCTCGGGGCGAGTAACTACTTGCCGAGGGTGATGAACTCAGCGATCTCGGGATAGTTCTCGGCGATGGCAGCGACGGTGCCGTCGGCGGCAAGCGCCTCAAGCGCGGCGTTAACCTGGTTGCAGAGCTCGGTGTCGTCCTTGCGGAAGCCGATGGCGTAAACCTCGCTGCCCAGCTCCTCGTCGAGGAAGGTGTAGTCGGCCTCGCCGCTCATCAGGTAGTTGCCGCTCGTGACGTCGATGGCGATGGCGTCGATGGCACCGGCTTTGAGGTCGTTGAACGCGATGGTGTAGGTGTCATAGACCTCGAGGCTGGCGAAGGTAGCGGCGAGCGCAGCCTGGCCCTCCTCGTCCTGCAGCATGTCGTAGGCTGAGGTGGCGGTCTGGACGCCAACCTTCTTGCCGGCGAGGTCAGCCAGGGTGGCGATGCCGGAGTTCTTGTTGACCATGATCATCTGGGTGTTGTCGGAGTACGGCATGGACCAGAGGTAGTCGTCCTCACGGCCGTTCAGCGTGAATCCAGACCAGATGCAGTCGCAGCTGCCAGCATTGAGCTCTGCGTCCTTGGCGTCCCAGTTGAACGGCACGGCCTCGTACTGCCAGCCATAGTAGTTGCAGACGGCCTGGGCCATCTCGACGTCGAAGCCGCCGATCTCGCCATTGTCGTTGCGATAGGAGTAGGGAGGATAGTCGAGGTCAAAGCCATGCTTGAAGGTGAAGGTGCCCTCGGCGGCAGGCTCAGAGGAGCTCGATGAGGAGCCGCAGCCATACAGGCCGAGCAGCGTGGGGGCCGCAAACAGCGCCGTTGCGGTGAGGAACTGACGACGGTTCATGTTGGACATGGAATCCTCCTTGTGCGTGCGGCGCTCTCCCGTGTCGCCGCAAAGTGGGCACTTTAGCGTGCTGGAGCGAAATGATAGCGTAGGAGGTAAACCAGATGGTCTCAGGTGGGTAACGTCTGTGTTACGACAGACTTCAACCACATGCGAGCCCGTTGTCTCCCCTACTGGCCTGTCCCTTTTGGGGAGTCCCCGTTTGGAACGGGTTCAGACGGGAAAGCCCTGCTATCATCTCGCCCCAACGAAAGGAGACTGTCATGAACTTCGTCTTCATATCGCCGCAGTTCCCCGACACGTACTGGCACTTCTGCGCGGCCCTGCACAAGAACGGCGCCAACGTGCTGGGCATTGGCGACACCCCTTACGACTTCATCCCGCAAGAGCTGAAGGAAACTCTCACCGAGTACTTCTGGACGCCCTCCCTTGAGGACTATGACCAGGTGTTTCGTGCCGTGGCCTACTTCTCGTGGAAGTACGGCAAGATTGACTGGCTGGAGTCCAACAACGAGTACTGGCTGAGCCAGGATGCTCGCCTGCGCGACGACTTCCACATCACCACCGGCGCGGGCGCCGAGCAGATGGCGCGCTGGCAGTCCAAGGCAGAGATGAAGCCGCTCTATGCCGCGGGCAACGTGCCGACGGCCCGCCAGGTGCGCGTGGGTACGCTGGATGCGGCGCAGGACTTTGCGCGCAAGGTGGGCTACCCCCTCTTCGTCAAACCCGAGAAGGGCGTGGGCTCGGGCGGCGCCGCCAAGATCAGCAACGCCGACGAGCTTCAGGTCTTCTTTGGCCGCGAGCTGGACGAGCCCTACGTCATGGAGGAGTACGTAACCGGCGACATCTGCAGCTACGAGGCCATTCTCGACAGCCACGGTAACCCGCTCTTCGAGAACCAGTGCGAGTTCCCGCCCTCCATGTCCGACGTGGTGAAGTACCAGCTGGATGTGGCCTATCACGCCCGTCCCACGGTGGACCCCAAGTTGCAGGCGCTCGGCCGCGCGGCCGCCAAGGGCTTCGGCCTGAAGAGCCGCTTTGTGCACATGGAGTTCTTCCGCCTCACCGAGGACAAGCCTGGCCTGGGCGGCGTGGGTGACTACGTCGGCCTTGAGGTCAACGTGCGCCCGCCCGGAGGCTACACGCCCGACATGCTCAACTTCGCGCACTCGGCGGACACGTACCAGATCTGGGCCGACATGGTCTGCTTTGACGAGCGCCGCCAGCCCGAGAGCGACGACCTCTACTTCGCCTGCTACGCGGGCCGCCGCGACGGTGTTGCCTATGTGCACTCCGACGAGGAGATCTGGGGGCGCTATGGCAACGTCCTCGCCATGACCGGCCGCATTCCCGACGCGCTCTCTGACGACCTCTGCAACCAGATGTACGTGGCACGCCTGCGTTCCGACGAGGAGCGTGTCGCCTTCGAGCAGTTCGTGACGGAGCGCGCATGACGGCTCGCCACTCATTCGCGGAGGGACTGCGCGACGGCTTTCCCATCGGGCTAGGCTATCTGGCAGTAGCCTTCTCGTTGGGCATCGCCGCACGCAACGCCGGCCTCAACGCCTTTCAGGGCTTCATGGCAAGCGCCCTGTGCGTGGCGTCTGCTGGCGAGTACGCGGGCTTCACGTTTATCGCCGAGCACGCATCCTACCTCGAGATCATTGTGGGGAGCATCGTCGCCAACGCCCGCTACCTGCTGATGAG
Organism: uncultured Actinomycetes bacterium; assembly: GCA_900314645.1. Lineage (GTDB taxonomy): Bacteria > Actinomycetota > Coriobacteriia > Coriobacteriales > Atopobiaceae > UBA1367. The sequence continues at coordinate 19,270 of OMWB01000013.1, forward strand.
CACCGCGCTTTCCCAGCGCTTTGACCCCAAGACGCCGTTCGTGCACCGCATCGGCGTGGGTCTGGGCGTGACTGACGAGATCTTTGGCCTGGCCATCGCACGGCCGGGCGCGGTGGACCCACCGTACCAGTACGGTGCCATGCTTGCTTCGATACCGCTGTGGTGCATTGGCACCTCGGCGGGCATCATCGCGGGAAACCTCCTGCCCGCACGCGTGGTCACGGCGCTTTCGGCCTCGCTCTTTGGCATGTTCCTCGCCGTGATCATGCCCGCTGCACGCGATGATCGCGTGGTGCGCGTATGCGTGATCGCCAGCTTTGCCGCGAGCTATGTGGCCAGCTACCTCATCCCGCTGACGAGCGCTTGGTCGGGCGGCACGCGCACCATCGTGCTGACGGTGATCATCTCGGCCATCGCTGCGCTCGTGCGACCGGTAACGGACGAGGAGGTGGACCATGCAGCCTAGCATCTGGGGTTCCATCGTGGTGATGGGCGCCACCATCATCGCCATCCGCCTGCTTCCGCTGACGCTCATCCGCCGTCCGCTGAAGAGCCGCTTCTTGCGGTCGTTCCTGCACTACGTGCCCTACGTCACGCTTGCCGTGATGACCTTCCCGGCCATCGTGGAGACGTGCGAGACGCCGCTTGCCGGCATTGCCGCGCTCGTCGTGGGCGCGGCGGCCGCATGGTTTGGGGCGAACATGGTGAGCGTCGCCGCCATCTGCTGCGTCGTCGCCTTCGTCCTCGGCCTCCTGTAGGCACAACAAGCGAATGTTGACGCGGGGAGGCCCCCGGAGGTCAACATTCGCTGAAAGAGGAGTATTACCCACAACCTTTTCCAGGCGAATGTTGACCTCCGGGGGCCTCCCCGTGTCAACATTCGCAAACCGTTAGAGGGACTCGACCACGTCGAGGAAGCCGTCGCGGTCGGTACCGGCGAGCGTGCGCACCTCGTCCAAGCTGGACGTGCCCGCGTACTCGGAATCGCGCATCAGCATGCCGAGCTCGATCACCGCGGCCTGGAAGCTCCAGTCCTCGCCGGGGTTCTCCACCCACGCATCCTCACCCAGCGCCATGGCCTGCTCGTGCACCTCGCCGTCATCAAACGAGCGGTAGCGCAGTGTAGCCGTCAGCCACTCGTCGGATCCGGTCGGTGCGCTCTCCTGATATTTGAGGTCGGAGCCGCCCACCTCAAACTCGGAGTCCGCGCGCACGATCTCGTAGGCAACCGTGAACTGTGCGGAAGGTCCCACATCTCCGGCGTCCACCTTGTCGTCACGGAAGTCCTCGTCAGCCAGCCCGCGGTTCTCGTAGCCGATGAGCCTATAGGCCTTGACCTGCGCGGGATTGAACTCCACCTGCACCTTAACATCGTCAGCAAACGGCACTAGGTTGGCGCAGAGGCGCTCACCAAAGACGCGCTCGGCCTCGTCCTCGCAGTCGATGTAGTGGTACGACCCGTTGCCCTTGTCAGCCAAGGTCTCCATCTTGTCGTCCTTGTAGTTGCCGGACCCAAAGCCCAAGACAGAGAGGTAGACGCCCGTCTCGCGCTTCTTCTCGACGTAGTCGTGAAGATCGGAGGTGCTGGTCATGCCCACGTTGAGGTCGCCGTCAGAGGCCATCACGATGCGGTTGACCCCGCCCTCGATGAAGTTTCGCTCGGCCACCTCGTAGGCCAGCTCCAGCCCGCGCTCGCCGTTGGTGGATCCGTCAGCGCGCAGGCTCCTGATGGCACGCATGATCTTGCGAGCATCAGTACCCTTGGCGCCCTCGAGCACCAGCTCCTCGCCACTCGCGTACGTGACGATGGAGACGCGATCGTTCTCGTCAAGCTGGTCGACGAGCTTGGCAAACGAGGCCTTGAGCAGGTCAAGCTTGTCCGGGCTGTCCATCGAGCCAGAGACATCGATGAGGAAGACCAGGTTGCTGCCCGCGTCTGCGGCCTTGGTCTCCGGCGCGGTGGCAAAGCCCAGCGTCAGCAGCTCGGTGTCGGGGTTCCAAGGGCAACGCCCCAGGCTCGGCGTGATGGAGAAGCGCTCGCCCTCCTTGGGCGCCGCGTAGTTGTACGTGAAGTAGTTGAGCATCTCCTCGATGCGGACCGCGCCGGTGGGGATGACGTCATCGTAGTAGTAATACGGGTCGACCTCGTCCCGCTCATCCTCGGCACCCGATGCGAGGCCATAGCCCTGGCGCACCATGCGGCGCAGATTGCACCAGCTGGCCGTGTCGACATCGGCGGAGACCGTGGAGAGCGGCCGCGTCAGCACCGAGACGAAGCCCGTCTCGTCCAGCGGTGCGTACTCCTCGGTATTGAAGTCCATATCGTAGTCGTATTCAGAGCCATAGCTGTAAGACGTGTACGCCCCGCCCTCGGCGGCGTCCATCGTCTCGTAGAGCCCCACCTCTTCGCTCATGGGTGCCGAGACGGTCTGCGTCGGCTTGCTCTCCCCCACGGGCTCGTTTGCGCGCTGCCGCCCGCAGGCGGAAAGCGGTGTTGCCATGAGCGTGCCCGCCATGATGAGGGCGAGGGCCCGCTGCCTGAAGCTGAGTGTGTTTGCCATGAGAAACCTCCCTGTTCGTGTCCCGCTATCTCAGACACGAACAGGGAGGTTTCTTTGTCGCTTGACCACAATTCTTTCACGAACACGGTCTCGCCGCGCGACGCGGGTTCGGAATCCGCATCCTACTACTCAACCACGCGGATGGCGAAGCATGAGCCGTTCTCGACGTAGCGCACCACGTAGAGACCGTCATCGCTCACCGGGAGGCGATAGACCCAGCAGCTCACGGAGTCAGAGCCGTCCTCGGTGAAGGCCTCGGCCTCCCCCACCAGCTGCTCCACCCACTTATCCTCGATGATGACGGGCCCGCCGTCGTGCTCCTCCATGAGCAGCACCTCGCCCGTGGCCAGGCGCACCTCCGGGTAGGTCACGGCCAGCTCGTAGGAGGGATCTCCGGAGGCATCGAACGCCCCGCCCATGGTGAAGAGCTCCTCTGGCTCAGCGGCGTCCCCCTCGATAGCGCCACCGGAAGCGCCCTCGTCGGCCATGAGCTTCTCTTCCGGTGCTGCGCCGGACACAGCCTCAGCGGAGAGAGCCTCGGGTGCCGCGGCCCCGGCAGCCTCGTCCACCTCATATGCGTCGAACTCAGCGTCACTGTCGCTGGTCGCGCTGGCAGCGGCGGTGTCGTAAGCCTGGAGCGTCGCCTCGTTCTTCTGGGACGTCATGAAGCCGATCACGCCCGCACCCAGCGCCACAGCCGCAAGGGCCGCCGCGGCTGCCAGCGCAAACCGGCGCCCACGCGGAGCCTTACGGCCACGCTTGCCACCCTCGATCACCGTCACCTGCGGAAGCTCGATGGGCTCGACCACGCCAGCGGCGCCAGCATCTGCGTCAGAAGCCTCCGCGGCACGGGCCTCCTGAGCCGCCAGCAGGTTGGCGAGCATGCGCTCCTCGGCCTCATCGCTGGGACCCGCCACGTCCAAAGCCGTCCGCAGCCGCTCCCGCAGCTCCTCATCAAAGGCCAGCTCATCGGCCGTGAAGTCGTCGTCCTGCCATGTCTCGCTCATGCTCGCTCACCTCCTAACGCCTCTCTCAAAAGCGCCCGCGCGTCCCGTAATCGGTTCCTGACCGTAGAGGGTGGCGCTCCCAGATGCCGCGCGATGTCATCCGTCTTCCACCCCTCGTAATAGTGCAGGTAGACGACGTCCTTGTAGCGCTCTGGCAACGCCAACACCGCCTGAAGCACCTCGTCATCCCCCTTGGTCACCAGCTCTGCCGGATCGGCGCCCACGCCCGACTGCGTGTCGGCGGCAGGCTCCGGCCCGTCCTCCGGCATCGCAACCACGCGCGTGCGCGCGGCGCTCTTCAGCACGTCCTTGCAGATGTTGGCAGCAACCACCAGAAGCCATGCTTTCTCGTGCTCCTCGCTCTCAAAGGTGCGCGGATGATCCACCAGTCGCATGAAGGTGGCCTGCGTCGCGTCCTCGGCATCGGCTGACGAGCCAAGGTACGAGTAGCAGAGCCGCCACACGGTCTTGACGTGACGCCTGAAGATGCCCTCTATGTCAGGTCCCTGTGCCCGCACACGGCCCTCCTTGTCTCATATACGAGCGAACGTCACAGAATGTCGCCCCCTCTTGCGAATGTTGACCGAAAACGGGCCCGCACGGTCAACATTCGCTGTTGGGCGCAGGCGACGACATTCGAAAACGAGCAGTTAGCCCCACTGGTCCACGCGGACGACCCAGTCATCCTTGTCAAACGTGATCTCGTGCGTCAGCTCGTAGGTCTGCTCGGTCCAGCCGGCCATGCCGCTCTGCGTGCCCACCTGCGTGGTCACCACGGTATAGGTATCACCGTCATGCCCCGTGCACCGCGCGTCCAAAACCGCCGTGGCGGCATCGATGAAGCCAGGCCCTTCGTACTGGTCGCGCGCCATGAAGTCGGCGTAAAGCTGCGAGTCGGGCTTGACGTAGGAGAGCGTGTGCTCAAACCAGTCGTCCACGTTGCTCACGATGGTGTCGTCGTCGGGGTCAAACGTCGTGGTGGTGCCCCACACGCGCACAAACTCGCAGGCCAGCTCCTCGCGCTCGAGGATCCGCGCCTGTTCCTCGGTCTCGCCCTCAACGTCGGGGCCACCTGCCAGGACGTCACCGTCCGGAGCTTCTGCCTCAGCTGGGGCGGCCTCACCCTCTGCGCCCTCATCGGTCGCCGCGGCCTCGGTCTGCTCCTCGGCCTCTTCCGGCGCAGCACCGTCCCTAGCCGATGACGCGCACCCCGTGAGCGGATACACGGACATCGACAGCGCCAGCAACGCAACTACCAGCCATTTATTCATCAGGTCCCCCTTACCCTCTCCGCACCGCAAAGCCGCGTGCGATGTCACCTGCGATCCTCCACGGAAGCGGCCGCAACTCTCGGTCAGCCACGTGGATAAGCTCCCGAATGGGAATGCTCTGTGGGCAATGTGCCTCGCACTTGCCGCACTTTACGCACTGGCGCGCGAACGCCTTCTCGCGTCGCAGCGAAACCGTCTGCCAGTACTCCTTGCGCCCCGAGATTGCGCTCTCGGTGTACATCTCGTTCCAGCAACGGAAGAGCGCCGGAATGTCCACACCCTTGGGACACGGCATGCAATAGCCGCAGCCCGTGCATCCCACCTTGACCCGCTCGTTGATGGCGTCGCGCATGGCGCTCACCAGGGCAAAGTCCTCCTCGGTGAAGGCACCGACGGGCACCTCGCTCGCCACGCGACAGTTCTCGTCGATCATCTCAAGCGAGTTCATGCCGCTCAGCACACACGTGACCTGCGGTTGGTCCCACAGCCAGCGAAACGCCAGCTCGGCGGCCGTCCAACCATGCGCGTTCTCGGCAATCAGCTGCTTGCCCTTCTCCGGCAGCAGGTCAACCAGCTTACCGCCGCGCAGTGGCTCCATGATGATGACGGGAATGCCTTTCGTGGCCGCCGCCTCAAGGCCCGCACGTCCCGCCTGGGTGTGCTCGTCCAGATAGTTGTACTGAATCTGGCAAAAGTCCCAGTCGTAGGCATCGAGCACCTTGATGAACCCGTCCGTGGCACCGTGGAACGAGAAGCCGATCTGCCTGATGGCGCCGGACGCCTTCTTCCGCGCAATCCAGTCCTCGATGCCCAGGCGCTGCAGGTTCTCCCACTGCGCCACGTCCGTCACCATGTGCATGAGGTAGTAGTCAATGTAGTCCGTCTGCAGGCGGCGAAGCTCCTCGTCAAAGAAGCGGTCGATGGCGCCCGTCGTCTTCACCAGGTACTGGGGCAGCTTGGTCGCAATGCGCACCTGCTCGCGCACGCCGTTCTTTGCGAGCACGGCGCCCAGCAGCTCCTCCGAACCCGGATACACGTAGGCCGAGTCAAAGTAGTTCACGCCCAGCTCGATGGCGTGCAGAATCTCCGCCTCGGCCTTGTCAAAGTCGATGCCAGCGCCCTTGCGCGAAAAGCGCATGCAACCGTATCCCAAGATGGAGATGTCGTTTCCCTGCCGGTCCTTGCGATATTGCATGGTCTGCCCCTCCCCTTTGAGGCCCCAGTGACATATTCGCAGCTTAACACTGCAACCGCGCGTTGGCGATAGAGCTCGCTCGTCATACGAGAGCGCCGGGCGGAACCAACCACCCGGCGCTCATCCTACGCATGTCTCGAAGGCCTATGCCTCCTCTTGCTCGACCTCGCCGTCCGCAGCGTTCTTGCGCACGCTCTCGATGCCGTTCAGGCAACTCTTCAGCGCCTTGTACCCCTCACCGTGACAGATGTTCTGGCCGTTCTTGGCGAGCAGGCGGAAGCGGAACTCGCCGGCCTTGTCCTGATACACCTGGAACTTGGGGCACTTCTCCTTTGTCCAGTCCTCCTGCGTCTGGTCCTCGACCGCGGCGATGGGGGCGTTCGCACGGACGCTCTCGACGCCAGCGAGGCAGGTGCGCAGAGCCTTATAGGTCTGCGACGTGGCGATGACCTGGCCGTTGCCGGCCAACAGGTTGAAGCGGGCTCCCTTCTCGGTAGCCTTGACGACAAACTTTCCCATGGTGCCTCCTTACTTACATAAGTTGCAGCGCTACGCACATTGTATGGCGTGCGGCGCTGCAGGCATCATTGTTTGGGCCGTGTTCGATAAACGCGACGTACGGGTACGTGGATGGAAAAGCCCCGTCTAATCGAACGCGTTGGCCAGAGCGTTCTCGAGCGGCCAGACGCTCGCCGCCTGGGTAGCGAAGGTCGAACGCACGCTCAGCGCATCGCCCTCGGGGAACCACCGGGTGGAGAACACCTCGGCACCGTCGTTCGCATAGATCTCGATTGCGGAGGTATCAACAATAACACGCAGGTCAGAGAGGGTATCCATCGGCACCTGACGCTGTGGACGTCCAGCCGCGACCGCTTCGTCAAGGAACCGCACCGTCATGAGGCCATCAGCGAAAGAGATCTCCAGCGCGTCGTCCAGCGTGAGCGCGCCGGTGCCCGCAATGCCCTTCAACTCGATGTCGGCAAGGTACGCGCCAAGCGTGACGGCCTCCCCCTGCGCGAGCCCATGCTTCTCGCCGCGAAGCGTGTCAAGCTCAGCCACCGGCCACTGGCGCAGACGTCCATCGGCAGTCACCGTAAGCTCCCGCGGAACGGTGAGACAGTGACACCAGTCGAGGCCGTGCGGGGCGGCCGTCCACTCCTTGTCAAAGCCGCCCATCCAACCGATGAGGATGCTTCGGCCCGCATCGTCCACAAAGGTCTGCGGCGCATAGAAGTCGTAGCCGTGATCCCACTCGACAAAGGTTTCCTGGTCAATCAGCACGGTGTCCATGATGCTCGCGGGCAGGGGGAAGTAGCCAGACTGCCACCTGTTCTGCCAGCGCAGCGCCTCGTGCTCCAGGCCTTGCGGGCACACGGCCAAGAAGTCATGGCCGTTAATCTGCACGATGTTCGGGCACTCCCACATGTAGCCAAACTGTTCCTGTGAGTAGATCTGCGACTTGATGGACCACTCCACGCCGTCGGCGGATTCGTACAGCAGGCAGAAGCCCTCGTCGTCAAGGTCTCGCGCGCCGAGCAGCATGTAGAGCTTGCCATCCTGCTCCCAAACCTTGGGGTCGCGGACGTGCTCCGTGCAGACGTTGGGATAGTCGGAGTTGCGCAGCAGCACATGCTTCATGGAGTAGTCAACGCCGTTGTCGGTGGTGACCAGGATCTCGTTTGCCTCGCGACCGGTGTGCACGTAGTCGTAGCCAGCCTCCTGGCCACCAGGATAGACCACGTTGCCGGTGTAATAGAGGCACATCAGGTCGCCGCCGTCGGGAGCCATGCCCGGGGCCACGTAGGCAGAGCCGGAGTACACGCCGCTACGGTCTTCGGGGATATCGGTGACCAGCGCGGTTCCCTCGTCGTGCCAGTGGAAGAGGTCGGTGCTCACAAAGTGGCGCCAGTGCTTGGTGTCTCGCTCGGGCCACTCGGGGTTGTACTGGAAGTACGCGTGGTACGCTCCACGAAACTGGCAGAGGCCATTGGGATCGTTGATCCAGCCTTCCTTGGGAGCGATGTGCAGGCCAAGGCGATAGCGGGATAGGTCTGGGTGCATAGGGTGGTTCCTCCTCGTTAGGTTTGCTGCGCGCCGTTTCTAGCGCGGTGGGATAGCTTATGCGAGATGCGTAATGACAGGCGGCACTTTGTTTGCTGGGGACGTTTGTCTACCGGAACTGCACAACCTAACGTGTGAGGGCTTCGTTTGGTCCGTTCCGGCGGGATTCCTGCCCGACTGGACGCCTGGGGGGCGCCCGCCCCCCCATGCTCGAAATGTGGAGGTAACAAGAATTGGGCCTTGCACTTGACGGGCGCCTTGCTGGAGCGTATATTAATGCTTCGCGCTGAGGCGCTTACATAGTGCGGGGTGGAGCAGTCTGGTAGCTCGTCGGGCTCATAACCCGAAGGTCGTTGGTTCGAATCCAGCCCCCGCGACCAACTACTCGCAGGCCCTTCGGGGCCTGTTTTCGTATAACAAGTACGGAGGCGAATGGCGATGAGGTTCAAGCACACGAACCGGCCAGGGTTCCTCTTGGGCCTTGTCGACTTCTTCACCGCCGGTGTGTTCTTCCTTCTCTACATGCCGTTTGGCGGGCTTCAGGACGAGCTCGACGAGGTGCTGGGGCACAAGACTCAGCGCTATTGGATCGCGTATGTGCTTGGCATCCCGACGCTGTTCATATACACGCTGGTCTGGATGGCAAGAATCTCCGAGGAGCTGAAGGGAAAGGCAATCGAGTTGGGCGTGCAGGGCCCCTACACCTCGTGGTGGCACATGTTTGGCTGGAACGTGTTCGGACTTCTGCTCTTCGGCCCTGCCGTGGCAACGCATAGGTTCTTCGATACGCTGAACCGGGTTGAAGTGGAACTCAACAGACGGGCGATGGCGTCGTTAATCTAAGGCCCAGGGAGACAACGGCAGGGATCTCACGGAGACAGATAGGCTGCCAATTCGAGATTCGTGCAGCGTTGGCAGTTCACTGCATTGGATGCAGTTCATGTCCACTATTAAGTCGCTCGTTTTCGCTTGCATATCTTGGATTTCAGCCCGGGCAACTACGGTGCCATCCGCAGGGTAGATTCGGAAGTGTGGCGCGTGGCACCCATCTTCGACTACGACGGTTCTTTCGGCTTCCCGTTCAATGGCGTTGCGATTGACTATCTATGCGAAAACCCCTCGCTGGTAAAGCTGTTCGTCGCCCATCGCTTTTCCTTCCTCAAGTCATCCTGGGACTGTTCCTGGTGCGATCTGCGAGCGCTCGATGGCTTCGAGGACGTCATCATGGAGGCATATGCACCCTGCCGGAGCCTGCCGCCAACCTTCGCAGAGTTCATTGCCCGCCTGTTTGTTGCGCAGCGCGACTACGTGAAAGCAATAATTGCTACGAGTGGCTCATGAATGCTCTGAAACCGTACTCCTACAGCTCCCCACCGTACATGAGGACGGCCCACGAGTTGCGACACGAAGTCGGATACGTATCGAACGCACATGACCGAATCCGAGGCGCTTATCATGTTGCAGAGCGTCGCACAGAATGAGCAGACGACAGCTGTCGGTACATCCTGCACGCAGTTCAGCTGCCTATACCGCAACGCCGACAAGACGCTATCGGTCTGGTCCTTCCAAGACTGGCAGACAGCGTATTCCTTCACCACAAGTGGCGAAAGATACTAGCGGCTACGTGACCCGGCGCACGTTCTTGGACGACGTTGCCAAACCGACCGCCCGGAGATCGGGTGGTCGGTTTGGCAACGTGATGAAGGCCCTGGCGAGTGCGCCTGACAACAAGCATGAACATGAATAGTTACCACAGAATTCACGACGAGACTCGCAATCCTGCGATACGTTCATTATTGATGCGTCGTGTGGTAACTAGCAAAAATACACAGTTACCATGAGATTCATCAATTTTGAAATAAGGCCAGTTGGCGAACGCTGACCTCGAATCTTGTGGTAACTATTTGCCCCGTGGCAACGTATCCGTGGCACAGCCTTTCGCAGGACGACGCCCCAAACGAATAAGGATTGCGGAACTGAAGAAGTATGGTGTCAAGCCGCTGAATGAGGAATCGCTTAGCCCAATCACAGGGGGCAGTTACGGAGAGCCGTCGCGTTGTCCTCAGTGCGGTGGGTCTCAACTGGAGGTTAGCGCACAGCTCATCTAGGGCGGACCCGATGCCGGCAGGATGGAAGTCGCTATCTTCTGTCCCCAGTGCGGCTATGAGGACTGGTGGGATTGGTGATTCGACGATAACCCGCCCGCTCGCTTAGGCAAACACCCACTTGAGAGGCTTTGGGCAGCAAATCCTTCGACTTTGCACCAAGCCCCCTCAAGTGGGTGTTTGCAAAAGCATCCAAAGCCCACGAAGCGCCCAAAAGGACGCGGCTCAGCGCGCGGACGCGAGAACCTCCCCAAGCGTTCTGCGAAGAATATCGATATCGATGGGCTTGGCTACATGCGCGTCCATGCCGGCTTCGCGCGATGCCTTCACGTCCTCTTGGAAGGCGTTTGCCGACATGGCAACAATCGGTATGCGGGCAAGCTCTGCGTCATCGAGCTTGCGGATGGAACGCGCCAGCCCATAGCCGTCCATGACCGGCATCTGGATATCGGTGATTACCACGTCATAGCGCCCTGCTCCAGAGCTGACCAACTGCTCGAGCGCCTGCGCTCCGTCCTCGGTCTCGTCAACCTCGAAACCAAAGCCCTCGAGTATCATGCGGGCAATCTCGCGGTTGATCATCTGGTCTTCCACGAGCAACGCACGCAGACCCGTGAAATCTATGGACTCGTACTGAGGCTCGCAGGGGCTGCCCGGCTGGTTGTCGCCAGGCTCACGCTCCTGCAGCTCGAACTCCAGCGTGACGGTGAATTCGGTACCGCGGCCCTGCTCGGAGACCAGGTCGATCGTGCCGCCCATCATGTCCACGATGTTGCGCGTGATGGCCATGCCCAATCCGGTACCGGCGATGCCGCTGGCCGTCGCGGTGCGCTCGCGCTCGAACGTGTCAAAAATCTTGTGCGTGAACTCTTTGGACATGCCGATGCCCGTATCCTTCACGTGAAGCTCGTAGCGGCCGTACCCTTCGCGCGTACTGTCAAGCTGCAGGAGTCGCACCTCCACGCTGCCCCCTTCGGGCGTGAACTTGTACGCATTGCTGATAAGGTTGAGCAGCACGCGGTTCACGCGCGTCTTGTCACAAATCACGCAGCCGTCCCTGACGTGGGACGAGTCGACGCTATAGGCGACACCCTTCTCTGCCATCTGACGTTCGAACAGATCGTAGGCGTCATCCATGAGGGCTGGCAGGCTGGCTCGGGTCAGGTCGAGCTCCGACTTGCCGCTCTCGATGCGGCTCATCTCGAGCACGTCGTTGAGCAGCGCGAGCATGTATTTGCTCGACGAGTCAATCTTCTCCAGGTACTCGCGCATCTGGGCGGGATCGTCGCTTTTCTTGGCGAAATCGGTGTAGCCCACGATCGCATTCATGGGCGTGCGTATGTCGTGCGAGATGTTGGAGAGGAAGGTGCTCTTGGATTGGCTCGCGCGCTGCGCCTCGGTGAGCGCCTCGGCGAGCAGCTCGTTACGCTCCCTTTCCTCGCGGCGTGCCTCGGTCGTGTCGGATTGCAAGAGAATGAAGAACTCTGCCTGTTGGTCGACCACATAGAAATCGAAACGCTTGTAGCGCACTCCCCCATCAAGCGACAGGGCAACCGGCACGCTGTACGGTTCTCGTTTTGCAAGCTCGCTTTCGAGGCGCTCGGCACGAAGGGCGGCGAGCAGGACACGTTTGTCCTCGTCACTGGCGTCAATCACTGGGGCCAGATGGAGGTTCAGATAGTCGTCGTAGCTGCAGGCCAAGAGTGCGCCGCCCTGCTGGCCAGCGCTCCCTATAACCACGCGATACTGTCCGCCAAGAATCGAGGCAATGGCATCGTATTGCCCGGTAAGAGCCTTGTTTATCAGGGTTTCGTTGACCATTTCGTCGTTGCAGACGGCCTCTGTGATGAAGGCGATCACGTCCCCGCTTCCCGGTTGCACAGCGAGCGTCGCATGCGTCTTCACAAAGCAGGGTTGCCCGTCTTCCAACAGGCTGTAGCGTGTCTCCTCAACTTCCGAATGGCCTGCCTTAAAGCTTTTCAGCAGCTCGGCGCGGGTAAAGGCCCTCTGTTCGCGATGTTGGGCGTCCGTGGGCAGGAATCGCTTCTCACGAGAGGCCAACAGCTCCGTATAGCTTTGCGCCGCGAGGTCCTCCGCAGAAAGCGCCTTGCCGGCCCGTTCCTCAATCTCGTCTCGCGTCAGGTTGACGCGCAGCACCGACAGACAGTCTTCCGTGAGTGACGCGAGCTCGTTGCGAATCTCCTCGTAGAGCGCATCCTGACGGGCATTGCTCTCGCGGAGCCGGCCAATGATCTGGTACATGACGCTGAACACGATGAAGACGAAGACGCTTCCGCCAAACAGGATGCCTGCAATGATGAGGTCAGGTGTGCCGAACAGCGCGACTGCCAGGTAACCTATGAGGAAGCAGATGAGCAGGATGAGCGGTATGGGAAGAATCGCGCGGCTCATTTCGAGACCGCTGACCTTGCGCATGCGCTGCACGAAGCCGTAGCAGCGCACGATGTTGTATGCCATCAAGACACTGCCCGCATAGATCATGGCGTAGACGAGCGCGTTCATGTTTTCCCTCGTCGGCTTGGTCAAAGGCCCGCTGTTTGTTGCAAACATCAGACAACCCCATGATAACAGGAGCCACCTGCAGGTGGTTGTCAAAGGCCCAGAAGGTAGTGCCTCTTACGGCTTCCCTGCGGCCGTTTTGATTACTGTCGGCACGAGCTTCTTGACGGTAGCCACGTGTAGCAGATAGCCTTTTGGGAAAGAAGGGCAGTTCACAAGGGGACGAGAGGCGGAGCATGCAAAACAAGGACCAGATGATCAGGATTGCCAAGAGTTTTGGTTTGATAGCTTTGCTTTTCGTTGGAGTGAGGTTCTTTGGCGCGCTGCCATGCATACTCGGTTACTTGGCTGGGCGTTTTGTATATAGCAAACTGCGCGTGCAGTATCCCGCTGGGGTGCTTCCCTTGGTGGCAGGCATTGCCGTATGTGTAGCGGTCGCCCTTGTGGTCTCAATAGGCTTCTCGATAGCACTCGGCGGCGTCTTGCAGGCGAACTGATAGCCGCACGGCATGCGTGAGGTATGCCCAAACGATGTGCTCACCTAGCTGAGGAACCGTTCGTAACCCACGTATTGGAAGCAAGCCCATGTACTACTTTGCCATCCGGCTCTGTCTCACGCTTTTCGTCGAAGCCTTCGTTATGCGCATGTCTGCTCACCTACTCACCATGCGCTCCAACAAGCAGTACTACCTTGCCGAGCTCACGTACTTCTTCATCTGGGCTCCGCTCAAGGAGCTGCCGTTGCCCAATTCCGTCCGCGTCTTGGCGTTGCTCATCAGCATATGCATACCTATCGCCTGCTCGGTAGGGCCACTGCACGTGCGCCTTTCGCGCGAGATGCTCATACAGCTACTCATGGTTGCCAACGAGATGATCGCGGTGGTGGTCGCATCAGCCTTGACAGGTGGGCACGGAGCCATGGGCGCCCCGACGAACAGAGGAGATCTCTTCCCCGTCATTGTTGCCTACGCTGTGCTCATCTCCGTCTACGCATGTGAAACCGAAGCACTCATCGCACTCTTCGCAAAGCTCGACCATCACCCCGACGCCGACATCGAGCCCCCTGTATTCGTCATGATGCTGGGGTCACTTGGCCTCATCATCCTCGTCTACTATCGCCTCTTCGGACAGGACGCCCTGATAACAAGCGCTTTGGCGGTGGTCATGGGCTATTGCTTGCTGTCCGCCATCCTGGGGCTTCTGCTCATCGCCGTGGCGCAGCGCGACGCTCGCAACAAGCGAGCGATAGCCGACCAGATGGCCGAGGCAAGGCAGGCAAAGCACGTGCGCGACGAGGTCGAGGCGACCACGCAACGCTCGATGGACCTGAGGAGACTCCGACATGACCTTGCAAACCAGATGCGCGTGGTGACGGGTCTCGTGAATGCGGGCCACTACGATGATGCGGATCGCTACCTTGCATCGCTGGAGGCGCAGGCGCGCGGCCTACAAGGCAACTCGAGGTGGGACGCATGAGCCGACGACGCCTTATCATCGCGTTGACCTGCGCGTTCTACGCTCTGCAGCTCGGACTCCTCATGTATCGGCACTCCTTGGCGGCAAGCGATGCACGCTCAATCGACGCCTTTGTCAGCATCGGTATCGCTGTGGTTCTCGGCCTTATCGACGCAAATGCAGCTCGCTATCTTTTGGGGGCGTTGAATCGTTCCCAGACGGTATATGCCACGGACGCGAGCGCACGACTCGAGCGTTCGCTTGAGCGATATCGTTTGGAGGCCGAACGCGACGAACGGTTTGCTCAAGAGGTGGGTCGTGCTGTTGAGGAGGAGCTTTCACGCGCACGCAAGGCAATTGCCCAAGGCAAGTCAGCCGAGGCGAATGGCCACATCCAGGCGAGTCTGGGTATCGCCTCCAACATGCGTCCCCCGTATTGCGACAACGTGGCAGTTGCGGCCGTACTCGACTCGAAGAACAGGCAGTGCGAGGAGGCGGACATCGACCTCGACGCCAAGGTGGATATACCTTCCGAGCTGCCCCTTCCTGAGGTTGAGGTAGCAGCCGTGTTCTTCAACCTCATCGACAACGCTATGCACGAATGCGAGGCGCTGAAGTCGGAGGGCGTTGACAAGGTTGCCATTTCTGTGCGCGCAGGGATACAAGCTGGACAGCTCTTCATCGAGGTACGCAACCCCTGTCGCGTCGCTTCCAAGAGGAAGTGCGGTTTCGATAGTGTTCTCAGGCGTCGCGCAAAGGGCGTCGCGAACGATGCTGGAGTGGACCAGAGCGCAATGCTTCGCAGGTCAGAGACCTCTCATGAACACGGATGGGGCACCAACATCGTGAGAACGATTGCCCGCGACCACGGGGGCATCGTCGAGTATTCAAGGCGCGATGCCATCTTCACGGCTACGGTGATGATTCCTCTGCCCGCAGAGATACTTGCATAGAATCAGGCTGCACGCCACTTGGGACGTTATCCAAACGCATCCCCGATTACGTCCCGAATAATCTCGAGGTCAGACCGCTCATCGAGCTCTGCCTGTATCTTGTCCGCCAAGTCAATGCGATCGGTGATGATGAGGTCGACTCGACTACTCAGAAACTCCCTGATGCCCGCCTCCGTGTTTACCGTCCACACGCCCACGCGCTTGTCCGCATAGTGTACCCGGCTGATGCGGGCCTCAGTCGCCAGCTCCTCCTCCATCAGGACGTAGTCGCACGTCAGGCGCGAGACGTTGCCCACCGAGACGAACACGAGCGTCCCGGTGTCGAACTCCGGGTAGGTCCTCTCCGCGTACTCGATGACGTCGTAGTTGAGCGAGATGAACTCGATGACGTCGTAGTTGAGCGAGATGAGGATCACGTCCCCGCCGCGCGGTGCCCTACGATGCCCACGGGGTCCCAGTAAAACAGTGCGTCAAAGAACGCACCTACGCCCACGGATAGCACGGCCAAGAGAGCGCCGCTTATAATCATGAACCCAATCTACTTGAGATACGCATGACGCCGTGTTCGCGCTGGCCAGAGCTCCCTCTTACCATGTGCAGGCTCGTCATAACAGCGCGTGAAACGCAACATGAGGTATGAGCCACTGAGCAACAGCATAAGGCCGTTGAGCGAAGAGCCGCACACCACCGTTAAAGCCGCAAGGATGCGATACGTCAACAACTCCTCTTGCGCACTTGTGAGAGTTGCTCCGCTCAGCAGGTCTTGTACGCCAAGCTCCACACCAGCGACTCTTGGCCACATTATCTCAAGCGCGGCCGTAGGTACGCCTATCAGGAGCATGTATACGACAAGGGACAGAAAGAACCAAAAAAGGGGAGCACCATAGAGCCAAGGACTTGAAAACCCTTTGCACGCATTGTCTTAAGCGACCAAGAGCGCGCCTCAGATGGTGTCATCCCGTCTATGACCACCGCATGCATGACAAAGACATGGATAATGCCCACTGCAACAAGCACAGCAATCAGTAAGAAATGGGCCACACGGTAGAGCGGTGTCGCGAGGATAGCCTCCACAATGAAATGAGGTATATGCAGCTCATCGGTAACACTTACCGAGAAGCCCACCCCACAGAGCGGTGTCGCCAGAAGAACATAGAGAACTGTCCAGAAGCCACGAAAGGTGAGGAACCGCTTGAGCGAGAGCATCCCGTTCTTGAGGGACTCGATGATTCGCCCTGGTTTTCCATAGAGGAGGTCATTGCACAGAGGTATCTCGGCAAAGAGTTTGATAGCCACAACGGCTGGCAGCGCCACAACCCATACGGCTATGAGAAGCACTCCCTGCCAGGTAAAGAGGCACTGCGTCAAGTTTGCAGAGGTAACCGCCATACCAAGCGAATTGATGAGGATGTCGGTAATCCTGTTCGAGATTCCCAAAACGCAGCGAGCACGAAGCCCACCACGCTCTGAAACGTCCAAAGCTCGGGCAAGGCATGCACGTTGGCGCGTATGAGCGTCGTGATTGGGGGCTTGAGCAGGCCGAGGTTGTCCACGATTCTCTGATAGGTTGGGCCACCGCCTACGAGGCGGCGCGTTGCGTCGTTGGTGGCACCCACACCGTCAAGCGGGATGTGGACGTGGTTCACGTGGCAACGCAGCAGCAGGTCCACCACGTCCTCGGTGAGCAGGTAACCATTCGTGAAGATCCAGGCCTTGTAGGCGCATCCGCGCTCCTCGGCCAGGCGTATGAGCCTCGGAGAGAGCGACTCAATTACGTCCGTCCCCATCAGCGGCTGGCCACCGAACCAGGTAATGGTGAGTTCTTTCGCGTGCGCGGCATCGAGCATGCGAGCCACGAGTCCAACGACGTCATCCTGGACCTCGGGTGACATCTTTCCCCGGCCTCGAGTCGCAAAGCAATAGGGACACTCGAAGTTTCACGCCAGCGTCGGGCAGATGGTAACCGACACGTTGCCCCCGTGTGCCGTGGTGCATTCGATTCTGCGCTGCAGCTCGAACGCCTCGCGTTCGTCGTAGTTCGCGATGACACCGCGGCTGGCCAACCGCCCGATGAGGGGATGATTCTCCGATATCCTGTCGAGTACGCTCATGATATAGAGCTCAAGGGACGAGTACGCCGCGCACGTGCGCCTATAGGTGTTATAGATGGCGACCATCTGAGAGTTGGGGATGACAGCGGAAACGTTGTAGCGTGAGACGTGCCAACCCGCTTCAGCGGCGGTTCGTTCCTTCTGTACGTCAGGTGAGTCGGTGTGATTCCCCTAGGTTTCCCTGCGAGCAGCGATGCTCGGTCATCAAAGGTATTGAGTTGTACTCATTGCAGGGATTATAGCCCTCGTAATTATCCGAGCATCCCGTGACCCATACAAATGCGACAGGCGCCGTTGTTCGGAACTCGAACTACGGCGCCTGTCGCATTTGTATGGGTCCCTGCTCAGGAATCAATCTGCGGTGTGGCGTTACCTCGGCATATAGCCCATGGGGATGTCGAGCGCGTTCTTGTAGCCAGGCTCGGCGTCCACGATGGACGGGATGAGGTTGACGGACGGGGCCGCGCTCGTCAGGAAGGGATCCTCGTGCGGGATGATGTTGTCGAGGCTGATGGTGATGTTTGGCTCGCCCTTAATCTCGATGTACTTGTCCAGCGAGAGATCGGGCAGGATGTCCGCGGACGCCTTGTGGATGAAGTGGTAGCCCGTGACCTCGCGACCATCCTTCTTGGTGCACATCGTGAAGATGTGGGCGCCAATGGTGCCGGGCGTGACATGGGCATACGGCGTCGTGACCTCGGCGTCAGAGAGCACGGGCTCTGACGTGCAGGAATACTCATCCCACTCGAGACCCGCGCGCTCGGCCATCTCGATGACCGTGGGGCCGTAGTAGGTGTAGATGGTGTTCTGCACGGCAAACAGGCGCTCGGGCGAGAGCTCGTCGAGCTTCTTGCCATAGCCAAAGACCGCGATCCACGGAGCAGAGTTCACGGAGTCGTCCTCGCCACCGTACACGATGGCGGTGTCGATCGTGCGGCTGAACATGCAGGACAGGGACGAGAAGTACGGCGTGAAGATGCCCGGGAAGATGCCCTGCTGCACGTACGTGGTGCCGTTGGCCTTGCCCGCGGCGTCGATGCGCGCGAAGTACTCAGGCGCGTTCTTCTCGGAGAAGAAGACGGGCAGCGTGGAGGAGCAGTTCTTTCCGTGCTCGAGGAACTTGACGATGTCGTCGACGTTGCCGGTCACGCTTGTGGGGCTGGGAAGCTTGCCCGCATCCCACTTGGTGGGCGGATAGTACAGCACGATGTCGGCATCGATAGCGAGGACGTCCTCCTCGTTATCGCTCACGATGACGCCCGCGGTCGGGAGGCCCAGAACCTCGCCAGCGTCCTTGCCCACCTTGTCAGGGTTGACGTCGAACGCGCCGACAAGCTTCAGGCTCTTGCGGGCGTTGATAATCTCGAGCGCCGACTTACCCACGCTGCCAAGACCCCAGATGATGACGCGATACTCGTCCTTCATGACGTGCCTCCTTTAGCTTGTATTCGATACCAGATAAAGCAATATCACATATTAGTTTTTGTTGCAATGTAAATTATGTGCTGAATAACATACACTGGATTTCGATGATTACGTTTTTGATTTACAAAAGCGCTGTTAAACGGGTTGATTTCGGCTTTGATGAGAATCGAATGTATGTTAATTCGCGGCGGTGACGCCTAGCTGAAAGGCCGCTCAGGGTTCTGGAGAACGCATGGCCATGAGACGGACCCCCGTGGTGCGGGTACTAACCACTGTGAGGTCACGTTCCCAACGACCAATTGAGGTGATTGCCATGCGCAAGTCTTGCCGCGTTCTTATCGCCGCGACCGTAGCGGTCCTTCTGGCCGCGCCGCTCCTCGTGCTCAGCACGGGTTGCTCGTCCAAGTCCGCTGCCGAGCCCGCACCTGCCATTGAAGACGCTCCCGTCGAGACGGACGAAAACACCTACACCGGTACCTGCAAGATCCTGACCGGCGAGGACCTGTACAACATGCAGGACAGCATCGACGACCCCAACCTGCTTGAGGGCGAGAAGAACAACCGCTACGCCGTCCTTGTCTTCGACACTCCGACGTCCGTCTATGCGCGCTTCGCTGGAGACCCCGAGGCCATGAAGGACGACCCCACCGACATGATCTGCCTTGCCGTCGACGGCGACTATCCCGAGGGCAGCATCTCCGCCTGGGAGCAGTACGACGGAAAGACGATAACCATTGAGATCGACCCCATGCAGACCATGTGGCCCTCCGACGTGCGCTTCCCCATCGGCCGTCCGCACACCTCTACCGCCGCTATCGTCTCTACTCAGTAGACCGCGCGGGCGCCACGCAGACAGAGCGTGCTATCGTTTGCAAACCGTAAGAGGGGGCTCCCTTGGCGTTGTGCCAAGGGAGCCCCTCATCAGTACTGGAGTGAATCTCAGAGCCGCAGGCTCATTAGTACGCGCCGCGCACGTCCTTCGCGTCGACCTTGAAGCCGTGGTTCTTTGCGAACTCGACGGTCACGTCGACCCTCTTGGTCTCGCCCGCCTCCGCGATGCGCTTGCGCAACCTTTCGGCGATCTGCACATCATCACGAAGCATCTGCTGGAACTTCTCGTATTCGCGCTTTGACATGGTAGCCTCTTTTCTGGATCCCGTTGTGTGGTTGGAAGACGCGCGGTCTGCAAGCCAGCCACCGCGCACGCGTGCATAAGGATTCCCCGATGATACACCAAGGGGGTTGCTGCGCAGTTCAGCCAGTCAGCGCCATGACCTATTCGTCAACAGGCTCAAAGAGGCCGAGCGACAGGCAGGCATTCCAGATGCCATCGGTGATGACGTCCTCGGTCACCATGTCGGCCAGCGCCTTGACCTCGTCGCACGCGTTACCCATGGCCACCTTGTACCAGCCGTCGACGAACATGCTCACGTCGTTCATGGCGTCGCCAAAGACGATGACGTCGGAGTAGTCGGCACCCAGATGGTCCATGATCTTGCGAATGCCGTAGGCCTTGTCGGCAGGCTCGACGAAGATGTACTCCTTGTGGAAGCGGCACCACGGGAGCTCCTTAAGCGTCTCCAGCTGCTGCTCGTCGGGTGCGTAGCAGGCCACGTAGGCCTTGTAAATCTCCGGGTAGTCCTCGGGGTCCAGGCCGGGCACCACGCGGGCCTCCATGTACACGTCATGCGTGAAGTCCATAAAGCGGTCGTCGGGCACGAAGCGCGTGACGGAGTTCTCAACCTGAATGCCCCACGGGAAGCCCTTCTCCTCGCACTCGCGGACGAGGGCAATCATCTTGTCGCGCGGCAGCGGCGTGATGCCCAGAAGCTCGCCGTCAATCGTGACGCCGTAGCCGCCGTCAGAGACCATGTTCTCAAAGCCCATATCGCGCATCATGTCGATGGCCATGGCCTGCGAGCGCCCAGTGGAGATGGCCACAAAGTGCCCCGCCTTGCGAACCTTGTCGAGCGCCATGCGCGTGGTTGTGGGGATGAACGTCTCCCCATAGCCGCCGGCGGCCAGCGTGCCGTCAATATCAAAGAACAGATAGCGCTTGCGACCCATAGCAATCTCCTCCGTTAAAACGCGGGACCATCTCGTATGCCTCAATGCTATGCGATTCTGCCCATTTATGGTGGTGAAGAAGACCGGTCACATAGAGTCCAATCGGGCTAAAGGCACGTCTCAAACGCCCGATTGAGCTGCGCTCCCCCTGCAGATCCCTAATGGATTTCCACCGCAATCCAATCGTGGCCGCACTTCCTGCACGTGCAATACACGTTGTCGTTCACGGGGTCATGCACAACCGCAATGTCGTTGCTTCCACATTGCGAGCACTCATACAGCGTTCCCCAGCCGCCAACGGAAATCTTTTCCAGCTCATCCTGGGTAAGCTCATAGCCCTCGGCCTTGGCAAGCGCCAGGATGTCCTCAGGGCTCTTGCAGTTCTTGAGCCTCTCCTGCTGCTTGAGCGTAAGGTCTTCGAATCTCATGGTCGTCCTCTCCGTACTACATAGAGTTTTGACGCCCCATTATGACACCTCGCTCTCTGTTATGCTGCTAGTCACAATTCGTCCATCCTAGGAGCTCGTCTCTAACGCCTCATCGAGCGTGCCGCTCACTCAACCGTCGGTTGAATCCGCAGGTCAGATACCACGTTTTTGCTCAACCAAAAACTCAACGGTTGCGTTATGGTGCTTTGTGAACCTGTGCGTCATGATGAATCCAGAAGACGTCTTCACGCTGACAAACTCAAGTGGATCGGAGGAAGACATGATGGCACGCAACACAGAGTCTCTTGGACGCAGGATCGCCCGTCTGCGCCTGCAGCACGGCATGACCCAGGAGCGCCTCGCAAACATCATGAACGTGAGCGCGCAGGCTGTGAGCAAGTGGGAGAACGACCAGAGCTATCCCGACATCCTGCTGCTGCCGCTGCTCGCCAAGACGTTTGGCGTGACGGTGGACGAGCTGCTGGGGATTGAGGTCACCATAGCAGCCGCGGCACCAGCGCCGGAGCCGAAGCCTGAAGTCGTGCCCGAGCCCGAGCCGGAACCCGAGCTGGAGCCGGAACCCGAGCCGGAACCGGAGTCGAAACCAGAGCCTGAGCCTGAGCCGGAGCCGGAGCCGGAGCACGTATTCGAAGAGGACCTCGGCATCGAGGCCCCCGCGACCCGCATTCGTATTCACGCCATCCAGCACGGCCGCGACGCGATCAACATCACGGTTCCCCTCGGATTGGCGCGCCTTGTGTCCAACGTGGCGAGCTACATGCCCGACCGCCTCATCGAAGGCGTCGACCTCATCGGCTTTGCCATGAACGCCGAGGGTGCCGGCAAGGGCACGCTCGTCGACATCGACGACGGGAGCGACCGCGTGATCATCACCCTCGAGTAGCGAACGCAGCTACCCTGTCATGAAACGCACCCTCAAGCGGATGTTGACCGAAACGGGTTCCCGTACGTCAACATCCGCTTCGTGCTTTTTGGCGCTTAGCCCTCAACACGGGCATATCTGCCCAGGTACACAAGCTGGCCCGTGTTCTCCAGGCGCTCAATCTCCTCATCCGTGAAGCCGTCCTCGCGCGAGAGCTCGATCACGTAGCGATAGACGCCCAACGCAGAGCCTTCTGGGCGGTCATGCACGCACACCAGCTCAGTTCCATCCGTGCAGGCCAGCGCAAGCACGCCTGGAAGCTCGCTGGCAGGAATACGTGCGGAGAGCACGGCGCAGTCATATACGTGTTGCAACAATAGTACGTGTTGCAGCGATTCTCAGAAGAAAGGAGCCAATCATGGACCTGAGCAATCTCACGCCCGAGCAGATTGAGCAGATTTTGGGTGGCAAGAGCTGGTTCGAGTCCTTCATGGACGGCATGAACTAAGCCTTCCGGCAACGCAATGTGAGGGCCCCTTGGTCCGTTGAGGCTGTCATTCGGCCTCGACGGACCAAGGGGCCCACTTCGTCTTTAGGACCTTGAGTGCACATTGACCGTTTCAACCTCTATTCTTTCGTCGTGCGCCGCTACTCAATGTTGCATAATGATGGGCGTTGCAGTGCCAACCGAATAGGAGCAGAAATGAAGCACATGAAGGGCGTTGATCCCATCACACCAGAAGCCCCGGCAAGAAAGCGGCACTTCCTCTTTGACCACCCCATCATCGCCGGGCTTGTCGTGATCGTGCTGTGGCTTGGAATAGCAACCGGCGTGCTCTACGGCGCAATTATGGCGGGCATCGACGTGAAAGGCATGGATTCCCGACTGGCCAATGGCGTCGCCTCGATCATCTCTTCCCTTCTGGTGGCACTCCTTTACCAGCTCTGGTTCCGCAATGAGTTCGACGGCATGTTTGAGTGGTCGAGCTTTGGCCTGTTGCTGGCATTTCCGGCCGTTGCGTTCTGCTTCAGCAATCTCTTCGACTTCGATACCATGAAGTTTGTCTTCCAGAACCCCGACGCCAAGATGAACCCGATCCTCATGTGCCTCGCGCTCTCACTTGCCCCGGGCATCTCTGAGGAGCTGATATTCCGCGGCGTCCCCGTCAGCAACTGGATGCGCACCGTCGAGGATGACAGCGCCATCATGAAGTGCGCACTGTTCACCTCAATTGTCTTCGGCATCGTGCATGGTGCGAACATCTTCGCCGGCGCGGCAATCACCTCAACCATCTATCAGGTCGTCTATTCCGTCTGCATCGGCTTCTTCTTCGCCGCCGTCTTCATCCGGACGGCAAGCATCTGGCCAACCATCATCGTGCATGCCCTTGTCGACCTCACGGCGTTCATGTTCATGGACATGAAAGTGGCCGGCATCATGACTGAGGAGCTCACCATCGGAACCGCCTTCTTTGTCACGGTGGGCATCAACGTCGTGCTCGTGCTGCTCGGCCTGCTGTTCCTGCGGAAGTCCAAGCACGAAGAGATCATGCAGCTCTGGAACCGCAAGTGGAGAAAGACGGGCATCGTCGAGCAGAATCGTTTCAGGTACTAAGTGTTGTTGCTGCGGGCCCTTCGGGGCCCGCTTTTTTGTGTACCTTGAAGTTCATGTTGTCCTAGGAAGGCCCATTTCCGTCAACATGAGCAAGTGAAGGTCAGGCGACAGACGAGCGTGGGCAGTGGATGAAGAGAAGAACGGTAAAGATCGCGGTTGACATCGCTATGGCCGCGGTGCTTGTCGCGGTCATGACCACGGCGATCGTGCAGGAAGCTCCCCACGAGTATCTGGGCGCTGCCCTGTTCGCGCTCATCGTGGCCCACATCGTGCTCAACCGCAGGTGGCTGGCCTCCGTGCTTCGCGGGCGCTATACCATCGTGCGCACGCTGCAGGTCGCTTCGATCGCAGGAGTCGCAGGGTGTTTCCTCGGGCTTGTGGTGAGCAGCCTCGTGATCTCGAAGCATGCGTTTGGCTGGCTGCCCGCGCTGCCGGGGGCAAACTGGGCTCGACGCGTGCACATGCTGTGCTCGTATTGGCTGTTTGTCCTCGCGTTTGTTCATGCGGGATTGCACATTCACGTGCCGCGAAGCGTCCCCGAGGCAAAGCTGCGGGTGGCACGACTCGTGCTCGCGGCCGCGTCGTGCTACGGCGTGTATTCCTTCGTGCGGCTGGGGATGCTGCCGTATCTGCTTGGGCGGGTTCAGTTTGCGGCTGCCGATTACGAGGCTCCGTTGGTGCTCGGGTTTGCGCGTTACACCAGCGTCGGCGTGCTGATCGCCTGTCTGACGCACTGTCTGCGAGCGGCCCTCCAGCGACGGGCGAAGACCGGCGGGAGCGAGGCCTCGTGACCGAGAACGCGATAGGATGGCACACCCCAGAGGCAACGCCTGAGCTCACCGCGCTCATCCATGACGCGCGCGAAGGTCGCGCGGCACTGCACGCCGCCCTCGCAGACCTTGATACCGACCAGATGGACGCGCTGCTGCGCACGCTCGTCGTGGGCGATGCCCCCCCGCGTGCGAACCTCCGCTTGACCTCGACCAGCCCATCGATTCCCTGTGCGAGCAGGCGCTCGTCGCTCGCGGCCCCTTTGATCAGGGACCTGTTCGCACGATGCTTCGTGAGCGCGCACACATGCACCTGCACCTCAGCCGCAGCACGCTCGCCCTGCACACCAGCCAGGACCTGCTCACGCTCTGGGACGAAGCCACGCGTAGCGAACCAATAATCCGCGAGTTCATCAACGAGCCCCACTGGCGCACGGCGGAAGACGGCGTCCCCTTTACCGGTGCGAAGCTCGCCGCACTCTTTGGCACCAAGGACCTCATTCCCGGGGACGAGATGGCAGACCCGGCGAGCATCCCGCAGCTCGTCGAGGAAGTCATTGCCTTCGCCAAGGAGCAGGGCTTCGAGCTTTCCGATACCCAGCTCGAGGCCGTCGCCGGCGGTCTCGAGTGGCTGCCCGATTGCAAGCAGCAAATCAGCACGTAATCGCGCGCAATCGCAAGCAAGAAAGGCGCGGAGAGCTCATCACCCTCCGCGCCTTTTTTACGTAGCGCAGCGCGGGTCTACCTGCGCCTTTGGGACAGCTCCACAAGACCGCAGCCACTCCCGTAGGCATACAGCTTGCAAGGCCCTTGCAACGGAAACTCAGCGCGAGCCTCTTGCTCGGGATACAGGCGCTTGACACGAACGAGGTCATCGCCAACCGCAGCAATAAACAGCAGGTAATCGTGCTTATTCATGGGGTGCGCAACATGCACCCGCAAACAGCCATCCACCTTTTCCACCGTCGCGTCAAGGGCGCTCGCATTTCTCACTGGTGCGAGAGGCTCGAGCACGTTGCCGCAGCACGTGACCGTGGCCTCCCCGCTCGACCAGACGATATTCGAGCAGCTCGGGCACACGTAGAAGATGCTCCTCTTGAGGTTGGCCGCCCTGTTGCGGTTCTCCACTTGCCGCCACCGCTTGAGCGTGGGCAGCACGGCACCCATGAACGAGACCGCCTCCTCCTGCGAATAGCCGGTGGCCTCCATCAGGAACGGGACATTCCGCTCGATGATCTCGTCGAGGCCGCTTGTGGTGAACTCGCCGTCGCGATAGCACCAACCGCAGTAGTCAGGGTTCTCCGTGCCGTCGGCGTTTGTTCCTACCGGTGTTCCCGGCTCGCCGAGCAGCGTGCCGCAGCACTGGCACGTGGGAGCGGAGGGCAGGTCAAGCAGGTCGGTGACGGGAATGCCGAGCACGCTCGCCAGCAGCTTGCGCATATCAATGCTTGGCTCGCTCTCGCCCGTTTCCCACCGGCTCACGGCTTGGCGCGTCACAAAGACCTTCGCAGCGAGCTGCTCCTGCGTAATTCCCGCGTTCTTGCGCGCGTTTTGAATTGCCTTGCTGAATCCCATGCCTGCCTCCCCTTTCGTTGGTATGAGTACAGAGTAGATGGGCAGCACGGGGCTGTCACGCAATGGTCAATTGCGCCCCTTACACCCGCGCATCAGTGTCTTCGAGCAGAACTTCATCCGGCTACGCCACTTTCTGGATCCGACACGGCACAAAACCATCCAAAATCGGGCCCGCCGCAATGGATTTCGCGGCACGGAGACACTGGCGCTGCACGTTAAGTGCGGCAAAACGGCCCAAAACGGGGTTTCGCGCTTTCTGGTGGCAGCTGGTTCCCGACGGGCGACCACACCCTTGCTTCCTAATATCAAGCACGACCCATACGGAGGGCGCATCGCCCTCCGCGATCACATGCCGAGCCCGGGGCAAGATCTCGACTCGGCATGTGCGTATGCCGAACAAGAGCTAGGTTGTGTGCCAAGCGGTCGGCTCCGCCCCTATGTGATGCTCTCGGCAGGAGCCGCGATGCTACAGCGGGTGCGCGACGACGCGGGCGTGCCGCTGTTTATCGTGAAAGGTGGCCTCATCTGGCAGGCGTTGCTAAGAAGCAACTCTCGTCCCACGTACGACCTCGACGGAGCTCTTACCTGCGACATCAACGAGTTTGTCGCACGTGCACGGGAACGGCCTGAAGCTGGGCTACGACGACGCGATCGCAGAGCTCACGGCCCTCTTCGAGCGGCTTGATCCGTAGGCTCTGCACGCGCAGCACGCCGCACCAGCCGCAGGGCTGTGCCATACTAACCACAGCCCAACCACAAGGAGGTCAACATGCTGGAAGTCGGAACCAAGGCACCGGAATTCTCCCTGCCCGATCAAGACGGCACCGTACGGAGCCTCGCGGATTACCGCGGCCAGAAGGTGGTGCTCTACTTCTATCCCAAGGACATGACCAGCGGCTGCACCAGCCAGGCGTGCTCGTTTGGCGAGATGTACCCGCAGTTCCGCGAGAAGGGCGCTGTGATCATCGGCGTGAGCAAAGACACCGTCGCGTCGCACAAGCGCTTCGAGGAGAAGTACGGCCTGCCGTTCACGCTGCTCGCGGATCCCTCGATGGAGGTCCTCAAGGCATACGACGTGCTGGTAGAGGGCCTCACAAAGGCGGGCAAGGTCTCATACAAGACCATCCGCACCACCTACCTCATCGACGAGGAGGGCACCATCACGCGCGCATTTGGCAAGGTGAAGGCCAAGGAGAACGCGCAGCAGATGCTGGACGTGCTCGACTAGCTGCGATTCGTTTGCCGCCGCGGCCGTCTACTTGGCGGCCGCGGCCAGATCAGCCGCCCACTCCTCCTTGGTGATGCGGCTCACGTGGCCGACGCGCACCTCGTGCATGAGCGGCACCTCCACCTCATCGGTTCTCCACTGATAGCGGAAGCCGCACTTCTCCTGCACGCGGCGCGACTTGTCGTTGCCCTCGTAGTAGCCAATCCACACGCAGCGCATGCCCAGGTCCTCAAAGGCGTGGCGGAGCATCTCGCGCACGGCCTCCGGCATCATGCCGCGGCCCCAGTACGGCTTGCCCAGCCAGTAACCCATCTCGCACTCGTCGTCGCGCTCGGTCATGTCGGTATGGCCGTTGAGCTTGAGGGCGACCGTGCCAATGGGGCGACCCGTCTCCTTCAGGCAGATCGCGTAGGTCTCGGGCTCGGAAAGCACGGCGTGCAGGACCTCGCGACTCTCCTCCACACTGCTATGCGCCGGCCACCCCGCGATAGGTCCCACGTCGGGGTCCTTGGCGTACAGGTACAGGTCTTCCGCGTCCGCATCTTCCCACGGACGAAGCGTGAGGCGTTCAGTCTCCAGAGTCATGTGCCGCTCCTTTGCGCGATCTGAAACGTACCTACCGATGCTACACCGTCAGCTCGCCCGTCGAGAAGAGCGCCGCTTGGCCCAAAAGCACCACGCGGTCCCCGTGCAGCTCGCACAGCATCTCGCCGCCGCGCGCCGAAGCCTGATACGCACTGATGGTGTCCTTCCCCAGGCGCCCGGCCCAGTACGGCGCGATCATGCAGTGCACGGAGCCGGTCACGGGGTCCTCGTCAATGGCAATCTTGGGCGCGAAGAACCGTGAGGTGCAGTCGTGCGTGGCGGCTGGCGCCGTCACGGCAACGCCCATGCCATCCAGCTGGGCAACCTTCTCAAAGTCAGGCTTCATCTCTCGGACAATGCGCTCGTCGTCGTAAACAAGCAGCAGGTCACGGTCCTTGTAGGCCTCCCGCGGGCGAGCGCCCAGCGCCTCGGCCATCGCATCGGTGACGGGCACCTCGTGGCAGACGTACGCCGGGAAGTCCAGCGAGATATGGTCCCCGCGCCGTCCTACAAACAGGCCGCCGCTCATGGTGTGGAAGGTAATGCTCTCAGCGTCCGGCTCGTAGAAGTTGAGCAGCACAAATGCCGTGGCGAGCGTGGCGTGCCCGCACAGGTCAACCTCGCTGTTGGGCGTGAACCAGCGAAGGCGATAGCCATCCTCCTCGCGCACGGTGAACGCTGTCTCGGAGAAGTTGTTTTCAAACGCGATGCTCATCATCAGCGACTCACTCGGCCACGAGTCAAGCACGCACACGGCGGCCTGATTGCCGTGGAAGACCTCTCGCGTAAACGCGTCAACGATATACTGCTTCATGGTTAGCACCCCTTGGACGTGCGGTTCATTCGAGCATTCTACTCCACGCGCTCGATGATGAGCTCGCACGAACCGTCCTCGAGGGAGTTGTACTCGTCCAGGTGGACGTGCGCGCCAGGCTGCCCGTCAGCCAGATCAAGCAGGATGTTTGCCAGAGAGACCATGCCCTCGCGGTTGGCCGAAATGGTCACCTCGTCGCCGCGGACGGCCGCCCGAATCTCAAAGCCATCCTCCCACCAGATGCGCATGCCTCGCTCTCCCTTCGTCTGCAACGCGGGTTCGGAACCCGTGTCCCACATGGCAGAGGGGGTAACCCCCTTTGCCATGAGGACCCTAGTCCTTGCCACTCCCCGCATGATCGCGGCACCAGCGGGCAATCTCGGCAATAAGCTGCAGGTCAATGCGCCCGTACGGAAACTGAATCGCACCCTTTGAATGCTTGAATCCCCGCTCGTCAAGCACAGGCGAGAACTCGCTGACCGCCTCTGGTCCGGGATAGATGCCCACATGCCGCTTGGCCGCGGAAAAGTGGATGATGTTCTTCCCGAAGGTCGGCATTCCCCAGTTGATCCACTCCCGCTCGTCCGGAAGGACGGCACGGATAACCTCGTACACCTCAAGCAGCTCTGGACGGTGCGCCTCGTCAGCTTGGCTGATATACGCCTGGAATTCCTCGGTCATGTAGACTCCCTCATCGCTTCCGCCTGCATCATTATCTGCCCTCTACCGGCGCTTAGCCTCGGCAAATGCGTACGCCTCTTCCAGCCACGAAAGCAGCTCGTCGTCAATCTCGTCCGCACCACCAATGACAATATGCGTGGTCCACCTGCCTGGATATGGCTCGCACTTCACGGCAACACGCGGCGAATCCAGCGGGTACGCAAGCCCCAACGTTATGACGAGGAACGGACTGGGCAGCTCCGCCTTCCGCTTCACCCGCTGGAACGACGCGCACGCAAAGACATGCCGATTGAAGAAGGTAATCTGCGTCTTCTGCACCCTCCGGCCAGCATCGGGAAAGAGTTCGTAAAGCTGCGCCTCGAAAGCCTCGTACAGCGGTAGCGCCTCCTCGTGGCCATCAAAGAACCGCAGCGTATCGGCATCGAGCATGGTTACCGCCCTCCACGCCGCTACACACGCAGCACGCCGCGCCAGCCACGCACGCCGTAGTACGAGTCCGCGCCGTTGTGGAACGTGAACACGCGGCCATAGCGCCGCTCGCAGAAGATGGCCCCACCCAGCTGCCGCACGTCATCCGGCGCCAAGATCCAGCTCGAGGTCTTCAGATCAAGCTCTATCAGCTCCTGCAGCGCACGATACTGAGACTCGTTCATCAGCGTCACGCCCATGGCCTCGGCCTGCGCCACGGCACTCCCTGCCGGCGGGTTCTTCTTCCTGCGGCGCAGCGCCTCGTCGTCATAGCAGAGGCTTCGACGCCCCTTGGGGGACTCCTTCGCGCAATCGCAGATGAGCATGCCCTCCCCAGGCAGCGCGACAACCGCGGGCTCTCCCCCGGTCTCCTCCATCCGGGCCACAGCCTCCAGAGCGCCCGGATTAGCGGCAAGCCGCTCTGCAACCTGCTCCCAGACCAAACCAGGATGCAGTTCCGGATGCTCCTCAAAACGCTTCTTCATCAGGTCAAGCATGGTGTACCTCCTAACATGGCAGAAGGGGTTACCCCCTTTGCCATGACCCCCTTTGCCATGAGCCTCCTCGCATATGGCAGAAGGGGTTATGGCAGAAGGGGTTACCCCCTTTGCCATGGCCCCCTTTGCCATGAACATATCCGATGCGCGCCGTCACGACGAGCGCATGACCAGCCTTCATGCCCAGCGGCCACATCAGCTGTATAGGCGGCACGTCGGCAGCCTCGTGGCATCCCACGAACAATGGTATTCTGAGCATCTCATTACTCGCATTGAAGCGTTGCCTAAATCAGCGCCGTGACGCCCACCGGACTCGATCAAAGGAAACCCATGCTGAGCTCCATCCTCTTCCCACCAGCTGTCTTCTGGGCACTGCTGGCCGTATCGTTCCACAAAGACCGAAGCAGGTACCGCAATTGCTACCTGCTGTTCTTCGCGCTCTTTTCCTCGGTCATCGCCCTGGTGCGGCTGGCAGGGCCTTTCCAGGGCACCATCGTCGCGGTCTTCGCCTGGGGCGTGCTCCTCACCCTCCTAATCGTGCCGTTCTTCCTAGTGTGGAACGGCATCGTTATGCTGAGGCGCGAAGGGCGGAGCCTCGGCAACCTGCTCTCCCTTGGCCTCGGACTGGCCGTAGGTTTTGGCGAGGTAGCTGCGTTTCTCGCCGTCATCATGCCAGAGATCGCCGGTGACAGTTGGGACGGAGCAAACTACCTCTTCCAGATCAGCCGTCTGGGCATGTTTGCGAGCGTCTCGGTGTTCTACTTCTCGATGGCGTTCGTCGTGTTCATGCTGTATTGCGTCTTTCTGCAGATCATCCCGCACAAGCGCGACTTCGATTACATCATCATCCACGGGGCCGGGCTGCTCGACGGCGACCGTATGTCCAAGCTTTTGGCAGACCGGCTGGACAAGGCGATCGAGGTCTACCGCAAGGATCCCACGCCGCCCGTGTTGATCCCCTCTGGCGGGCAGGGCTCCGACGAGACCATCTCTGAGGCCGAGGCGATGCAGCGATACCTGCTGGAAAAGGGCATTCCGGCTGACCACATCATCAAGGAGGACCAGTCCGCCACGACCTTCGAGAACCTGAAGAACTCGAAGGAGATCATCGACGCGCAGGAAGGCAGCAAGTACACCGCGCTCGTCTCCAGCAACTACCACGTGTACCGGGCGCTCAGGTACTGCCGAAAGATCGGCCTGAAGTGCGTGGGCATCGGCAGCCACGTGGCGTTCTACTACTGGCCGAGCGCGCTGATCCGCGAGTTCATCGCGGTCCACGCCGAGACAAAGCACCTCATCATGCTGCTGGCTGGGTGGATCCTGCTGATGCTGCCGCTCTACCTTGCGTACTTCCCCGCGTGGTAGGCGCCGCCACATGGCAGAAGGGGTTACCCCCTTTGCCATCATGGCAGAAGGGGTTACCCCCTTTGCCATGCCCTTGCGTACTTCCCCGCGTGGTAGACGCCGCCACATGGCAGAAGGGGTTACCCCCTTTGCCATCACGCCGCTAGAAGAAATCCGCCATGTCCCACGCCGTTATGATGCCAAGCAGCTTCTCTCTCTGCTTTCCATTGGCCGTGACAAACACCATGCACAGCCGCTCGCGACGCTTAAGCGCGTCCAGGAACATCTCCGCGATTTCCGTTGCAAGCAAGCCTTCGCTCACAAACCTGAATGTCTCACCCACGTGCTTGTCCAGCGGAAGCAGGCCCTTCATCTTCTCGAAGGTGTCGTCCTCGGTGATCTCCACGACCTCGTCCGTGTTCATGTGGGCCACCAACGTGTTCTCACTAAACACACCCACCACGAACCCGTCCTGAAGAATCGGCACGTGCGTATACGAGTTGCGGGCCATCGTCCTCATTGCCGGCCGGATACGGTCTTGCAGGCTCACAGAGTACAGCTGCCGCGTTTTGGTGCAGATGTGGATCGCTTTGGGTATTTCCGCGACCCGCGAGAGGATGTTCCGCATGGTCTGGACCATGCCCTCGCTGGGGATGATGGCGTAGTCGTCGTTGACCAGCTCGTTGTGCTGCAGGAAGTTTCGCACCTCACGGCAGTAGTCCAGCTCGTCTTTGATGTTGCGGTAATCCCGATCGTTTCTGGCAAGCCACGCCAACGCGCCCTCGCCAGAAGGCACGGGGTACCGGTCACGGATTGCCTTCTCCAAGCGACTGTACAGGTCAAGGTACTCGCGCGTCCGCTCGTTCACCGTCTACTTCCCCACCCTCAGGTACGTCGCCTCCCTGCGATGCAGCTTTCTGACCAGCTTACCCTTACTGGACGGAAAGGGCGACGACGTATCACGCGAGCGCGGCTGGGAAAACCGTCCGCCACCTGCGCGAGCCGCTG
Source organism: uncultured Actinomycetes bacterium (assembly GCA_900314645.1). Lineage (GTDB taxonomy): Bacteria > Actinomycetota > Coriobacteriia > Coriobacteriales > Atopobiaceae > UBA1367. The sequence goes on from OMWB01000013.1 coordinate 51,897, forward strand.
CCGTACAATGCCGAGAAGACCTCTCGCGAGACCTGGAGGGTATACATGCGGTTCGGTTTCTCAATTGTCGGCGCCGTGTTCCTGGCGATGCTCTTCATCCCCAACATCAAGTGGGCGAAGCACCAGCCCCTCGGATATGAGGAGCTTTCCCAGCACGAGGACAAGACGCTGCTCGCATTCGAGCGAGTCGGCCAGGTGCTGACCACCACCTCGGCCGTCGTGTTCGTCTGCCCGCGGGGGTTCTCGTTCCCGTGGGTCCTCTGGCTGGCAGCCGCCTGCGTGCTGATGGCTCTCTACGAGGTCGCGTGGGTCCGCTACTTCAGGGACGGGGAGAAACTCGACGGCATGTACCAGCCCCTTGGCCCCATTCCCGTGCCCATAGCGAGTTTGCCGGTTGCCGCTTTCCTGCTCTTGGGCATCTGGTGTCAGTCGCCCATCGCCGTGGTCAGCGCCGTAATTCTGGGCATCGGCCATATCGGCATCCACCTTGGCCACCTGCGCGAGCTATCGGCGCGCTAGCTGGAAGGGGCATGCATGGCAACGCTGAGAGAGCTTGACAGCTCGGACTTTGACGACATCAAGACGCTCTTTCGTGGCGTGTTCACCCAGCCGCCTTGGAACGACGACTGGAGCGACGAAGCGCAGCTTGACGCGTACCTCAAGGACCTGATGGGCGCGCGGACGCCGCTGACGCTGGGCCTTATTGAGGACGGAGAGCTCATCGGGCTCTCGCTGGGCAGCATCAAGCACTGGTACGAAGGCACCGAATACGTCATAGACGAGCTCTGCATCAGGACGGACCTGCAGGGAAAGGGCTACGGGACGCGGTTCCTCGCGTTGATTGAAGAGCACCTGCGGGGCCTTGACCTGCACGTTATTTACCTGACGACGGACCGCGACGTCCCCGCGTTTGGGTTCTATCTCTCCCATGGGTTCAAGGGGGCACCGACGGACGTGGCGCTCTACAAGGTGTTCTGACGAAGCGCAACCCCACGCAGCGTGCGCTGAGCGACGAATCATCAATCTATGCACTATTCGCCCCCGGTGATGGCGGGGCTTTTGATGCGATGGCCATCGGCATATGTGAGTTCCGCGTTACAGATGCGCTCTTAGGAAGACCTGGTGATTCGTATGAAGAAGACACCCGTCCGAAGGTTTCTCGTCACCGCCCTCGTGGCTCTGCTCGCCGCGTTTGCGTTCGGCCTCCTGCCGCGCGTGACTCGTGCGGAGGCCTCGGCCGACCTCTCCGCGTTCGACCGACCGTCTCCATCGCAGTCTGAACATCGGCCATCCTGGCAACGGCCTCGACGAGCAATTCCTCATCTTGAATTCGGCTGAGGGCTTCCGAAACGATTGTCTTATTCTTTGCCCGTGCGGCGACGTCAGCCAGCGATGCATCATCACTCATCTTGCCGAGAGCCTTCAAGGCGACGGCTTCCTTGTTCGAGCGGATGGCAATACTAGCGAGTGTCTGATTCCAGCCATCCCAGCTGACATCGTCGAGAGCAGCGAGACACACCGACTCATCGGGGTCGAAGAGGGCAATCTCGCTCTTGGCCTCCTGAAGGCGGCCAAGCTTTTCGCAGGCAATTGCGCGCACGCGGTACGACTTGGCCGACATCGTCGCCAAGTGCAGCTTGCCGTGGTTCTTCTCTTTCGAAATGGCCCTGATGGCTGCCTGCTCATCGTCCTTGAGCCATGCGGGAGTCGTCAGCGCGGTGCCCACCGACTCTCCTATTGACGAGCCGATCGCACTGACGAAGAGCGCCGTAACGATGACGGAGGCAACTGCCGACTTGCGTATCCACTCGTCGGGGGTCCATACCCCTATAACGTCCCAGTGATACGCGAGGAATACGAAGACGAGTGTGACGAGGAACGAGACCACATAGGTGATCTTGCCTCCGTCTCCTCTTGCGATGACCTCGACGACGGTCGATGCAATTCCGCTCGCCACGACGGCGACGAACAGGTAGAAAAAGAACCCAACGCCGAAACTCGTGATCTCCACGCCAGGCCTCCTCGCGTCATCCGAACAGAGTGCTTGTGTATACGATACGGCCACTACCGTCAGGGCCGCTGAACCCACCTCCCATACTCGACCAGTGGTCAGTGGGCTTACGGCGTGAAGCGGGCGAAAGCTCCGCCGCGCTCATTTCCCCTGGGAGACGAGGAATCCCTTTATGGTCAGCAGGGCAAAGCAGATGACTCCGGCGTAGGGCTGCCTGGACACAATGAACACCATGACAGCGACGACCGAGAGGGCCATGCCCACGATAAGGAGACGCTTGGCCCAAGCCTGGCTGTCGAGGTTGGCGACGGCCAGGCTGCAGGCCCCCTCTAGAACGATGGCGCAGATGATTGCTGCGAACGTGGACTTCAGCCAGGGGCTCACTCCCGTCAGCTCGAACAGGGCAACCGTGGCGGTGGAGTCCGGACCGTTCCCGAAGGCGGGAATGAACAGCAGCACGGCAAGGAGCACATCGAGCGCGCCGCAGATGAGCGAGCGGTACCTGTCCGCGAACGCGCGCTTCTCGTCCGCGGCCGCCTCGATGATCTCGTCCGGGCAAATCAGCTCATCTATCGAGACGGAGAAAAAGCGGGACAGCGCCTTCAGCGAGTCTATGCTCGGGTAGCCCCTGCCGGACTCCCACTTCGACACGGCCGTCCTCGAGACGTAGAGCGCCTCGGCAAGCTCTTCCTGCGTGAGCGACCTGCCCTTCCTCAGCTCCTGGAGCTTCTCGCTGAATTCCATCGTCATCCTTCCGAGTGCGGTTCGGCCTACTTCCGGTCCGTGAGTGCGACCGCCGACGTGTATACCGCGAACAGCCCTGCTGCCAGCAGAACCGCCCCGACGATGTCGGTTGCCCAGTGTACGCCCGCGACCAGCCTTCCGAACACCATGAACGCCGAGAACACGACCACGAACGCGGTGGCGGCGGCCCTGGAGGCAGGGCTTTTCGCCCTTCGGTCCACCTGGAACTTCAGCGTCGGCATGACGCTCAGGACCAGAAGCGTCGTGGAAGAAGGATACGACGCCTCCATGATTCCGTCTATGGGTATGGGGCGATAGTTGATGGGGACCATTTCGAAGAACAGGTAACAGAGGATGACGACGATGTAGTAGGCGCCGAGCAGGAGGAGGTCGGCGTCCACCCGGAGCAGGCTCCGCCGCCAGACTAACTGCACGGCACCTATGGCCCCGAAGCACAGGCAGACCGCTATCGGCACGAGGCCGAGCCAGTCCGTAACCGTGTAGATTGCCATGTGCACGCCCGTGATCTTGTGAAACCACACGTTGAACGTCGCGAAACCGACGTCTGTCCCATTCTGACCCACCGGCTGCACGTCGACGCTCTGGATCAGCAGGGTCCACAGCGCGAAGGCGGCCAACATCGCCAACCCCGTGCGAAGCCCTCTCCTTGGTGACCTGTTGGGCATTGGTACCACTCCCTCCCGTTGCTTGCCTTGCGAGGCAGAGGGTAGTGGGGCGCTGCGCGGGCGAAAAGAGCCGCGCGGTCACGTGGGTGACACGATTCGTGTCATGGGCGCTGAGCAGGGGTTTTGAAACCCCCTGCTTCACAATAGGCTTGACCTGTCAAAGGGGGTAACCCCCTTTGACATGAGGGAGGCTTGACCTGTCAAAGGGGGTAACCCCCTTTGCCATGAGGGAGGCTTGACCTGTCAAAGGGGGTAACCCCCTTTGACATGACCCCCTTTGACATGATCCGCTGCGGTACGTGCGGCAACAGCGACAAGTGCGACAACCTAGCGGTCGGCAGCGAGAACAGCATAGCCGCAGAGTATGAGACCATCACCGATGAGCTGGGATTTCTTGTTAGCAAACAGAGGACGTGGAGGTGTCGCCAAGAAAAGTGCCGTTTCTGCATCCGCCCCACCCGCAAGCATGGTACAAAAGTGATGACGCAAGTCTCGGCCTTAAGGCAACGGGAGCCAAGCCCGTGCCGCACGTCTCAAAGGTGAACCGTCCATGGAAAACCGGCTAGGCATCAAAGACGCCATCCAGTTAGCTCATGAAGAGGAGCGAATTTCCAAGCGTGCTGCTCTTTCGCTTTACCATGACGGTACGCTCGCTGCGCTCACGCCGGGCACCTTCCACGCCCTCTCAGAGATTCACAAGCACCTCTTTGGAGACATCTATGACTTCGCAGGTGAGGTGCGCACAGTCAACCTCTCAAAGGGAGGTTTTCGCTTCGCCTCCGCGCTGTACCTTGGGTCGGCGCTGCGCGCGATCGAGCGCATGCCTCAGCGCACCTTTGACGAGATCATCGAGAAGTACGTTGAGATGAACGTGGCGCATCCTTTCCGGGAAGGCAACGGGCGGGCAGGACGCATCTGGCTCGACCATATGCTGCGTGCCTCGCTGGAAAGGACCGTCGACTGGGCGCTCATCGACCGCGACGACTACCTTCTTGCCATGCAGCGCAGTCCGGTGCGCGACACAGAAATCAAGCACCTGATTGAGGGCGCGCTATCTCCCAACCTGGACGACGTCAGCCTCCTCGCACGTGGAATTGATGCGAGCTACGCCTATGAGGGCTACACTGCATACCGGACTCAGGATCTGTGACAGCCAGGGAAAGAACCTCATCATTGCAGAGTTTGAAGGGGTCCAGATTCCTGACGAGCTTCTGAAGCAGATCGCGGGCGGAGGCTCATGGGACACAGAGATACTGAGGTTTCTAGGTAACTCTGTGGCGTTGGTTGAGTTTGGGCGCAGAGTTGCTGAGTAATTGATGCGTCTCTGTGACTTGGGGCGGGTTTTGAGCGCAGAGGAGCACGCAAATCGCGGTAACTCTGCACTCCGAGGGCTCATGCGGCGCAGAGTTGCTGAGTAATTGATGCGTCTCTGTGACCTGAGGCGATCTCGTAAAGGTCGAACCGCTCGTTTGTACCAGCTTTTCGCCGTTTTGGGAAGGTCGGTTCTGGAAGCTCCCCTTTCTTGGCGATAGGACCAGAATTGATGAGCGATCTACCTGCGCTTTTGTTTATCAATTGCTTAATCAAAACGCGATGCCAAAACGGACCTTCCCAAAACCGCGAAAAGCTGGTACAAACGAGCATCCCAAGTCCCGAAAGCCGCTGGCTCGCTAGCCGTGGAGCCTGCGGTCCAGCACCTCGTCGTGGCAGCAGTCGCCGTCCGAGAGGTCGGAGTGCCTCACGAACCTCACGTGCCTGGTGAGGCCCGCGTACGCCCGCTCGTCGGTCATGCAGAAGATCTTGCACAGGCCGCGGATACCGTAGTGCTCGAACATCTCCACGTACATGCAGTGCGAGATGCGGTACTCCACCTTCCCCTCCCCGACCTCGAAGGAGTCGTAGGTGATGCTGCCGTCGGCCACGCGCTTCGCGTGGTCGCCCACGTTCCACCTCTCGGCGATTCGGTAGCAGTTGGGCAGGAGGTCGATGGCGCGGAGCAGCACGTCGAAGAACCTCCGCCGCGCGGCGAACCCAGCGTTCACCGTATCGATGATCTGCTGGTCGGCGAGTCCGCGCGCCCTGAGCTCCAGGCACATGGCGATGACGGCGTAGACGTGGTCGACGCTCATCGAGGGGTAGACGTCGTGCTCGCGGTAGGCGTCGGAGGCGTACATCTGCCGCAGCCTTTCGCGGTATGCGGCGACCATGCCGTCGACGCCGTCAAGCCCCCGGGCCTCCAGCCCGCGCCTGTAAGCCTTCGCATACCGCTCGATGACTTTGTCCATGGCTCGCCCTCTTCCATCCGCGCATGCTCTCAACGGCACATTCTAAGGCACGGGCGGGGTCGTGACGTGGCGGCTCTGTCACGCAGCGCTAGCTCGCGGCCGCCATGGGGTCGAACTCGGGCAACCATTCACGTCAAAGTCTCCGCAGTTCAAAGACTTTATGCGAATCAACCGGACCAACCAGACTGGGCACTTGACGGCGACCTAGGGAACGCGGCCTGTTCCCGCATCAAATCGTGCGCATCATCGCCCTCCTGCGCGAGAGCCGCCGCTCGTCGTCCTCCGAGAAGCCGGCGATGGCCTCGTCGAGCGCGGCCAGGCACTCATCTCGGTCGGCCGGCAGCTCTGCAACGAAGCCGATGGAGTTTGTGGCCAGGCGCGTGTCCACGACGATGGGGTTCTCCAGCGCGACGACGAGCGCGCGGAACTCGCGGAACCGCTCGAGCTCGCTCATGGGCGCGAAGTCGTCCCGCGCCACCTCGGCGCCGAGCTCGGAGTCGGGGAAGATGGTGACGGTCGTGAGGTACATGAACTGCGGGCGGATCTTGTTGAACACCTCCGCCGAGCGCGCGGCCGTCTCCTCGGCGTGCCCCGCGCCGGCAATCCCTCCCAGGTAGATGCAGTTGTAGAGCAGGCCGACGTCGTCGAGCTACCCGCACTGCTCCACGACGTCGGCGGCGGTGTAGCCCTTTCTCACGTGCGCGAGCACCTCGTCGTCGCCCGACTCGATACCGATCATGATGCCGGTGTAGCCCGCGTCGCGCAGCGCCCGCAGGTCCTCCACCGACTTGTTGCGCATGCTGTCGACGCGCGCGTAGGTGGAGATGGTGGCGCCCGGCAGGTACTCGTGCACGAGCTCGGCCAGCTCGAGCAGCCTGCGCGTGCCCATGGAGAACGGGTCGCCACCCGCAGCCCATATGTGGTCGGTGCCAGGGCGGAAGCGCGCGATCTCGGCGAGGTCGGCGCGCACCTGCTCGAGCGGGGCGGGGCGGAAGGGGTGGCCCTTGTAGTAGGTGCAGAAGGTGCACGAGTCGTGCGTGCACCCCACCGTCACCTCCAGCATGACGCTTCCCGCCTCGTAGGGCGGCCTGATCACTGGCCCCGTGTAGTGCACGTCCATCACCGTCCCTTCCTGAGGGTCGAGAGCCCCATGAAAGACCGCCCCGCACTACGCCCATGTACATTCCTTAACGCAGCGGCTGGGCCGCGCGCCTCATGCAGGTCTACACGCGGAGCCCCGCTTCAAAGCCTTCCTGGATGCCGCGATAGCCGTTCTTTGCCCGCTCGTTGCAGTCACCCACGGAAATCACCTGGTAAGGCGCATCCGTCAGCGTGTCGGCAAGCGCCGTGTTCGCGCGTGCGCCGATGGCGACAATGACGGTGTCCACATCGCCCAGGCGGACCTGTTCGCCGTCCTTCTCGTACACGACGGCATCCGCCTCGACGCCCCTGACGGCCGCCGAGGTGAGCACCCTCACCCCATGGGCCGCGAGCCGCTCGAGCAGGAAGGAGGTGGGAGCCGGCTCGCCATCTTTTACGATCTGCGGAAGCATCTCCACGATGGTGACGTCCGGGCTACCGCCCTCGGCCACGAAGTCGGCCGTCTCGGCGCCCACCAGGCCACCGCCGATGACCACCACGCGGCTGCCGAACTCTGCGCGGCCGCGCAGGACGTCCTGGGCCACGACCCCGTGCTCGCGCAGTCCAGGAATGGGAGGCATCGCGGGATTGGAGCCCGTGGCGAGGATGACCGCGTCGGGCGCCAATGCGTCGATACCTTCGCGCGTGGCCTCGACGCCAAGGCGGATGTCGACGCCCAGCTGCTCGAGCTGGCGACGCTGCCACACCACGAACGAGGTGAAGTCACCCTTGGCGAGCGGCGCGGCAGCCGCCAGCCACTGGCCGCCAAGCTCCTGGCTGCGCTCCAGCAGCGTCACCTTGTGCCCGCGTTTGGCAGCAACGAGTGCCGCCTCGCAGCCCGACACGCCGCCGCCCACGACCACCACGCGACGCGGCTCGCTCACAGGCGACAGGTCGTACTCGTCCTCCTTGCCCGTCAGCGGATTGACCAGGCAGCGGATGGGGAGCCCCTGCTCGAGCTCGCCGTCGCAGCCCTGCAGGCACCCGATGCAGCGGTTGATGTCGCACAGGCGACCCTCACGCGCCTTGTTGGGCATGTCGGGGTCAGCCAGCGACGCGCGGCCCATGGCGCAGAGGTCCGCCTTGCCGGTGGCGATGACGGTATCTGCCAGGAGCGGGTCGTTGATGCGGCCGACCGCCATGACCGGCACCTTCACCGCCTGCTTGATGGCGGCCGCGTGGTCGGCAAAGCCTGCCACCGGAATCGCGAAGGGCGGGATGATGTTGCGGCCCGACGCGAAGACGCCCTGCGAGACGTGGACGAGGTCGGCGCCGGCCTCCTCCACCAGGCGGGCGATGACCTTGGTCTCCTCGAGCTGCAGGCCACCCGGCACGAACTCCACCGAGCTCATGCGATAGATGATGGGGAAGTCCGCGCCTACCGCCTCGCGCACCGCGGCGATGACCTCGGTCGCGAAGCGCGCGCGGTTGACGGTGGTGCCGCCGTACTCGTCGCTGCGCTTGTTGGAATAGGGCGAGGCAAACTGGTTGATGAGGTAGCCATGGGCTCCATGGATCTCGACGCCGTCAAAGCCTGCGGCCTTGGCACGGACGGCCGCATCAACGAAGCACTGTTGCAGCGCATGGATCTCGTCGACCGTCAGCGCGTGGGGAGTCTCCCCCACCGTGGGATCCTTGATGGCGGAGGGCGCCACGCACCGCACGCCCGTCACGCGGCTGGACGTCTGGCGCCCGGCATGATAGAGCTGCACGATGATCTTCGCGCCGGCATCGTGGATGCGCTGGGTGAACGCGCGGTATGCCTCCATCTGTTCGTCGTTCCACAGCCCGCCCAGGCGCTTGAAGGCGCCGGCCTCGGGGCAGACGCAGAAGTCCTCCGTGATGATGGCGCCAAAGCCGCCGCGAGCCTTGCGCTCGTGATAAGCCATGAACTTCTCGGTCGGCATGCCGTCCTCGGTGCAGTAGCAGCTGGCCATGGCCGACACGACCATACGATTCTTTAGCGTCAGGCCATTGATGGTGATTGGTTCAAAGATGTGGTTGAGTTCCATGGATGCCCCCCTTTGGTCATAGGTGGGACAAGTATAGAACGACATTTCGACGATTTTCGATTTATCATGCCATCGGCGCATTATTCACCACAAGCGGAAGTATGTATCACATTTTATGTACTAGAGCTCGGTATCAAGGTAGCGAGCGAGCTCCCTGATTGCCTTCTCGTTCCTGCGGTAATAGGTCCACTTACCATGCCGCTCCGACAGCAACAGGCCCGCACGGCGCATCATGGTGAGGTAACTTGACGCTGTCGATTTGGAGATGCCAGCCCTCTCGCTGATGCTCTCCACGCAGACGCCACCCTTGAGGTCGATTGGCTCGGAGAAATGGATGCCCTGTGGGCCAAAGTTTGCTCCAGGGTCTTTGAGCCAGAGCAAGATGTTGAGGCGCGTCTCATTGGCCAGTGCCTTGAAGACCTCTATAGGATCCATGCGCGCCTCACACCCCCTAGTGCTTAACGTAGACTTCGAGTATACCAATCGCATAGGTATGTGTTCATCTTCCGCTGGCTCTCTCGGCGGCTGGCCGTCGTAGAACGCCTCGACCTTGTCCGCAAACGCGAGTACCTCTTCGCGGTACTCTCCGAACGGCGCGGCGGTCACTGCGCCGGAGTCGGTCGCTACTATCACCTCGTCGCCCGAATCTCGGCATTGTACGGCACGGGCGGGATTGTGACGTAGAAGGCTCTGTCATGCAGCGTTAGCTCGCGACCGCCATGGGGTCGAACTCGGGCAACTCTTTGCTGGTCAGGTGCCATCCCCCGCAGAGCGGGCGGCGGTAGGGACGCATCGGCTGGCGATAGGTCCTCGAGGATCCGATGGCGGCGCTGATCGCCGCCTCCTGGTTCCTGAACCTCCGCTTGCTGTAGCACATCTTCTTGCGGGAGCGATCCTCCGTCGGGACCTCGTAGCGGTCCTCGCCGCGCTCGCCCTCGCGCCTCGCGCGGTCCAAGTCCTCCAGGTTGCCCGCCGGCTCGAGCTCACTCCCCTGCGCAGCGTCGACGTACTCCGCGCGCGTCTTTGGGTCGTCGCTCGCGCCCAGCACCCAATCGAGCGAGCACTTGTAGAGCTCCGCGAACACGGCCAGCTCCCACACCGCGGGGAGCCACACTCCCTTCTCGATCTTGCGAATCTGGTCCCTGTCCAGGCCGAGCTCGGCCGCCACGTCGGCGTACTGAAGGCCCGTCCACGACCGCGCCTGGCGCAGCCGATTGCCCACCAGCGCTGCGTACGACCTGCTTCTGAGGTACTCGCCCTTCTTCTCGCGTCCCTCAAGTCCCATCACATGCCTCCTTCGGCTCAACACCCATTCGGTTGTGGAGAGCCTAGCAAGGCGGGCGGACATTAAAAACGAGGCGCCTCAGCAGTGCCGCCCCCAAACAGCGTCCATGACTCCCAACGCCAGAAAAGGTGCATGCCGAGGTTCGTCTACGGACACCCGACTATTCATAATAAGCCGTTGTCCATAGCGGCCTTACAGAATCGCATTAGTCAAACCCGTTGGCATCAGAGAAATGAATAAGTGAGAGAATGGGAGTGGTAGAGGCTGAACGCATAGTCGCATCTATGAAGAAGGGATTACGGATGCCATATATACCCGTTCGCGACCGGCATGACCTTGAGCAGACAGTATCCAGCTGGGAGATTGCAGATTTCAAGTCAATCGAGTCGGCCAAAGTGAGACTGACCAAAGGACATCTCACCGTTCTGGCGGGGGCAAACAGCGTTGGCAAATCTTCGCTTTTGCAGTCAATCCTCATGCTTTGCCAGTCTATAAACTACGGCGACGAGATAGTCCTTAATGGCCCCTTGACAAAACTCGGAATACCTTCGGAAATCGTTAGGACAGGGTCTAACAGCTGTCATGTGGGAATCGAGTTCAAGATTCACGAACAATATGACTTGCGATCCAGCTTGGGTATGAAGACTCAACAAGCGAAGGCAACAATCGAGCTGCGTCCCATTGGCACCGTGAAGCCTGGTCTCGTATCTGATGGTATGGCCGTCTCCGAGATAGCTATCGAAAACTCTAGCGGAATAAAGTATGACCTTTCTCGCAGAAATGCTAGAAAGAGCGATGAAGCCAGGTGCAGGGAACACCTTGGTCCAAGATATGCTGGGTGCCAGTTGCTTAAGGTTGCGCCATTAGGTGAGAACGACTTGAATCGTACGTACGTCGTGATTCGTGGTGTTCTGCCCACAGCCGTTATTTCCCTCAAAAGCGATGCTGTGGCTAAGCAGGAATGCCAACAGGAGTTGGAGGAACTGCTGAATGGTAGTGCGGCAGGAAGACGACGGATTGATTTGCTCAGGTTGGCCCTGAGAATCCTTCAAAACAGGGGCGCATGCGATGCCGGTTTCAGTGACCGCCAAGGCTTTTCCGGTCTGCGCTCTTCATTCCAGAAGGCAGTCAAGTCGTTGGGAAATGAAAAGGACAGCTTCTTAAGCGAGGTAATTGAACTCGCATACCCCTCCCGATCTTTCGAGGCCGTAAACGTTGGTAGAGGTTGGTCCCCTTCTCTCCGAGCTTCTTACGACAACGATGTCAAAGAATCAAAGAGGGGCTTTTGGGATCTGGTCACGGTGCTGAGCGGGCTTGTAGAGGCGCTCTTGAACCTATCAGAGCGAGTCGAATACATCGGGCCGCTAAGGGACGATCCGAGGGTCATATCACCGCTGACAGAGGAATCAGGAAAGAACCTCCCAATAGGCCGCAAGGGCGAGAAGTCTGCATCACTTCTGCTGTCAGCGTCTAAAACCGTAAGCATGTACGGCTTTCCGGACATGAAGGGCAGACGACAGTCCACGCTAGAGGACGCCGTGGATGCGTGGGCTGCTTACCTTGGAGTCGCAGGGGAGGTTCGGGTATCAAATGAGCAGAAGCTTGGCGTCAGTCTACATGTTTCCTTGAAGGACGGAGTTGAACGAGACCTGACAATGGTTGGGGTTGGCGCAAGCCAAGCGATTCCCATACTAGTAGGAGTGCTTGCCGCTGCACGCGGTTCGATAGTAATCATTGAGCAGCCGGAACTCCATTTGCACCCATCTGCGCAAGCGAAGCTTGCAGACTTTTTCTTAGAAGCTCGCCCTGACCTAACCCTTCTAATAGAGAGTCATAGTGAGGCTCTTGTTACGAGGCTGCGGCGTCGGGTGGTCGAGGACACAAACCGCGCAAAAAGAATCAGCCTTCTCTTTTTCGCTAAAAGTGGCGCTAGTCACGGAGTGAAGGCAAAGCGACTTGCTATTGACGAGTTCGGGAACCTCGACATTTGGCCTGAAGGCTTCATGGATGCCGTCGATGAAGACACGAGGGCCATTGTTAGGGCTGCCATGGACAAACGTTTGGCGGGCAGGGCAAATGGCAGCTGATGGCAAAGACAGGTGCTTTCTCATAGATCCGGAGTTGCTAGTGCCTGATGATGGGCAGGCTTCGAACCCCCTGTTCTGGAAGCGCTTCGAGCAAGCGTTGAGTTTTACGAATTATTGTGCTCTAGGCGAAATGTCGAAAATGCTTTTTGACGACTTCATCAGCGAAGCCTACACGAGAGGCGCCCGCGCCATGACCCAAGGCATAATCCAAGACAAAGACTTTTGGAGGCTAATCGGGCTTGCGATGCAGATGGAAGAACGTAGATCAGGTCCAGTTGTCAACAGCATTACCCTCTCGGAGTCAGAGTACGAGCCCCATTTGGGTAGCAAGGAAAGCAGAGCGGCCGTCGAATTCGACATCAGCGTTTCAAATCCTCCCCTTGTCGTTGTGGATAGCAATACTTGGCCCGGCTTTGATGACAATCCTTGCAAATTGTTTGGAACAGTGATCCTGTTTGACGTGAAAGAAGGCACAAAAGAGTGTGCGCGTACGCGCATGAAGAATTCTCTTTCCTATGCATCAATTGAGAACAAAGCCGCCGAGGCCTTTCCAAACCTCAAGTTCTGTGACGGGGCTTGGGATTGGTGCTCCTACTTCGAAAGCAATGAGCAGCAATTCGCCCCAATTCTGTACGACTACCTGCTGGGTCTCGATGATCATGCTCTCCAGGTTTGGCAGTTGACGCAGGTGGGAGATGAGAGAGAAGACAGGATGGACTCATACCACGTGGATTGTGGGCCAGAGAAATTCGAGACAATGCAGATCAAGGCAAGAAAGGACGAGCGAACTTTCAAATATGATGGAGACCCTATCGAGATGAAATGGCATCTCAAATTCGTGCATGACGCAGGTCGAATCTATTTCAAAGTCGCAGACAACTATAGCTGCGTCTACATAGGAGGCAACACGAAACATTTTGAGACAGAGTAGCGCAACCAGGTGATAGCCCCACGGAACAAGAAATTCTTCTCTACCTGGTTCGGCAACCCTTCTGGGGTGTTCATCAGCGACAGCTACAATAATGAGGCTGATTTCAAGACGTACGCTGCAGACGTACAGAACCACATTCAAACTCTGTGAAGAACCCATTCTCGAGCAGGGCTTTGATTTAGGCGACGGGCATGCTGCGCCGTCCGTAAGAGCAGGGATTTCCCCACGTGAGAGCGGGGAAATCCCGTTTGGAGAAATCTAGATTACCTCAGGCATACGGACCCCCCGCATCCGTCGGGGCCACGTCACGACGCGGGACAAGCCCCACGCCGCCCTTTCAGCGCTCGCGGACACCCTTAGCAGTCGAGTGGAAGGGTTGATTCTGGCTAGGCGGATCAGATAGTGATGGATGCGTCTTCGGCTGGGGCTAGACTAATCGCATATTCGCCTCTCGCCTTAAAAGCGTTTTCGTCATACCTGTCAGTTCTTCATTTCGCCCTAGGACGGCATAACGGTTGACTCGGGAAGGATCTCTGAATCCCCAGCGCTCGTATCGGCACGAGAACATTTCCCAATAATCTGTGGAGAAGGCAGCTGCAGACATGATGCGCTCAGTCTTGTCAGCATCTTCATCCCTCAATCAGAGCGGTTATAGATAACCGAGTTTCTTACTTGACATCGACAGTCTCTTACGGTTATATATAGTCGAAAGACGGTTATAGATAACCTGGAGGTTGAGTTGGCTAACCGAAACACGATTTCCCAGAGAACACAAAACGCTCTATGGGAACTGAGGAACAGGGCTCGCGGCGACGAAGACATGTCTCTCCTTGGGGAGGCAAACGCTATCAACTTCGCGGCATACATTGCTTACGTGATGAACGCGTATGAGCTTGGCAACGAAGACATGCAGGAGTTGGAAGACGTATTACGACATGAGACGCCTAGCCTTGAGATGAGTGACTACCTCCTCGAAAACCTTTGGCGAGGTTGGATGAGACTCGCCATCCTTCTCAGAAATCGATTTGATCAGGATGGGCTACGCGAGCTCGCTCTGGGCTACGAGGATAGCCGTTCCCTAGGTAGGTCGGCAGGCCAGCATGGCACGCCAGAGTCCATCTGCAATCTAGCCTACGCGGTCCTGGACATAGAAGACGGGGACAGAATCGCGGACCTCGGCTGCGGCCGTGGCGACTTCCTCACAGGTGTCGTAGACAGGGCTCGTGACCTGCGTTTGTACGGCATCGACAACGACAGGGAGGTTGCCGCCCTCGCGAGCATCAGACTCGACCTTGTAGCCCGTGATTGGGAGGTCGAGACCGGCGACATGCTTGAAATGGATGCGACCCACGCATTCGATAAGGTCTTCTCCAACTTCCCGTTCGGCATGAGACCGGCCTTCATGCGCGGCCAGGGCGACTACTACGAGATGATGCGCTTTGGCAGGCTCGGAATCGGACGACCCGCCTCTGCTGATTGGCTCTTCAACAAGCTGGCATACGACTCGCTCGCTGAGGGTGGCAGGGCGGTCACCGTGATGGCCAACGGCGCGGCCTTTAATGGCGGCGACATGCAGGCGAGGAAGTACTTCGTCAACAACGGCATGATTAAGGCGGTCATCGCACTGCCCGCGAACCTATTCCCGAGCACGGGAATCGCAACGGTCCTCGTCGTGCTCGGAAAGAACGATGGCCACATTCGCATGGTCGATGCTACGGACCTCTCAGTCAGTGGGCGTAGGTGGGACACTATCGGCGACGATGAAATCGAGGCCATTCTCGCGCGGCTTGAGTCCGACTGCGACTACAGCAGGCTTGTTGACGCCGAGGAGCTTGCCGCTGCGGAGTACAACCTGTGCCCGACGCGCTATCTTGGCCGCAGCATCGAACTCGAGAACGCCAGTAGCATTGGCGAGCTAGCGCTTAGCATCGAGCGCGGAGCGTCGATCACCGCACGTGACCTCGACATGCTAACCGTCGACGAGGACACCGGCCTCAGCTTTCTTCGACTGTCCGACATTTCTGACGGATGCATTGGCGACGATCTGCCTCACCTGCGAGAGCTCGATTCCAAGACCAAGAAGCAATGGCTTCGCACCGGAGACCTCATCGTCTCCAAGAACGGCGCGCCTTTCAAGATTGCCGTCGCTGAAGTGCCTGAGGGAAAGACGATACTCGCCAACGGCAATCTTTACATCATCCGACTCGACACCGAACGTATCGACCCTTATTTCGTGGCGGCGTTCCTCGCAAGCGATGATGGCAAGGAGCTGATGGAGCGCATGGTCGTTGGCACGACCATCCCGAATCTTCCGCTTCGCAACCTCAAGGACATTCAGCTGCCAGTTCCTGACAAGAACGTGCAGGATGCCGTGGCACGCCAATACCGTGCGCGACTCGACGAAATCGAGGTGCTTAAGATCAAGCTAGAAAAGGCGCGTATCGGCGCCGCTTCCGCATACGACGAGGCGGTGGGGCGTTGACGACCCTCTCGGCATACGAGCTTGACGATTTGCAGCAGGCGATGATGGAGCGCATGGCCGACGGCTTGCTTCCGGCCATATCCACCGCCAACCGCACTGGTGAGCTTTCGGAGCTACTTAGGCTGCTGGGCATGAGCGATCTGCTCGATGAGGAAGGCGTGAGCATCCAGCCGACTCGCGTTGTCGTAATCGGCGACAGCATGGTCAAGGAGGCGAAGCTACGCAGCATCGCGCGGCGGCACGGCTACGACCCCGACATGTTCGAATTCGTTCTCGGCTACAACGAGCTCAAGCACTATGACTTCGGCAAGCTGCGAGGTACATATACCTATCGTGCCGTCATGGCTGGGCCGATGCCACACAGCACGCCAGGCAAGCGGGACGCATCGAGCGCGATTGCGGAGATGAAAGCACATCCCGAGACATATCCACCTGTTATTCCGCTGCGCGATTCGAACGGATTGAAGATTACCAACAACAGCTTTGCGAATGCTCTTTGCGAGCTAGCCGCAATAGCCTAACTGCTACGAAATGCAATTTGTTTTGACATCGAATGAGGAAGGAAACCGAATTGGCTGACGAATATGAGCTCCAAAAGATTTCAGATGCCCAGATCGCTGAAAAATCTGCGCTTGTATGGCGTATCGCAGATAACGCACTCCGCGGATTGTACAAACCAACAGAATATGGGCGTGTGTTTCTACCAATGACGGTGATTAAGCGTTTTCACGATTGCTTGGCGCCAACACACGACAAAGTGCTTGAAGTTGCCAAGAAAACAGCTGGGCTCGACGTCAGAGAAGGATTCCTACGCCGCGCAACGGGAGACGATGAATTCCATTATGACTTTTATAACACGTCGAGCTTCACATGGGATACGCTCAAAGCAGATCCCGCTGGCATCGAGGAGAATTTCCTCGAATATTTGCACGGTTTCTCCGAGAACGTACAGGACATTCTTTTCCAGAGCGGTATGAAGTTCGATAACGAAATCCGCACTATGGCCGACAACGGAGTCCTGTTTCAGGTGATTAAAGATTTCGGTACGGCAAAAGCAGACTTCTCTCCCGGCAAGATAACCGAGGTAGAGATGGGCGCCATATTCGAGAATCTTGTGAGCCGCTTTTCTGAGACAGATGAAGCCGGCGAGCACTTCACCAGTCGAGATATCGTTTACCTGATGACCGATCTCGTCATAGCCGCTGACCCACGTGTTTTCGAAGGTGATCACATCCGCCGACTCGTCTACGATGGATCCATGGGCACCTCGCAAATGCTGAGCTGCATGCGCGAGCGGCTGCAGGCGCTTGATAGCGAAGCAGACGTTCAGACCTTCGGACAAGAGCTGAACCCATTCACGTTTGCTATTGCTAAAGCATCGGCGCTTATTCGCGGCGAGGACGCTGACAATATGCGCCGAGGAAATACTTACGATAGCGATCAATTCCCTGGATACAAGTTTGACTATGTCATACAAAACCCGCCATTCGGAATCTCGTTTGCTGCTCAACAGGAAGCGATAAAAGATGAGCACAAGAAGGGTGCTGCAGGGCGCTTTCCTTGCGAGTTGCCAGCTGTAGGTGACGGACAAACGCTTTTTGCACTTAATGGGCTTGCGAAGCTTAAAGACGATGGAATTATGGCGATAGTCCAGGATGCATCGCCCCTCTACAAAGGTAACCCTGGCAAGGGAGAAGACGACTACCGGCGCTATATCCTTGAGAATGATTGGCTAGACGCCATCGTCCAGCTATCAACCGACTCTTTTGTGAATACCGGTATCGCGACCTATATTTGGCTCTTCGACAAGAACAAACCAGCCTCGCACCGTGGTCATGTCCTTCTAATTGATGCAAGCGAGGCGTTTGTCAAACGCCGTAAAGCTATTGGTGACAAGAAGAACGATCTGACCGAGATATGTAGAAACTTGATTACGACAGCATATGGGTCTTGGAATACAGGCGAGTGGGAAGACGTCGCTGAGGACGGAACCGCTGTTCGAGTCAAGGCCCGCTTATTCGAAACTATCGATTTTGGATTTAACAGGATCACCGTTATGACGCCCGAACGAGATGCTACCGGCAACGTCGTGAAAGACAGGAGAGGAAAAGCGATTATTGCCGTGGGTGACGACGGCAATAAGATTACTGATACCGAAGACGTACCTCTTCGAGAAGACATAGACACGTTTATGGCACGAGAAGTCGAACCCTACAACCCTGGCGCCTGGTACGACAAAAAGAAGATCCAGGAGGGCTACATCATCCCATTCACAAGTGCCTTCTATCAGTATTACGAGCTTGAGCCATCTGCAGACATTGCCAGGCGGATTCTCAACCATGTCGCAATTCTGCAAGCGAATCTGAATGCGCTTTTCGGAGAGGTGAAATAGATGAGGACACTGATTGATAGTGGAGTCCAGTGGATTGGCGAGATGCCTTCGACATGGAGCATAACGCGAGCGGGGCAACACTTAACACAAGTTAAGTGCAAGAATGTCGGAATGCAGGAAACAAACCTGCTTTCCTTAAGCTATGGGAACATAAAACGGCGAGATATTAACTCTAGCGACGGGCTTCTTCCCGAAAGCTTTGAGGGCTACAACATTATCGAGGCGGATGACATCGTGCTTCGCTTCACAGACCTTCAAAACGACCATACAAGCTTTCGTGTAGGGAGAGCTACAGAACGCGGCATTATCACTTCCGCGTACACAACGGTAAGACCAGTCGACCCTAGCGATTCACAATTCTTGTATTACGCACTGCATGCTTATGATTTGCGCAAAGGTTTTTACGGCATGGGGTCGGGCGTAAGGCAGGGACTCAAGTGGCAGGAAGCGAAGTATATACAGCTACCATGGCCTCCAGCCGAAGACAGGGCGCGGGTAGTTGCGTTCCTTGATGAAAAGTGCCAAGCGATTGATCAGGCACTCTTTGCTGCGTCAGGGAAAGTGGACGTAGTGATTCAAACGAAGAACTCTATCGCAGATGATCTGAAAGCTTTCAAACAATCTCTCATTTTTGAGGTCGCAACAGGCAAATTGGAGGTGTAGCCTTGGCAACCGATACCAAAGAACGCAACTTGGAAGAAGACATCGAGTCTTTCCTTTGCTCGCCAGAAGGTGGCTTTATCAAAGCAACCGACAAGCAATCCTTCCTCTACATCGAGGACGGCAGCTATCAATGCTTGGACAATCACGGCTACTCCGACATGCCAGGTCGCAGCATTGACATAAAGACGCTCGTCAACTATGTGCAAACGACACAGCCTAAGACCTGGGATCTCTTCGAGAAGCGTTGCAAGACGACCGACCCCGAGAAGATGTTCTTCAAGGCGTTCCAGGACGCCGTATCAACCCACGGGATTCTGCGCGTACTAAAGCACGGCTTTAAGCACCGCGGACTCAACTTCAAGGTTGTTTCCTTCCGTCCCGAATCGCACCTAAACGCGACAACGGAAGCCCTCTACCGCAAGAACTGCCTCCGCTGCATCCGTCAGTTCCACTACTCCGCCACCGCAACGCACAACACCGTAGACATGGTGCTCGATGTGAACGGCATCCCAGTCGTTGCCATTGAGCTCAAGGACCAGTTCACCGGGCAGAGCGTCGATGACGCGAAGCGGCAATGGATGCTCGACCGTGACCAGCGTGAGGATGCGTTCCGCTTCAACTCCCGCATCGTCGCCTTCTTCGCCGTGGATCTAGCGGAGGCTTGGATGGCGACCGATCTCAAGGGCGAGGACACGTACTTCCTCCCCTTCAACCAAGGCTCAAACGGGCCAGGCATGGACGGTGGCGCTGGCAACCCGCCGAACCCCGACGGCTATCAGACCCATTACCTCTGGGAGGAAGTGCTGCAAGCCGACTCCTTGCTCGACATCCTCAACAGGTACGTGCACGTCGAGGAGAAGGAAGAGACAGAGATCGACGCCAAGGGAAACGAGGTGACGCGGACAAAGCGTTACATCATCTTCCCCCGCTACCACCAGCTCGACGTCGTCCGCAAGATCACCAGTGATGTGAAGCGCAGCGGTCCCGGCCATAGCTATCTCGTGCAGCACAGTGCTGGCTCTGGGAAGTCAAACTCCATCGCCTGGAGCGCCTACCAGCTCTCCACCATGTTCGACGCCAATGACCAGCCGATGTTCGACTCCGTCGTCATCGTCACCGACCGCACCGTGCTCGATCGCCAGTTGCAAGAGACGATTAGTGGCCTCGATCACCAGAAGGGCCAGATCACCGTCATAGACGACAGATGCACCTCGAAGGACCTCAAGGACGCGCTCAACGACGGCGCCAGCCTAATCGTATCGACACTGCAGAAGTACTCTGTCATCTACGAGGAGGTCCAGAGCAAGGGCAAAAAGTTCTGCGTCATCGTGGACGAGGCTCACAGCTCTCAGACTGGCAGCCACGCCATTCACCTAAAGCAGGCGCTTGCCGACACTACAGAGACGTTGAAGGAGTTCGCCGACTACGAGGAGCAGTGGGAAGGAGAGGCCGACGAGGTGCGCGACGGGATGCTGCGCGAGATGGCCGCGCACGGCAGGCACGACAACATCACCTTCCTCGCATTCACGGCGACACCTAAGAACCAGACTCTCGAGCTCTTCGGCGAGGAGCAGCCGGATGGGTCGTTCAGGCCATATCACGTGTACAGCATGAAGCAGGCTATCCAGGAGGGATTCATCCTGGACCCGCTCGCCAACTACGTCACCTATAACGAGGCGCTGCAGCTCGCCAAGACCGTGCCGGACAACCCCGACGTGCCGACCTCGCCCACACTCAAGCTGCTCCGCAAGTACACCGAGCTGCACCCCTACGCAATCGGGCAGAAGGCGCGCATCATCGTAGAGACTTACCGCGAGGTGACACGGAAGAAGATCGGCGGGCGCGGTAAGATGATGGTCGTGACGGACTCCCGACTCGCCGCCGTGCGCTATTACCACGCAATAAAGCAGTACCTCGACGCGCAGGGCTACACTGACACGGAAGTCCTCGTCGCTTTCTCCGGCTCGCTGCAGGACCCACAGGACGGGCCGGATGGCCCCGAGTACACCGAGCCTGGGCTGAATGTTGGCCACGATGGCCAACACGTGAAGGAGTCGCAGACGAAGAAGGAGTTCCACAACTGGGGCTCCATCCTCGTCGTAGCCGAGAAGTACCAGACGGGTTTCGACGAACCCCTGCTCCATACGCTCGTGGTGGACAAGCGACTGCGTGACGTGAAGGCCGTGCAAACGATCTGTCGCATTGACCGCACATGCCGAGGCAAGACTGACACTCTGGTAATCGACTTCGCCAACACGCGCGAAGACATACTGAACGCGTTCCAGCCCTACTACACCGAGACCGACCTGGCCGAGCCCATTGACACCGACCGAATCTACAAGGTGCTTGAGGAAATCCATGGCTACCACGTTTACTATGAGGAAGATGCCGAGGCTGTCGCGGCACTTGAGTTCGGCAAGGACCGCAAGAACGTACAAGGCAAGATAAAGTCGCTGCTCACGCCTGCCGCTAAGCGGTACAACGAGCTCAACGAGGAGGAGCGCTACCAGTTCCGCCGCAAGGTCCGCAGCTTCATTAAGTGGTACGGTTACGTCACGCAGATCGTGCGCATGTTCGACAGAGGCATGCACAAGGATTACGTGCTGCTCTCTTACTTAGTACATCTTTTGACCGCCGACAAGATCGACGTTGAGTCCATCGACGACAAGGTGCAGATGGACTTCTACAAGCTGACCGAGACCTACCGTGGTGCCATCGAGCTCGAAGACGAGAAGGGCAGCCTCGTGCAGTCGAAGAAAACCGCCCAGAGCACGCTCGACAAGCGTAAGGACCCGCTACAAGAGCTCGTAGACCGCATCAACGAGGAGTATGCGGGGCAGTTCACCGAGGATGACCGTGTTGTGATGGAGATCCTTTACCGCCGCCTTGCAAAGAGCAAGCGCGTTCACGAAAGTCTGCGGCATGACGGCGAGACAGTGTTCACCGACAGTACTTATCCGAAGATTTTCGGTGACGAGGCCATGGACGCATACATGAGCTCGCAGGACGCTTTCACATCGATATTCCAGGACAAGGAGAAGTACAACGTGATTATGCGGGCAATCGGTCAGATGCTCATCCAGCAGTCGCGTCATGGTTGGGATGACGAGGAGGAATAGCAAGTTGGAAGCTTCTCCCCTTATCGCTGTTGATGGACGGACTGATGACGAGAAGGTAAGGCAACTCCTCGCCTTTGGGCGCGAATGCACCGAGCTTGACTACAAGGAAGTTATCGATCTTGACGACGGCAAGGATAAGGTTGAGTTCGTCAAAGACATTGTTGCCATGGCAAATCACTACCCCGGCGGCTTCCTCGTTGTCGGCGCCTGTGATGACGGCACGCCATCTGCACGTGCCTGTGAGAACAGATGGGGGCAATTCGACACCGCGAACCTCAACAACATCTTGGCCAGTTATATCGATATCCCGATTACTTTGGTTACGCGTCCGCTGAGTCTCGACGGACATGACTACTGCGTCATCTGCGTCCTCTCGCCCGCTGAGGGCCTGCCCATCCCTTTTAGCAAGACTGGCGGCTATCAAGACAAGAGGTCGAATACGCAAAAGACGGCTTTTGCAAAAGGCGACTTCCTGCGCAGAGTAAACGGCCAGAACGCCCCGATAACGTATGGCCAGTGGAGCGAGATCCTCAAACAACACGATGCTGAGGTTCGAGATCAAGAACGCGCCACGATCGATGAGCTTATTAGGCGAGTGTCTGCGTCACTCAGCGCGCACGATAAATTGCCCCCGCTCGAGGTGGGGCTCTCTGACGACTCGTTGGCTATTGGGCTGGCCGAATGCTTCGAGAACAACGGCACCGCGCGCATACGGCGTTATTGCAATCAGCTCCGTAATCGCGCGGCCGCCAACGCCGATGCTGTTTATGATCTTGCAGCTGTATGCTGCTATGCCGCGATTTATAAAGAAGCGGATTTATTCAACGAGGTTATAGACCAGATTTACGATTACTACCTCAAGTTGGACAACAACGGCTATATGAACGTTGATGAGAAGCTAACGATAGCCATCGCTCTATACGTCATAGGCTCTGCTGCAGTACGCTCTCAGTTTTGGCAAGTTATCTCTCCCATGGTCAACCGACAGACGCAGGGTGCGTACCCATACGCCTCATGGCTGCGAGAATGCCAAGTCCTTGCCTCCCAAATGAGAAGAATTGGTGACAACGGAACACCCTTCCTCATTTCGCTGGCGCTTGAAAAGATGCATGCAAGGCCCTTGCTCAGACCAGATATTCCCTCCGATGACGAGGAGGAATGGGAGGCATTGAAAGAGGTGGCTCTTGATTCCATATGCTCATTTGATCTTCTGTACTGTGCAACGGTCTATGTTGAAGGCGTTGGGCAGGGCGCGGCTTATCCAGGGTGCGTTGAGTTTGACGAAAAGCGCATCAGAACCGTGCTTATAGACCTTCTCAACCACAATTCTGCATTGTCAAAGCAATTATTCTCCAAACCCGTTGACAAAGAGGGAAAGCAACGGCTCGGCGCTTTGTTCGACATGATGAATCAGCAGGCCATGCAACACCATAGGTGGATGTTCGGCGCCGACCTCGACGATAAGATCAAAGCATTTATCGAGGAATAAGCAATTATCGCCACCTTGTGACACGCTGCGACGATGCCCGTACCGGTAAAGGTGCGGGCATTGTTCGTCTCTGTCCGCCTTACGAGACGAAAGGCAGGACAGAACATGGACGGTGAGACCAATGGCAGCCAGGAAGCCACGCAGGGTGCGCAGAACCAGGCGCAACAGCAGGGCCAGGAGCAGGTAGGTGGCAACGAGACCGACTACGAGAAGCAGATTGCCGAGCGCGACGAGAAGATCGCCTCCCTTGAGGCCCAGGTGGCCGAGGCGGCGAAGAACGCCGAGACGGCCGAGCAGCTGCGCGGCGAAATCGCCGAGCTCAAGGCCCAGGGCGAGTCCGACCGCATCGACTTCAAGCTGCAGCTCGCGGGCGTGCGCAACGTGAAGGCGGCACGCGCCCTGCTCGCCGACCACGAGAACGACGTGGACAAGCTCAGGGAGGCCGAGCCCTGGCTCTTCGAGGCTGGCGGCAAGCACGCCAAGGGCGGCAATGCCGGCGGCTCCGGCACGGCCGGGCTGCCCAACGCGGGCGCGGCCAGCGACGAGGGCAAGACGCTCAAGCACTGGCGCGAGGTCGCGGGGCTCACCGACGATGACGACACCAAGAAGGAGGGCAAGAGATGCCTAGCAACAACATCGCGTTCGCACGCAACTACACCTCGGTGATCGACGAGGTGTACCAGAGGGCGTCCGTCTCGGGCGTGCTCAACTCCGGCCGCCGCATGGTGCGAGCCAGCCACAACGCCAAGGAGATGCTCTTCCCAAAGATCTCCGTCACCAGCCAGGGGAACTACACCCGCAACATTGACTACAAGACTGTTAGCGCCGGGCGATTTTAGCCACGAGGGAACTATCGGTTGACAAAAACATTCATGATGCGCGGGCCCAGCTACCGCGGGCGGGAGCTCGACACCTACTCCGTCGAGGCCGTTCCGCAGGCCACCAAGCTGAGGGGCATGCAGCCCAAGGGAGTGTAGCTACCACATAAGTTAGGCAATCGGTTGCCGGCGCATTGGCCAAAGTCGGTTGACCGGGATTGGCGATTATCGCCCGACAGAATGTGGTCGAATTGGCCCGACGCCAACATTGTCATCAAGCGGTAGCCTTTGTGTCCTACCTAAATCGAGAAATGAGGCCGTTTACGAACGATATGAAATCATTAGCCACGAAACCGTTGATCTTGCAGAAAGCCACTATCTCCGCCACAGCAATAAGAACGTAGAGTATGGCGAAGCCTACGATCACCTTATTGCTGTGCCACTCGTACTTCTTTGGAAGGGGGAGCAAGCTTGTAATGAACGAAAGAAAGTTGCTAATGAGCTCCTTTACGAACATAAGTGGGGACAACAAATCTTCCCTGAAGTTTCTCAGCATGATCCCGACAAGATTCTTTGCTGAGAAGTGAACATGGCGTAGCACGAAGTCAACGAGAATCGTTGCAACGAAGGAAAACAGATACATCCCCAGACAAATGAGAAATGGAAAGAGATAAATCCTTGTATCGGCTTTGAAGGCAGCCATGCTTACGCCAAGCATGATTGAGGTCCAGAAGCCAACGTAGGACATAAGACCGAGAATGTAGAGCAGGAACTTAGTTGCTGCCGAATCTCCGCTGCAGATGTTGTCCCATGAGATGCTGTTTTTAAAGCCGCACTCCCGACACTTCCAAGTGTACTTGTGGTCGTCGAATCCCTTTTGATCGCTCAGACATGCACCGCAGTTATCACACCACCAGACAATGCCTGGAAATCTCGGTTCTCTTGCCATGGTTAACCCCGTTTCTACCGCTAATGGCTTTACCTCGGATGGTCAACGCTTACATTCTAATGCTCTGACTACTGGTAGTGTTAGCAGCTTAAGGTGCTCTTTAGCCATGCGTCTTGGCATGGCCCACCGATCATGTTTTCGTTGCCGCTTGTCCTTCGGGTAGCGCCTCCACATCAGCTGAGCACTCTTCTATCGCAGCGCCTCGCGCGTAGTCACGATACCGATGAAGCCCATTCGCCTAATCGTGGACGTGGTGGTCAGGCGTGTCTTCAATAGGGCGTGCACTGACCTCCTCTTCGACGTAATCAAGCGGCGCAACGAAAGACAGTGCCAGTTCATTGGCCAAAGCCAGGCAACTGGGATTGGCGATTGTCGCCCGACAGAATGTGGGCAAACGAACCCGACCCTGACTGTGGGGATATACGTTTGCGAAACGATCATGGCAGCCAAGTTCAACATCTCTTAAGTCGTACAACATCACTGGTTATAAGTTCAACCATCAGAATCTAGCGCCTATGCTATAGACCTTGATAAAGGGTCGCACGAGCCAGTCTTTACCTCGAAACGATGACTGAGTGGGTACGTCAGCGCAATATACCCACTCAGCGACATCGGTCTCAGACGGGTTCTCTAACCTAATACGACAACACTCTGCTTCACCGAATCGGCATACTGTAGCAGGGATAGGAGTTCTGAAATTAGCAGTTCGCCCTCCGAAGTTGTATAGAGATCAACGCAGCTCACGATATCGTGGGTCAAATGACCCTCCCATGGGGCAATTAGGTTCGGATGATCGAGATCCCACACTGCATCTGTCGGCGCATGTTCTGAGAGCACTTCATTAATCTCCGATAGCTGCTTTAACGTCTTCGCACAATCCTTTGCCGGACACGAACCATGCTCAAGGAAAGCAAGGCCCAATGCCACCTTCCTTGCCCGACGCCTCATCAGTGTGACTGCAGTCGAATAGAGCGAGTACAGATTGGCTGCACTACCGACATTAATGATTCGATCCGCCTTCTCTGTTCCAATATCCATGAGCTACACCATTATTTCTATCGGGATGTTCGGGTATATGGAGTCGAGCCTCGACCAGATGCCCTGCTTAATGGCCTCAATCAGGGCATCGTCGTAGCCGCGACCCGTTACATCAAGCACCACCCGTTGCAGAGACCCCTCGGGGAGGTTTGCCACGCGCGCCGTCACCTCTCTCTCGAGCTCGGAAAACAGGCCGTTCGCGTTGTTCACCAGGTCGTAGTTCTTGACTTCAAGCGCTTCTAGCTTGCCGCCTACCTCGCGAAGGATATCCGGCCTCGTGGCGCCTTTCGTGCCGTAGGCCACCTCCTTACCGTTAAGGAACGTGACCTGCTCCTTGCCTCCGAACTTCTGTAACGCAGCAAGCTCCGACTCGCGCGGAGTTGGCACTGACTTCGCAACGGTCGCACCGTCTTTTGCGGCCTCTGCAGCCTTCGACGCATTCCTAAGAGCACTGGCCTCACTCACGCCGCCGGCAAGGGCACCAGTGATTGCGCCCCACTTGAAGCCCTCGCTGCCCTTCAATGCCGCTTCCCTTGCGACAGCCTCCATGTCGCCGCCCGTCTCATACGCTTTGACCGCACCGGCAGCTGCCCCGCTAATCACCCCGCCGCTAAGCGCCGCAACGGTTCCGGTCTTTGCCGCCGCTGCGAACACCGCACACACGGGTGCAGCGCCGACGCCACCAGAGACCGCTGAGACGGTCACGCAAATGAGGATGACGCCCGTACCAATTGCGACATTCTCAATCGCCTGGTCGTAGGCATCGTCGTACGCCTCGAACTCCTTGACTGTAGTCTTGCCGTTCTCGTCGGTGGTAAAGATATAGCGTGCGCCATGGAACTGCTGGTCAAGCTGGGAGAGCGTGTAGCCGAAATACACGTTCTCCTTAGAGTTGTATGCGAGCTCTTGCTTGTACTCGTCCGAGACGAACGGCACATATACGGCAGTAACGTTCTCGACTATGTAGTCCTCGCCAAGCTCCGCCTCAAGGTCGGCGTAGATTCTGTCTTCCATATAACGCAGGAGCTCTGGATCATCCATCGTGGCGAATTCCAGCGGAGGAGCTGTGATTGTGGCTTGGGTCGGTGCAGGGCTGTCGTCTTTTGCCCCGCCAGACGCGCTGCCGCCACATCCGGCCAGCATGACCACCATAGCAAAGGAGAGCAGTGTCGCAATGAATCTCTTCGTAAGCATTGTCTACACCTCGCTGCTGGGTTCGTTCGAATCGGGCGACTGTTTCTTCTTGCCGCGTCCCCTAAATACGAGAACAAGCGCAAGCGCAGCAACAATCCCAATTGCAACTGGGATGACGATGGGAAAACCTCTACTCTCGGATTTCGCTGGTGCTGCTGTAACATCACCCTCCGTGGGCAACGCCTCCACGACAGTCTGGCCAGCCTTGACAAGAGTGCCATCATCGCTGACGGTCGCTCCGTCATCGAGCATCGCCTGAATCTCCGAGACCGGCTTGCCTGTCGTTGCATGAGCTTTAAGCACGGGGTCGTTGCCGACATAGATCATTTTTGACGTATTTTGTCCGGTATAACGATTTGTGACGGTAAACGTGTAAACGCCCTCGTCTGTAAACTCCTCACCATCTCTTGCTGGCTTGTTGAAGCGAGTATCGGTAACCAACTCGTTTCCGTTGTCAGCAAGCATCTCCTTCTTAACGTCTATGTCCAGATAGCGTGAGCGTGCGAGGTCAAGCCTGAACCCATTCTCGGTGAAGGCGGTATTCGTAAGCTCGTCGTTCGTCTTTACGTCGAACGGGTACACCATGCAGTTGCCGTTACGCACCTTGAAATTGAACCGCATCGTATAGTCGGTCACACCAGGAAATATCTCGACGTTTACCCAAGGAAGTCTGCCATGATTCACGTTCTTTATCGAGTAATCTAGCACGACCTCGTAGTCTCCCTCTTCGAAGGTCTTCACAAACGTGTCGGCGCCTTTCGCCACGCCGTCAAGGTAGTTCGTGTAGACAGTAGGTTCATGCCTGTTGTTCTGGTAGTCCGTATAGCGAATGATGAGGGAGCCACGACCGAAATCCTGCTGGGGCACACCGAGACGCTGGTCATAGCCATTCGAATCATTGTCAATCGTTACGTTCGCATTGCCGTTCAGCTGATTGATGTCCTGTTGCAGAATGAACGATAGGGTAACTTCATCACCCACGTTCTTAAGGAAGACGGGCGTTCCACCATCGTCGGTAACCCTCGTGTAATCGCTAACAAGAAAGCTTCCGAGTTCCCAGCTGTAATGAATGTCGTCCTTACCAATCGGATTGCTCTTTGAATAACCAGTGTCTCGCCCGGCATTCTCAGCCTCCCCGAGGTAGTATCTCTGTCCCTCTGCACTAGTACCTTCAGCATGTGCTAACGACGGGATGGCTAGAAGTAAAGCTGCCATTGTTGAAACGAGTAATGCCCGAAAAAGGTCGATTCTGCTTTTCATATTGCCGCCCTTTTGAACTTGACGAAAGCTTAAGCTCATTATCGCACTCTTCTTTGCACAGGCCCACAGCTAGGAGCTTGGGTGGTTCCCAGTGCCAAAACGAATCAAGACCAACGGCTTTAGGCCAGAAGCCAACTCAGATCAGTACACAAATCGGCTAGCATGAGTTTTCGTAGAGCATTATTCGCCGTCTTATCATCACGGTATCAAGTCGGCTGGGTTTGCAGCTATAGGAGTTGAAATGGTCAAGTTCGGAAGCTTCTTTGACAAAGGAAAGAATCTGGCTGACAAGGCTGCAGATGCAGCAAGTAAGGCCGCGTTAGCGGCTGTTGGCGCTGCGACTGCTGCAGGAGAGGCGTTATCAGAATCCGCCGTGGGAGATGCCGCCTCCATCGCTAAGGATAAGGCAGCCGCTCTCGTTAGCTCGGGAACTGAGATTCTGGCTGAGTCAGGCATTATCGATGCAGCCTCTGCCGCTCGTGACAAAGCATCAGAGTTTGTAGAGCAGAGCGCCGAAGCACTGTCGGGTACCGCAGTAGGCACTGCGGCTCAAGCTGCAAAGGAAAAAGCCGCCGAGTTCGCCGATCAAGGCGCCGAGTATCTTGGCGTCAACACAGATGACGGTCTGGATGAGTACGATGTCGCAATCATCGAATACAACGCTGCCTACACTGACATGAGCGACGGGGGCGTGCGCCTCTTTCGTATGCGCGAGCGCTCTGTAGACCTCATCCAGCTCATAGAGCACCTGGTAAACAGCATCGCCAACACTCCCAAAGAGTTTCAGACGGACTTTCAGGAAATCGAAACCGAACGCAAAGCTTTCGCCGACGCAGAGCAATTCGCTAAAGAGAAGCTTGATGCAGCCCGTATAACTGCAGCAGGTGGTGGAGCAGGCGTGGCAGCGGGCGTAGCTGTCGCCAGCATGGCTCCCACAGCAGCAATGTGGGTTGCAACCACATTTGGCACAGCTTCTACTGGCGCAGCAATATCAACGCTATCAGGTGCAGCAGCTCACAGTGCTGCGCTTGCATGGCTGGGTGGCGGTGCTCTCGCAGCAGGGGGTGGAGGCATGGCAGCAGGGAATGCGCTGCTCGCCATGGCTGGTCCGGTCGGATGGTCGATTGCGGGAGCCAGCGTCCTCACGTCAGTCGTTCTCTTTGCAAAGAAGAAGCATGACATCGCTGAAAAGAAACAGGAAGAGCTCCTGTCTATCAAGAGAAACACGGAAGAACTGAAGGAGCTTTCAGCGGTGATATCGTCCCTTCTGGCGAAGACCGAATCACTGAGAGACGGCGTAACGGATCGATATAAAGCGGCAATGAGCCTATACGGTGCTGACTATCGAGAGCTTGCACGTGATGCAAGGCTTGAGCTCGGTGCGCTTGTGAACGACACGCTTGCGCTTGCGAGGCTTCTCAATGAGAGAATTGATGTCGCGGAACAAACCGGTGAGTAGCCATGGACCCAGCAGGCATTGCAAAAAGCAATCAAGAACAATCAGTCGCTGCTTGGATTAGCTATCTTAACCAGGTACGCATTGACCGAATGATTGAAATGCTCCACGAGGAGTTCAAGGCGCAAGATATCGACCTCGGTAGAGCTACACGGGAGATGACACGTGCGATTCGCGGCATTAACGAAGTAATCGTAAAGAATGATGGCGGCACAAGAGGAGTTCACGGGAATATAGCTGAGGTGGCGGAGGCTGGCGTCCGCAATGCAAGAAGGCTCGTTACAGGTAAGAGCAAGATATACGAGAGGCTCTACGACTTTAGCGAAGACGATCTCAAGCGTGGCAATACCTACCTTCAGATGAAGTTCTCCGAAGCTGGAGGAACGTTTTCTCTTAGTGCTGTTCGGGCGCACTTTGCCAAGTATCCAGACTATGTCAAAAACGGTAAGAAATACGTCATACCTCGCGACCACTACGAGACGGTAAAACGGCTCTACACAATGTCAGAGAAAGAAGCCGCGAGGTTGACACGGTCTAGCGGTGGCCCTTCATATCGTCAATGGCGGCAGGTGCAGGCATTCTTTTCAGAGACTGGCATTTCGCTCAATGACATAGAGCCTTCTGCTTTCGATTATTCGGAGGTCCAGAAAGGCAACATCCGCCACACGATAAGCGCTGAGAAAGCGGGTCTTAAGCAGACTCATGACGACAGACGCGAGCGAACGCGCTCCGATGCCCTAGCAATGGGATCGGCATCCGTCCAAGAGGGTATAAAGGCGGCTGGTTCCGCCGCTGCAATCGAAAGCGCTACGGTATTCGTAACCGCGATAGCCTCCAAGCTCAAGGATGGAAAACGCTTACGTGATCTGGACGAGAACGACTGGATCGAGATCGCCAGTGCATCTGGAAAGGGTTTTGCCAAAGGCGCTGTACGCGGCGCTTCTGTCTATTTCATTACCAGCTTCAACATAGCAGGTTATGTATCTCAGACTTACAACCTTGCCTCACACGACTATGTTGCCAACGCAGTTGACAGCTACGTCTCGATGTCGGGAGTTGCAGCAAGCGCGCTTGTCACGGCATCGTTCGGAGTGGCAGAGCAGGCTCACAGAATGAGGATGGGCGCTATCGACGAAACGGAGTTCCTCGAGCGCTCTGAGTTGTTATGCCTCGACGCTTCCGTAAGCGCTTTTAGCTCAATTGTTGGACAGGCTGTCATACCCGTCCCCGTCCTAGGTGCAGTCATAGGGAATACCGTCGGAAATGTGCTCTATCAGATTGCTAAGGATGGGCTAAACGAAAAAGAGCAGGCCTTGGCTGAAGCCTATATCAAGGAACAGCAGGAACTTGACGCAACGCTTGATGCTCGATACCAAGTGCTCATTGCGGAATTGAACGAAGGAATGAAAGAGTATCTTGCCCTACTTGATATGGCGCTCTCGCCCGATCCGTCAGAAGCATTTGACGGGTCGATAGCTTTGGCTAAGTCAGTGGGTGTACCAGAAGACGAACTGTTGACCACGATGGACGATATTGATGACTTCTTTCTTGTGTAGCGCGGTTGAATCGGAAGCGTTTTTCTTGGTCGCGCTTTACTGAGGAGATTGATTGGCAGCCGCCGACTCTACCAGTTCTCCTCACGCACACAAAAAGCCCCACCTTGGCACGATACCAAGGCAGGGCCCTCAAGCAGCTATAGCGCCCGCGCACTCCTTACCACGGATTGGCATACACCTCAGCCGTCGCGTAGTCCACGGCATCAAACATCGACGTCGCCTCAAAGGCCTGCGGCTGACCAACCGTAAGGTCGCTTGAGACGAACGTGGTGTAGCCGCTGATAATCCTCCCGTCGGCGTCCTTCAGGATGCAGACGATCATCGGGCTCTTCACGTCGTTGAAGGTCTCCAGCTCCACGTCTTCCTTGAGCGTAATCTCACCCGTGGTCTTGAGGTTATCCCAGCTACCTGCCTCGGTGCTCGTGTTTTCAATCAGGTAGTAGTCACCCGGCTGCGTCGTGGCAAACCAGTCGTCCTCGTCGACCTTTACGGTGATCTCGATGGTGTCCGACTCCTCAACGTCACCGCTGCCAGCCTGGCTTGCCCAGTAGGTCGTCTCGCCGGGCGCGGTGGAGCCCACAACCCAATCGTCAGAGAAGCGGATGGACCCGTCGGCCTTCCTGCCCACAATGCTCACGTGCGCGAACTCGGGAGCGGCTCCCTCGTTGGGATTGGTGATCGCAAGGGCATACTCAACGTAGCCATGCGACAACACGTAGCCGTAGTCCTCAAGCACCAGATCCTTGATGTCTGCCGTCGCCTCGGTCTGCTCCTGCGCCTTGTTCAGTGCTTCCGCCAGGAGTCCGGATTGCTGGTTCGCCTGCTCCATAACCACGTTGGTCGTGTCGCCCTGAATGGTGACGTCGAACGAAATCTTACCGCCCGAGTAGCTGAACTCTTTCGAGTCGTCCTGAGAGCAAAGCAGGCCCGTCATCAGCTCTTTATTTGCGATAGACGTCCACGTGTAGTCCGCGTCTGAGGTGGGCGCCTCGAAGGTGCCAATCCAGTAATCCGCGTTCATCTCGTCGGTATGGAACCACAGGGCAATGGTGTCCCCATCGATGGCGCCCATCATGCCCTCGTCGTTTACCGTGCGACCTTCCTGGAGCCACATGCCGTCAAGATTCGGTGCCTGAACCTGGGGTTCTTCGGCAGGGGCCTCGGCGGTCGTCTCGGCGGGAGCTTGGGTGGTTTCCTGGCTGCCGCCTGAACCCCCACAGGCGAAAAGCGCCAAGGACAGGGCAAGAACACCTGACAGGAATACCGCGGAATGGCTGCGTTTCATTGCGTCCTCCTTCTTGTGAGTTGTTGCATGCTACAGAACACGTCACAAGATATCAGCAGGCCATCCGCACTTCCTTAGCTCCCAGCTGAATCAGCAGTTGGCAGCCCGCAACCCAGGCGAGTGTTGACCGAAACGGCCACCACAACGTCAACAACCGCAGGTAACAGCCGCGGGATAAGCCGCCTCACCCGTCCCGCGCGGAGCCTGCCTGCCGAACCGGACGAAACTGGCACCTCAATCGACCGGTTGAGCTGGTAACCCGCCCGTCCGGACGTTTGGCAACCGAGTTTGGTCTGGTTGAGCTGGAAACCCGCCCGTCCGGACGTCTCGGGCCCGGTTTGGTCCGATCGAGCTGGAAACCCGCCCATCCGGACGTTTGACAACCGAGTTTGGTCTGGTTGAGCTGGAAACCCGCCCATCCGGACGTCTCGGGCCCTCCATCGCTTGGTCACGCGCCAGCACAGAGAACCAAATTGTCATACTGCTCATAGCACTTCGAGTCCTTGAGCGCTTAAGATGCGTATTATTACGTCTTGCGACTCTTACAAAACCGTACTTCGAGTGATTGGTCGAGCAGGTTGGATCCAGACAGTGAAAGACGCGAAGGGCTCTCGGTTGAACGAGGTCGGATCGACCTTGCTTCGATCGACCTATGCACGCTCCGCATAGGCAGCGAGGCAAAAGACACCCTCTCGCACTTTGGCATCCAAACCGCACAGGACCTTTCTCGTTTCAGGCGAGAAGAACTGACAGAGCTCAGGCACGTCAACTATGTGACGCTAGACGTGATGGAGGAAGGGATAACAAGAAGCCTCGGCAAGCAATTCTGGATTCAGGGCAAACGACGCTCGACCAACGGGCGCGCCTTGATGACGGAAGAGATGCGTAAGCTTGACGTCCCCATTGACAGGCTGGATGTGGATGCTGTCACGAAGGCCAAGCTAAGCAGCGAGTCGTTCCACACGTGCAGGCAGCTTGCCTGCGTCTCGAAAGACGCGCTCCTTGACTGCCCGGGCATTGACCTTGAGAAGGCCTTCGAGCTTGAGGCGGCGCTCGGCAAACTGCTCAAAAAGCGTGTCTTCACAGGCTGCTACGCGGGCGAGGTTCCTTGGATCGTCGAAGGAGAAGAGCCGTTTCCCTGGAGGCTCGACCACAAGGAAGCGCAGCCTGACGCATCGGCCGTGTCTACTGGCCAAGACGCAGACCCAACGCCCAGCATCAGCCCAACGGTTACCTTCGACGACGGTGTAAGCCAGACAAGAGCCGTAAAAAAGCGAGGCCACGCTCGTCTCGCAGACGCGATTCTCAGACTTGCCCACCGTAACACGGAGTACTCGGCCAGCTTCTTTTACGAGGCGCTCACTCCGCTCCGGCAAGAGCTTAGCCTTCATGACATACAGGAGTTCTACAACGCGGCAAAGACTGCGCTCTCTGACCGAAGCGACGTCACGTTCACGACTGGCCGCATCATGCGCTTTGGCAGGTGTGACCGAGAGACGCAGATACTCAAGCTGCTCCGTGAGCTCGGTAGGGTTACGCCCGAGCAGCTTGCCCAGGAATACAGCACGCGTTACGGAGTCAGCGAACAGACCGTATCCGCGTGGCTCGCGCGCATGAAGTTGTACCAAAAGGGCACCTACCTCGATGTCAAGCATGGCTCAGAGTCGAAGACGCGAAGCCGCGGGACTGCGCCACGCGGCACATCAACAAGACAAGACGCCGGGATTCCCGAGCTCTCATCCACCGCACGGCGGAAGATCAAGACGGCAATCCTGGATCTTGTGAATTGGAACACAGAGTACTCGACCGACTACTTCTTTGCCCGACAGCAGACCCTTCTCCGAAGCGTTGGCGTCGACGACGCGCAAACGTTCTATCTCCTAGCAAAGGATCTCTTCTCGGAAAACGGCGGGGTCACCTTCCCCATCGCTGGAAGAATCATTCGCTTTGGGCTATGCAACAGGGACAGGCAGATTGAGGACCTCTTAAGGACACGCTACCCCATTGCCGTGGACGACTTCGTGAAGTCGTATTCCCAGGCCTACGGCGTAAATGAGGAGTCCATCTATGGGTGGCTCTCGTGTATCGACAGGTATCGCCATGATGGCGTGCTCGACCTCGACTACACCGGAACGGACACCGCAACGCCGCCAACGGGCCTGGTGACGTCCGCGCTAGAGCCACTCCGCACACATGGGACAGCCAGGCCTAGAAAGGCGGAAGACACAGAGCTGGAGCTCGCGCTCAGGATCGTCGACTCGGCACAGTGGAACAAGGAGTACTCGACCGACTACTTCTACAACACCTTTGCCTCCCAGTCTCGCGGATTGGGCGCGAGGGGCATCCATGAGTTCTACGCGCTCGTCAAGACCGCCCTCTCCGGATACAGGGGCATCGGTTTCCCCGCGGGCCCCAGGCTCATCCGCTTCGGCCTGTGCAACAGACCCGAGCAGATGGTCGGGCTTCTGAAGGAACTCTCGCCCGTCAGCGTGGACGAGTTCGTCGCTGAGTACACCAAGCGATACGGCGTCCCCGCGAGAACCGTGCGTGAGTGGCTTCCCTACGTAAGCCAATATCGCCGTGGGAACCTGCTCGACATGAGCGTGGAAGCGCCCACGCCATCGAAGAGCCAGAAGGCATCGAACGGGCAACGCCTTGCAACCGCGATGCTTGACCTCGCCCAATGGGGTAAGGAGTTCTCCACAGACCACTTCTATGAGAACTATCCGTCGCTGGTACAAGTCGCGGGCGCCCATGATGCCGACGAGTTCTATGAGCTGGTCAAAGGCTGCCTGTCCTGGCGCAGAGACATCACCTTTCCCGAAGGCCCGCGTCTCATCCGTTTTGGCACGTGTAGCAGGACAACACAGATCATTAGCCTGCTGAACGAGCTCTCGCCAGTCAGCGTCGAAGACTTTGTGCGTGAGTTCGAGGAGCGCTACGGCATCGAGGAGCAGACCGTTCTCACCTGGACCTCGTGCATCAACCGATACCGCCATGACGACGTCTTTGACATCTCGCATAGGCCCGAGAGGGTCAAGGAAACGGCTTCGCAACCCAAACCCGCTACTAGCTGAATCAGCAAGTAGCCCTCTCCCTCCATGCGAATGTTGACCAAAACCGCCACCGCGATGTCAACAACCGCAGGTAACAGCCGCCGAAGGAGCAGCGCTTACCTCTCCCCCACGGCCACAACCGTTGCCGTGACCCATGCGAATGTTGACCAAAACCGCCACCGCGATGTCAACAACCGCGGGAGGTGGCCTCTAACGTCCGATTGCGCTGCTCACCTGCCTAACCAGACGAAACTGGCCCGCCAATCGTCCGGTTGGGCAGCTCGCCCGCCCGACCGGTCGATACCGGCTCCCACAGACCCCTAAACTAACTCTCAGGCATCTCCATTCAAAGGAGCCCTCATGGCTACACAACGTCGCTCGCTCGCAAGGACCATTCTCAGGGTGCTCGTCGTGCTGCTCGTCGCGGTTGCGCTGGCGGCGGCTGGCTACGTGGGCTACCTCAGTGCCACGTACTACCGCATCGACGATGGCATCCAGCTTGAGGTCACGGGTCCTGCCGCTGCAAATAAAGCCCAGCTAGAGCATGGTGCCACCTACACCGTCGCCACCTACAACATCGGCTTTGGCGCCTACGATCCCAGCTTCTCGTTCTTCATGGAGGAGGGCTGGATGGCCGACGGCACGCCCACACGCGGAGACGACAGCACCGCCGCGAGCAAGGAGGGCGTGCTCGCCCTGACGGACGGGGCCATCACTACGCTGCAGTCGCTGAGCCCGGACTTCTGCCTGCTCCAAGAGGTGGACGTGGACTCCACGCGCAGCTACCACGTGGACCAGAGCGCGGCATTCATGGCTGCCTTCCCCACGTACCAGGCCGTCTTCGCGCCCAACTTCCACAGCGCCTTCCTCGCCTACCCGCCGCGTGACATGCACGGTAGCGTGCAGAGCGGGCTGCTCACCCTCTCGGACGTGGGCATCTCCTCGGCCACGCGCTACAGCTATCCCATCGACGAGGGCTTCCCGCAGAAGTTCTTCGACCTTGACCGGTGCTTCTCCGCGGTGCGCATCCCCACCGACGACGGGCGCGAGCTGGTGCTGATCAACAGCCACATGAGCGCCTACGACGAGGGCGGCGTCTATCGGGCAAAGCAGATGGAGCTGCTCATGGGGCTGCTGTCGGCAGAATACGCCGCAGGTAATTACGTTATTGCGGGCGGAGACTGGAACCACGCGCTGGCCGATTCGCTGGAGCTGTACGAGAGCGAGCAGCTGCCGCCCGACTGGGTTTCGACGCTTGACGAGGACGAGCTGCCAGAGGGTTTGTCGGTCGTGCAGGCTGACAACCTTGCCGAGGTGGCGAGCTGCCGCGGCTCAGACATGCCGTACGTGCCTGGGGTGACCTACCTCGTGACGGTGGACGGCTTCATCGTGTCGGACAACGTGGTGGCGACGGCGCACAACGTGGATGCAGGCTTTGCCTACAGCGACCACAACCCCGTGACGCTGACCTTCGAGCTCGCCGCGTAGGGCTGAGGGGGCTTGCTGGAACGGCATTCCGTTTGGTACCACTCTGCGGGGGCTTGCTGGAACGGCATTCCGTTTGGTACCACTCTGCGGGGCTTGCTGGAACCTTATTCCACTTCGTACCACTCGCAGAGCCCCGTCTGGAACGCTATTCCGCTTCGTACCACCGTTTCGGCCCCCAACCCGTGGTACCAAACCAAATTACGTTCCAGTCAGGCCCCCAGAAGTGGTACCAAACCGGATTACCTTCCAGCCCCCGCCCCAACTGCGAATGTTGACATCACGGGGCCGCTTTCGGTCAACATCAGCAGGAGATGAGCGCAATGCTCGCCTGGGTCCACCCCGTCCCTTTTGTCCAAGTCCGGTTGCGCTGGCCACCCACCCGTTCGGTCGATTCAAGCAGCACGGCAATCACGCAATTGTAAGCCCTTTGTCCTCCGCTTGGGCAATCTCAAGCCGCATTCCGCACGCCTCTAGAACCTTACAAACAGTCACAAACGACGGGTTACCGCCTTCGCTGAGAGATCTGTACAAGCCCTCTCGCTTGAGCCCCGTGCGCTCTGAAATCTTCGTCATTCCTTTAGATCGAGCAACCGTACCGATGGCCTCGATGAGGGCGGCGGGTCCACTTTCTTCGAGCACAACGTTGAGATATGCCACGACATCCTCAGGCGTCTCGATGTAGTTGGCCGCATCAAACACGCTTGTCTTCATTCCCTCGCCCCTCTCTCCACTCTTTAGCCAACCTTTCGGCTTTGTCGATATCACGGCTCTGGGTGGACTTATCGCCCCCTACGAGCAACAGCACGAGCTCGCTGCCCTCTTGCGTCAAGTAGACCCGATAGCCATGTCCAAAGTCGAACCTGACTTCTATGATCTTCGGTCGAACCAGCTTGTAATCGCCGGTAATTGCATCGCCAGTTTGAATCCTCTCGAAATAGCGCACGATACGCATTTTCGCCTGAAGGTCTCGGAGCTTACGGAGCCATTTATCGAAATCCTCGGTTGTCTGGATGTTAAGCACCCGTTCTCCCCTCACCATCAGGATTGTAGCCTATAGGCTACAATCCGTCCAGAAGGAACGTCTGAATAGAGATAGTCCATGCATGCGTCTCAACTAATATAGTACATATGTTCGTATCTTTGAGAACACAATTTCTAGTCAATAATCAAAAGCGCGGTGCCTATCCAATCTCCGCATACGCTCAATGCGTCAATGCGGGCGCCAAAAAAGTATGATTGCGCTGGTAACCCGCTCAATGAGACGAAACAGGCTGCCATAACGTCTGATTGCGCTGGGCGTCCCACGCCAGCGCGCACCCCTACCGCTTGTTCGACCGCCGCCAGATTCCGCGAGCTTGCGCTTCCTTGATCAGCTCGTCCCGAAAGTCCGGATGCGCCAGCGAGATGAGCATCTCCGCGCGCTCCCACGTGCTGCGGCCCACCAGGTTAACGCACCCGTATTCGGTGACCATGAAGTACGCCTGGCTCCGCGGCGCGGTGGCGATGTCCCCCTCAAGCGACGGCTTGATCCGCGAGTGCAGCACGCCGTCGCGGCTCGTGAACGTGGACTTCATGCAGATGAAGCCCTTGCCGCCCTTCGACAGCGCCGCACCCTCCAAGAAATCGAGCTGCCCGCCCGTCCCAGAGATCTGCCGCGTGCTGTGGCTCTCCGAGCTGATCTGCCCGTACAGGTCGATCTCCACGCAGTTGTTGATGGACACCACGTTGTCGATGCTGCCAATAACGCGCACGTCATTGACGTAGGTCAGCGGCGCGACGATGACCGACGGGTTGTCGTCCACCCACTCGTAGAGCTCCTTGGTGCCAAACACCATGCCGGTCATCCCCTGCCCGCGGTGCAGGTTCAGGGCCTTGTTCGTCAGCTTGCCGGCCTTGTGCAGATGGTAGTACGCGTCGCCGCAGAGCTCGGTGTGCATGCCCAGGTCCTTGAGGTCAGACTCCGCCAGCCGCGCACCGATCACGTTGGGCAGGCTGCCGATGCCCAGCTGAAGCGAGGCACCGTCGCGCACGTGCTCAAGGATGTAGTCCGCCATCTTGAGCTCCTCCGGAGACGCCGGCGCGATAGGCACCTGCGGAAGCTCTGGGTGCTCGCCTTCCACCACGTAGTCGACCTCGTCGATATGAATGACCTGGTCAAAGCCGCCGCAGATCTTGGGCAAGTGCTCGTTTATCTCCAGGATGACGATGTCAGCCTTGTCGAGGATGGCCTTCGCCACGCCGGTTGCGCACGAGAGGTTGAAGTACCCGTGCTTGTCCATGGGCGTGACCGCCATCATCGCGACGTTGACGTCCAGGAAGTGCTTGTAGTACTCGCCGTTGAGGCTGAAGATCATGGGGATGAAGCTGCAGAGCCCGCGGTCGGAGAGCTTGCGCTCGTACGCCGAGAAGTGCCAGCTGTTGTAGCAGAAATGCTCGCGCGTGGGGTCGCACTCCGCGACCTCGATGGGGCCGAAGCTCAGGTTGCCACGGAACTTGACGTCAAAGAGCTCGTCTTTGCGCTTGGCGAGCGCGCGGTCGAGCAGCGTAGGGAAGCAGACGTTGGTGACGTAGTCCACCCAGTCGCCGCTCTTCACGACCTTGACGGCCTCCTCGGGCGTGCGAAGTTTCTGCTGGTACGTGGCGTAGTATCTGTTCATGGCTGGCTTCCCTGTCGAGCGTGGCACCTGCGTCCATTATGCCCCACAGGCGCCTCCTAAGCACAGAGTTGCCGCTGTTTCGAGGTTACTCTGCGCCAAGCGAGTGCCCCAAGCACAGCAGATGTCCCCCGATGCGCATGTTGACATTGAGGGGCCCGTCCGAGTCAACATCAGCATGCTCTTCCTGCTGATGTTGACCCGGACGGGCCCCTCAATGTCAACATGCGCTAAGGCAGTGGGGCTACCGCGTCTTGTCCCACTTGCCGCTAGCATTCACGTGGTATTTGCCGATCCACTTGTTCACGGCCATCGTGCCGTCGGCCTGCAGGTAGTAGTTGCCCACCCACTTGCTCTTCGCCATCGCGCCGGAGCTCTCGAAGTAGTAGTACTTGCCGCCAATCTGCTTCCACCCCGTAGCCATCGCTCCGGAGCTCGCAAACCAATACCGCTTGCCAGAGAGGTTCTGCCACCCCGTCAGCATAACGCCGCCCTTGCCGAAGTAGTACCACGAGCTGCCCACCTGCTGCCAGCCCTTGGCCATGGCGCCCGACGACTTGAAGTAGTGCCAGCCGTTGCTCAGCTCCTTCCATCCGGTGACCACATACCCGCTCTTATCAAAGTAGTAGGTGCTGCCGCCAATGGTCAGAAGAACGGACTTGGGATACCCGCCGTGCGCGAAGCTGTACCACCACTTGCCGCCCGACTGCTTCCATGTGCCCTTGTCCAGCACAATGCTGAAGCTCCTGTTGACGGACCCAGTGTACGAGCCCTTGCCCTTGATGGACACCGTAGCCTTGCCGATGGCCTTGTTCTTGGAGTATGTCAGGGTGTAGTCCACGCCCTCACGCAGCTTCTTTCCGTCGTAGGATACGGTGGGCTTGGGCTTCAGCGCACTGCCCGTGTAGTACTGGTTGGAGATTTTTGAGATGCTGCACTGAGAGAGTGCGATGTGGTCGACGATGGAGAAGGTGCCTTCCGCCCAGCTATCATAGAATCCCTTGCCATCGACGTAGATGGTGGCCGTTCCCTTGGCCACGTTGTTCTCGTACTCGACGGTGTAGTCCGTGCCCGCCTTCAGCGTCTTTCCCTTGTATTTGACCACTACGGGCGGAGTGAGGGGCTTGCCGGTGTAGAGCTGCGGACGTGGCCAAGTGATGCTGCAGTCGGTAATCGGCGTGGCCAGAATTGTGAAGGTGCCATTGTACGTGCCGCGAACGTTGTATGTACCGTTAGGGTTTTCCTTGCCTATGACGCGGTAGGTGGCGAAGCCCGCCTCTACGTTGTCTTCGTACTCGATGTCATAATCCACGCCCTGCTTGAGCTTGATCCCGTTGTAGGTAACGGTCATGGCAGGTTTGATGGGTTTTCCCGTGTACCACTGGTCTGGAACCTCCCATGGGTTGATATCGCAGGAGAAGAGGCCAATCACCTCGTTCTGGGCCTGGAGCTCGGGCTCGTCGGGGGTCGCGGAGGCCTCAGCGGCTTCGGCGGGCTCGGCTTCCGGAGTCGCGGCCTCAGGCTCTGGAGCTTCCTCCGCGACAGGCTCCACGGGCTCGTCAGGCGGTTCCACCTCTCCGTCCTCGGAAAGCTCTGGCTCCTCGGGAGCCTCGGCCCGCTCGACCTGGGCTGCCTCGACAGTTTCGACAGCCTCCACGGCCTCCGCGTCAGCCTGCTCCGCAACGGCGCTCATCCCAAAGCCTGTAAGACCGAGCACCGCGCACAGAGCGGCAACCAGAGCCTTGGACGCAAGCGGCGAGCATGCTCTTGAGCTGCGATTCATGTGGATTACCTCCATATTGCTACCAATCCTATAGTGAATGCAGCTCCATTCTAGGCGTGTTCGATGTACGTTCAAAGTGCCAATAGCGAGTAGCCGTTCCAAGGCGTCTCATCGCGATCAAGCTGGCCCTCGCCCTTGGGGAAGAACTCGACAAACTGGCCAGACGCAAGCTCGAGGTATCCCGCGTGGGCTCGGCGCTGACGATGATGTCTTGGTTCTGGGATTGGACAACTCGTCTCTTGCTAAAATGACCTCGCCCGCGCCGAGTTCCATCGCGCGCGACTCCGAGGACCCGGTCCAACGTGGCGTCGAGGCACTCCTAGCTGAGACATCAACGGTATTACGCACCATATCAGCGCAGGTAAAACGGTAAGTGACCCTGAAGGGAAGGTCAGTGACATGGCAGTCATCGAATTGCTTTTGCAGGCGCACGGTTTTACCAGCACCGAGAAGGACATCGCCAGCTACGTGCTGGAACACCCCGACGACGTGATCAACATGAGCATCAGCGAGCTTGCCACGGCGGCGAGTGCTTCGCCCGCAACTACCGTGACAACGTAACCCGCGCGGAGGAGTTTGCCTCGCACCGCAGGAGCTCGCACGAGTGAGTTGCTCGTGCTTCAAAACCCGCCTCCTGTTCGGCGTACATCTGGCGCGCCAATAGTGATCGAGCGCATGCTTCCGACAACCACGCTCAAGGCCTGTCACATGCATCCCGTTTGCGTTAGTATCAAAAGTGATACGCGATCAATCCAAGGACGCAGGCCGCCACGGAGAAAGTAGCCATCATGGCAGAGCTGGACGGCATCGAGATTCCCGACGAGCTTTTGGATGCAGTAACGGGCGGCGCCATCAG
Organism: uncultured Actinomycetes bacterium; assembly: GCA_900314645.1. Taxonomy (GTDB): domain Bacteria; phylum Actinomycetota; class Coriobacteriia; order Coriobacteriales; family Atopobiaceae; genus UBA1367. The sequence goes on from OMWB01000013.1 coordinate 94,616, forward strand.
CCCCGCGAGGCGTAGGAGCCTGATTGACCTTATGCGCCACGTCAAGTCCCATGACGTTCTAAAAGAGAGGCTCATCGAGTTCTTTGCTCAGAGCGCGCTCGGTGACGAAGCCACCCTCAGCCTTGTTAACGAGATCTACGACGCCCTGTAAGAGAAACGCACGAGCTGCTTGATAAGGAGCCGCCTCGCGCGGCTTCTTTTTTCGCGCGCCGCCGGCGACGGCGCTCTACACGTGCCCCGTATAGCCAGTGGGCAGATGATGGCGCGCTGCCTGCCCGTTTGCCGCTCCGCGCGAAGTATGATGTAAACACAAGCTAGAACAAGTCATGCGACCACTGTGGGCTAAGGAGGCGACGTTGGTGAAGACACTCGTCGTAATGCGGCATGGCAAGGCGATGCCTGCCGAGCTGGGTCAGCCAGACAAGGACCGAAGCCTCACCAAAGCTGGCGAGCTAGCGCTTGAGGAGCGCCTACCCTACATGCTGCGCCTCCTACAGGCGCGAGGCCGCACCGCACAGATTTGGGTGAGTCCCGCCAAGCGCGCTCGTCAGACAGCCGAGCTGCTTGAGCAGGCTCTGCGGGACAAGGGCGTTCTGATCGACGGGAAGCCTCAGGAGCTCGAAAGCCTGTGGCGGCAGAACGTGGAGACCTTCCTCGACGAGCTGGAGGAAAGCGAGGCCGAGCTGATCTTTGCCGTGGGGCACATCCCCTTTGTCGAGGAGGTTGTGGAGGAGCTCGCCGACGCGACGCCCACCTTCTCCACCGGCGCACTCGGATGCCTTGAGATTCCTTCCGTCGAGGACGAAGCGCGGCTCCTGTGGTTCGTGCAGGGACCGGTTTCGTCCAACTGGGGGACGCTCATCCAGCTTCAGCAGACCGTCACCAAAACGGCCGAGGCTATCGAGGACCGGCGCGAGGCCTTTTTCGCGGACCCCGACGACATTGAGACCATCCACCGCTTCCGCACCAACAGCCGCACGCTGCGCAGCCTTTTGGCGTTCATCAAGCCGTGGCAGGACCGGGAGGAGAACGCCGAGGCGCAGGTCATCCTGCGCGACATCGTGCGGCATACCTCGCGCCTGCGCGAGCTGGACGTCTTTGAGAAGCATGCGCGGCAAAACGCCGACTCGTCGCCCGAGCTGCTGGCGTTCTGCAAGGCGGAGGCCGCGGCCGAGCGGGCCAAGGTACTCCAGATTCTGGAATCCAAGCAGGTCACCAAGTCATTCGAACGGGCGATGGAGCTTTCCAAGCACATCGCGTGGAGGGGACGTATCGCCAAGCGCGGCCTGCCGGCAGACGTCATTCGCGCGCGGTTTGACGCGCTGATCGAGTCGGTCTCGGCCGACCTTGCCGTGCTGAAGCTCTCCGATGCCGAGCGCACGCATGACGTGCGCAAACGCGCCAAGCGTGCCCGGTATGTGGCGGAGCAGAACCCTGAGATTCTTGGGGCAGACGCCGTGGATATCGCGAAGGGCATGATGGCCCATCAGGACAACCTAGGCGACATCTGCGACGCGCGGGCAAACATCCGCCTGATCAACGAGTTCCTGGAGCGCGACCTGCCCGAGACCGTGGTGTGGGAGCTCACGCTGTTGCGCGCGCAAAACGAGACCTTCCTCTACAGCACGCTCAAGGCCGCCGAGGCCAGCTGACGCGCACTCCAAAGCGAATGCACCCCAAAGCGATTGTTGACAGAAGCGGGCACCGCAGCGACAACAATCGCAGGAGGGGGTGCGGATGTGTGCCTAATCCACGTCGTCGAGCTGCGAGTCTGTGGCTGAGGGGGCAGGCAGGCTGGCGCGCCATGCCTCCTCTTCCATGCGAATGCCCTTCCTGCGCAGCCAAATGCCCAGGTAGATGATGGCAGCAGCGATTGCCAGCATGAGCACGAAGCCAAGTGCGATGGGCGCCGCGTCGCCAAACTGGTTGACGAGGAGATACGGCAGCACCGCCATGAACAGCACGAGGCAGCCGCCCGCACCCAAACCGCCGACGACCATCAAAACTATCCCGAGAATCTTGAGCGTGCGAGGCATGGCACATCCTTTCGAAGAGGCAACCAAGAGTATAGGCCATGCTCGTACGGTGACAACGGAGGCGGACCGCTGTCGTTCCCCGGTTTAGTGGATCAAGGTGATGGCAAGCCCGACCAGCGCCGCGGGAATCAACGCGAAAACGATGCCGGGAAACAGCATCCCTTTCAGGTGGAACCACTTCTGGTGGTAGGCCTCATCCATGTGCTCGGTTCCCTCAAGCCGGAACATGGGCAGGTTGGCAAAGAGCACCCAGTCAATAAAGCACGTATCCCAGAGGCCAATCCACACCATCAGCCCAAAGGCCACGGCGAAGCCTTGCCAGAACGTCTTTGCGCCAGCAAGCACCGCGCAAACGACCAAAAATGCCGTGAACAGAAGTACGCCGAGACCCTTGGTGAGCACCACGTTCTTTGATTGGTACGAGACGTCCACCCGCTCGTGCGTCTTGAAGTACTCCTCCTGGATGTCTGGCGGATAGTTGTGGACGCCAGCGGCGCTGTACTTCTTGTCGCCTCCATATGAGGCCAGCACGGCGACGGTGAAGACCGCCGCAAAGACAGCCATCTCTATGAGGATTACGGTGACGTTCATTGTGGTGCGCCTCCTGCTGGATTGCATGAGTTAACTAGCAGTAACTATAGCGCAGAAAGCGGACCAGAGGGTCCGACCCTCTGGTCCGCCTCAATTGACTGTGGGGGCTACCCCTTCGAACTTGCTACTTCTTTGCGGCAGGACGCTGAACGCCATCCGTGGCGCTCGTGATGAACAGGCGGCCGCGCTCGTCAATCTTCGAGCCAGCAACCTCCACGTGGCGGGTGAACCCGTCCGAGACGGCGACGGTATGGACGCCGTAGGTCTGGGGCACGACGCCGTCGAGGACGCGCACCAGGAAGTTGTCCACAAGCGTGCCGTCGGAGCTGCCGATGCGCTTCTCCTTCGACTTGATGACGATGGCGTACCCGTTCTCGTCCTTGTAGGCCTTAATCTCTACCGGCAGCTCGTCCAGCGGGACCTCGTTGTCCGGCTTGGCGGCGGTGTTGTTGGTTGTCTGCTCCATGTTTGGTTCCTTTCTCCAGGGCAGGCATACTCAAATTCATAGCAGATTACTCATTCTTGGCACACAGGCAATAGGCTCTTTACTTCATAACATAAAATGCATTTTATCGTGCATACGCACCCATTGTATAGCGCATTTGCGCACTTCAGGGCGTGCGTACCCACAAGCTGGGCGGGCGTGTCACCAGTGCATTTAGCTCGCAGCTGAATACTCGCGCGCCTGCGCGTGGTATCACAGAGGTGCGGAGCAACGCGTCCCCAACAGAAGGAGGCCACTTTGGCAAACGAGCGCGACAACACCACACCCCCGTTCATGAGGAACATCGGCCGAGTCATCGACGACCTTGTCGGCACCACCGTCGACCTCAGCTGGCTTGCGGACTACGACCTCGACATGATCGATGCTGTGGAAGCGTTCGCTATGCGCGAAGCGTACAAGTACAACTACGTGAAGGGCGATGGCACCTACCAGAACGAGGACGACGCGCTTTTGAACGCGGGCGCCCTGGGCCGCTCCATCGCGAACGTCTGCGCTGCAAGCAGACGCAAGCACGCAGCAGACGAGCCGCTGTTCGTGCTGCTGTACGGCGTGGCGAACCTCGCGTACGAGCACGGCGTGCGCGACGGGTACGACGGCAGGCTCTCGAGTGACTGCGCACGACGCATCACGAAGGCGTTGGATCGATCCGACGAGAAGCACGAGGCCATGCGCGAGTTCCTCGACGACGTGAGGGAGTAGCGGCCAGCGGCACGGCACCCACACCCCCATGCGAATGTTGACCCAAATGGGCCCCGTGATGTCAACATGCGCATGGAGAGGGGTGGGGCTACTCTTCCTCGTGCTCCGGATGATACGGGCAGAGCACTCCCATGCAAACGCTGTTTTGCGTAAACGAAGCGCAGGTAGGAAGTTTGTCTTGCCCCTTCAGCTGCGGGCCTTCCAGAGCGTTGAAATACGGGACGGCAGCCGCTACTGCCACGCGTGAATCTCGCTTGCAGCAGCGCGGGCTACCCGAGTGCGCAATCTTCGCCAGCAGGTCGGACACCATGAGCTGGCCCTCCTGCCAGCCCTCGTCCTTCAGCGGCGCATTGCCACGAACGATGGCGTACGCCATGCCAGCCGATGCGGCCGCGCCACACACGCCCCAACGCGCGCAGGTTGCCCCAGGAACAAAGCTCGAGCGCGTAACCATCTCCCCCAAATCCGCGCGCAGAAGCTCATCGCGCTCCGCGGCCGCCTCGGCGTTGCGCCAGCACGTCAAGAGCGTCGCGCCGACAACAAAGTGATGGATGGGGCCAAAAGCCGGACAACGGGGGTCAGCCATCACCTGCTCCAGCAGCTCCGCCGGCGAAGTGGAAGTGCTGGCAACCAGCAACTCGATGACCCAATCCTGAGGCCGAGCCTTAGGGTTCTGTATGGTCATTTCCCTTTCCTCTCTCGTGCGGCCCAACCAGTATCGGCACATTCTACGGCACTACCGCTCCACACGCCAATGTTGACCAAAATGGGCCCCGTGATGTCAACATGCGCATGTGGAGAGAGGCTTGGTCTCCAGCCCATTAGGACCAAAATAGCAGGTTAAACGTCCGAACGGGCTGCTACCCTGCTATGCTGTTCATTTGGCATAACAACCTTTGAAAGGAACCAAATGAGCAACTCCCAGCCCGCCACCGACGTGACCGGCGTCATCGGCGCCATGGCCTCCGAGGTGGACGCCATCAAGCGCGAGATGAACGACACGCAGGTGACGACCATCGCCGGCATGGACTTTACCGAGGGCACCATCGCCGGCACCAGCGTTGTTGTGGTGCAGTGCGGCATCGGCAAGGTCAACGCCGGCATCTGCGCGCAGCTGCTCGTCACCCGTTTTGGCGTCAAGCGCATCATCAACACCGGCGTGGCAGGCGGCCTCACGCCCGAGCTCACCATCAACGACTTCGTCGTCTCCATCGACGCCGTCCAGCACGATTACGACATCAGCGCCCTGGGCTACCACAAGGGAGAGATTCCCTACACCGGCCTCTACGCCTTCCCCGCCGACGAGCACCTGCGCGCGCTCGCCGTGGACGCCGTCCGCCGCGCGGCGCCGTCTTCCAAGGTGCTGGAGGGCCGCGTTTGCAGCGGCGACCAGTTCATCTCCTCGCCGGAGCAGGTCGAGGCCATTACTTCGACGTTTGATGGTCTCTGCGCCGAGATGGAGGGCGCAGCCATCGCGCAGGTCTGCCACCTCAACCAGACCCCGTACGTCATCATCCGTGCCATCTCTGACTCCAGCGATGGCATGTCGTTTGAGGAGTTCCAGGCCGAGGCCGCGCGCGAGTGCGCCAACGCCACCATGACGATGCTCGCCAGCCTGTAGGCAATCTGGACAAATGGGGCCACCCTGTGTCCCGTCAGTTAAGGAGGCACACTTGGACATTAGCTACCTGCTCTTTCTTCAGCACCTGCGCGAGGTGACCGGCGGGTACCTCGACTCGCTCGCTGTTACCCTCAGCACCTACGGCGAGGTGCTCCCCGCCCTTCTGGTGCTGAGCGTCCTCTACTGGTGCATAGACAAGCGCCTCGGCCAGTACCTGCTCATGGGTTGGGGCTATAACCGACTGGCGAACGGCTTTGCGAAGATCACCGTCTGCGCCTATCGCCCCTGGATACGCGACGCGCGGGTACAGCCACTTCCGTCAGTCATCTCCGCCGCAACGGGCTACTCATTCCCCAGCGGGCACACCTGCAACGCCACGTCAATCTACGGAGGCCTCGCCCTGCGACGCGAGCTCAGCAAACCGTTGCGCATCGGACTTGTCCTCATCGTGGTGCTCATTGGCTTCTCGCGCAACTGGGTGGGGGTCCACACACCGCAGGACGTGCTCGTGTCGCTGGTGGTGGGCGTGGTCTTGATGCTGGCCGCCCAGCGCACCATGCAGATGATTGACGAGCATCCGGAGCGCGACGTTATCGTGACGTGCCTCGCCGCGGCCGGCGGCATCGCCCTGATGCTCTACGCCACCTACAAGACATACCCCATGGACTACGATGCTGCCGGCAATCTCGTGGTTGACCCCATGAAGATGGCGGTGGACTCGTTCAAGAACGCTGGCTGGACGGCGGGCATCTTCGTCGGGTGGCTTGCCGAGCGCCGCTTGGTGAACTTCTCGAGCGAGGGCACGCTTGAGCAGCGTCTTTGCCGCGGCGTCTGGGGTGTGCTGGGGCTGCTCGTCGTGTATAACCCCGTCACCAACGTGGTGCGCGCGATCATCCCCAGCGGTGCCGGCGCGAGCGTCGCCTGCTTCCTGCAGGCGGTCTACATCGTGTACGCCGTTCCTGCGCTGATTACGTACTTCGAGACGAAGAAGACGAAGCAAGAGGCGGAGACTCTGCCAGAGGCCGCCTAGGCGCATGTTGACATCCGCGGGGCCCTTTGGGTCAGCAACAGCTGGGGCGGG